>NZ_JAVREZ010000007.1:0-514294 GCF_031845645.1 Streptomyces doebereineriae
ACCGTGATGCAGGCCCTATCACCCCGAAGTGCCCGCGAACTGCGAAAGGTTGTCAGCCGGTCAGACGCCGTCTGGGACCGTCCATCCCCGCTCTATCACGCGGACGGTAGATAAAGAACAAGCTGAGCGCGGCGACGGTACGGCGGTACCCGGTGCTTGTCATCGGTGGACCCCTCGTGGCAGGAGCGGTGGGCGCCGCACACTCAAGCACCGCCGACATCAGCCCGCAAGATGTCACGCAGAATCTGTAATTATTCGACAGGGCGATGAGAGAGTCGTGGATCTCAGCCGCGCGGGGCTTGCGCGGTGGACCCCCGGACCACCAGCTCGGGTTCGAAGAGCAGTTCCTCGGGCGGTACGGCGCTGCCGCCGACCTGCGCGTTCAGCAGCTCCACGGCGGCCCGGCCCATGGCCTCGATGGGCTGGCGGACGGTGGTCAGCGGAGGTTCGGTGCAGTTCATCAGGGCGGAGTCGTCGTAGCCGACCACCGAGACCTGGCCCGGCACGTCGAGTCCCTTGCGGCGGGCAGCCCGGATGGCACCGAGGGCGAGGGGGTCGCTGGCGCAGATGAAGCCGGTGACCCCGCGGTCGATGAGCCGGGCGGCCGCCGCGTGCCCGCCCTCGATGGAGAACATGGCCCGTGCCACCCGCTCCTCCGGCAGCTCGCCGAGCCCCCGCGCCGCGGCCAGCTTGCGGGCCGACGGCATGTGGTCCGCGGGCCCCAGGACCAGCCCGATCCGCTCGTGCCCCAGGGAGGAGAGATGCCGCCAGGCCTGCTCGACGGCCACCGCGTCGTCGCAGGACACGCCCGGGAAGCCGAGGTCGTCGATGGACGCGTTGACCAGCACGACCGGGATGTTCCGGTCGGCGAGCCGCCGGTAGTGGTCGTGCGGCGCGTCCGCCTGGGCGTAGAGCCCGCCGGCGAAGACGACGCCGGAGACCTGCTGCTGCAGTAGGAGATCCACGTAATCGGCCTCGGACACCCCGCCCTTGGTCTGGGTGCACAGCACCGGGGTCAGCCCGAGCTGGGCCAGCGCCCCGCCGATGACCTCGGCGAACGCCGGGAAGATCGGGTTCTGGAGCTCCGGCAGCACCAGCCCCACGAGTCGCGCGCGCTCACCGCGCAACTGTGTGGGCCGCTCGTACCCGAGCACGTCCAGCGCCGACAGCACCGCCTGCCGGGTGGCCTGGGAGACTCCCGGCTTGCCGTTGAGCACCCGGCTGACCGTGGCCTCACTGACCCCGACCTTCTTCGCCACCTCGGCAAGTCGTCGCGTCATGAACGCAAGAATAGCGCAAGTTATGCAAGCTGTTTGCGTAAACGGGACAGTGGACACGCCACGGCGTCAGACCCGGCTTCCCGTCGCCGTGTCCGCCGACAGCCGCTGAGCCGCGTAGATCGGAAGCACGGACAGCAGCACCGGCACGGCCGCCACCACGTTCACCGCCGGTGCCTGTTGCGGGCGGGTCATGTTGTTGAAGATCCAGATGGGGAGGGTCTCGACGCCCGGTCCCGCGGTGAAGGTGGTGACGACGATCTCGTCGAAGGAGAGGGCGAAGGCGAGCAGGGCGCCCGCGAGGAGGGCCGAGCGGACCAGGGGGAAGGTGACGTCGATGAAGGCGCGGAAAGTGTTCGCACCCAGGTCCATCGCGGCCTCCTCGTAGGAGCCGGGAGTGCGGCGGAGCCGGGCGACGACGTTGTTGAAGACCACGACGATGCAGAAGGTGGCGTGGCCGACGACCACGGTGAACAGGCCGAGGCCGACGCCCAGCGGCTCGAGCACCGTGCTGAACGCCGAGTTGAGGGCGATGCCCGTGACGATTCCCGGGAGCGCGATCGGCAGGACGACCACGAAGGAGAGGGCGTCCCGGCCGAAGAAGCGGTACCGGGCCACGGCGAAGGCGATGAGCGTTCCGAGGACCAGTGCTATTGCAGTGGCGCCGAGGCCCGCCTTGACCGAGACCCACAGCGCCGCACGGGCGCCCGAGTTCTCCCAGGCCACCGACCACCAGTGCAGGGTCAGCCCCGGCGGGGGCCGGCTCGCGCTCCGGTCCGGGTTCAGGGAGTTGACGAGGACGAGCACGAGCGGGACGTAGATCACCGCGAAGCCGAACCCGGCGGCGACGCGCAGTGCGATACGGGCGGAGCGGGACAGTTGCACGAGGCTCCTCTACAGGGATGTTGGAGTAGACGAGGTTGCCGATCAGCTGGGTCTTGCCGCCGACGATCTGCACGGTGATGTAGTCGCCCAGGCTCAGTGAGAACGTGAAGATCGACCCGGCCGCCACCGACGGCAGCACCATCGGGAGCACCACCGACCGGAAGGTCCGGCCGGCCCGCGCCCCCAGGTCGGCCGAGGCGTCGAGCAGGCTGGCGGGCAGCTGCTCCAGCGCCGTGTGGATCGGCAGGATCATGTAGGCAGCCAGAGGTACGTCAGCGTCAGCACGGCCGCGGTCAGTCCGAACCCCGGGCCGCTCGGCCCGACCGCTTCAGCATCCAGTCGGCGAGCCCGCCCTCGGAGAGGATCAGCCGCCAGGCGTACACCTTGACCAGGTAACTCGCCCAGAGCGGGGTGAGGATGGCGACGACCAGCAGCGGGCGCCGCCTGGGCCGTGCGACCCGTGCCGTGTAGAAGGCGACCGGGAAGGCGATCACCGCGCACAGGACGGTGACGGCCAGCGCCACCCCCACGCTCCGCAGGATCACCTGCCGGAACACCGGCGTGGTGAACAGCTCGCGGACGTTGTCGTTCGACCAGCGACTAGGAGCAGGGAGAGCCGGAGGCGGGGGCGGCGGTGCAGCGCCCCCGCGGTCCGCGTCAGCAGGGCCATGCCTCAGCCCTTGATCTCGGTCCAGGCCTGGACCCACTTGGCGTACGGCACGCACTTGACGTTGGCGACGGGCAGGCCCGGGCGGGCCGGCGGGGTGCGGCTGATGCCGTGCGAGGGGGTGCCGCTGGTGCTCGTGGTGGCGGAGTGAGCCGGATGGGGTGGCCCCGTGGAACACCCTTGCTCCACGGGGCCCGACATTTACTGACGAGGCGCCGTCGACGACCTGAACGCCGACGGTGCCCGTCAGGCCTGGGGGGTGGGGACCACCGAGAGATGAGTCGTCGCGCGACGCGGGCGGCGCCGGGTGGGAGCCGGGCGGAGCACGAGGGTCAGCCGGGTGTAGCCCAGGTCGCGCAGGGTGCGCGGGGTCTCGTCGACGACCCGGCAGTCGGTGGCGCCCCAGCGCGGGTCGGGGTGCACCAGCGGGCGCACGGAGCCGTCGTGCTCCACGGCCCGCTCGCCGACCGCGCGGATCCAGTGCGGCAGGCCGTGCCGGTAGGCGGCGTCCATGATCGGGTCCTGGGCGATGTCCCGGCGGATCGCCTGGATGCCGTGGTCGTGGCCGTGCCGCTCCACCGCGGCCGCGAAGTGCGCGAGCATCGGCAGACACCAGCGCGATTCGTGCTCACCGAGGACACTGCTCGCGTCGGGGTGGAAGAGGACGAACCGGAGGAAGTTGTCGCCCGGCATGGCCGTCGGATGCGGACCCACGGCACGGAAAAGTGACGCGAAAGCGGCGTTGGCGAGGACGACGTCCCAGCGGTGGTCGAGGACGACGGACGGGAAGGGGACGGCTTCCAGGAGCGTGGCGTAGTCCTGAAGATACGCCTGGGCTTCGAGCCCCTCGGGGACGGGCCGCAGTTCCGACGGCTGCCCACCTGCCTGATATGCCATCGGGAGGTCACCCCTCTTGCCTATGCGGCCTTCACGCGGCGCCTTGATCCTGCTTCCCCGGAGCGAGTGGTGTCAACTATCGTGGCATTCCGTAGCGGTTGACGGCTGAAATTGGCCACAGTTGTGGCGACACCTGGATGTGAGTTCGAACAACGGGCTACTCTCCGGGAAGTTCACGGCGACCGCCTGTGAGTAGTCGGGTGAGAGACGTAGGAGATCTGTCGGTGTCGGATGGCTTCGAGAGCCCGGACGACGCGGCAACGGTCGTGCTGACGGCCGTCGTCGCCCGCGTCACCGCACTCTCCGACCGGCTCGGCGTGCCGCACGCGCAGGTCTTCGACACCGGTCGGCTGTCCGTCGCCTCGGGTGTCCCCGAGCCCGTGGTCAAGGCCCTGCTGAGCGGGCGCCCGGCGGGTGAACCGGACGTCCAGGCGCGGTTCCTGCAGCGGCTCGACCTGTTGCGCCGCACCCGGCTCAAGCCCAACGGGCGCAAGTACACCCAGCAGGAGATCGCCGACGGCGCGGGCATGTCCCGGCAGCAGGCGGGCGCCCTCATCAACGGCGACCGGCGCCCCACCATGGAGCACTGCGACGCCATCCAGCGGTTCTTCCGGGTGCACGCCGGGTTCCTGACGGCCGAGGACCCCGAGGCGCTCGCGGGTGCGCTCCAGCACACCGAGCAGGAGCTCCTGCACAAGCTCGCCGACCGGGACCGGGCGGCCGCCGCGGCCGCCCACGACCCGTTGGAGCGACTGCTCCAGGACCACGGCGTCCGCGGGATCGCCTGGCGGGCCGCGCAGCTGCCCACCGACCAGCACCGTGACAAGGTCGCCGAGTGGCTGGACATGCTTCTGGAGAGCGTCAAGCGGCCCGAGTCCTGATCCTGGAGACAACTGTGGGCATCGGTAAGCACATGCGCCGCCTGAGCGGCGAGTTGGTGGCGGAGCTGGAACTCGACGCCCCGGCACGGCCCGAGGACCTCTACGGCGCCCTGTGCGACGCGATGAGCAGACGCCGGGGCCGCCCGGTCCACTTCCGTACGGCGCCCTTCCCGCCCGGCACGGCCAGCGGGCTGTGGCTCGACATGGCCGACCAGGACCTCGTGGTGATCGAGGAACGCACCGCCCCCGACCACCAGTTGGTCATCCTCGGCCACGAGCTGTGGCACATGAACGCCGGCCACTGCTCCCACCACGTCGAGGGCGCCGCGGTCGCCGCCCGCCTCCTCAGCGACGACGCCGATCTCCAGGACACGGTCCGCAAGGTGGCCGCCCGCAGCCGCTTCGAGCTCGACGACGAGCGGGAGGCGGAGAGCTTCGGCCTGCTGCTGGCCAGCAAGTGCCGGACGTGGCTGGCCGGTTCGTCGCTGCGGGGGCCGGTGCAGCGGGACCGTCTGGCGGGACGGATCGAGGCGTCGCTGGGGTATCTGGGGCCACAGGGCTGAGCCCGGCCCGACGTCACGTCGCGCTGCGTTCGCTCGCCTCTCTCAAGTCACGGTCCACGCCACGAGCCCGCGAGGTGCCGGGGCCGCCGTCCCGGAGCAGTTGCCTCCAGTGGTCACGGCTCCAGTCCGCCGGGGCCGTGGTCGCCGTGAACTCCTCGACCAGCGAGACGAACCGCGTGGGATCGCTGTGGAACGGGAAGTGACCGGCGCCCTCGAAGATCTCCAGGCGGCTGCCCGGCATCGCCTCGTGCGCCCCGAAGGCGTGCCGGACGGGTACCACGCTGTCCCGGTCGCCCCACAGGAGCATGGTCGGCATGCCTTCGGTGAGGTAGCAGCGGTCGAGCATGGTGACGACCTGGCCACGCCAGTCGACGACCGCGCGCAGGGTGCGGATGAAGGCGTTGCGGGAGGTCTCGTCCGGGAGCGCGTCGACGAGGTTGAGCAGATCCGGGGCGTCCTGGCCGAGGTCGGTGTCCAGCAGCTTCATCAGGCGGACGGCGAGCCCCACTTGGAGCCGCATGCCGGGCAGCCGCAGCGAGGACAGCATGAGGTGGGCGCCGGGCAGGGAGACCAGCCGCAGCACGGGGTTGACCTCGCGGCCCACACCGCCGGCGCTGACCAGGATGAGCCGCTCGGTGCGCTCGGGGAACTGGTAGGCGAACTGCATGGCCACTCCCCCGCCCAGGGAGTGCCCGACGAGTGTGGCCGACTCGATGTTGAGGGTGGTGAGCAGATCACGGACGCCGTTGGCGTACGCGGCCACCGAGTAGTCGGCCCGCGGCTTGTCGGAGTCGCCGTGACCGAGCAGGTCGGGGGCGATCACGGTGTGGGTGCGGGCGAGGTCGGGAATCAGCTCGGCCCAGGTCGCCGAGGAGTCGCCGATGCCGTGGATGAGGACGAGCGGCGGTCCCTCGCCCGCCATGCGGAAGGCACGGCGGTAACCGTGCACCACGCGGTACTGCAACTCCAGTTCTGCGTCGCCCACCGAGCGCAGCCGGACGGCGCGCACCGGGCGCCGGCGCGGGTCGTCGACCATGTACTCGCCTCCCGTTCCCCTGGCCGCGGATCAAGACGGCCGAAAGCCCTTCCTCCCAGCGTAGGACCGCTTTCCCCCCGGTGATTTCGGTGAGGTTTCGCCTCCGCTAAGCGGGCGAACGCAGGGGCGAGGAAGCCGGATTGTCAGTGGTGGACGGCAAGCTGGAGATGCACGCCCGTACGGGCTGCGACCGACGCGCCCCGTCCGGGGGTGCGACCGACGCCGACTTGGGGAGAGCCGCCGATGCCCACCGCCGTACTGACCGACCGTGAGCGCACCGCCGTCCAGGCCTATCTGCGGCTGTTGCACACGGTCCGAGCCGCCTTCGACACCGCGGCCGGCCCGCCCGACACCGCCCGACCACCGGTCGTCCCGCCGGCGGTCCTCGCCGAGGCCGAACAGGCGCTGGCGGACGCGGGCCTCGCGGGCAACGAGGAGGCGTTCTTCCGGCTGCTCCAGAGCTGGTGTCCGCCGGAGCCGTAGAGACGAGACGTACGACCCGCGCCGTGTGCTCAGGCGTGCGGCACGGTCATCGACGTCGCGACCAGACCGCCCTGGACCGTCCAGCGGCCCTCGAGGACGCCGCGGCGCTCGCCGCCCACCAGCGGGCCGGGGACGAGGAGTTCGGCGCGCAGAGTGCCGCCGGAGGGCCGTGCGGGGTCGACGAGGATCTCTATGTCGGCCTCGCTGAAGTCCAGCCACTTGCCGGTGAGCGGGAACCACGCCTTGTAGACGGACTCCTTGGCGCTGAACAGCAGCCGGTCCCAGTGGACCGCGGGGTACGTCCCGGCGAGTTCCCGCAGCCTGACCCGTTCCCCCGGCAGGGAGACACTCTCCAGCACGCCTTCCGGGAGCGGGCCGTGGGGTTCGGCGTCGATGCCGAGGGAGGCCAGGTCGGCGGCACGGACCAGGGCGGCGGCGCAGTAGCCGTCGCAGTGGGTCATGCTGCCGGTGAGACCGGCCGGCCACCGCGGGGCGCCGCGTTCCCCGGGCAGGACCGGCTGCGGCGGCACCCCGAGTTTCTCCATGGCCCGGCGGGCGCAGGCCCGCACGACGGTGAACTCACGGCGGCGTTTGGGGACCGCGGGGGCGACGAGCGCGGCTTCCTCGGGGTACAGCGTGGCGTGCTCCGGCTCGTCGTGACCGTAGGCCTCGACGGCGACCACCGTGTCCGGCAGGAGTTCTTCGATCACCGTGCGCCCACCTCCCTGGGCACGATCCGGCGCAGCCGTCCGGGCGGCTCCGGCCGCTTGCGCCACTCCCGCGGGTAGCCCACCGACACCTCCTCGAAGCGGACGCCCTCGTGCCAGGTGGTCCGCGGGATGTGCAGATGGCCGTAGACCATGGTCTCGACGCGGAACCTGCGGTGCCAGTCGGCGGTCAGCGTGGTGCCGCACCACATCGCGAACTCGGGGTACCACAGGACGTCCGTGGGGTGCCGGTCCAGCGGGTAGTGATTGATCAGGACCGTGGGCAGGTCGTCGGGGAGCGCGGCGAGTCTGCGCTCGGTCTCGGCGACCCGGGCCCGGCACCAGGCCTCGCGGGACGGGTAGGGATCGGGATGCAGCAGGAACTCGTCGTTGCAGACGACACCGGTGCCGTGCGCGTATTCCAGGCCCTGCTCCTTGGTGGCGCAGCCGGCCGGCAGGAAGGAGTAGTCGTACAGCAGGAACAGCGGGGCCACGGCGACGGGGCCGCCGGGGCCGTCCCAGACGGGATAGGGGTCCTCGGGGGTGAGGACGCCGAGGTCCCGGCACATCTGGACGAGGTGCTCGTAGCGGGCGACCCCGCGCAGGGTGACGGTGTCCTTGGGATGGGTCCACAGTTCGTGGTTGCCGGGGGCCCAGACGACCTGGCGGAAGCGTCCGGCGAGAGTCTCGAGGGCCCAGCGGACGTCGGCGACGGTCTCGGCGACGTCACCGGCCACCAGGAGCCAGTCGTCGTCGGTGTCGGGGCGCATCCGCTCGACGAGGGAGCGGTTCTCGGGATAGCCGACGTGCAGGTCACTGACGGCCAGCAGCTGGGCCGCACCACCGGCCGTAGACGTCACCTCTCGCCCCTTCCGAGCACCCGGGTGGGACCACGAGAACACATTTGTTTTCCTGGTACAAGAGTGGCCCGGGGCGGCGGAGCTTCATGATCGGGAATTCCGTAACACGGGTGTTGCACGCGTGCCCCCTGGAAAGCCGTATGATCGCCCCACCACCACCGCTCTGAATCTTCCCTTCGCAAGGGGCGGTTTGGTGACCCTCCAACCACCCTGCCCGGGCACGGGCCTGCTTCGCCCTGCCCGCAAACCCCGAAAGGCGGCCTGCATGCTCTCTCGCGTACGCGTCTGGCTCAACCGCACGTACGCGGAGAACGTGTTCTTCATGGATCAGTTGCGGCGAAATCCCAGCGCCAGAGCCGTCGAGATCCATGCGACGCACGGAGACGCCGACTCCCCCGTGCTGGCCGCCGCCGACACCGCCGAGCTGGAGCCGGAGGGGCTGTCCCCGGCCGCCTATGTCGAGTTCGCCCTCGACCAGTGCCAGCGGCGCGGCATCGACGTGTTCGTGCCCCGGCTGCACCAGGCGGCGATCGTGGCCCACCGCGCCGACTTCGCCGCGATCGGTACGGCGCTGCTCGCACCGCCGCCGGAGGCCGTAGCCGTCTTCCACGACAAGGTCGTCGCCTACGAGGCGGTCCAGGCGGTCGGCGTTCCGGTGCCGCCGTGGTGGCGGGTGCGGACGGCGGACGAGCTGGTCGCGGCCGTGGAGGAACTGGAGGCCGGCGGTCACAAGGCCTGCTTCAAGCCCGCGTCCGGCGCGGGCGGCGTGGGCTTCCGGGTCATCACGCGCGCGCCCTTCTCGCTCGCGCAGCTCAACGGGTTCCCCAGCCCGTACGTGTCACTCGACACGGTCGTCGAGGCGCTCGCCCAGGCCGACGAGCAGGTGGACTGGCTGGTCATGCCGCGTCTCGAGCAGCCGGAGGTGTCGGTGGACACGCTCACCGGGACCGACAACCGGGTACGGCTGGCGATCGGCCGCACGAAGAACGGGCGGCGGCGCGGGTTCACCCAGCACGAGCAGTGGCTGGAACCGGCCCGGCTGATCGCCGAGGGGTTCGGGCTGCACTATCTGTCCAACATCCAGTTCCGGATGTTCGGTGACCGGCCCGTGCTCATGGACGTCAATACGCGGCCCGCGGGTGGGCTGCACCAGCTCTCCCTGTGCGGGGTCAACGTGCCTTGGGCCGCTGTGCAGTTGGCGCTCGGCGAGGACACCGGGGTGATCGAGCCGCCGTTCCTGGGGCAGGACTACACGGTGGTGTCGGGGCTCAGGCAGTTGCGGCCGGTGTCGGTGCCTCATCAGCGGGTCGAGGAGGTCGAGCCGTTGTTGCCTTCCGTTCCCGCACCTGCACCTGTGGTGGAAGCGGCTCAGGCCCTGCCGCTCTAGGTAGTTCCGCGCCCCTTGGGCAGCTCCCCTCGACCGGTATGGACCAATCTCGCCACTCATCTTGACAGGCGGATTGGTCCATACCAACTTGGTTGCGCACCCCTTGCACCTCTCTGCACTCCCGAACGCCCCCATATCTTCAGGGAGATCGCGTGCGCAACCCACTCAGACGTTCCAGACTTCTCGCTCTCCTCGGCTCCGCCGCACTGGCTTTCGTCGGTGCCGTCGCTCTGCCCGGCACGGCTCAGGCAGCCAACGTCCTGACCAACCCCGGCTTCGAATCCGGGAACCTCTCCCCCTGGACGTGCACCGGCAACCTCGGCTCGGTCGTCTCCTCGCCCGTGCACGGGGGCGCCAAGTCCCTTCAGGGCGCGGTGAGTTCGAGCGACAACGCGCAGTGCAGCCAGACCGTCGCCGTCCAGCCGAACACCACCTACAACCTCAGCGGCTGGGTCCGCGGCTCCTACGTCTACCTCGGCGTGAACGGCGGTTCCTCCACCTGGACCTCGTCCCCTTCGGCGTACAGCCAGCTCACCACGAGCTTCACCACCGGCGCCTCGCAGACCAGTGCCACCGTCTACGTCCACGGCTGGTACGCCCAGGGCACCTACTACGCCGACGACATCAGCCTCGACGGGCCCGGCGGGGGCGGTGGTTCGGACACGCAGGCGCCGAGCGCGCCCGGGAGTCTGCGGTCCACCGGGAAGACCTCCTCCAGCGTGTCCCTCGCGTGGAACGCCTCCTCCGACAACGTCGGGGTGACCGCGTACGACGTCTACAGCGGGTCGAACCAGGTGCTGAGCGTGTCCGGCACCAGCGCGACCGTGAGCGGCCTCGCCGCCAGTACCTCCTACACCTTCACCGTGAAGGCCCGGGACGCGGCCGGCAACGTCTCGGCGGCCTCCAACGCCGTGTCCGTGACGACCGACGCGGGCGGCGGTGGCGGGACCGGGTTCAAGCAGGCCGCCCCCTATCTCTACCTCGGCTGGGGTGATCCGCCGAGCGCGACCTCGGTGATGAGCGCGACCGGCATCAAGTGGTACACGATGGCCTTCATCCTCTCCTCCGGTGGCTGCACCCCCGCCTGGGACGGCAGCAGGCCGCTGACCGGCGGAAACGATCAGTCCGTCATCAACTCCATCCGGTCCGCGGGCGGTGACATCGTCCCGTCGATCGGCGGCTGGAGCGGCAACAAGCTCGGTCCGAACTGCTCGACGCCCGAGGCGCTGGCGGGTGCCTACCAGAAGGTGATCGACGCGTACGGCCTCAAGGCCATCGACGTCGACATCGAGAACACGGACGAGTTCGAGAACGCGACCGTGCAGGACCGGATCCTGAACGCCCTGAAGATCGTCAAGGCCAACAACCCGGGCCTCAGGACCATCCTCACCTTCGGCACCTCGACGACCGGGCCGACGTACTGGGGCAACCGGCTGATCGAGCAGGCCAAGGCGCTGAACGCGAACATCGACGTCTTCACGATCATGCCGTTCGACTTCGGTGGCGGCAGCGACATGTACGGCAACACCGTGAACGCGTCGGAGGGGCTGAAGACCAAGCTGAAGTCGACCTTCGGGTGGGACGACGCGACGGCCTACGCCCACCTCGGGATCTCCGGTATGAACGGGCTCAGTGATCAGCAGGAGTTGACGAGCACGGCGATCTGGACCCAGATCCGTGACTGGGCGAACTCCCGTCACATCGCCCGGCTCGCGTTCTGGTCGGTCAACCGGGACCGGCCGTGCCCGGGCGGCGGAGTGACGAGCAACTGCTCCGGCATCAGCCAGAACAACTGGCAGTTCACCTCGATCACGGCCGGCTTCACCGGCTGAGCCGAACGGCCGTCAAGCAGCCGGACGCCCCCACGCCTGTGCCGACTCGGGCAGGCGTGGGGGCAGTTCGGCAACGGAGCACGGACCTGAGGTGGCCCTCAGAACCGGCCGGCCCCTCGGTACAGCTCCGCTTCCCCGTCCAGTTCGACCTTGAGCACCGTGGCGTACGGATCGAGATCGGCCTCGGCGGGCGGGTCGATCCACACGATGCCCACGGCCTCGTGGAGTCCGCCGACCACCTGGTGCCCGAGCTCGGCCCCGGTACCCAGGACGGTGACCTTGCGGACCGGGGTGACCAGCCCTCGCAGCCCGACCTCGGCGCGCGGCGCGTCGAAGAGCACCAGATAGAGCGTCCGGCCGTCCGCGGAGAGCGTGCTGGGCCCGTAGTGGTGCCCGGCGGGCAGCCCGCGCACCGTCCCGTACACGGCCTCGGAGTGCTTGCGGATCCACTCCCCCAGACCCTCCAGCCGCTCCACCTGAGGCTCGGGGATGGTGCCGTCCTCCATCGGGCCGACGTCGAGGAGCAGATTGCCGCCCCCGCCGATGGTCTCGGTGAAGTAGCGGATCAGCTGGGCGAGCGACTTGTGGTGGTGGTCGTGGTGCTGGTACCCCCACGAGTCGTTGATCGTCAGGCACAACTCCCAGGGACCGTCGGGCGGTTCGATGGGAGCGCCCTGTTCGGGGGTGGCGTAGTCGCCCTCGCTGAGCATGCGCGCGTTGAAGACGACGTCCGGCACGTACGACCGTATGAGCGCGGCGAGTTCGGGGATGCGCCACTGCTCCTCGCTGCGGTCCCACTCGCCGTCGAACCACATCAGGTCGGGCCGGTAGCGGGAGGCGAGCTCCCGGATCTGGCCGTCGCGGTAGGCGATGAACCGCTCCCAGGCCGCCAGGTCCTCGTCCTCGGCGGCGACCTCGGAGTAGCGGTTGTCCTCCTGCTCCGGCGGGCGGCCCGGCTTGCGCGTGGAGGCGTAGTCGGGATGGTTCCAGTCGGAGTGGGAGTAGTAGAAGCCGACCTTGAGGTCCTTCTCGCGCAGGGCCTCGGCGTAGGGGCCGACGTAGTCCTTGCCGAGGTTCAGATCGCCGTACTCCGTGTCCCACAGGGCCACGCCGTCATGGTGACGGGTCGTCAGCACGGCGTACCTGGCGCCGGCACGGGCGAACAGGTCGGCCCACTCACGGGCGTCGTACTCCGCCCCCGTGAAACGCTCCAGCTGGGACATGTACTGGTCGTGCGGGACGATGTCGTCGTAGAACGACCAGGACTCCTGGACGCCGTCCACGGCGTAGATGCCCCAGTGGATGAAGATCCCCAACTTGGCATCGGTGAACCAGGGTTGCATCGGCACGGGTCACCCCCTCCGCAGGCGGAGCGTCAGCACCTGGAACGGCCGCAGCGAGACCGGCACGCCGCCGTCGGTGACCTCGGCCGTCTCGTCCTCCAGCGGGCGCTCCAGCAGGTCGGTGACCTGGGCACCGGCGAGCGGGAAGCCGGTACGCAGCACGCCCCGGGCGCGACCGCCGCCGGACTCGTACAGCCGGACCACGACGTCACCGGACCCGTCGTCGGCGAGCTTGACCGCCTCGACTGTCACGCCCTCGCCGTCGACCGAGACGACCGGCTCGGGGGCACCGGCCGCGTCCGCCACCCGGAGCGGGAGGTTGAGGGAGTAGCCCTCGGCGACGGTGTCCTCGATGCTCGCGCCGGGCAGCAGCGAGTAGGTGAAGCGGTGCGTGCCCTGGTCGGCCTCCGGATCCGGGATGCGCGGGGCGCGGACCAGGCTGAGCCGGACCGTGGTCGTCGTACCGCCGTCCTCGCGGACCGTACGGGAGACGTCGTGGCCGTAGGTGGAGTCGTTCAGCACCGCGACGCCGTAGCCCGGTTCGCCGACGTGCACCCAGCGGTGGCCGGAGACCTCGAAGCGGGCCGCCTCCCAGCTGGTGTTGGTGTGCGTGGGCCGCTGGATGTGGCCGAACTGGATCTCCGCGGAGGAGTGCGCGGCCCGGACGTCCACCGGGAAGGCGGCCTTGAGGATCTTCTCGGCCTCGTGCCAGTCGATCTCGGTCTCGAAGTCGATCCGGGGGCTGCCGGCGCGCAGGGTGATGGTCTGGGTGATCGTCGAGCCCTTGCCGAAGGACCGCGTCACGCGGATCGCGCCCAGCAGCGGGTCCTTGGAGACGACCTCGACCGACGTGGGCTCCAGGAGATCGGTGTACCGGTTGTTGTAGTGCTTGTCGATGTCCCAGGCGTCCCAGTAGTTCGGGAGGTCGGTGTGCAGGCGGAGCAGGTTGCCCTTGTCGCCCAGCACCTCCCGGCCGGCCCGCAGATCGAGGACGGACGACAGCGTGCCGTCCTCCGCCACCTCCACCCGCACCAGACCGTTGTCGAGGACCCGCCCGGAGACCCGGACCGGCTGCGCGGGCTCGGCGTCGGCCAGCGGCGCGCTGCCGTTCGCGGGCACCTCGACGTACGCCAGAGCCTGATCCCCCGTACGCACCACCTCGGAACGGTCGAACGGGCTGGTGTTGAAGACCCTGGTGCCACCGGCGCCCAGCGCGGCCACCGCCTCGGCGGTCAGCGCCTCCAGCTCCACGGCCACGCGGGCGTATTCGGCCTCCGCCTCGCGGTGCACCCAGGCGATCGAGGAGCCCGGCAGGATGTCGTGGAACTGGTGGAGCAGGACCGTCTTCCACAGGCGGTCGAGCTTCTCGTACGGGTACGAGTAGCCCGGCGCGTGCAGCGCGGCCGTCGTCGCCCACAGCTCGGCCTCGCGCAGCCGGTGCTCGGAGCGCCGGTTGCCCTGCTTGGTGCGGGCCTGCGAGGTGTAGGTGGCGCGGTGCAGCTCGAGGTAGAGCTCGCCGACCCAGACCGGGGCGTCGGGGTACTCCTCGCGGGCCTTGGCGAAGAACTCGTCGGGGTGCTCGACGACGACCTTGGGCGAGCCCTCCAGGTCGGCGAGGCGACGCGCCCGCTCCATGATCTCGCGGGTGGGGCCGCCGCCGCCGTCGCCCCAGCCGAAGGGGGCCAGCGAGCGCGTTCCGCCGCCCTTCTCGTTGTAGTTGCGGACCGCGCGGTCCATCTCCTCGCCGCTGAAGCGGGCGTTGTAGGTGTCGACCGGCGGGAAGTGGGTGAAGATCCGGGTGCCGTCGATGCCCTCCCACCAGAAGGTGTGGTGGGGGAACTTGTTGGTCTGGTTCCAGGAGATCTTCTGGGTGAGGAACCAGTCGTTGCCGGCCAGCTTGGCGAGCTGCGGGTAGGCGGCGGTGTAGCCGAAGGAGTCCGGCAACCAGACGCCCTTGGTCTCGACGCCGAAGTGCTCGATGAAGAACCGCTTGCCGTGGACGAGCTGGCGGGCGATGGCCTCGCCGCCGGGCAGGTTGCCGTCGGCCTCGACCCACATGCCGCCGACCGGCGCCCACTGGCCCTTCTTCACGGACTCCTGGATGCGGGCCCAGACGTGCGGGTAGTTGTCGCGGACCCATTCGTACTGCTGGGCCTGGGAGCAGGCGAAGATGAAGTCGTCGTACTCGTCGGCGAGCGCGGTGACGTTGGAGAAGGTGCGGGACGTCTTGCGCTTGGTCTCGCGGATCGGCCAGAGCCAGGCGGAGTCGATGTGGGCGTGGCCGACACCGGAGACCGTGTGGGCGCTGGCGTGGGCCGGCTTGGCCAGCACGGGCGCGAGGACCTCGCGGACCGCCGCCGCGCTGCCGGAGACGTCGTCCAGGTCCAGGGCGTCCATGGCCCGGTCCAGGGCGTGCAGGATCTCGTGGCGGCGGGGCTCGTGCTCGGCGAGGTGGACCATGAGCTCGCGCAGCACCTGGAGGTCCAGGTCGAGGTGGAAGACCTCCTCGTCGAGGACGGCGAGGTCGGCGCGCTGGAAGGTGTAGAGGGGCGCGGAGCCGGCCGTGAGCTTGTCGCCCATCGGCGTGATCTTCGAGAAGTTGTCCTTGAGGATGTCCGGGTTGGAGGCGGCCTCGACCAGGTAGTCGATCTCCTCGCCGCCGTTCGCCGGGTTGGCGATGGGGACGTACTGGTTGAGCGGGTTGACGGCCTTCAGGGGGCGGCCGTCGGCGAGGTGGACCAGGGCCTCGGCCTGGTTGCCGGGCCAGTCGCCGACGAAGCCGAGGTCGATGACCGCCTCGACGCGCCGTCCGGCCCACTCGGCGGGCACCCGGCCGCGCATCCGGAACCAGGTGGTGCCCCAGGGCGGGCCCCACGGGGTGTCCATCGCGAAGGGCGTGTAGCGGGCGGCCGCGGCCTCCTCGAAGGAGACGGGCTCGCCCGGCGCCTGCCAGGCCTCGACCTCGAAGGGGACGGTGGCCGCGTAGACCGCGGGCTTGATGCGCTGGTCGTGGGCGCGCTGGACGCGCTCCTCGATGCGGCGGCGTTCGTCGTGCATGAAGGGTCTCCAGGGAGGGAGAGAGCGAGCTGGTGGGGCCGACAGG
Organism: Streptomyces doebereineriae; assembly: GCF_031845645.1. Lineage (NCBI taxonomy): Bacteria > Bacillati > Actinomycetota > Actinomycetes > Kitasatosporales > Streptomycetaceae > Streptomyces > Streptomyces doebereineriae. The sequence continues at coordinate 15,922 of NZ_JAVREZ010000007.1, forward strand.
CGAGGGGAAAGCGCTTTCTAAAAACAGACGCTACTTAAGGTACGCGAGCCCGGGATGGACCGAGGTGTAGCCCTCGACCAGCTTGCGGGCGACATTGACGGAGTCGACCAGCGGGTGCAGCGCGAAGGCCTTCACCGCCGTCGCGCGCGAGGCGGACCCGGCGGCGGCCAGCACTTCCCGCTCGACCGCCTTGACCGAGCAGACCAGTCCGGTGGCGTGGTCGGGCAGGGGTGCGACGGAGACCGGGTGGGCGCCGTTGGCGTCGACGAGGCAGGGCACTTCGATGACGGCATCGTGGTCGAGCACGGAGAGCGTGCCCTGGTTGCGGACATTGAGGATCAGGGTGGTGCGCTCGTCGCGGGCGATGGCCCGCATCAGGGCGAGGGCGACCTTCTCGTAGCCGCCGGAGAGATCGTCGGCGTCGCGTTCTCCGGCGCCGGCCGTCTCCCGGTTCTCGGACATGTAGGTGGCCTCGCGCTCGGCGCGCGTGCGGTCCCACACGTCCAGCGCCTTGGCACCGGGGGCGCCGACCTCGTCGTAGAACCGCGCCTGCTGGTCGGCGAGGAAGGCGCCGCGGGTCTTCTCGGCGTGCTGGTAGGCGCGGACGGCCTCGCGGTTGAAGTAGTAGTAGTGCAGATACTCGTTGGGGATCGCGCCGAGGGACTGGAGCCAGTCGACGCCGAAGAGCTTGCCCTCCTCGAAGGAGCCGAGCAGGTCGGGGTCGGCGAGCAGGCGCGGCAGTTCGTCCCGGCCGGCGATCGTCAGACCGCGGACCCAGCCGAGGTGGTTGAGGCCGACGTAGTCGATCCAGGCCTCGTTGGGGTTGGCGCCGAGCACACGCGCGATACGGCGGCCGAGGCCGACCGGCGAGTCGCAGATGCCGATGACACGGTCGCCGAGGTGACGGGACATGGCCTCGGTGACCAGTCCGGCCGGGTTGGTGAAGTTGATGACCCAGGCGTCGGGGGCGAGGCGGGCCACGCGCCGGGCGATGTCCACGGCCACCGGGACCGTGCGCAGGCCGTAGGCGATGCCGCCCGCGCCGACCGTCTCCTGGCCGAGGACGCCCTCCGCGAGAGCCACCCGCTCGTCGTCGGCACGACCTTCCAGGCCGCCGACGCGGATCGCCGAGAAGATGAAGTCGGCGCCGCGCAGAGCCTCGTCGAGGTCGGTCGTGGTGGTCACCGTGGGGGCGTCGGGTACGGCGGCCGCCTGTTCGGCGAGGACCAGGCCGACCGCGGAGAGCCGGCCGGCGTCCAGGTCGTGCAGGACGACCTCGGTCACCCGGCCCTCGGCGCGGTCCGTGAGCAGCGCGCCGTACACGAGCGGGACCCGGAAGCCGCCGCCGCCAAGAATCGTCAGTTTCACCGGGTGCCTCCAAAAATGCCCCGGCGTTCAGGCTGGGACGAGTCATCTCCAGACAGCGCGTTGCGCGAACCGAGCACGCGCTGCCTCCTTGCACTTGCTCCAAGACCCCGGGCCGGCATCGACCCGGCCGGCGTCGATCGCGTGGGACCTGGCCGCTCACCGAGCGGTCGAGCGGCGTGAGCCAGGGATCTCCTTCGCTTCCGGGGGAGGGGATTCAAGCTTGTACCTTTCCTGCCAGGACCACCTCGACGCCCGCCTCCTCCAGGGAGGAGCGGGTCGCCGCGTCGACCGGCGCGTTCGTCACCACCACGTCCAGTTCCTCCGGGCCGCAGACCTTCGCCATGCCCGTGCCCGGGAACTTGGCCGTGTCGGCGAGCAGGACGGTCTTGTCGCTCGCCTTGATCATGGCCCGTTTGACCGGCACCTCGACGACCGTCGTGTCCATCACCTGCCCACCGGGGCGCACTCCACTGGTGCCGAGGAAGAGCCAGTCGGCGTGCAGCTGGCGGAGGTTGTCCTCGGTGAGGAAACCGACCAGGGAGCGGTACTCGCGGCGGACCATGCCGCCGAGCAGCACCAGCTCGATGCCCTCGTCGTCGGCGAGCTCCTCGTAGACCACCAGGTTGCTGGTGATCACGGTGAGCCGGCGGCCGTGCAGCTGCCGGGCCAGGCGGTAGGCGGTGGTGCCGATGTCGAGCAGCACGGACTGGCCGTCGGCGATCAGCGCGGCCGCCCGGGCGGCTATGGCGTCCTTCTCCGTCACCCGGACCTCGGCGACCTCGGCGAAGGGCTGGTCGCCCTCCTCGGCGCGCGCTCCGCCATGGACCCGGGTGAGCAGCCCGTCCTCCTCCAGCTTGACGAGGTCACGCCGGATGGTGGCGGGGCTCACACCGAGTTGCTCGGAGAGATCCGTCACGGCCGCGGGGCCACCTGAGCGCAGGGCCCGCAGGATGAGTTGGTGTCGTCGTTCAGCCAGCACGCCGTGAACACTACTCGTCATCTTCAATCATTTCCATGCTCAGTTCTGCTTGGGTATTGACCAATCTCGCGGAGCGGCGCACGATTCCCGTCATCGAAATTGACGTGTTTTGACGAGAGGCGCTCACGTGGACGACGACCGGCCCGAGGTGCTGCTGACCGGGCTGCTCTTCTACGACCTCGTCCTGACGGGTCTGGGAAAGCCGCCGACACCGGGCGAGGAGATCTGGACGGCCGGCATGGGCTGCGGCCCCGGCGGCATCGCCAACCTGGCGGTCGCCGCGTCCCGCTTCGGCCTGCGCACCTCCCTGGCCACGGTCTTCGGCGACGACTTCTACGGCGCCTACTGCCAGGAGATCCTCGCGGGTCAGGAAGGTGTCGACCTCTCGCTCTCCCGGGTCGCGGACGGCTGGCACACCCCCGTCACCGTCGCGCTCGCCCACGGTGACGACCGGGCGCTGGTCACCCACGGCCAGGAACCGCCGTACTCCCAGGACGCGCTGATGGGCGACCCGCCCGAGGCGCGCACGGCCCTGGTGCACCTCGAGTCCGAGCCGCGCGCCTGGCTCTCCAAGGCCGCCGCGAACGGCACGCAGATCTACGCGGACGTCGGCTGGGACCCCACCCAGGTGTGGTCCACCGACCTCCTCGACCAGCTGGCCCTGTGCCACGCCTTCCTCCCCAACGAGACCGAGGCGATGGCCTACACCCGCACCGACAGCGCGGTCGCGGCCCTCGGCACGCTCTCCGAGCTGGTACCAGTGGCCGTGGTCACGCGGGGCGGGGACGGCGCGGTCGCCGTCGACCAGACCACCGGCGAGTACGCGGACGTGCCGGCCCTGGCCGTCGACGTCGTCGACGCCACGGGCGCGGGAGACGTCTTCGGCGCGAGCTTCGTCGCGGCCTCTCTCGGCGGCTGGCCGCTGGAGGAGCGACTGAGGTTCGCCGTCCTGTCGGCCGGGCTCTCGGTGGGGCACCACGGCGGCGCCCTGGCGGCCCCCGGCTGGTACGGCGTCGACCGCTGGTGGCGCTCGCTGACGGATCCCGACCTGAAGCGGGCGTACGGATTCCTGGCCGACCGGATCCCGGCGGACGTGGGCCCACCGGTCCACTACGCGCCGGTCACACCACCGGCCCGGCCGGCAGCGTTCGCGCCGGTGGCTCCGGGGGCCGAGCACGCTCCGGCCGCCCCGAAGACCTCGTCGGCCGAGCACGCCCCGCTCTCCCCGGGCACCCCGCAGTCCGCGCACTCCCCCGTGCCCCCACCCGACAGCGCACGGCAGCACTGACCCCGCAACTTCCACGCAAGCCCCCCATGCACGTCCCGAAAAGATCCGAAAGGCGGTGGGAGCTGTGCGGCTCTCACGAAGAGGCCTGCTGCGCGCGGGCCTGGGCGGTACAGCCGCCACGGCACTCGGCGGCCTGGCCACCGGCTGCGCCGTTCCGACCGGCTCGACCGGCCGGAACATGGTCCTGTGGTACTGGAGCGGCGGTCTGAGCGACACCGTCGTGAAGAACGCCAGGGCCCGCTACGGCAGTTCCGTGAGCCTGGACGCCATCCAGATCGGCGGTCAGTACCGCTCCAAGCTCATCACCACCATCACCGGCCGGGCCCACATCCCCGACATCGCGGGGCTCAAGGGCGAGGACATGGCCGCCTACCTGCCGAACGCGGACCAGTTCATCGACCTGCGGACGCTGGGCGCGGAGAAGTACAAGAGCCAGTACCTGTCCTGGAAGTGGGACCAGGGCATCGCCGACGACGGCACGATGGTCGGCTTCCCCATCGACTGCGGACCGGTCGGGCACTTCTACCAGTACGAGATCTTCCGCAAGGCGGGGCTGCCGTACGAACCGGACGACGTGTCCCGGGAGCTGAACACCTGGGAGAACTACTTCGCCGCGGGTGAGCAGCTCAAGAAGCGGATCCCGGGGACCATGCTCCTCACCGACGTCAACTCCGTGTTCGAGAACGTCGTACAGCAGGGCTCCAAGCGGTACGTCGACAAGGACCGCCACTTCATCGGCGACCAGGAGCACGTACGCGACGCCTGGGCGCTCGCCGTGGAGGCCAAGCGCCGCGGGATCGTCTCCGACCTCGTGAGCGGCACCCCGGACCAGCTGTCGGCCAAGCAGGACGGCAAGCTGCCCAGTGAACTGGGCGCCTCCTGGGCGGCCTTCGACATCAAGAACGGTGTGCCGAAGGCCAAGGGCAGGTACCGGGTCGCCCAGATGCCGGTGCGGCCCGCCAACAACGGCGGATCGTTCCTGGCGATCACCAAGGCGTGCCGGGAGCCCGAGCAGGCCTTCGAGATCATCACCTGGATCCTCAACGCGTCCAACCAGGCGCAGGGTTACGTCGACGCGGGCCTCTTCCCCTCCACGCCCGCCTCGTACGGCCTGAAGCAGATGCGGGAGCCCGACCCGTACTTCGGCGGCCAGGTCACGACCGACATCTTCGGGCCGGCCGCGCAGAAGATCGTGGTCGCCTACAACAGTCCGTTCGACGTCGCGCTCGGGCAGCCCATCAAGGACGAGATCAAGAACGTCGGCGTCCTCGGCAAGGACCCCAAGAAGGCCTGGAGTGACGCCATGAGCAAGTGCCGTCGCATCGCGAAGCACCTGGGGGTGAGCTACTGATGGCCGTCCTCGAGCAGACTCCGCCCGCGGTGGTACAGCCCTCGCCCACGCGGCCCAAGAAGGGCCTGCGCAAGTACTGGCACCTCTACGCCGCGATCTCGCCCTTCTATCTGATCTTCCTCGGCTTCGGCCTGTTCCCGGTCGGCTTCTCGCTGTATCTGTCCTTCCACCGCTGGGACGGTCTCGGCTCGATGGAGTGGGCGGGGCTCTCGCAGTACCAGTACCTGCTCAGCGACAGCGACTTCTGGAACTCGATCGGGAACACGCTCATCATCTGGGCGCTGGCCACCTTCCCCATGATCTTCCTGGCGATGGTCACGGCCGTGATGCTCAACTCCGCGGTCCGGTTCAAGGGGCTGTACCGCGTCGCGTACTTCCTGCCGAACGTCACCTCGGTCGTCGCCATCGCGATCGTCTTCGGCTCGATCTTCTCCACCAACAGCGGTGTGGTGAACGCCGTCCTGCACTCGGTGGGCATCGACCAGGTGGCCTGGCTGAACACGCCATGGGGCATCAAGGTCACCATCGCCGCCCTGATGACCTGGCAGTGGACCGGCTACAACGCCATCATCTTCCTCGCCGGCCTGCAGACCGTCCCGGGCGAGCTGTACGAGGCGGCGCGCATGGACGGCGCCGGTCCGATCCAGACCTTCTTCCGGATCACGCTCCCGCTGCTGCGGCCCACGCTGCTGTTCGTGCTCGTCGTCTCGACGGTCACGGGCCTGCAGAGCTTCTCCGAACCACAGGTCCTGCTCCAGACCTCGTCCAACGACTCGACGTTCGCGGGCGGGCCCGGTCACTCGGGCCAGACGATGGTCCTCTACTTCTTCCAGCAGACCTTCGACAACAACGACTTCGGGTACGGCGCCGCGGTGGCGTGGGGCATCTTCCTCGTCGTCGTCCTCTTCTCGATCATCAACTGGCGCCTCGTGCAGCGCCGCGGCGACTAGGAAGGGCGCGCATCATGGCTGCCATCAAGGGATCCCGCCGCAGAGGGATCGCGCTGCACCTCCCGCTGATCATCGGCACCGTGCTCTCGGCCTTCCCGTTCTACTGGGCCGTGATCATGTCGACGCACAGCTCGTCGGAGATCTTCGCGTACCCGCCGAAACTGCTGCCGGGAACGCACTTCCTGGAGAACGTCCGCAACCTCTTCGACGCCATCGACTTCTTCGGGTCGATGTGGAACTCGCTGCTGGTCGCGGTGTCGGTGACCTTCCTCGTCCTGCTCTTCGACTCGCTCGCGGCCTTCGTCTTCGCCAAGTTCGAGTTCCCGGGCAAGAACGTGCTGTTCGGGCTGCTCATGGTCATCTTCATGGTGCCGGCGCAGCTGTCGGTCATCCCGCAGTTCGTGATCATGGCGAAGATCGGCTGGATCGGCTCGATGACCGCGCTGATCGTGCCGGCCGCGGCCAACGCCTTCGGCATCTTCTGGATGCGCCAGTACATGAAGTCCGCCATCCACGACGAGCTGCTCGACGCCTCCAAGCTGGACGGCGCGCACTTCCTCCGCCAGTACTGGCACGTGGCGCTGCCGGTGGTCCGCCCCGGTCTCGCCTTCCTCGGCATCTTCACCTTCATGGGCCAGTGGAACGACTTCGCCTGGCCCCTGATCTCCCTCACCAACCCCGACAACGTGACCCTCCAGGTCGCGCTGTCCCAGCTCAACGGCACCCACGGCACCACCGACTACGGCATCGTGATGACCGGTGCCCTGCTCGCCCTCGTCCCGCTGCTGATCGTGTTCGCCATCGGCGCCAAGCAGATCATCGGCGACCTCGCCAAGGGGGCCGTACGCGGATGACGGAAGATCCCCTGATCACCCTGCGCCCCTGGGAGGCACCCGAGGTGACCTCCTGGGGACGGCTTCCCATGAACGCCGTCGACCGGCGCTCCGGAGTACTCCCCCTGGACGGCGACTGGCGCTTCCAGTTGCTGCCCGCTCCGGACGCTCCGGTCGGCGGCTCCTGGTCCTCGGCGTACGTTCCGGGGGCCTGGACCGTGCAGGGCACCGACGACCTGCCGCAGTACACGAACGTGCGGATGCCGTTCCCCGAGTACCCGCCCCACTCCCCCGCGGCCAACCCCACGGGCGTCTACGAACGTGAGGTGGACGTCCCCGCCGAGTGGGCCGGACGCCGGATCGTGCTCCAGGTCGGGGCCGCCGAGAGCGTGCTCCTCGTGCATGTGGACGGGCGGCCCGTCGGCGTCTCCAAGGACTCCCATCTGGCCGCCGAGTTCGATCTCACGGGACGGGTGCGCGCCGGCGCGCGGAGCGTCGTACGACTGACGGTGATCAAGTGGTCGGACGCCTCGCACATCGAGGACCAGGACCAGTGGTGGCACGGCGGGATCACCCGGTCCGTGCTGCTGTACGCGACGGATCCGCTGCATCTGGCGGACGTGACCGTGCGGGCGTCCCGCAGCGGCGAGCTGCGGGTGGACTGCCGGGTGCGGGACGCGGCCGGCGCACTGCCCGAGGGGTGGTACGTCAGCGGCGAGCTGGAGGGGCAACCGCTCACCCAGGACGCGGAGTTCGACCGGTTCAACGCCGAGGACGAGCGGGTCTCCGACTTCCTCGGCGAGGCACGGCTGCGGACCGTCGTGGACGACGTCCGCACCTGGAACGCCGAGACACCCGAGCTGTACTCGCTCACCGTCCGACTGCACCGCGCCGACGGCACGGTCGCCGACACCTCACGGCACCGGACCGGCTTCCGGGACGTCGAGATCACCGGCCGCGACCTGCTGGTCAACGGCGAGCGGATCTTCGTCCGGGGCGTGAACCGGCACGACTTCCACCCCCTGACCGGGCGGACGGTGTCGTACGACGACATGCGCGCGGACCTGATCACGCTGAAGCGCTTCGGGTTCAACGCGATCCGCACCTCCCACTACCCGAGCGATCCCGCCCTCTACGACCTCGCCGACGAACTCGGTCTCTACGTCGTCGACGAGGCGGACATCGAGTCCCACGACCACGCCCACGAGATCGCCGACGACCCGCGCCATCTGAACGCCTTCGTGGACCGGGTCTCGCGGATGGTGCTGCGGGACAAGAACCATCCGTCGGTCGTCATCTGGTCGCTGGGCAACGAGTCGGACTACGGCGCGAACCACGACGCGGCCGCCGGGTGGGTGCGCCGGCACGATCCGACGCGGCCGATCCAGTACGAGGGGGCGGCCAAGCTCGACTGGGCGGACCCTTCCCTGGCCTCCGACATCGCGTGCCCCATGTACGCCTCGCTGGAGGAGTGCGTGGAGCACGCGCTCTCCGGGCGGCAGACCAAGCCCCTGATCTGGTGCGAGTACTCCCACGCCATGGGCAACAGCAACGGCACACTCGCGGACCATTGGGCGGCCATCGAGTCAACGCCAGGTCTTCAGGGCGGGTTCATCTGGGAGTTCTGGGACCACGGCATTCTGCAGCGTGTGAACGACGGCAGACCGGTCGGACGTGGGGGCGTCGGGCTCTATGACAACGGTGTCGCCGCACCCGGCCACCGCTGGGCGTACGGCGGCGACTTCGGCGAACTCCTCCATGACGGCGCCTTCATCGCGGACGGCGTGGTCTTCCCCGACCGCACGCCCAAGCCGGTGATGTACGAGCACCGGGAGATCGCGGCGCCGGTGCGCATCGAGTGCTTCAGGCACGAGGGCATCGTGCTCGGCAACCACCAGCACTTCCGGGGCCTGGCCTGGCTGACCGGCGAGTGGGAGCTCTCGCTCGCCGACGGACGCACTCCCCCAGCCTCCGGCCGGGGGGACCCCCATCTCGCTACGCTCACCGCGCCCGCCGAGCTGCCCGATCTGCGGCCCGGTGAGACGGCGGCGGTACCGCTGCCGTTCGAGCTGCCCGAGGAGGGCGGTGAGGCGTGGCTGACGCTCAGGGTGACGACCGCCGGGGACGAGCCCTGGGCGCCGCGCGGGACGGTGGTGTGCCTGCCGCAGGTGCGGCTGCGGGAGGCGGTTCCGCAGGCTCCGGTGAGGGTGAAGAACCGTTCCGTCGAGGTCGACGACGACGGTCTCCTGGTCCACCCCCTGCTCACCTCCGCACCCACGCTCTCCCTGTGGCGGGCGCCCACCGACAACGACGAACTCGGCGGCATGGCACCGCGCTGGCGTGACTGGGGACTGGACGCCCTGGTGCGCAAGGTCGCGGACGTCCGGCGGAGCCCCGGACGGGTCACCGTTCACGCCGAGTACGCCTCCGCGGCCGGTGTCGTCCGCCATCTGCAGGTCTTGACCGCGGTCGAGGGCGCAATCCATGTCGAGGAGTCGGCCGAGCTGCCGGACGAGCTCGACGACGTGGCGCGGGTCGGCTCGGTCTTCGAGACGGTCGCCGGGCTCGACCTGATGGAGTGGTACGGACAGGGCCCCTGGGAGTCGTATCCGGACCGCGCGTTCGGGGCGCCCGTCGGCCATCACTCCGTGCCCGTGGACGAACTGTTCACCCCCTATCTGCGCCCGCAGGAGAGCGGCGGCCGTCACGGCGTACGCCATTTCACGCTCTCCGCTCCGGACGCCACCGGCCTCGCGGTCGTCCTGGACGAACCTCGCCAGGTCGGCGTGAGCCGGTACCGCGCCGCGGACCTCACCGGCGTGACGCACCACGACGAACTCGTCCCGCGGGCGGGCTGCGTCGTGCACATCGACGCGGCCCACCGCGGCCTCGGCACCGCCTCCTGCGGACCGGACACCACCGCCTCCTACCTCGTCGCGCCGGGCGTCCATCGCTGGAGCTGGACTCTGCGCGCCCTCTGACTCCCCCTTCTTCTTCACTTCCCTTGCAACGGAGCACACGTGTGCACTTCGCATGAGCACGATCAGGGCGAGGCCGCCCAGGCCGGTGCCGGACGGCGCAGTTTCCTGCGGGCGACGGCGCTGCTGGGCGCGGCCGCCACGGCGGGCGTCGCGCTGCCGAGCGTGGCCGAGGCCGCGGTGTCCGGGTATCGTCCCGACACCCGGAGCCGGCGCTTCACGCTCGCCGTCATGCCCGACACGCAGTACCTCTTCGACGGGCCGAGCATCGACAAGGCTCCCGTCGAGGCCGCACTGCGGTATCTGCTGGAGCACGGGAGGGACGAGAACATCGTCTTCCTGTCCCACCTCGGCGACCTCACGCAGAACGGCGCGGCGCCCGAGTTCGCCGCGATCGGTGAGGCGTTCGAGCTGCTCGACCGTCGGGGTGTCGGCTACAGCGTCCTCGCGGGCAACCACGACGTGAAGTCGTCCACCACCGACCAGCGCGGTGCGACGCCGTACCTGGACGTGTTCGGTCCCGACCGGTTCAAGGGCGGCAGGACCTTCGGCGGTGCCTCGCCCGACGGCTACAACACCTTCCACCTCTTCGAGGCCGCGGGCCGCCAGTGGATGGTGCTCGCGCTGGACTGGCGCCTTTCGGACCAGGGGTACGCATGGGCGAAGAGCGTCCTGGCCGCCCACCCCACCACGCCGGTCGTCCTGACCACGCACGAGCTGGTCGTCGAGGACGACACCCTCTCGGACTACGGTCAGCAGCTGTGGGACCAGCTGGTCAAGGACCACGACCAGATCTTCCTCACCCTCAACGGGCACTACTGGCCGGCCGGCCGGGCGACCCGCAGGAACACGGCGGGCAACGACGTCCACCTGCACCTGACGAACTACCAGAACCGGTACTTCGGCGGCGCCGCCATGATCCGCCTGTACCGCTTCGACCTCGACCGCGACGTGATCGACGTGGAGACGGTCTCCCCGTGGATCCTGGGCCGGGCCTCCAAGGGACTCAACGAGCTGGAGCGGCAGGAGATCGAACTCAGCGGCGACGCCGACCGGTTCTCCGTCGACATCGACTTCGCCTCGCGGTTCGCCGGCTTCGCTCCGGAGCCCGCGCGTGCGGCGCGTCCGGCGGCCACCATGCTCGTGCCGGGTACGGCCGCGTACTGGCGCTTCGAGTCGGCGGTCTCCGGCACGGTCCGTGACCTCTCCGGCCGCGGCAACGACCTCACCGTGGTGTCGGTCGGCGGCGGCTCACTGGGCTGGTCCGCCGACCATCACCCCGACCAGCCGGGCCACGGCAGCCTGGAGTTCCAGGGCTACAAGTCGCCGCTCAAGGGCGCGTACCTGAAGACCGTCGACGGGGCCCCGCTCAACAGGGCGACCTTCGACAGCGGTTACACCATCGAGGCGTTCTACCGGCTCCCCGCGGACTGGGACCCGGACCACAACGCCTGGTCGGGTCTGGTCAGCCGGACCGGTACCGGCGGTGCCGCGGGCAAGACCGGTGACGACCCCGACGAGCCGCTCGCCACGCTCTCGCTCTCCAACGACCGTGAGCCGCAGTGGGCCATGCGCCCGCTCAACCAGCAGGGCATCGCCACCAACTGGGGCCAGGAGACCCCGCTGGAGACCTGGTGGCACCTCGCCCTCGTCAACGACGGCAAGCACTCCACGCTGTATGTCCAGGGCTGCCCGGTGGTCCGCAACCCGAAGGCGTCCGCCGTCGGCATCACCTCGGTGGGCCTGCCGTGGCTGCTCGGCGGCTACGAGTACGGCGGCCAGATCGACCAGATCTTCCACGGCCGCCTCGGTGACGTCCGGATCGTCGGACGCGCCCTGCCGGTGTCCTCCTTCATGACTCACTGACGGGAATCACCATGACCGAGCAGCAGCTGCCCTCCTGGGCCGACCCCTCCGTCCACCCCGCCGACCTCGACGCCCAGGGCGTGTCGAGACGCGGACTCCTGCGCCGGGCCGGCCTGTTCGGCGCCGCGTTCGCCCTCGGCTCGGCGGCGACCCCCGCCTTCGCCTCCTCCGGGAAGCGGGCCTTCGGCGGCGACGACCCGCGCCTCGCCTACCTGGTGGGCGACCACCACATCCACTCCGTGTACAGCCACGACGCGAAGTACACGTTCTCCCAGCAGGCGCAGGCCGCCGCCAGGTACGGCCTGGACTGGATGGTGTTCAACGAGCACTCCAACTTCGGACACGCCTACTACGGCGCCAAGCTGGAGCACGCAGAGATCGTCAAGGCCCGCGCGGAGAACCCGCGCCAGCTGATCTTCCAGGGTCTGGAGTGGTACATCCCGGCCGCCGAGCACTGCACGGTGTTCGCGGCCCCCGGCCCGCACGAGACCGACCTGCTCACGCAGTTCGAGCTCGCCTACGACGGCAAGCTCCTGGGCTACACCGAGGGGTCCGCGGGCGCCGCCGACACCGCGCGCAACGAGGCCCACGCCGTCAAGGCGATCAAGTGGCTGGCGGAGCAGCGCCGTTCGGGCTACGTCGACGACGTCCTCGTGATCGCCAACCACCCGCTGCGGCTCGGGATCGACTCTCCGCACGAGATGCGGGGCTGGCGGGACGCCGGCCCCGAGATCATGATCGGCATGGAGGGCGCACCGGGCGCCCAGGGCGCGGCGCTCCCCGGCTGGCGCGGGGCCACCTCGATCCGCGGCGAGTACGAGAACAAGCCGTCGGCGCAGTCGTGGTCGGGCTATCCGACGGACGCGTATCTGACGTACGGCGGCTTCGACTGGGCGACGGCGACCGTCGGCGGGCTGTGGGACTCGATGCTGGCAGAAGGCAGCCTGTTCTCGATCACCACGAACTCCGACAACCACCGCACCGTCTTCGACACGTGGAAGAACGGCGACTGGCCGGCCGGTCAGAACTTCGACAACACCGGAAAGCTGCCCGACCCGGTGAACACCGACACCCCGCAGCCCGGCAGCGACTTCTGGCCGGGCGAGTTCAGCCGCACCCACGTCGGCGTGACCCGCTACGGCTACCGCGCGGTGATGGCGGGGCTGCGCGCGGGCCGGGTCTGGACGGACCACGGGCATCTGCTCGACGGACTCGACGTCCGTGTGAAGCGGGACTGCGACGCGGGCCGCGGGGTCACGCTGGGCGGGCGGCTGCGGGTCCGCAAGGGCGAGAGGATCACGCTGTACGTCACCGTCACCAGCGCCTCCCGGGCCAACCCGCAGGGAATCCTGCCGGAGCTGGCGCACGTGGACGTGATCCGGGGAGCGGTACGGGGTCCGGTGAGCGACCGGGACGGCTGGAAGGCGCCCGACACCAAAGTCGTGCAGACGCAGGACGTGTCCGGCCGGAAGGGGACGTACACCCTGCGCATCCCGCTGACCGCCGGGGACGAGTCCTTCTACGTCCGGCTGCGCGGCAGCGACGGCAAGCGGCACGGCACGGGGTATCTCGGCGCCTCGGTCGACCCGCACGGGCCGATTCCGCACGAGCCCGGCAACGGTGACCCGTGGGCGGACACGTGGTTCTATTCCAACCCCGTCTTCGTCGACGTGGCGGGCGCCTGACGAAGGGCACACTCCGGGCGGAGCTGATCCCGCCCGGGGTGTGTCCGCCGTCGACGGCCGTGCACTCCTGCCGTCAGGCGTAGAAGCGCGACAGACTCTGCAGCACCGCGGCCGGCTTGGCCCCGCCCTCGATCTCGATCGCCCCGTCGACGGTGACCTGCACACCGCCCGGCACCTCCTCGACGTCCGTGAGCTTGGCGACGAGGCGGATGCGCGAGCCCACCTTCACCGGCGAGGGGAAACGGACCTTGTTCAGGCCGTAGTTGACCTTCGTGGTGACGCCCTGGACGTCCAGCAGCTCGGTGAAGAGCGGGATGAACAGCGAGAGAGTGAGATAGCCGTGCGCGATGGGCGCGCCGAAGGGGCCTGCCGCCGCCTTCTCGGGGTCCACGTGGATCCACTGGTGGTCGCCCGTGGCGTCGGCGAACGTGTTGATGCGCTCCTGGGTGACCTCGATCCACTCGCTGGTGCCGAGGTCGCTGCCGGCGAGCTTCTTCAGTTCGTCGAGGCCGTTGACGGTGACGCTCATGTAGCTGTCCTTACTTAAGAGTTGGAGCCGAAGCGCTTGCGCACCCGGGACTTGAGGAGCTTTCCGGAGGCGGTGCGCGGGAGTCCGTCCGCGATCACCACCGACTTGGGGATCTTGTACTTGGCGAGCCGTCCGGCCAGGGAGGCCAGGACCTCGTCGGGGTCGGGCGAGGCGCCCTCGCGTGGCACGACGACCGCCCGCGGCACCTCGCCCCACTTGTCGTCCGGGACACCGATGACCGCGCACTCGGCGATGTCCGGATGGCCGAGGAGCAGGTCCTCGATCTCGGCGGGGTAGATGTTCTCGCCGCCAGAGATGATCATGTCCTTGATGCGGTCGACGATGAAGACGTATCCGTCCTCGTCGACGCGGGCCGCGTCCCCGCTGCGGAACCAGCCGTCCGCAAAGGAGGCGGCGGTCTCCTCGGGCAGCCCCCAGTAGCCGGGCATGACGTGCGGCCCACGGAGCACGACCTCGCCGGTCTCGCCGACGTCGACGGGCGCCAGGTCCGGCCGTACGACCCGGACATCGCTGAAGAAGTGCGGCACGCCCGCCGAACCCGCCTTGCCGATGGCGTGCTCGGCGTCCAGGAACAGGGTCCCGGGAGAGGCCTCGGTCATGCCGTAGCCCTGGAGGAAGGTGAGCCCGCGCTCCTGGTACGCGGCGATCAGAGGGGTCGACACCGGGGAGCCGCCGCAGGTCAGGATCCGCAGGGAGGACAGGTCCGCGTCCGCCCAGCGCGGGTGCCTCGCCACCTGCTCGAACATCGTCGGCACCCCGAACATGAAGGTGATCCGGTGCTGTTCGATCAGATCGAAGGTCGCGTTCGGCTCGAAGGCCTCGACCAGGACACAGGTGCCGCCCTTCAGCAGTACCGGGAGCGTCAGCATGTTCAGGCCGGCCGTGTGGAACAACGGCGCGGAGACCAGGGCGCGTTCGTCGGAGATCAGGTCGGTGTCGACGAGGACGTTGATCGCGTTCCAGGTCAGGTTGCCGTGGGTGAGCATGGCGCCCTTGGGGCGGCCGGTCGTGCCCGAGGTGTACATGATGATGCAGGTGTCGTCGGCGGTGACCGGCTCGTCGATCGGTTCCGCCGCCGCCTCGGCGAGCAACTGCTCGTATTCGGGGCCGACTTCGACGTAGGTACGGACGTCGGTGCTGCCCGGCAGTCCGGCGACGAGCCCCGCGTGCGAGGGGCCGTAGACCAGTGCCCTGGCGCCGGAGTCGGACAGCTGGTAGCCGATCTCCGGTCCGGCGAGGCGGGTGTTGAGGGGGACGAAGACCGCGCCCAGGGAGCCGGCCGCGAACAGCGTCTCCAGGTAGGAGGGGTGGTTCGGGCCGAGGTAGGCGACGCGGTCGCCGCGCCGGATGCCCCGGGCGCGCAGGGCGTGCGCGAGGCGGGTGACGCGGGTGTGCAGTTCGGCGTACGTGAACGTCGTGTCGCCGTGGATCAGGGCGGTGCGGTGCGGGGTCTTGCGGGCCCGGCGTGCGGGCCATGAGCCCAGTCCCTCGTTGCGCATCTGAGGCCCCTTATGGCTTGGTCAGCCCGAGCAGACGGGCGGCGTTCTCCTTGAGGATCTTCGGCTTCACCTCGTCCTTGATGGACAGCTTCTCGAAGTCGGCGAGCCAGCGGTCGGGGGTGAGGACGGGGAAGTCGGAGCCGAAGAGGACCTTGTCCTTGAGCAGGGTGTTCGCGTACTGCACGAGCTGCGGCGGGAAGTACTTGGGCGACCAGCCGGACAGGTCGATGTGCACGCCCGGCTTGTGCGTGGCTACGGCGAGGGCCTCGTCCTGCCAGGGGAAGGACGGGTGCGCCAGGATGATCTTCAGGTGCGGGAAGTCGGCCGCCACGTCGTCCACGTGGAGCGGGTTCGAGTACTTGAGGCGGATGCCGCCCCCGCCGGGGACGCCCGCGCCGATGCCCGTCTGGCCCGTGTGGAAGAGGGCGATGGTGCCGGTCTCCTCGATGACCTCGTAGAGGGCATAGGCCACCGAGCGGTCGTTGGGGAAGAAGCCCTGGACGCTGGGGTGGAACTTGAAGCCCTTCACCCCGTACTCCTCGACCAGGCGCCGGGCCTGCTTCACGCCCGCCTTACCCCGGAACGGGTCGATGGACGCGAAGGGGATGAGGACGTCGGAGTTGGCGGCCGCCGCTTCGGCGACCTCCTCGTTCGGCACCGGCGCCGTGCCGGTCGCGGACTCGGCGTCCACCGTGAAGATCACGGCGGCCATCTTCCGCTCGCGGTAGTAGGCGGCGGTCTCCTCCAGAGTCGGCTTCCGCTTGCCCTCGACCTTGAAGTAGGCCGAGGAGGCGTCGTGCAGGTCGTCGTCCAGGGAGGAGTGGCCCTTGGAGGACACCTCCGCGTGGGTGTGGACATCGATCGCGACCAGGTCCTCGACGTTCATGGAGAGGTCCATCACGCCTCCGGAAGCTTCGGTGCCGGGATGCCGACCGTCTGGAGTTCGGCGCCCACCGACGTCGGGAAGGCGTCGGCCAGGGTGTCGGGGGTCCAGCCGCCGTCGGCGTAGGCCGCCCTGATCTCCTGCGGATGGGACCAGAGTGCCACCTTGTCGCCGCCGATGCCGATGGCCTGCCCGGTGATGCCCCGGGCGGCCTCGGAGGCGAGGAAGGGGACGAGGGCCGCGCAGTCCTCGGGGGTGCCGAAGCCCTCGCCCTTGCGGAGGAAGTCGGGGAGCGCCTCACCGTTCTTCATGGCCTCGATGTACGGGGCGAAGGCGGGGATGGTCTCGGTCATCGCGGTGGCCGCGACCGGCACGATCGCGTTGACGGTGATGCCGGCGCGGCCCAGTTCCATGGACCAGGTGCGGGCGAAGGCGGCGATGCCGGCCTTGGCGGCGGCGTAGTTCGTCTGTCCGAAGTTGCCGCGCTGCCCGGCCGGGGAGCCGACCAGGATCAGGGAGCCGCCCTCGCCCTGCTCGCGCATGCGGACCGCGGCGGCGCGGGCGCAGGTGAAGGTGCCCTTGAGGTGGGTGGTGATCACCGCGTCGAAGTCGTCGTCGGTCATCTTCCACAGCACCTTGTCACGCAGGATGCCCGCGTTGGTGACCAGGATGTCGAGCCGTCCGAACTCCTCCACCGCCCGGCCCACCAGTCGCTCGGCGGCCTCGGTGGTGCCGACCGGGACCACCTCGGCGACGGCGGTGCCGCCCGCCTCCACGATGGACTTCACGGCCTGCTCGGCGACCGCCTCGTCGACGTCGTTGACGACCACGGAGGCGCCGTGGGCGGCGAGGGCGTGCGCGTAGGCGAGGCCGAGGCCCCGGCCGCTGCCGGTGACGACGGCGACCTTGCCGGAGAGATCGATGCTGGACACGAGCGGGTCCCTTCATGGGTTCACACGGGGTGCGGCTACGAGATCGAAGCTAAGAGCAATAATTGGTGACGTCAATAGTTGTTGGAGACCTTCGGGTGCGTCATGCTGGAATCTCCCTGACACACCGAGCCCGAGGAGCCCGCCATCACACGCCAGCACGTCACCCCGAAGCCCATCGACTCGGAGGAGCCGTGGATGCGCGGGCTGCACGCGGACACCGGTTACCTGCTGTACCGCCTGGGCCTGCGCTCGGGTCAGCTGTTCAACACGTTCCTCCAGGAGTCGGGACTGCGACTGCGCCACTACGCGGTGCTGCGCTATCTCGCCGGGTCCGCGGGCGCCCTCCAGCGGGAGCTGAGCACCCGGCTCGGCTACGACCCCAGCGCGATCGTCGGCCTGGTCGACGACCTGGAGAAACTGGGCCTGACCGAGCGCCGCCCCTCCCCCGACGACCGCCGCAGCAAGATCGTCGTGCTCACCGAGGACGGCCGGGCCTTCCTGCGCGGCACCGACGAGGCCGGCCGGCGGGTGACCAACGACCTGCTCGGCCCGCTCGACCCCGCCGAGCGCGAGACGCTCCAGGCCCTCCTGCTGAGGGTCGCCGACCAGCCATGACCGTGCGCTCGGCGCCGGACCGGCTGCTGTCCGTGCTCGCCGCCTTCGACCACGACCACCCGGCGCTGTCCCTGACCGACATCAGCCGGCGCGCGGGGCTGACCCTGACCACCACCCACCGGCTGGTGGGCGCGCTGACCGACTGGGGCGCTCTGGAGCGGGACGACGCCGGCGTCTACCACGTCGGGCTCAGGCTGTGGGAGGTCGCCGCGCTCGCGCCGCGCGGGGTCGCGCTCAGGCAGCTGGCACTGCCGTATCTGGAGGACCTGTACGAGGCCACCCACGAGAACGTGCAGTTGGCGGTGCGGGACGGCTCGGACGTCGTCTACATCGAGTGGATCGCGGGGCGTTCCTCGGTCGGCGTGCACATCCGGGTCGGGGCGCGCTGGCCGCTGCACGCCACCGGGGTCGGCCTGGTGCTGCTGGCGCACTGCGAGCCGTGGGAGCAGGAGGAGTACTGCGCGACCCCGCTCGCCGTCTTCACGCCGTACACGATCACCGAACCGGCGAAACTGCGCCGGGTGCTCGCCGAAGTCCGGCACACCGGCGTCGCGGTGAGCAGTCGTCAGGTCACCGACGACGCCCTCTCGGTGGCCGCCCCCGTGTGCGGGCCCGACGGGACGGTGGTCGCGGCCGTGTCGGTCGTGGTGCCCCAGGCCGACGCCCAGGTGCCGGCGTTGATCCCCGCGGTACGGCTCGCGGCGCTCGGGATCTCGCGGGCACTGGGCTGGCAGCCCACGGTCCCGCCCCGTTCGGGTGCCGGATATCCCTCTCACCGGTGAGGACCCGGCCGCGTCGGCGTCGTGATACTGGAACGGCCCCGGCCCCGAGGAGCCGCTCATGTCCGCCGCCCGGTCCTGGTACGCCCCCGTCGTGACCCGCCTGAGGACGACGAACCCGTACGTCGTCGACAGCGCGCTCGCCGTGCTGGTGCTGTTCGCCGCGTCCCTGCATTGACATCCTCCCCCTCTTAAAAGAGGGGGATTCCAACCCAGGCGGGTTGAGGTTCACGGGCACTCGAACGGCCGGTGGCCGCTGTCACCCCTCCGGCACCGGCTGATCGCCGGGGGCGGGGGATCCCGCCCTGTCCTGCCGCGACATTGCTTGCTGCGTTCTCATCCGCGTTGCAGGTGAACCCGCAGGACACACAGATGAAGTCGGCTTGGCTCTTGCGCGACTTCTTCTCGATCCATCCGCAGGCGCTGCACCGCAGGGAGGTGTAGGGGGCGGGGACGTCTTCGACGCGCCCGGGGGCCTTGTGCCCGGTGCGCTGCCTCAGCAGGCCCCAGCCCTGGGCGAGGATGGCCCGGTTCAGCCCGGCCTTCTGCCTGACCTTCTTGCCGGGCTGCTCGACCGTCCCCTTCGCGGAGGCGGTCATGTTCTTGATGTTGAGCTTCTCGAACCGCACCAGGTCACAAGTGCGGGCGAGCATCGTCGAGGTCTTCTCGCACCAGTCCTTGCGCCGGTCCGCCTCGCGGGCCTTGAGCTTGGCGACCCTGGCGTACTCGGCCGTCTTCCGCTCGCTGCCCTTCGGGGCGCGAGCGGCGCGGCGCTGGTGCTTGCGGATCTGCGCCCGCTCCTTGACGGTGAGCTGCGGGCAGTTCAGCTTCCGGCCGTCCGAGAGGGCGGCGGTGATGGTCACGCCCCGGTCGACGCCGATGACCTCGCCCGTGCCCGGTGCCGCGATCGGGTCGGGAACGACCGCGAACGCGATGTGCCACCGGCCGCCCCGGAAGGTGACGCGAAACGTCTTCGCCTGCGGAAGTTCGGGACGGGTGAGCCTGAACCGTACCCACCCGCAGCCGGGCACCTTGACCTGCGCCCACCGGCGGTTGAGCTTCTGCACGACCACGGACCGACCCATCACCTGCTTGCCGGTCTTCGCGTTCAGTTTCGGTGACCCGTCCGCTTCGAATTCCGGCACGCGGTCGGTGCCAATGACGCGGAAGCCCTCGTGCACATGCTTCTTACGCCACGTCGGCTCACCGAACCCGGTCGTGAACCGGGCCTGCTTGGCTTGGGCGAAGCCCTTGAGCGCCTGCTGCTGAACGTCTGCGTTACCAGACCCCAGCCACTGGCTGACACGCCGGGCTTCGGTGAGCTGCTTGCACTGCTCTGCGAAACCTGGTGCGGACGTGCGCCCCTTGTACCAGTGCGAGTGCTGCTCGACCGCCAGGTTCCACACGTACCTCGCGTGCGCGCAGTGCAGGAGCATCTGCTCCTCCTCCTGCTGCGACGTCGGGTACATACGGAATCTGGACATGGCCCCATTCTAGGGCCATACTTGACGGGTGATCAAGTTCAATCTCCGCCTCCCCGAAGACCTTTACGACGCCGCCAAGGACGCTGCCGCCACAGACGACCGCTCCCTGAACTCCTGGCTGGTGTCCCTCGTGCGCCATGCAGTCGCGCCGCGTGACACGCCGAATCGCCCTGACGGCGATTCGGCTATCCCCGTCCCGCCCCGCGGGAGCGGGCCTTCACCCCGGCCCTGAAAGACCGGGCACCCTGCCCGTAAGCAAGGTGGATGTTCCAGGACGAGGGGGACGACCGCCTGAGCCTGGTGGGCTGGCGAGTGGGGGCCGCCACCGCCGCCCCCCTTATCTGACGGCGCCGCTCCCGAGGCACGGCAGTTGTACGACACCGTCGACGAACGGCACCTGCGAGTCCCGTTTCAGCGACTCCTCACCGGAATCTCAGACAGTCACCCCCCGTTTCAAAGGATCACCCCAGGTACGAGGCGCACGATGCCCCCGCAAAGGTGGATATCTCAGGAAGGTGTGCCGTGGGCGTCCCGCACATATCGAACCGGTCCGGGCGACAGCCGCAGAGGTGGTCCCGGCGCGGGATGCTCGCCGCTCTGGGTGCCGTGCCGGCGGCCGTCGTCCTGACGGGCTGCAGCGGATCCGCGGACGCCTCGGAGGGGACGTCGACCGCGTCCGTCCGAGCGGCCGCGAAGAAGGCGGCCATCACGGTCACCCCCGCCGACGGGACCAAGAAGGCCGACTTCGCCGCTCCCGTCGAGGTCACCGTGACCGACGGCACCCTGGCCTCCGTGAAGGTGACCGGCAACGACGGCTCCACGCTCACCGGATCGCTCAACGACGCGAAGACCACATGGGCTTCGACGACGAACCCGTACTCGGGCACCAAGTACACGGTCGCGGTCACGGCACAGGACGGCACCGCGGAGACGACGACCTTCACCACGAAGTCCCCCGGCGAGACGTTCGTGGGCTGGTTCACCCCCGAGGCCAACACCACCTCCGGCGTCGGCATGCCGGTCTCCATCAACTTCTCGCACGCCGTGTCCGACAGGGCCGCCGTCCAGAAGGCGATCACGGTGACCGCCGAACCCGCGGTCGAGATCGTGGGCCACTGGTTCAGCGACACCCGGCTCGACTTCCGGCCCGAGACCTACTGGGCGGCCGGCACGAAGATCACGCTCGGCCTGCGGCTCAAGGACGTCCAGGGCACCGCCGGGGTCTACGGCGTGCAGTCCAAGGACGTCACCTTCCACATCGGCCGCGAGCAGATCAGCACGGTCGACCTGTCCACCAAGGAGATGGTGGTCAAGAGGGACGGCGAGACGATCGCCGGCTACCCCGTCTCCGGCGGCGACTCCGACCACACCACCTGGTCCGGGATCATGGTGATCAGCGAGCGGTTCAAGCAGACCCGCATGGAGTCCTCGACGGTCGGCCTCGGCGACGAGTACGACATCTCCGACGTCCCGCACGCCCAGCGCCTGACCACCTCCGGCACCTTCGTGCACGGCAACTACTGGGCGCCCACCTCGGTGTTCGGCAGCCGGAACACCAGCCACGGCTGCGTCGGCCTGCACGACGCCAAGGGCGCGAACGACAGCTCCGTGGACGGCTACAAGTTCTACGAGAGTTCCCTGCTCGGCGATGTCGTGATCGTGAAGAACTCCGGCGAGAAGACCGTGGAACCGTCGAACGGGCTCAACGGCTGGAACCTGTCGTGGTCGGACTGGAAGGCGGGCAGCGCGGTCTGAACGGCGTCAGAGCAGTCTGGCGAGGGCTTCGGCGGAGGGGCTCGAGGGCACCGCCTGGTAGACGATGATCACCTGTTGCTCGGCGCCCCCGACGGTGAGCGCCTGCCGCCGCAGGGCGAGCTCCCCGACGTGCGGGTGCGCGAACCGTTTCAGCTCGTCGCGGGAGGGCCGCGCGTCGTACCGCGCCCACAGGCCGCGGAAGTCCTCGTCGCTCTCCAGTTCAGCCACGAGCCGCGCGGTCACGGGGTCGCGCGGGTCGGCCTCGGCGCGCAGGGCCGCGACGGTCTGCGCGGCGATCTCCGGCCAGTCGGGGAACAGCCGGCGGGCCGCGGGATCGAGGAACATGTCCCGGACCAGGTTGTGCCCGGGCTCGTACATCGGCGCGAGCGCGCGGGCCCACTTGTTGGCGGCCAGCACCTCGAACCGCCGGTTGCGCACATACGCCGGTGTGCCCGCCCACGCGTCGAGCAACTGGTGCAGGTCCGGGGCGACTTCGGTCTCCGCGGGCGGTACCGGATCCGGGGCGGCGAGCGCGAACAGATGCGCGCGGGTGTCGGCGTCCAGTTCCAGAGCCCGCGCGAGCGCCCGCAGCACCTGCGGCGAAGGATGCTGGTCCACGCCCTGTTCCAGCCGGGTCAGATACGGCTCGCTGATGCCGGCCAGCCGGGCCAGCTCGTCCCGGCGCAGTCCGGCGACCCGGCGTCTTCCGTGCGCGGGCAGATCCGCGCGCGAGGGCGGGACCCGTCCCCGCCGGGCCTTCAGGAACTCTCCGAGCGCGTTGCCGGCCGCCATGGCCGAAAGGGTAACCCTGCGGGGGTGCTGGCTGGCGTCCGGTGGGAGGCGCAGGGTCGAGGGCATGAAGAAGACCTGGTTCATCACCGGCGCGTCCCGCGGCTTCGGTCGGATCTGGGCGGAGGCCGCACTCTCCCGAGGCGACCGCGTGGCCGCCACCGCCCGCCGCCCCGAGTCCCTCGAGCCTCTCGTCGACGCCTACGGGGACAGCGTCCTGCCCCTCGCCCTCGACGTCACCGACCGGGCGGCCGCCTTCGCCGCCGTCCAACGGGCCGCCGACGCCTTCGGCCGCCTCGACGTGGTCGTCAACAACGCGGGCTACGGCCTGTTCGGGATGGTCGAGGAGACCACCGAGGAACAGGCCCGCGCCCAGCTGGACACGAACGTGCTCGGCCCG
The DNA here is from genome assembly GCF_031845645.1 of Streptomyces doebereineriae. Classification (NCBI taxonomy): domain Bacteria; kingdom Bacillati; phylum Actinomycetota; class Actinomycetes; order Kitasatosporales; family Streptomycetaceae; genus Streptomyces; species Streptomyces doebereineriae. The sequence goes on from NZ_JAVREZ010000007.1 coordinate 38,906, forward strand.
CTGTGGGTGACACAGGCGGCCCTGCCTCTCCTGCGCGCCCAGCGCGGCGGGCACATCCTGCAGGTCTCCAGCATCGGCGGCCTCGCCGCCTTCCCCTCCCTCGGCCTCTACAACGCCTCCAAGTGGGCGCTGGAGGGCATGAGCGAGGCGCTCGCCCAGGAGGTCGGTCCGCTCGGCGTGCGCGTCACGCTCGTCGAACCCGGCCCCTACGGCACCGACTGGTCCGGCTCCTCGGCGGTGCACGCCGAGCCCCTCGCCGCCTACGAGCCGATCCGTGAGGCCCGCCGGGCCGGTGCCGGCGCCCGGGCTCCCCAGGATCCGCAGACCACCGCCGAGGTCGTCCTCGAACTGGTCGACACGGACGAGCCGCCCCTGCGCCTGTTCCTGGGCACGTATCCCTATCCGGTCGTGGAAGCCGCCTACCGCCGGCGGCTGGACACCTGGAACGCCTGGCGGCCACTCGCCGCCAGGGCCTGACACGGACTCGCGGGCCGACGCCTCGGCGGTGACCGAGGCGCACGGCGCCGATCCACACCCTTCACTGGGTGAACTCACCTGCGGCGCAGCGACTTTCACTGTTTCACCTCTTGACGGCCGGAGTGGCCGAGAGCACATTGGGCGCACTTTGAGAGCGCTCTCAGACTGCGCTCGAAGGGCACCCCCGCACCCGCACCCCCACTCCGTACTCGAGAGGCAGCACCCCCATGAGTGAAACCTCCGGCATACCCAGACGGCGGCGAGCCCTCGTCGCCGTGCTGAGCACCCTCGGTCTGGCCGCCGCCCTCGCGACGGCCGCCACCCTCCCCGCCGACGCCTCCGCCCCCACACCTCCCACGGGCTGGTCGCAGGTCTTCCTTGACGACTTCAACGGCTCCGCCGGGACCGGCGTCAACACCTCCAACTGGCAGTACGCGACCGGAACTTCCTATCCGGGCGGCCCCGCCCACTGGGGCACCGGCGAGGTCGAGACGATGACCAACAGCACCAGCAACGTGGCACTGGACGGCAACGGCAACCTGCGTATCACGCCCCTCCGCGACTCGGCCGGCAACTGGACCTCGGGCCGCATCGAGACCAACCGCACCGACTTCCAGCCCCCGTCCGGCGGCAAACTGCGCGTCGAGGCGCGCATCCAGATGCCCAACGTCACCGGCACCGCAGCCGAGGGCTACTGGCCGGCGTTCTGGGCACTGGGCGCGCCCTACCGCGGCAACTACCAGAACTGGCCCAGTGTCGGTGAGCTGGACATCATGGAGAACGTCCAGGGCATGAACCGCGTGTGGGCCACGATGCACTGCGGCACCAACCCGGGCGGCCCGTGCAACGAGACGACGGGCATCGGCAACAACGTCGCCTGTCCGGGCTCGACCTGCCAGTCGGCGTTCCACACCTACACCATGGAGTGGGACCGCTCGGTGAGCCCCGAGACGATCCGCTTCCTCGTGGACGGCACCCAGTTCCACTCGGTCAACGCGAGCCAGGTGGACGCGACGACCTGGGCCAACGCCACGGGCCACGGCTTCTTCCTCATCCTCAACGTGGCGATGGGCGGCGCCTTCCCGGACGCGTTCGGCGGCGGTCTCGACTCCGGCACCCAGTCCGGCGTGCCGATGACCGTCGACTACGTCCAGGTGCTGTCGGCGAGTGGGAGCGGTACCACGCCTCCGCCCACGGGCGGCGTCGACGCCTACGGCACCATCCAGGCCGAGTCGTACAACAGCCAGAGCGGCGTGAACGCCGAGACCACGACGGACACCGGCGGCGGCCAGGACATCGGCTCGCTCGCGAACGGCGACTGGGCGCTGTACCAGAACGTCAACTTCGGCTCCACGGCGGCGACTCAGTTCGTCGCGCGCGTGGCGAGCGGCGCGGCGGGCGGCGTCAGCGGTCTGGTCGAGGTGCGCCTGGACAGCCGTACCGCCACTCCGGTCGGCAGCTTCTCGATCGCCAACACGGGCGGCTGGCAGTCCTGGAGAACGGTCCCGGCGAACATGAGCGCCGTCACCGGCACCCACAACGTGTATCTGACCTTCACCAGCGGCCAGCCGGCGGACTTCGTGAACGTGAACTGGTTCAACTTCGGTCACTGACCGGTGTGTTGACGCTGCCCCACGAGGCCTGTGCCGTCTCGTGGGGCGGCGTTTCGTCACCCCAGGTAGGCGGGGGCGACCGCGGACGTCATCAGACGGCGGGCCGTGCCGGTGCCGTCGGCGGGGACGGTCCACAGGTCGGAGCCGTAGTCGCCGGGGAGGGCGTAGACGAGGGTGTCGCCGTCGGCCCACAGTGCCTGGTCGTCGATGTCGCGCGACTCGGCGGTCGGGGTCTCCTTCATGGTGCGCAGGTTCAGGACGTACAGGCGCCAGGGGGCGTCGGGCGAGGCCCCCTTGACGCGCTTCTTGTAGGCGACGCGGGTGCCGTCGGGTGAGAGGGAGGGGCATTCGACGTTGCGGTACAGGGTGGTGAGAGTGCGTGCGGTGACGTCGCCCCGCACGAGATACGTCCGGCCGCCGGTCGCCAGCGTGGCGTAGAAGTGGTTGTCGTCGGCGAAGGTGACGCCCCAGACGTTGGTGTCGGCGGCATGGTAGGTCCGGCCGTCCTTGACGATGTGGAAGGTCTCCAGGTTGTCGTCGATCGCCCAGGTGCGGGTGTCGACGACGGCCGTGCGGGTGGAGAAGTTCGTTCCGGCGTACGAGTCTCCGCTGACGAACACCGTCCAGGCGACCATGTGTCCGGAGGGCGAGACCCGGGCCCGGGTGGGGATGCCGGCTGTCGGGAAGCGGTGGCGTTCGCGCAGGTGCGCGTCGAGCACCACCGCTCGGTAGGTGTCCTCCAGCGCGCCGTGCACGGCCTGGAGGCAGATGCCGGTGCCGGCTGCCGCGTGGAAGCGCAGGCACTTCACCCCCGAAGCGGTGCGCGGGCCCTGCGGATCGTCGGCGGGGACGGTGGCGATCTCGTCGCGGTGCGGGCCCCAGGCCAGATTGCGTACCAGCAGGCGGCGCCCTGCCGTCGGCCGGAGCGAGACGGTGCCGGCCCGCACGGTCGGGCCGTTCGCCTGCTGCTGGTCACGCAGGCCCGACCGGTGGGCGGCGTGCAGCACCGACCCGGTGCCGACCGCCCCGAGCAGCAGGACAGCGGCGAGCAGGATCGACAGACGGGCGGTTCTGGTCACGCGGACACCTCATCGGCGGTACGGAGAAGGAACGAGGCCACGACGGCGCTGACGGCCAGTGCGGCGGCGGTGACGGCGAGGGCGGTCCGCCCGCCCCACAGGCTCCAGGCCGCGCCGAAGGCGAGCGAGCAGGCGAACCGGGCCAGCGCCTGGCCGGTGCCGACGAGTGCCTGCCCGGCGCCCTGGTGCCGTGCCGGGACGGCTCCCGCCGTGGCGGCCGCGAGTACGCCGTCGGTGGCCGCGTAGAAGGTGCCGTGCAGGACGAGGACGGCGATCACGGCCGGGACGCCGTGCCAGGGGGAGAGCACCAGGCCGTAGCCGAGCAGCAGGACGCCGTGGCCGGCGAGGAAGAGGCGGCGACGGTCGACGCGGTCGGCGAGCGCGCCGAGGGGGACGGCCAGCAGCAGGAAGACGGCGGCCGTGCCCAGCGGCAGCAGCGGGAACAGATGGGCGGACAGGTTCCCCTCGCGTTGCAGGAGGAGGTAGAGGAACGAGTCGCTGACGGTGGTGAGACCGAGGAGGGTGGCGCACACGGTGAGGCGGCGCAGGTCGGGGCGGCGCAGCAGGGCGAGCGAGTCGCGCAGTGCCGGGGGCCGCTCGGGACGGCGTACGGCGTCGGCGGGGGTGACGCGGCGGGGCACGAACTGCAGCAGGACCAGGACGCCGAGCGCGGCCACGCAGCCGCTGACCGCGAAGACCGCGTCGTAGCCGTCGACGGTGGCCCGCAGTACGGCGAACGCGACGAGCGGGCCGAGCAGCGCGCCGGTGGTGTCCATGGCGCGGTGCACCCCGAACGCCCGTCCCCGGTGCTCGGGTTCGGTGAACAGCGAGATCATCGCGTCCCGGGGAGCGGTGCGCAGCCCCTTGCCGGTGCGGTCGACCGCGAGGACCGCGCTGAGCACGGGGAGGGTGTGGGCGAGCAGCAGCAGCGGCTTGCACAGCGCCGACAGGCCGTAGCCGAGGCCCGCCACGACCTTGTGACGGCGGCCTCCCCGGTCGGCGAGGTGGCCGCCGGCCAGCCGTACCAGGGCCCCGACGCCGTTGTTGATGCCGTCGAGGAGACCGAAACCGAGGGGGGACAGGCCGAGGGCGGTGACCACGTAGAGCGGCAGGACGGCCGTGACCATCTCCGAGGAGACGTCCGTGATGAGGCTGACCGCGCCCAGGGCCAGCACGGCGGGGGGCACGGCGGCCGACCGCCGCCCCGGACGGGAGTCCGGGACGACGGTGGCCTTCGTACCGCGGGAGTCCGCGAGATACACAGGCGTCAGTTCCAGATGCCGGTGATGTCGGAGGCCGAGGCGGCGTTGCCCGCGTGGGCGCTCAGACCGGCCAGGTCCTCCACCGTGCGCAGCACGTTGTAGTGGTTGTAGGTCGTGGAGCTGGAGCTGCCGGAGGCGACGTGCTGCCCGTAGAACAGGGTGGGGATGCGGTTGCCGGAGAGCTTGTTGTCCTCGTCGAAGGTGACGGCGAGGATGCTGTTGTGGGTCTTGGCCCAGGTGGCGTAGGCGCCCAGGTTGTTCTTGATCCAGGTGTCGCCCGTCGCGACCGAGCAGTCGTGCATGTCGCTGCACAGGTTCGGCACGACGAAGGACACCTTGGGCAGGGTCGTGTAGTCGGCCGGGAACTGCGCGAAGGTCTTCGCGGTGCTGGTGGGCACGTTGGAGAAGCCGAACCACGGATTGTGCTTCTGCGCGTAGTTCCCGCTGCTGCAGGTCGTCGAACCCTGGCTGGGCAGCGACTCGTTGTAGCTGGCCCAGGTCTTGCCCGCGGCGATCAGCTCGGAGGCGAGGTTGGGCTGGTTGATGGAACCGACACCGACGCAACTGTCGTCGGTGCGGCCCTGGTTGGAGCCGGAGAAGAGCATGTAGTAGTTCGGCTCGCTGGGGTGGGTGAGGCCGTAGGACTGGGTGAGGGTGGCGCCACCCGCCTTGAGGGTGTTGTTGAGGTAGGGGGCGCTGGAGCTGCCGATGACCTGCGAGTAGGCGTGGTTCTCCAGCACCACGACCACGACGTGGTCGGGGGTGGGGAGAGCGGCTGCCTCGGCGGTGGAGGCCGTTGCGGCCCACACGCCGATCGAGGTGGCGGTGAGGGCGAGGGCTCCGGCGAGTGCGGAGAGGGAACGTCGGTTGCGCTGCGGTGCCTTGACGGCGGCCATGACTGTCCTCCGGACAGAGGTGACGGACGTTCGGGGGAGCGGCGCCGCAACCCTAGGAGCCTTGGGCCGGGTCCACGTGAAGGCCGGGCGAACCGTGGGTTCCGCCGGGCAAAGATCACCCCATACACAGGTCACGCACAGCAAAGCGCGAGTCAAGTGGCCATCGGACGGGCGCGGTTCGACGGGATGCCGTCAGCCCTCGCCGACGAGACAGAACTCGTTGCCCTCGGGATCGGCGAGCACGAGGTGGTCCGGGTACCGGTCCCGAACCGTCGCACCGAGCCCGACGAGCCGCTCGGCCTCCGCTTCCCGGTCCGTGGCGGAAAGGTCCAGGTGGACCCGGTTCTTGACGCTCTTGCCCTCCGGCACCAGCTGGAACCACAGCCGGGGCCCGCCCAGCGAGGACTCGACGAGCACGGTCGGGTCGTCCTCGACGTCCGTGATCCCGAGCGACCTCAGCCGGGCCAACTCCTCGTCGTCGTACGGCGCGACGGCATACCCGTCCATCGCGGCCGCCCAGAACCGCGCCGTGGCGGCGGGGTGGGCGCAGTCGAAGACGATGTCTCGCAGTCGGGCCATTCGGTCCACTCCTAGAGAAGTTCCGTCCGGAACGCCGCCGGCGTCATGTCGGTGTGCTGATGGAAGAACTTGGAGAAGTTCGCGGCGTCGGGAAACCCCACCGCCGCCCCCACCCGCCCGATCGGCATGTCCGTGTGGGCGAGCAGCCGCTTCGCCTCCAGCACGACCCGCTTGTCGATGAACCCCTTGGGCGTCTCCCCGGTGGCGGCGCGCACCGCACGTACCAGGGTCCGACGGGAGTAGCCCAGCGCGTCGGCGTACGCGCTGACACTGTGGTTCGTGGCGAAGCCCTTCTCCACCGCGTCCCGGAACAGGGTGAACGTCGACTCGGTCCGCCGCCCCGCCTCGGCCGAACTCGCCGCGAGGTGGGCCAGGCGCAGCAGGAACGCCGTCAACGAGTGCCGCAGGACCGAGGTGTGCAGGCTCAGCGGGAGGGTCGACGTGTCCTCGTACTCCCGCTGCAGCTGGGTCAGTGAGGCCTGAAGGCCCGCCAACTGGGCGCCGGAGGGCCGCAGTAGCGGCGGCAGGTCGTAACGGTAGAGCCCCGTCGCCTCCACCGTCGCCCGCGGCAGGAAGCCCGGTTGCATGGCCAGCACGGTTCCGCGGTACTCGCTCGTCGGCGAGAAGCGGTGGACCTGGCCCGGCCGGATCCACAACAGGTCGCCCGCCGTCGCCTCGTACTCGGCGAAGTCGATCATGTGGTGCACGGGACCGCCGTCGAAGAGCATCACGACATGGAAGTCGATGCGGTGCACGCGCTCCAGCGGGGCATCCGCGTGCCAGGTGCGGCCGGTGCCCATCGCGCCGACCTGCATGCCGACTCCGCCCACGCTCAGCTCTATGGGGAAGGGGAACGTTCTGATCCCGTCCACTCCGCCGTCACCGTCTCCGCCAAGGATGGAACCTTGGGTTGTTCTGTCCGCCATGTCCTTGTCGCGCCGCCTGCCTGGAGCGTTCCGTGTCCCACTTTCACCACAGGCTGACACACGGCGACCTTCCCCCGTAAAAGTCAGACTTTTAAGTTTGAACGCGTCAGACCAGCTACTCCGCTCCGATCGAGGACTTCTTGAAGATGAGCACGCAGACACCGGACAGCTTCGAATGGACCGAACTCGACCGGCGTGCCGTCGACACCGCCCGCCTCTTGGCGGCGGATGCCGTGCAGCAGGTCGGGAACGGCCACCCCGGCACCGCGATGGCCCTGGCCCCCGCGGCGTACACGATCTTTCAGAAGGTGATGCGTCACGACCCGGCGGACCCCGAGTGGACCGGCCGTGACCGCTTCGTCCTCTCCCCCGGGCACACCTCGCTGACGCTCTACACGCAGCTCTACCTCTCCGGGTACGAGCTGGAGCTCGACGACCTGAAGGCCTTCCGGACGCACGGCTCCAAGACGCCCGGTCACCCGGAGTACGGGCACACCGCCGGTGTCGAGACCACCACCGGTCCGCTCGGCCAGGGTGTCGCCAACGCCGTCGGCATGGCGATGGCCGCCCGCTACGAGCGTGGCCTCTTCGACCCGGAGGCCCCCGAGGGCGAGTCGCCCTTCGACCACACCATCTGGGCGATCGTCTCCGACGGCGACCTGGAGGAGGGCATCTCCGCCGAGGCCTCCTCCCTCGCGGGCCACCAGAAGCTCGGCAACCTGGTCGTCGTCTACGACGACAACCACATCTCCATCGAGGGCGACACGGCGACCGCGTTCTCCGAGGACGTGCTGAAGCGGTACGAGGCCTACGGCTGGCACACCCAGCGCATCGAGCCCGGCGCCGACGGCGACATCGACGTACCCGCCCTGTACGCGGCACTGAAGTCCGCGCAGGCCGAGACCGAGCGGCCCTCGATCATCGCGATGCGCACGATCATCGCCTGGCCCGCGCCGAACGCCCAGAACACCGAGGCCGCCCACGGCTCCGCGCTCGGCGCCGACGAGGTCGCCGCCACCAAGCGCGTCCTCGGCTTCGACCCCGAGCGGACCTTCGAGGTCGCCGACGAGGTGCTGGCCCACTCCCGCAAGGCCCTCGACCGGGGCGCCGAGGCGCACGCCGCCTGGGACAAGCAGATCTCCGAATGGCGCGGCGAGCAGCCCGCGCGCGCCCGGCTCTTCGACCGGATCGTCGCCGGCCAGCTCCCCGAGGGCTGGGAGTCCGCGATCCCGGTCTTCGAGGAGGGCAAGTCCGTCGCCACCCGTGCCGCCTCCGGCAAGGTGCTCCAGGCCCTCGGCGCGGTGCTCCCCGAGCTGTGGGGCGGTTCCGCCGACCTCGCCGGCTCGAACAACACGACCATCGACAAGTCGAGCTCCTTCCTGCCGAAGGGCAACCCGCTGCCGGAGGCCGACCCCTACGGCCGTACGGTCCACTTCGGCATCCGCGAGCACTCGATGGCCGCGGAGATGAACGGCATCGCGCTGCACGGCAACACGCGGATCTACGGCGGCACCTTCCTGGTGTTCTCCGACTACATGCGCAACGCCGTACGCCTGTCGGCGCTGATGCAGCTGCCCGTCACCTACGTCTGGACGCACGACTCCATCGGCCTCGGCGAGGACGGCCCCACCCACCAGCCGGTCGAGCACCTCGCGTCGCTGCGCGCCATCCCGGGCCTGAACATCGTCCGCCCGGCCGACGCCAACGAGACCGCGACCGCCTGGGCCGAGATCCTCCGCCGACACGCCACCGACCCGGCCCCGCACGGCCTCGCGCTCACCCGCCAGGGTGTGCCGACGTACGCGCCGAATCCGGACGCGGCCAAGGGCGGGTACGTCCTCGTCGAATCGTCCGGGGAGACGCCCGACGTCGTCCTCATCGCCACCGGCTCCGAGGTCCAGCTCGCCGTCGCCGCGCGGGAGCGGCTGGAGGCGGAGGGGGTCGGCACCCGGGTGGTGTCGATGCCGTCCGTGGAGTGGTTCGAGCAGCAGCCGCGGGAGTACCGGGAGAGCGTCCTTCCGCCGTCCGTGCGAGCCCGCGTCGCGATCGAGGCCGGTATCGGTCTCACGTGGTACCGCTTCGTAGGTGACGCAGGACGCATCGTCTCCCTCGAACACTTCGGCGCCTCCGCCGACGCGAAGATCCTGTTCGCCGAGTACGGCTTCACCGCCGAGAACGTCGCCGCAGCAGCCCGGGAATCCCTGGCCGCCGCGCGCGGTTGATCCGATCGCCAGAAAGAAGATGATCACAGTGACCGAAGCAACCGCGACCGCGGGAGCACTCAAGCGCCTGTCCGACGAAGGCGTATCCATCTGGCTGGACGACCTGTCGCGGGGGCGGATCGAGTCCGGGAACCTCGCCGAACTGGTCGGGACGAAGCACGTGGTGGGTGTCACCACCAACCCGTCGATCTTCCAGGCCGCCATCGGCTCGGGCAAGGGCTACGAGGAGCAGCTGACCGACCTCGCCACCCGCGGCGTGACGGTCGACGAGGCCGTACGGATGATGACCACGGCCGATGTCCGCGCCGCCGCCGACGTGCTGCGTCAGGTGTACGACGCCACCGGCGGCCGGGACGGCCGGGTCTCCATCGAGGTCGACCCCCGCCTCGCCCACGACACCCGGGCGACGATCGCCGAGGCCAAGCAGCTCGCCTGGCTCGTCGACCGACCGAACGTGATGATCAAGATCCCGGCGACCACGGCGGGCCTCCCGGCGATCACCGAGGTCATCGGCCTCGGGATCAGCGTCAACGTCACGCTGATCTTCTCGCTGGAGCGCTACCGCGAGGTCATGGACGCCTACCTGGCGGGGCTGGAGAAGGCCGCGAAGAAGGGCCTCGACCTCTCCACGATCCACTCCGTCGCCTCCTTCTTCGTCTCCCGCGTCGACTCCGAGATCGACAAGCGCCTGACGGTGCTGGGCACGGACGCCGCCCTCGCGCTCAAGGGCAGGGCGGCCCTCGCCAATGCCCGGCTCGCCTACGAGGCCTACGAGGAGGTCTTCTCCGGCGAGCGCTGGACCGCCCTCGGCGGCGCCCGCGCCAACAAGCAGCGCCCGCTGTGGGCCTCGACCGGCGTGAAGGACCCGGCGTACAAGGACACGCTCTACGTCGACGACCTGGTCGCGCCCGGCACGGTCAACACCATGCCGGAGGCCACGCTGAACGCCACCGCAGACCACGGCGAGATCACCGGCGACACGGTGACCGGCGGCTACGCGCAGGCCCGCGCCGACCTGGCCGCCGTGGAGGCGCTGGGGATCTCGTACGACGAGGTCGTGCAGCAGCTGGAGGACGAGGGCGTCGCCAAGTTCGCGGTGGCCTGGCAGGACCTGCTGGACGCCGTCACGAAGTCGCTGAACAGCAAGGGAGTTGACGCGGAATGACCGTCACCGCCGACTGGGAGAACCCGCTGCGCGACGAGCGCGACCGGCGCCTCCCCCGGATCGCCGGACCGTCCGGACTCGTCATCTTCGGCGTCACCGGCGACCTGTCCCGCAAGAAGCTGATGCCGGCCGTCTACGACCTCGCCAACCGCGGCATGCTGCCGCCGGGCTTCTCGCTCGTCGGGTTCGCCCGCCGGGACTGGGAGGACGAGGACTTCGCACAGATCGTGCACGACTCGGTGCGCGAACACGCGCGGACCGAGTTCCGTGAGGAGGTCTGGCAGCAGCTCGCCGAGGGAATGCGGTTCATCCCGGGCGACTTCGACGACGACACGGCGTTCAAGCAGCTGCGCCAGACCGTCGAGGAGCTGGACAAGGCCCGCGGCACCAGCGGCAACTACGCCTTCTACCTCTCCGTACCGCCGAAGTTCTTCCCGAAGGTCGTCCAGCAGCTCAAGAAGCACGGGCTGGCGAACGCGCCCGAGGGCTCCTGGCGGCGCGCGGTCATCGAGAAGCCGTTCGGCCGCGACCTGAAGAGCGCCCGCGAGCTCAACGCCCTCGTGCACGATGTCTTCGAGCCGGACCAGGTCTTCCGCATCGACCACTACCTCGGCAAGGAGACGGTCCAGAACATCCTGGCGCTCCGCTTCGCCAACCAGATGTACGAGCCCATCTGGAACCGGTCGTACGTCGACCACGTGCAGATCACGATGGCCGAGGACATCGGCATCGGCGGCCGCGCGGGCTACTACGACGGCATCGGCGCCGCCCGTGACGTCATCCAGAACCACCTGCTCCAGCTCATGGCGCTCACCGCCATGGAGGAGCCGGCCGCCTTCGACGCCGAGTCGCTGCTCACCGAGAAGCTGAAGGTCCTCAGGGCCGTGAAGCTGCCGGAGGACATCGGTGCGCACGCCGTGCGCGGGCAGTACGCGGGTGCCTGGCAGGGCGGCGAGAAGGTGCTCGGGTATCTGGAGGAGGAGGGCATCGACCCGGCCTCCACGACGGACACGTATGCGGCCATCAGGCTGAACGTCGACAACCGCCGCTGGGCGGGCGTCCCCTTCTACCTGCGCACCGGCAAGCGGCTCGGCCGCCGGGTCACCGAGATCGCGGTCGTCTTCCAGACGGCCCCGCACTCGCCCTTCGACTCCACGGCCACCGAGGAGCTCGGCTCCAACGCGATCGTCATCCGGGTGCAGCCGGACGAGGGCATGACGGTCCGGTTCGGGTCGAAGGTGCCGGGCACCTCGATGGAGATCCGGGACGTGACGATGGACTTCGCCTACGGCGAGTCGTTCACCGAGTCCAGCCCGGAGGCCTACGAGCGGCTCATCCTGGATGTCCTTCTCGGGGACGCCAACCTGTTCCCCCGCCACCAGGAAGTGGAAGAGTCCTGGAAGATCCTCGACCCGATCGAGGAGAACTGGGCGAACCACGGCCGTCCGGCGCAGTACGCGTCGGGTACCTGGGGACCCGAGGAAGCCGACGAGATGCTCGCACGAGACGGACGGAGCTGGCGCAGGCCATGAAGATCGACCTGACCGACACCACGGCAAGCAAGATCAACAAGGCGCTGGTGCAGGGTCGCCGCGCCATCGGCACACCGGCCGTGGGCATGGTCCTGACGATGGTGATCGTCACGGACGAGGAGAACGCCTACGACGCGATCAAGGCGGCCGAGGAGGCCTCGCACGAGCACCCCTCGCGCACCCTGGTCGTCATCAAGCGGCATGCCCGCACCCCGCGCGACCGCACCAACTCGCACCTCGACGCCGAGGTCCGGGTGGGCGCCGACGCCGGCACCGGCGAGACGGTCATCCTGCGGACCTACGGCGAGGTCTCCGACCACGCCGACTCCGTCGTGCTGCCGCTGCTGCTGCCGGACGCCCCGGTGGTCGTGTGGTGGCCGGTGGACGCGCCGGAGAACCCCGCGAAGGACCCGCTGGGCGCGCTGGCCCAGCGCCGGATCACCGACCTGTACGCCGTCGAGAACCCCCTCGATGTCCTCGCGACCCGGGTCCGGTCCTACGCCCCCGGCGACACCGACCTCGCCTGGACCCGGCTGACCCCGTGGCGCTCGATGCTCGCGGCGGCCCTGGACCAGGCCCGCACCGAGATCATCTCCGGGGCCGTGGAGGCCGAGGCCGACAACCCGGCCGCCGAGCTGCTCGCGCGCTGGCTGGAGGCGCGGCTGAAGGTGAGGATCGACCGCGTGGTCACCGCCGGTCCGGTCGTCACGGCCGTCCGCCTGGGCACCGCGAACGGCGAGGTCGTCATCGACCGCCCCGAGGGCCCGCTGGCCACGCTGTCCCTGCCGGGCCAGCCCTCCCGCACCCTCGCGCTGAAGGTCCGCACCACCTCCGAACTCATCGCCGAGGAGCTGCGGCGCCTCGACGCGGACGAGATGTACGCCGTCGCTCTCCGGGGCGAGGCCACCAAGGAGACCCCCTCTCATGTCTGACTCTCCCAAGCTGACCCGCCGCCCCGAGTGGACCGCGCTGGAGGACCACCGCGCCGAGGGCGCCCCCCATCTGCGTGAGCTGTTCGCGACGGACCCCGGGCGCGCGGAGCGGTACGTCGTGCGCGTCGGCGATCTGCGCATCGACTACTCCAAGCACCTGATCACCGACGAGACCCTGGCCCTGCTGCAGGAACTGGCCACCGCCACCGACGTGTTCGGGCTGCGGGACGCCATGTTCCGCGGCGAGCGGATCAATCTCACCGAGGACCGGGCGGTGCTGCACACCGCGCTGCGGGCCCCCGCCAACGCGGTGGTCGAGGTGGACGGGGAGAACGTCGTGCCGCGGGTGCACGCCGTGCTCGACAAGATGAGCGACTTCGCGAGCCGGGTCCGCTCCGGCGAGTGGACCGGCCACACCGGCAAGCGCATCAAGAACGTCGTCAACATCGGCATCGGCGGCTCGGACCTCGGTCCCGCGATGGCGTACGAGGCCCTGCGGGCCTACACGGCACGGGAGTTGACCTTCCGTTTCGTGTCCAACGTGGACGGCGCCGACCTGCACGAGGCGGTGCGGGACCTGGACCCGGCGGAGACCCTGTTCATCGTCGCGTCCAAGACCTTCACCACGATCGAGACGATCACCAACGCGACCTCGGCCCGCACCTGGCTGCTCGACGGCCCGGCCGGACTCCGCGACGACAAGGCCGTCGCCAAGCACTTCGTCGCCCTGTCGACGAACGCCGAGAAGGTCACGGACTTCGGCATCGACCCGGACAACATGTTCGAGTTCTGGGACTGGGTCGGCGGCCGCTACTCCTACGACTCGGCGATCGGCCTCTCCCTCATGATCGCCGTCGGCCCGGACCACTTCCGGGAGATGCTCGACGGCTTCCGGATCGTCGACGAGCACTTCCAGAACGCGCCCGCCGAGGCCAACGCCCCGCTGATCCTGGGCCTGTTGGGCGTCTGGTACGGCAACTTCCACGATGCCCAGTCGCACGCGGTGCTGCCGTACTCCCACTACCTGTCGAAGTTCACCGCCTATCTCCAGCAGCTGGACATGGAGTCCAACGGCAAGTCGGTGGACCGTGACGGCAACCCCGTGGAGTGGCAGACAGGGCCGGTGGTGTGGGGCACGCCCGGCACCAACGGGCAGCACGCCTACTACCAGTTGATCCACCAGGGCACCAAGCTCATCCCGGCCGACCTGATCGGCTTCGCCCGGCCGATCGACGAGCTGAGCGACGAACTCAAGGCGCAGCACGACCTGTTGATGGCCAACCTGTTCGCGCAGGGGCAGGCGCTCGCCTTCGGCAAGACCGCCGAGGAGGTCCGCGCGGAGGGTGTGGCCGAGGAGCAGGTGGCGCACCGCACCTTCCAGGGCAACCACCCCACGACCACCGTCCTGGCCAAGGAGCTCACCCCCTCGGTCCTCGGCCAGCTGGTCGCCCTCTACGAGCACAAGGTGTTCGTCCAGGGCGCGATCTGGCACATCGACTCCTTCGACCAGTGGGGCGTCGAACTCGGCAAGGTCCTCGCCCGGCGCGTCGAACCCGCCCTGACCGAGGGCGCCGACGTCCCCGGCCTCGACTCCTCCACCACCGCCCTCGTGGCCGCCTACCGTGAACTGAAGGAAGTGCTCTGACATGACAGCGATGCAGCTCGGCCTCATCGGCCTGGGCAAGATGGGCGGCAACATGCGCGAGCGCATCCGCCGCGCCGGCCACACCGTCGTCGGCTACGACCGCAACCCCGAAGTCTCCGACGTGGCGAGCCTGTCCGAGCTGGTCGACAAGCTCGAAGCGCCGCGCACGGTGTGGGTGATGGTCCCGGCCGGCGCCGCCACCCAGTCCGTCGTGGACGAGCTCGGCGAGCTCCTCTCCCCCGGTGACACCGTGGTCGACGGCGGCAACTCCCGCTGGAGCGACGACGAGAAGCACGCCGAGGAGCTGGGAGCCAAGGGCATCGGCTTCGTCGACGCCGGTGTCTCGGGTGGCGTGTGGGGCCTCCAGAACGGCTACGCGCTCATGGTCGGCGGTGACAAGGAGCACGTGGACCGGCTCCAGCCGATCTTCCACGCGCTCAAGCCCGAGGGGCCGTACGGCTATGTCCACGCGGGCAAGGTCGGCGCCGGGCACTTCTCCAAGATGGTCCACAACGGCATCGAGTACGCCATGATGCAGGCGTATGCCGAGGGCTGGGAGCTGCTGGAGAAGGTCGAGTCGGTGGACAGCGTCCGGGAGGTGTTCCGCTCCTGGCAGGACGGGACCGTCATCCGCTCCTGGCTGCTCGACCTCGCGGTCAACGCCCTCGACGAGGACGAGCACCTGGACAAGCTGAAGGGGTACGCGCAGGACTCCGGCGAAGGCCGCTGGACCGTGGAGGCGGCCGTGGACAACGCGGTGCCGCTGCCGACGATCACCGCCTCGCTCTTCGCACGGTTCGCGTCCCGCCAGGACGACTCCCCGCAGATGAAGATGATCGCGGCGCTGCGCAACCAGTTCGGCGGCCACGCCGTCGAAGCGAAGAAGTAGGCGCGCCGTGGGGGATCTTCTTCTGGTCCGCCACGGCGAGACGGAGTGGAGCGTGTCGGGACAGCACACCAGCTGGACCGACCTGCCCCTCACCCAGCACGGCGAGGAACAGGCCAAGTCCCTCGCTCCGCTCCTCTCGGGCCGGGCCTTCTCGCTCGCGCTGACCAGTCCGCTGGGCCGCGCCATACGCACCGCCGAACTGGCGGGCATCCCCGGGGCCTCGACCGACCCCGACCTCCACGAGTGGGACTACGGCGCCTACGAGGGCGTCACCACCGTCGAGATCCACCGCACCCGCCCCGACTGGTACCTGTGGACCGACGGGGTCCCGCCCGGCCCGGAGGGACACCCGGGCGAGTCCCCCGAGGAAGTCGGCCGCCGCGCCGACCTCGTGCTGGCCCGGGTGGACGCCGCCCTCCCCGACGGCGACGTGGTCCTCGTGGCCCACGCCCACTTCCTGCGGGTCCTGACGGCCCGCAGACTCGGGCTCGCCCCGGCGGAGGGCCGGCTGTTCCAGCTGGCGACCGGCACGGTGAGCCGGCTGTCGACGGAACACGACCGTCCGGTGCTCGCGGAGTGGAACACCAGGGCCTAGCACGGCAGTTGTCGACGGCCCGGGAGCAAAGACTCCCGGGCCGTCGTCGTCGGCAGGGCCTGTTGACACCGTGACGTGTGCGTTGGAGAGTCGCGGCTGATGGAGATCGACAACCTGACCCCGGCCGAACTGCGTGTCTGGCGAGCCTTCCCGAAGGGCGAGGCCGTGGACTTCCGTACGGCCGGGGACGAAGACGTGGCGGACGGCGCCGAGTGGGATGCCGAACGCACGGTCCGGGCCTCCGTGTTGCGGGCGCTGATGCTCAACGGGCCGCAGGAGGACGGGGAGATACCCGCCCTCAAGCTCGCGGGCGCCCGGATCACCGGTGTGCTCGGGCTCCAGTACGGGACGGTCGACCACGCCGTACGCCTCAGCCATTGCCACTTCGACGACGTACCGCTGCTGTACGGCTGCCGGCTGCGCCAGTTGAACCTCAGCAACTCCGTGCTGCCCGGACTGACCGCCGCCACGATGCGCGTGGACGCCGTACTGCGGCTGACGGACTGCCGGGTGAACGGCCCGGTGCGGCTCGGCGGGGCACAGATCGCCGGAGCGCTGTTCATGGACCGCGCCGAGATCACCGCGGTCGACGCCGGCGAACCCGCGCTCCAGCTCAACCACATGACCATCGGCGACGACCTGTGGGCGCCGGGCCTGCGCGCCCACGGCGAGGTCCGCCTCAACGGCGCCACCGTCGCCGGCTCCGTCAACCTCAACGACGCCCGGCTCAGCCACCCCGGCGACATCGTCCTCGACGCGCAGACCCTCGTCGTGGAGGGCGACGTCCATCTGCGCCGGGTGCACACCTTCGGCTGGATCGGTCTGCGGGGCGCTCGGATCGCGGGCCGGCTCGACTTCTCGTACGCGCACCTGTCGAACCCGGGCGACGCGGCGCTCAGGGCGAACAGTTCCACCATCGGGGAGCTCTGGCTGCGCAAGGGGCCGCGCATACAAGGCACCCTCAGCCTGCGCCGCGCCCAGATCGACGACCTGTTCCTGGAACCCGAGGTGGTGCCGGAGGAGGTCCAGTTCAACAAGCTCGTCTACACCTCGCTCACCCCCCAGGAGCCCGCCGAGCGCCGCCTGCCGATGCTGGAGCGGGACCGTGAGGGCTATGTCCCGCACGCCTACGAGCAGTTGACCGCCGCCTACCGCCGCATCGGCGACGACCGCGCCGCACGACAGGTCCAGCTCGCCAAGCAGCGCCGCCACCGCGCCACCCTCGCCTGGTACGGGCGCCTGTGGGGCCATGTCCAGGACGCCACCGTCGGCTACGGCTTCCACCCCCTGCGGGCCTGCGTCTGGCTGGTCTCCCTGCTCGCCGTCGGCACGGTCGCCTACAGCCTCCACCACCCGCCACCGCTCAAGGCGGACGAGGCCCCGCACTTCAACGCGCTGTTCTACACCCTCGACCTGCTGCTGCCGGTGATCTCCTTCGGCCAGGAGGGCGCCTTCGCCCCGCAGGGGTGGTACCAGTCGCTGTCGTACGCGCTGGTCATCGCGGGCTGGATCCTGGCGACGACGGTCTTCGCCGGTGTGACGCGGACCGTCAACCGCCAGTGATCCCGGCTTACTTGGGGGCGCCGACCACGCCCGCCAGTTCCGCGATGTCCCCGAGCATCCGCGCCGCGTCCGGCTCCCGCCCGGTGAACAGCCGGAACGCGTCCGCGGCCTGGAAGACGGCCATGCCGCCGCCGTCCAGAGTGGCGCAGCCGAGCGCACGGGCGGTCCGCAGCAGCTCCGTCTCCAGTGGGCGGTAGACCACCTCGGCGACCCACAGCTCGGGGCGGAGCAGGTCGGCCGGGAACGGCAGGCCGGGGTGGGCGGCCATGCCGGTGGGGGTGGCGTGCACGACGCCGTCGGCGTCGGCGAGCAGCCGCGGCAGCCGGTCGGGGGTGGCCCCCGCCGCCCGGCCCTCGCCGAAGTGACGGTTGAGCGACGCCGCGAGCTCCACCGCCCGGTCGGCGAGCGCGTCGACGACGGTGACCCGTCCGGCGCCCAGGGTGAGCATGGCGTGTGCGACGGCCGCACCCGCGCCGCCCGCCCCCAGCTGTACGACCCGTTCGAGCGGCACGTCGGGCAGCCCGCGCGCGAAGGACGCCGCGAAACCGGTGACGTCGGTGTTGTGGCCGGTCGCCCGGCCGTTCTCGAAGACCACGGTGTTGACCGCGCCGAGCGCCTCGGCCTGCGGGGCGAGCGCGTCCAGGTGCCCGATGACCAGCTGCTTGCACGGGTGGGTGATGTTCAGCCCGTCGAAGCCCAGGTCACGGGCGGCCCGCACCAGATCGCCGACCGCCTCGGGGCGCACCCCCAGAACGTCGATGTCGATGAGCCGGTACAGACAGCGCAGGCCCTGCCGGTCCGCCTCCCGCTCGTGCAGCGCCGGGCTCAGCGAGGGGCCGATGCCGGCGCCGATCAGTCCGACGAGAAACGAGTCCTTGGCCACGCGGACCTCCTGAGGCGACCTAATGTACGAACCAGTACGTTAGCTATATCAGCCGGGCTGCCGCCGGGGAAGACTCCGGCCGCGCCTTCTAGAATCTGCGGCACCGGCCGCACTCCCGAAGGAACCCGATGACCAGCGTCGACGAACCGGCACGACCGAACGGGCGGATCCGCGACGCCGCCCGCACCCAGGCCGAGATCCTCGACGTGGCGACCCAGGAGTTCGCTCGGGCCGGCTACGACGGCGCCCGCGTCGACGAGATCGCCGCCCGCACCCGCACCACCAAGCGGATGATCTACTACTACTTCGGCGGCAAGGAGCAGCTGTTCACGGCCGTCCTGGAGCGGGCGTACGGCGTGATCCGCGAGGCCGAACAGGAGCTGGACGTCGAGCACCTGGACCCGGTCGCGGCGATCCGGCGCCTGGCCGAGGTGACCTTCGACCACCACGAGCAGCACCCCGACTTCATCCGCCTGGTCAGTATCGAGAACATCCACGGGGCCGAGCACATCGCCGCCTCCGAGAAGCTGGGGAAGATCGGCTCGCCCGCGCTCGACGTGATCCGCCGCATCCTGGCCTCGGGGCAGGAGTCCGGCCTGTTCACCGCCGACGTGGACGCGGTCGACCTGCACGCGATGATCAGTTCGTTCTGCTTCTTCCGGGTCGCCAACCGGCACACCTTCGGCGCGCTGTTCGGGCGTGATCTGGTCGCCGCCGAGCAGCGGGAGCACTACCGGACCATGTTGGGGGACATGGTGATCGCCTACCTGACGGCTGACCGCGCGGCCGACTGACCCGGCACGTCCGGACCCCTTGACACCCGGGATGCGCGGGCGCACCATCCTCGGCAACCGCTACTAACTATCCAGTGGGTTAATTAGCTGGATAGCTCCCGGAGTCCCCCCGAAGGAGCAACCCGTGTCCGTCCCCGCCGAAGCCGTCGGGCAACCGAAGAAGGCGGCCACCGCCGCCTGGATCGGCAGCGCCCTGGAGTACTACGACTTCTTCATCTACGGCAGTGCCGCAGCCCTGATCTTCCCGAAGGTGTTCTTCGACGAGTCCGACCCGGCCACCGCGACCCTGCTGTCGCTGGCCACGTTCGGTGTCGCCTACGCGGCCCGCCCGGTCGGCGCGCTCTTCCTCGGGCATGTCGGCGACCGGGTCGGCCGTAAGAAGATCATGGTCTTCACACTGATCCTGATGGGCCTGTCGACGTTCCTCATCGGCTGTCTGCCGACCCGCCACCAGGTCGGCACCCTCGCCCCGGTCCTGCTGGTCCTGTGCCGCGTCCTGCAGGGCATCTCGGCGGCCGGTGAGCAGGCCAGCGCCAACTCCATGAGCCTGGAGCACGCGCCGGCGCACCGCAGGGGCTTCTTCACGAGCTTCACGCTCAGCGGTACCCAGGGCGGACAGCTGCTCGCCACTCTGGTCTTCCTGCCGGTCGCCGCGCTGCCCGAGGACCAGTTGCTGTCCTGGGGCTGGCGGGTGCCGTTCTGGCTGAGCGTGGCGGTCGCCGTGGTCGGTTTCGTCATCCGCCGCAAGCTGGACGAGACACCGGCTTTCGAGCAGCAGGCCGCCTCCGAGGGCGTCCCGAAGCTTCCGCTGGTGGTACTGCTGCGGGAGCACTGGGCCGATGTGCTCCGGGTGATCGGGGGCGCGCTGATCGCCTCGGTCTCCACGATCTTCACGGTGTGGGCGCTGGCGTACGCGACGAGCGACGCGGTCGGGATGAGCCGTTCCTCGATGCTGTGGGTGGGCGCGCTGGCCAACCTCGTCGCGCTCGCGGCGATCCCCCTGTGGGCCACGCTGTCGGACCGCATCGGCCGGCGTCCGGTCTTCCTGATCGGCGCGGCGGGCAGCGCGGTGACGATGTTCCTCTACCTCTGGGCGATCTCCACGGGCAACTACCCGCTGACGCTGCTGCTCGGCATCGTCGCCTTCGGCGTCGTCTACAGCGCCGCGAACGGGGTCTGGCCGTCCTTCTACGGCGAGATGTTCCCCACCCGGGTCCGGCTGTCGGGCATGGCGATCGGCACGCAGATCGGTTTCGCGGTGGCCGGTTTCGCGGTCACCTTCGCGGCGCAGATCGCGGGCCCCGACGGCACCGACTGGTCCTCGGTGGCCCTCTTCACCGCGGCCCTGTGCGTCCCCCCGCTGATCGCCGCCCTGACGGCCCGCGAGACCCACAAGGTCCCCACGGAGGACCTCGGCTCCCGCACGCCCCGGGAGGTGCCCCGCCCGCAGAAGGTGACGGCCTGACCCTCCGCCTTCCGCTCTCCCCCCACGTCGAGCCCCCGGGCGCCCTGCCGGCACCGCACCGGGGGCTCGGGCCTGCCCGGTTCTCCACGCCTAGGCGTTCGACCAGCCCCGTGTGCACAGCACCAGCCGGTACCCGTCAGAGTCCTCCACCGTGACGCCCCACTCGTTCCAGTACGGGTTCGGCGACAGCACCCGTTTGCCGCCGTGGGCCTCGAGGCGGGCCACGAGGTCCTCCGGTACGGGCCCGTCGACGTAGATCACCAGCAAGTCCTCCTCGGTGGGGCGGGGTTCGACCGGGTGGCCCTGCTCGTGGACGAGTTCCAGGTGCCAGCCGGCGTCCGGCCATCCGAGCATCAGCAGGTCGTGCTCGCCGGGTTCGGGGCCGCCCTCGGCGCGCCACACGACACCCAGGCCGAGCCCCTCCACCCAGAACCGCTCGGCGGCGGCCAGGTCCCGGGACGGGCGGGCGATGCGGATGTGGCTGCGGCCGTTGACCGGCATGGTGACCTCTTTCCCGTTGACAGGCGACTTTTCCCGCAAGAACATCGGCACAAGCAAGCAGAAAAGAACAGACGCCGACGTCGTACTCCGCAGACCACCGCGCACTCCGGCCGGATTCAGGGGCGGCCGGGGTGCGCGGACCGCTGTCGAGGTTTGTTACGCCCCCGAACCGCCTGCGCGGGCCGGAATCCCGTACGCCCGCTCCACCCGCAACCGCAGCACCAGCCGCCGGTCCCGGACCATCGCCGCGCGGTAGTCGTCCCAGTCGGGGTGTTCGCCCTGGACGTCCCGGTACAGGCGGATGAGTTCCTCGACCGTGTCGTCGTGCGGGTCGTTCGCCACGGGGGTGAGGTCGGCCGTGCCCTCGGCGACCGTGTACGCCCATCGGTCCGGAGTCGTCACGTGGTACGAGGCGCGGGGGTCCCGGCGCAGGTTGCGGGTCTTGGCGCGGTCGTCGGTGAGGGAGACCCGGACGATCCGCTCGTCGGGGTAGTAGGCGTGGCTGACGTTCGACAGCTGGGGCCGGCCGTCGCGCTTGAGGGTGACCAGCACCCCGCCGTGGCCCTCGGAGAGCAGCCTGAGCAGTGCGTCCTGCGTCGCGTCCTGAGTCATACCACGATCAACCGGCCCGGCCGCACCCGGCATTCCCGCGACCGGCGAATCCCCGCCGACCCGCGGCTCGTCGCGGTTTCCTGAGCGACGATGATGTCTGAGGTGGTCCGGGCCGGGTATATCGGTCCGCACCTCGACGGACGCGACGGAGGAATGCGATGGCACAGCTTCGGCAAGAGGTCGATCCCGCTGAGGTGGGGCTGGACGGCAAGGCGCTGGACCGCCTCGACCAGCACTTCGCCCACTACGTCGACGAGGGCCGGATGCCCGGCTTCCTGGTGTCCGTCGCCCGCGGCGGACGCGTCGCCCACCTCACGGCGCACGGCCACCGTGACCTCGCGGCGGGCCTGCCGGTCGAGGCCGACACCCTGTGGCGGATCTACTCGATGACCAAGCCGGTCACCTCGGTGGCCGCCCTCCTGCTGGTGGAGGAGGGACGGCTGTCGCTGGACGACCCGGTCGCCGAGTATCTGCCGGCGTTCGCGGAGCCCCGGGTCCACGTGGACGGTTCCGGCGAGAGCCTCACCACCCGCCCGGCCGACGGTCCGATCCTGATCCGGCATCTGATGACCCACACCGCGGGTCTGACCTTCGCCTTCTACCACTGCCACCCGGTCGACGCCCTCTACCGCGAGGCCGGCCTGGAGTCGTCCGTGCTGCCGGGCTCGGACCTCGCCGAGACCGTCGCCGTGTACGCGAGCCTGCCGCTGCAGTTCGAGCCGGGCACGCAGTGGAACTACTCGGTCGCCTCCAACGTCCTGGGCCGGGTCATCGAGATCGTGTCCGGGCAGACCCTCGACGCCTTCTTCGCCGAGCGCGTCCTCGGGCCGCTCCGGATGACCGACGCCGGCTTCTGGGTGCCGGACGAACAGGCGGACAGGCTCTCGGAGTTGTACGGCGAGAAGGACGACGGCACCATCGAGCCGGTCCCCGGACTGCCGCTGCGGGGCCGCCCCCGCCTGCTGTCCGGCAGCGGTGGCATGGTGGCGTCCGCGTACGACGTCCACCGCTTCGCGGAGCTGCTGCGCCGCCGCGGTGAACTGGACGGCACCCGTCTGCTGTCCCCCGAGACGGTGGACCTGATGACCTCCAACCACCTCCCGGGCGGCACCGACCTGCGCGCCTTCGGTGCCAAACCCGCCCACGACGAACCCGGCAACGACGGCGTCGGCTTCGGCCTCGGCGTCTCCGTGGTGACCGACCCGGCCCGCACCCTGGCCCCCTCCGGCCTCGGTTCCTACGGCTGGAGCGGGGCGGCGTCCACGACCTTCTGGGTCGACCCGGGCCGCGACCTGACCGTGCAGTTCTTCACCCAGGTGCGACCGAAGACGCTGAAGCTGTTCCCCGACCTCAAGCGGCTGGTCCATGAAGCGGTCGTGGACTAGGACTTCCCGGTCCGCCTAGTGATCGACCCGGAGCGTGAAGTGGACGCCGTCGCGGGCGAGTTCCCCCAGCCACTGCTCGGAGCGGGCCGCCGTCTCCGCGGCCCGGTTCAGGCCTGGCGGGAGGGAGCCGTCCAGGATGTGACCGGTGCCGAGGGCGAGAGTGCGGGAGACGCAGCGGGCCATGGCGCTGTCCTGCTCGTCACCCACCAGGTCGAGGAGGTAGCCGCCGGACCAGGTGCGGCCGTCGTTCGCGCGCACGTCGAGGGAGACGGCGAGGACGACCCGGTCGCGGTCGGCGTCCGTCGTCGGGTACCTGGCCGCCAGTTCCTGGGCCAGGGCGGCGATCCGGGTGTCGTCGCCGGTCCTCAGCTCCTCGAAGACCGGCTCCCAGGCGCGCAGCCAGCCGTCCAGCCGTAGGGTCCCGCGCACGAAGGTCCGCGGTGTCCAGGTGGCGGGCAGCCCGTACTGCTCGATGAAGGGGACGCTGTCGCGGTTGGGGTAGACCTCGAAGGTCTCGCCGTCCACGACATGGCGCCGGGTCGCCTCCCAGGGGCGGTCGGCGGTGGTCGGGGTGCCGTTGTCGAGGTAACGGGCGGGCGAGCGCAGGGCGTTCAGGACTCCGGCGGGGGCCCAGCTGAAGCGGTACGTGAAGTCGTTCGGGACGGCGGGGACACCGCCGCAGTAGGAGGTGAGGCTGTACGACGCCGGTGTCGCGTCGCCGATCACACCGCGGGCCCGGGCGACGAGGCTGTGCGCGAAGAGGTGGTCGATGCCCGGGTCGAGGCCCGCCTCGGTGAGGACGACGATGCCGGCCTTCTCCGCCTCCGGCACCTGTTCGAGGACGGCGTCGGACACATAGCTGGAGCAGGCGAAGTGGGCCTTCTCGCGCACGCAGGCGGCGAGGATCCCGGCGTGTTCGGGCGCGGGCAGCATCGACACGACGACGTCCCCGGGCACCAGTGCGGCCGCGAGCGCGGACAGCGTGTAGGCGCGCGGCTCGGCCCGTCCGGTGAGCCCCAGTGCCGCGAGGGCCTCGGCGGCACGCTCCTCGGTGCGGTGCCACAGGCGGACCCGGTCGGCGGTGTCGCACAGCTCGGCCAGGCCGCTGCCGGTGGAGAGCCCGGCGCCGATCCAGTGGACGGTGCCGGTCGTGGGAACCAGGTCAGACACGGCGGAACTCCCCTTCGTCGATGCCGAGTTCACGGCACGCCTGATGGAACCGGTCCAGACAGCGCCCCCAGGGGCCGCCGACCCCGAACTCCAGCAGCAGGGGCAGCAGGGACCCCGAGAAGCCGACGCTGGACTCCTCCGGAAGCAGGGACGGCAGGTTGTCGATGGCGATCAGGTCGAGCGGGGGCTCCTTGTGCAGCCGGCGGACGGGCTCGGCCCACTCGGTGACGCGGTCGTAGACCGGCAGCACGTTCAGGGGTGAGCCGACGTCGCAAGTGACGTCGGAGAGGGTGCGCAACCGGCGGGTCGGGTCGTCCAGGTCCGCCTCACGGACGAAGGGCGGGACGGGAGTGGTGGCGAGGACACAGTTCACGAGCAGGTCGTGGGCGAGCAGGGCGGGGCGGTCCAGGCTGCGGGTCTCCTCGAGGTCCCAGCAGGCAGGCTCGACCCCGGCGGCCTTGAGCGCGACGCGCGCGCCCCGGCCGCTGCGGCCCAGGGCCCCGATCACCAGCGCCCTGAACTCCTCGTCCCCGGCGACGGGCCGCAGGACCTCCGCCAGTTCCTCCTGCGAGGTGGGCGTGAGGGGCACGGACAGCCTGCCCCGGTGCTGGAGCACGGCCAGGGCCGCACCCAGGTAACCGGCCCAGTAGCCGAACGCGGCGAGCCTGCGGCCGTGGTCGTCGACCAGGTACTCCAGGTCGAGGAGCGCCCCTCCCCCGGCGGCGAACCGGCGCAGCAGTTCCAGGGCGCCCGGCTGCTCCTTGTAGGCGTGCCCGAAGAAGATGTGCCGGTGCGGCAGGGCGGCGGGCTCGTCGGGGAGTTCCTTCAGGCCTACGACCACGGCGTCCAGCGGCGCCCGGGACGCCCAGGAACCCGCGGGCGCGACTGCGCAGCCGGCCGCCTGGTACTCCTCGATCGGGAAGATCCGTTGCGGGGACTCCTCGACGGTCAGCGTCACCCCGCTGTCGACGAGCCGCCGGGCGTCGGACGGCACGACGGGCGTGCGTCGCTCGGTGGAACGGACCTCGTGGCGCAGCCACAGATGGAGCTCGGTCATACGCGGTTGGCCTCCGGGCGCGGGGCGTCGGCCGCGAACCGGCCGGCGCTGAGCGGGCTGATGTCCACGAAGGGTACGCGGCCGAGGAAGAGGTCGCGGACGACCTCGCCGACGGCCGGCCCCTGGAGGAAACCGTGGCCGGAGAAGCCGGTCGCGTACAGGAAGCGGGAGACCGAAGTGGCCTCGCCGATCAGGGCGTTGTGGTCGGGCGTGAGCTCGTACAGGCCGGCCCAGCCGCCGGTGCGGCGCAGGTCGAGGAGGGCGGGGGCGCGATGGCTCATGGCCTCGGCGAGGCGGGGGATCCAGCGGTCGTGGGTGGCGGTGTCGAAGCCGGGTGTCTCGTCGGGGTCGGACATGCCGAGGAGGAGGCCGGGACCCTCGCCGTGGAAGTAGAGGCTGCTGGTGAAGTCGATGGTCATGGGGAGGTCGGGCGGCAGCCCCTCGACCGGTTCGGTGACCGCGATCTGGCGGCGCAGCGGCTCGACCGGCAGGTCCACGCCGACCATCGCGCCGACGGCCCGCGACCAGGCGCCGGCCGCGCAGATCACCGTGCCGGTGGCGATCCGGCCCCTGCTCGTCACGACGCCCGTGATGTCGTCGCCGTGCAGTTCGATGCCGGTGACCTCGGTGTGCCGCAGGATCGTCGCGCCGTGTCGGCGGGCGTCGGCGGCGTAGCCGTACACGACGGACTCGGGTGTGCAGTGGCCGTCCTCGGGCGAGAAGGCGGCGGCGAGCAGACCGTCGGTGGTGATGAGGGGGGACAGCCGGCGCGCCTCGGCCGGGTCGGTCATACGGCTCGGGACGCCGAGGGAGTTCTGCAGCCGCACGCTCTCCTCGAAGGAGGTGACCTCCTCCGGGCTCGACAGGAGGAACAGATAGCCGACCCGGTGCAGCCCGATGTCCTGCCCCGTCTCCTCCTCGAAGCGGCCGAAGGCCTCCAGGCTGCGCGCCCCGAGCCGGATGTTGAGCTCGTCGGAGAACTGCGCCCGCACCCCGCCCGCGGCCTTCGAGGTGGAGCCGGAGGCGAGTTCGTCGCGCTCGACGAGCACCACGTCCCGTACGCCCGCGCGCGCCAGGTGGCGGGCGATGCTCGTGCCCATGACTCCGCCGCCGATCACGACGACGTCGGCCGTGTGCGTGTTCACCGGCGCTCCCCCTTCGCCGCCTGCACCACGGCCCAGGCCGCGGCCGCGTCCTGGATGCCGAGGCCGACGCTGTTGTAGTAGACGATGTCGCCGGGGGCCGTCCGGGCCACGGCTCGTCCGGCCAGGACGTCGCCGAGCCCGACGAGATCGGTCAGCAGCCCTGTCCTGAGCGCGTCCACGACCGGCCCGGCGTGCTCCGCCGCGGTCGCCGGGTCGTCCACGACGACGGTCGCGGATCGCCGTAGGACTTCGGTGTCCACCTCCCGGCGGGTGGGCTCGAAGGATCCGACGCTCACCACCGTGCACCCGGGCGCCAGCCACTCCCCGTGCACCACCGGTGTCGTGCTCAGCGTGCAGGCCGCGACCAGGGAGGCGCCGCTCACCGCCTCCTCGGCGCTGCCGGCCGCTTCGGCGGGGAAGCCGAGTTCCCGCAGCGTCTCGGCGGCGCGGGCGCGGTTTCGCGGAGTGGGGCTCCACAGCCGTACGGATTTCAGGTCCCGCACCCGGGCGATCGCCCGCACATGGGCCAGGGCCTGGGTGCCGGAGCCCAGCACGGCCAGGTCGGCGCTGTCGGGCGTGGCCAGCGCGTCGACGGCGACGGCGCTCGCGGCGGCAGTGCGCAGGGTGGTCACCGCGGCGCCGTCCATGACGGCGGCGAGGCGGCCGGTCACCGGGTCGAGCACCGAGACCACGGCGTGGATCGTGGGCAGCCCGGCGGCCGCGTTGCCCGGATTGACGCTGCCGAACTTCGCGACGGCCCCGGAGTCGGCGGAGAGCCGGGAGACGTACGCGAAGACCACACTGTCGTCGAAGCGGCTCGGATGCATGATCTTCGCCGGCAGGTCGGCCGCCCCGGAGCCGAGGGCGGTGAAGGCCGCGCGCTGCGAGGCGATGGCCGTGTCCGCGTCGAGCAGGCGCGTGACCTGCGGTCCGGAGAGGAAGAGGACGTCGTCGGTCATTCCCTCTTCCTGTCCGGATTTCCCGTCCCGGAATCAGTCCGGTGATCAGGACAGGTGGGCCACCGCGTCCAGATGGGGCAGGACGTGGTCCAGCCGCTCCCGCTTGGTGCGCAGATAGGTGATGTTGCTCTCGCACGGCGTGATGAGCAGCGGCACCGTCTCGGCGACCTTGATGCCGTGCCGCAGCAGTGCCTCGCGCTTGCGCGGATTGTTGGACATCAGGCGGACCGAGTTCACGCCCAGGTCGTGGAAGATCTCGGCGGCGACGCCGTAGTCCCGGGAGTCCACCGGCAGACCGAGCGCGAGGTTGGCCTCGACGGTGTCCAGGCCCTCCGCCTGGAGCGCCATCGCGCGCAGCTTGGCGAGCAGTCCTATGCCCCGGCCCTCGTGGCCCCGCAGGTAGACGACGATGCCGCTGCCCTCCTTGACCACGGCCCGCAGCGCGGCATCCAGTTGGTCGCCGCATTCGCAGTGCTGGGAGCCGAACGCGTCACCGGTCAGGCACTCCGAATGCAAGCGGACGAGGACGTCGTCAGAGCCGATGTCACCGTAGACCAGGGCGACTTGTTCGTCACCGCGGTCGTGATCGAGGTAGCCGACCGCCTGGAATTTCCCGTACACGGTGGGCAGCGGGGCATTCACCACGCGTTCCACGCCGGTGCGCTGTGGTGCCTTCTTGCCGAGGACGCCAACTTTATCTGTCATGATCTGTTTCCTAAGCAGAGACGAAAGGCCGTGAAAAGATGAGCGGTTCGGGAATGCGGTCGGCGGCGTACGGTCTGTTGCCGACGGACACTACGGAAGACGTACGGACGCGGGGCGCGGGCGTTTCAACGCAGGTCGCCGTCCTTCCGGTCGGAAGCTTCGAACAGCACGGTCCGTACCTTCCCCTGGCGACCGACACGCTCGTCGCCTGTGCCGTCGCGCGGGAGATCGCCGCGGCGTACCCGGTGCACCTCCTCCCCCCGGTGACGATCTCCTGCTCGCACGAGCACGCGGCCTGGCCGGGGACCGTCAGCATCTCCTCCGTCACCCTTCATGCGGTGGTACGGGACATAGCGGCCTCGCTGCGCCGCTCGGGCGTCGAGGCGCTGGTCGTGGTCAACGGACACGGCGGCAACTACGTGCTGGGCAATGTCGTCCAGGAGGCCTCCGCCCGCGGGGAGCGGATGGCGCTCTTCCCGGCCGCGGAGGACTGGGAGGCCGCCCGTGCGGAGGCCGGCGTGGTCACCTCGCTGCTCACCGACATGCACGCGGGAGAAATCGAGACCTCCATTCTTCTGCACACCGGTCCGGAAAGTGTCCGATCCGGTTACGAGACCTCCGATTTCGTCGCGGACGACCGTCGTCATCTCCTCACCCTCGGTATGTCCGGTTACACCGATTCCGGTGTCATCGGGCGCCCTTCGCTGGGCTCGGCGGAAAAAGGGAAAGCCTTGCTGGAGAGCCTCGCGGCGTCTTTCGGTGCGTATTTCTCGGCGCTCACCGGGGAGTAGCGGTTCGCCGGGCGCAGGCCCTGGTACCAGCGGACGACCAGGACGACCGCGCCCGGCAGGCTCGCCACGAAGCTGAGGACGCCGTACACGATGGCGGTCGCGAGGCCGGCGCCGGCGCCGAGGCCCATGGCGGCGAACGCCCAGGCGGTGACGCCCTCCCGGGGGCCGAACCCGCCGACGTTCAGGGGCAGTCCCATGGCGAGCAGGGCGAGCACGGCCAGTGGCAGCAGTTCGGCTACGGAGGCGTCGGAGCCCGCGATGCGGGCGGCGAGCACGAACATCCCGAGGTGGCCGGCGAGGACGACGGCCGAAGAGAGCGCGACGCCGGGCCAGTTGCGGCGGGACAGCAGCCCCTCGCGGGCCTCGCCGAGGGTGGCGCGCAGGACCCGGCCCCGGCGGGAGGAAGGGGTCCGGTTCATCCGCAGGGCCACGACGACGGCGAGGGCGCCCAGGCCGGCGAGGCCGACGGCGGGGGCGAGGTGGCGGGCCTCGGCCAGCACCGGGGACTCCATGGTGAGCAGCACGGCACCGCCGACGACCGCCAACGCGATCTGTCCGGCGACCCGTTCGAGGACGACCGCCCGTACGCCGCGGCCCATGTCACCGCTGCTCTGCCCGTGCCGCACCGCGCGGTGCACATCGCCGAGGACACCGCCGGGCAGGGCGGCGTTCAGGAACAGGGCACGGTAGTAGTCGGCCACGGCCTCGCCGAGCGGCAGCCGGATGCGCAGCCCGCGGGCCACCAACTGCCAACGCCAGGCGCTGAACACGGTGGTCAGTACGCCGATCGCGAGCGCCGCCAGCAGGGCGGGGCCGTCGATCCGGCGCAGCCCGTCCAGGAAGACGCCGGTGCCGAGGCGCCACAGCAGGACCGCGAGGATGGTGACGCCCGCGACGGTGCCGATGTGGGTGCGCAGGGCGCGGGAGTTGAGGACTCCGCGCAGCGCTGTACGCCAGCGGGGGGCCTGAGCGGGCAGGGGCCGTGCCGCGGTCACGATCACGCCGATCCGGTCCCGGGAGACGGCGGCGTCGGTCAGGTCCGCGACGGACTCTCCGGCTGCCTCCAGGATCCGGGCCCGGGCCACGAGCGCCTCGGCCCGCGCCGTGAGTACCTCGTCCCGCGTCTGGACGACTTCGGCCTGAAGGGTGAGGGCGCGGCGGGAGAGGGTGCCCGGCTCGGGCGCCTCCGCGGGTCGCCGGACGGGCAGCCGCGCCGTACCGTTGCCGGTGCTGCGGACCGGAAGAGCCCTTCGCTCGCCCGCCCCGGCGTCGTCGCCGTGCGTCGAGTGGTCCTCCTCCCGGCGTCCGGTGCGCTCCGCACGCCGGTCGGTGTCCGGCCGCACCGTCTCCACGCTCATGACGCTCCGCCCGTCGGCCGGGACAGCGCCAGCAGGTCGCTGTGGTGGACGACGACCTTCAACTCGCCCGCGCGGCAGGCTTCCAGGCGGTCCCGGAGGTAGCGCTCGGCGGGCACCTTCAGCTCGGGCCGCTCCTCGACGGCCGCGCCGACCCAGCCGCGCAGCCACTGGGCGGTGAGCGCGGACTCGGCGGGACCGAGGCGCCAGGCACTCGGGTGCAGCCGTACCGTCGCGCCCCGTTCGGAGAACGCCTCGCAGGCGGCGGTGACGGCGTCCGGGCCGAGCAGTCCGCCGCGCCGCTGGTGGGCGTTGAACGCGTCGGCGATCTCGTCGTCCAGCGGGTCGGACGGGGTGAGTTCGACGCGGCCCGCCACGGACAGGGTGAGCAGGGCCGGGCAGCCGGCGCCCGTGCAGGCCGTGGCGAGGGTCTCGATCTCCTCGCGGGTGAGGACGTCGAGGAGCGCGGAGGCCGTCACCAGGGAGGCGCCGGCGAGGGCGTCCGGGGTGAGCAGGCCGACGTCGCCGCGGCGGGTCTCGACGGTGACCCGGCTGCCGTCGGCGGCGGAGCGCGGGGAGGCGACCGCAGCGAAGTGCAGGAGGTAGGGGTCCCGGTCGTGCAGGATCCAGTGCTGGGGGCCGTCCAGGCGGGGGGCCAGCCAGCGGCCCATCGAGCCGGTGCCGCAGCCCAGGTCGTGGATGACGAGGCCGGCCTTGCCCGGCAGGTTCGCCAGCCGGATCCGCAGCGGGTCGATCAGGTCGCCCGCCCGCGCGGCCGCGTCGGGCCCCTCCCGCAGCTCGAGCCACTCGGGGGCGTAGCGGGGAGCGTCGTCGGGACCTGCGTCCCTGAGCCGTACGGTGGGGCGCTCGCCGGGGTGGGTGCTGGGACCGGCACCGGGGATGACCGATTCCGCGTCGGTAGGAACTCCGGGCTTCACGGACGCCACCTCCCGCGGCCCCGGCTGTGCCGGGATCTTCCCGCTCTGCTTGGTCGCCGTCTTCCTCATGCCGCCCTCCTGGGCTCGCTCGGGAGTCGGCCGAGTACTCCGGCCAGGCTGCGGGCCGTGGTCGCCCAGCCGTCCAGGGCGGCCCGCCGGCCCCGGGCAGCCGCCTTCAGTCGGCGTCGTACGTCCGCCTCGCCGAACCAGCCGCGCAGTTCGGCGGCGAGGGCGGCGGGGTCCTCCGGCGGGACGAGGATGCCGGGCACGCCGCCGTCGGGGGCGCGGCCGACGGCCTCCGGCAGTCCGCCGACGTCAGTGGCCAGCACCGGAATGCCGCGCGCGAGGGCCTCGGTGACCGCCATGCCGTAGGTCTCGGCGTAGGAGGCGAGGACCAGCAGGTCGGCGGCGGCGTAGCTGGCGTCGAGCTCGGCACCGGCCTGCGGTCCCGCGAGGTGCAGGCGGTCCTGGAGGCCGTACTTCTTGATGAGCATCCGCAGACTGGCGACGTACTCGGGATCCTGGGTGATCCCGCCGACGCACACGCAGCTCCACGGCAGGTCCTGCGCGCCGGCCAGTGCCTCGATCAGCCGGTGCTGTCCCTTGCGGGGAGTCACGGCGGCCACGCACAGCAGCCGTGAGACGCCGTCGGTGCCGGAGGCGAGCGGGGCGATGTCGGCACCCGGGGTGGCCACGTGGACCCGCTCGGGGGCGAGGCCGTGGTGCGAGACGAGTCGCCGTACGGCCCAGTCGCTGGTGGCGATGACGGCGGGCACGGCCCGCAGCACCTCGCGCTCCCTGGCGTCCAGTTCGAGGGCGAGATTCGGTTCGAGGCCGGTCTCGTCGCCGAGCGGCAGGTGGACGAGGACGGCGAGGCGCAGCCGCTCCGCCTCGGGGACGATGATCTCCGGGACGCCGCAGGCGACCAGTCCGTCGATCAGGACGACGGTGTCGTCGGGCAGGTCCCGCAGGGTGCCGGCCAGTTCGGTACGGGCCGCGGCGCCCGGCCGGGGCCAGCTGCCGGCCACCGCGTGGCGCTCGACCTGCCAGCCGAAGCCGGGCAGGTCCAGGCAGACCCGCCGGTCGTAGGCGTTGCCGCCGCTCGGCGCGGTCGAGTCGTCCACGCCACCGGGCATCACGAAGTGCACGGACCGCAGGGACATCGGGATGATCTCGGCCTTCTTGAGGGCGGAGTGCTGCACGGGCACGTAGTCGAGCGTGCCCGCCCGCCCGGTGGTCATGTCGGTCACAGCGCACGCTCGTAACTCGCCCAGGCGACATGCGACTCGTGCAGGGTGACGGTCAGGCCCGCGAGGCCCTTGGCGCCCTCGCCGAGAGCGCCCTTCGTGATGCGCTCGGCGAGCCGGTCCGCGATGACCTTGGCCAGGAACTCCGTCGAGGTGTTGATCCCGGCGAAGTCGGCCTCGTTGTCGAGGTTGCGGTAGTTCAACTCGCTGACGACGGCACCGAGTTCCTGGGTGGCCAGTCCGATGTCGACGACGATGTTGTCGTCGTCCAGCTGTTCGCGCCGGAACGTGGCGTCCACCAGGAACGTGGCTCCGTGCAGACGCTGCGCGGGCCCGAAGACCTCGCCGCGGAAGCTGTGGGCGATCATGATGTGATCGCGGACGGTGATGCTGAACAACGGACGACCCTCCAGGTGCGGCGCGTCTGGTCCCCGGCTGAACCCTGCCGGGGGATGCCGTGTAGTACGGCCCTTCGCGTCCCCTTGTTCAGCCGTATCTCACTCTTTTCTCAGGTCAGGCGCTCTTGCCGTACCTCACGAGGTGACAGAGGGCAGGAATTTCCCCCCTGGCCAGCTTCGGCATCACCTCGGGGAGTTCTTCGAACGCGCTTTCCCCCGTGATGAGGGCGTCGAGCGCCGGGTCGGCGAGCAGCTTCAGCGCGAGGGCGAGCCGGTCGCCGTAGCTGCGGTTGCCGCGCGCCGGGGACACGGTGCCGACCTGGCTGCTGCGGATGACGAGCCGCCGGGAGTGGAAGGCCTCACCGAGCGGGAGGGCGACCTTGCGGTCGCCGTACCAGCTCAGTTCGAGGACCGTGCCCTCGGCGCTGAGGAGTTCCAGGGAGCGGGCGAGGCCCTGTTCGGTGGCGCTGGCGTGGACGACGAGGTCGCAGTCGCCGAGGGCGTCCGCGGGGGACGCGAAGCCGACGCCGAGGGCCTCGGCGGTCTTGGCGCGGGCGGGGTCGGCGTCCACCAGCTGGACCCGGACGCCCGGAAAGCGGGCCAGCAGCGCGGCGACCGAGCTGCCCACCATGCCGCCGCCGACCACCGCGATCCGGTCGCCGATCAGGGGGGCCGCGTCCCAGAGGGCGTTCACGGCGGTCTCGACCGTGCCGGCGAGGACGGCCCGTTCGGCGGGTACGTCGTCCGGTACGACCGTCACGGCGCTCGCGGGAACTACGTACCGCGTCTGATGCGGGTACAGACAGAAGACGGTCCTGCCCTTCACCGCGGAGGGCCCCTCCTCCACCACTCCGACGCTGAGGTAGCCGTACTTCACCGGCCCCGGGAAGTCGCCCTCCTGGAACGGTGCCCGCATGGTCGCGTACTGGCTCTCGGGCACCCCGCCGCGGAACACGAGTGTCTCCGTGCCCCTGCTGACTCCTGAGTACAGCGAGCGGACCAGCACCTCGTCCTCACGCGGGGCAGGAAGGGTGACCTCCCGTATCTCGCCCTCGCCCGGAGAGCGGAGCCAGAACGCGCGTGCGGCGGCCTTCATCGAGAACCTCCTGAACGATCGGGAACCCGGGCACGTACCTCGTCACGTACCGAGATGTGCACAGGCCGCGCACAGTACGCGGCCTTGATCGACTCTGTCATCTGGCCGGAGGAATGTGCGGTGGCCCTGAACAACACTTACGAAGCAAGGCTGGTCCAGCAGGAGACCGCTGTGGGAGCGGGTCTGCAGATCCTGTTGCTGGCCCTGCTCGGCACGGCGATCGGCATGGGGCCCGCGGGCTGGCTGACCGGCCTCGCCTTCGCCGTCGCCACCTGGGCCGTGCTCTCCAGGGCGCTGCACCGCACCCGGCCCCGCTCCTTCGGTCCGGCCAACCGGGTGACCCTCGGCCGGGCGACCCTCGTCGGCGGGGTGACCGCGCTGGTCGCGGACTCCTTCCAGGACTCCCCGCCGGTGACGCTGTTCGTGGGCCTGACCGCGGTGGCTCTGATCCTCGACGGCGTCGACGGCAAGGTCGCCCGCGCCACAGGCACCTCGACCCCGCTGGGCGCGCGGTTCGACATGGAGGTCGACGCGTTCCTGATCCTGGTGCTCAGTGTGTACGTCTCGATGTCGCAGGGCCCGTGGGTCCTGCTGATCGGCGCCATGCGCTACGGCTTCGTCGCCGCGGCCCGCGTCTGGAACTGGCTGAACGCCCCCCTGCCGCCGAGCATGGCCCGCAAGACGGTGGCCGCGCTCCAGGGGATCCTGCTGCTCGTGGCCGCGTCCGGATACCTGCCGTACTCGGCGACCTTCGGGGTCGTGGCCGTCGCTCTGGGGACGCTGGTCTGGTCGTTCGGCCGGGACATCCTGTGGCTGTGGCGCACGCACCGGGCGGACCAGGCGGCGGTGGGCGAGCTGCTGGAGCTGGAGTTCGTGGCGGTGGAGCGGGAGCCGGAGGCGGTGGCCTCCTGAGGCCCTGCCGGCTCGAGGGTCAGCTTTTGAGCGGCACCCGGTACACCATCGACTCCCGCTGCCGGAACCCCTGCCGCTCGTACAGCCGGTTGGCCGCCGCCCGGTCCGGGCGGGAGGTCAGATCGACGGTACGGGCCCCGGCCTCCCGGGCGAGCCGGATGGCCTCCCGGATCAGCAGTCCGGCGATGCCCTGGCCGCGTGCCTCGTGATCGACGATCACGTCCTCGATACGGGCCCGCAGTCCGGCGGGCGCGGGGAACATGACCAGGGTGAGAGTGCCGATGACCGACCCGGCCGACGACCTGGCGATCAGCATGGTGTTGGCGTCACAGGCCAGGATGCGGTCGAGCGCCGCGAGGTCGAGGGCCTCGGCCGTCGAGGACAGCTGCGGCAGCATCCGCGCGAACGCGTCGACAAGCTCCTGATCCGCCTTCCGGGCGATCTCCACCCGGATGTCCTGAGTCTCCATGGGGGGACCCTATCGCCGAGAGCTCCGCGTCACGGCGGATCGAGCGGCCACGCCGACGGAGCGGCCGGGCGCGTGAGCCGTCCGCTGGGTTCCTGGGTGGGCCTGCCCGACCCTTCAACGGTTTCCTGACGTGGGCACTGTGCCCGACCGACCCTCGGTCCGCGCCAGAACCGGCACCCCCAGAACGGCGAGCCCGCCCGGAACCGGGCCGCCTCGCCCGCCGGTCCCCCCTCCGAGTCGGCGCCGACACCCGCCCCACGGCGAGCCCGACCGGAACCGAACCACCTCGGCCCGCCCGCACAGGGCCTACCGCCGCGGCAACAGACCGATCGCCGCGACCGGTACCACTGCCAGTACCAGCCACGGCACCGCGGCCGGCAGTCCGCTGTCCAGCAGCGAGCCGGTGACGGAGCTGCCGATCAGCACGATCAGCCCGGAGACCGAGGACAGCGCCCCGGTGTAGAGGCCGAGCCGGCCCTCCTCGGCGAGGTCCGGGACCCAGGCCCGGGCCACGGGGGCGACGAGCATCTGCCCGAAGGTGAGCAGGACGACGAATCCGGCCGAGGGCAGCAAGCCCGCCGTACCGGTCCAGTCCGCCGGCCGCGACACGGCGACGACCGCGAACCCCGCGCCGATCAGCAGCAGTCCGGCCACCATGGACCGGCGCAACGACAGTCGGGAGCCGACCCAGCGGGTGACGGGGAGCTGGGCGGTCACCACCAGCAGCGAGGACAGCGCGAACAGCCAGGCCAGCGCGGACTGCGAACCGGTCGCGCGTTCCACCTCGTCGGGGAGGGCGAGGTACAGCTGGTTGTAGGCGAGCAGGTAGGCACCGTACGCGCAGCACAGCGCGAGGAAGCGGCGGTTGCGGATCAGCACCCCCAACCCGCCTTCCAGCCGCACCCGTTGCCGCCCCGGAATGTGCTGCGGCAACATCCACGCGTGCCCGGCGAGGACGAGCACGAAGACCCCGGCCCCCGCCAGACACACCGTCCGGAAGTCCACCGACAGCAACACCGCGCCGAGCAACGGCCCGACGAACGCCCCGGCCTGCCCGGCGACGGTGAACAGCGCGAGCACGCGGGTGCGTTGACCGCCCGCTTCCTCATGGATGACGGCCTGTCGGGCGACCTCGGACTCCACCGCCGGCGAGAACAGGGCGGCGGCGAACCCGATGAGCAGCACGGCCCCGATGACCGCCCCCGACCGTTCGGCGTACCCCAGCCAGGCGAACCCGGCGATCCGCAGCACACATCCGGCCAGGACGACCGGCCGGATCCCGTACCGGTCGGCGAGCGCCCCGCCCACCACGAACAGCCCCTGCTGGCTGAAGGTCCTCAGCCCCAGCACGAATCCGACCAGCCAGCCCGCCATGCCGACGGCCTGTCCCAGGTGCTCGGACAGGAAGGGCAGAACGGCGAAGAAGCCGATGTTGAAGGCGAGTTGCGTGAGGATCAGCAGCCGTAGCAGCGGAGAAAGCGGGACGGGCTTCCGCAGATCGACTGACGTGGACGTCATACGACCTCCACCAACTCCCGGGCGGGCGAGGGTTGTTCGGTTCCGGTCGCGGTCGTACGAGGACGCGCGCGCCGTCGCGGCCACCGCACCCCGCCCGCCGAACTCACCGCCAGCGCGCCCAGCAGGGCGAGGGCGGCGGCGGGGGCGAGGACGGCCCAGGGGGCACGTTCGGCGTAGGGCTGGTTCTCGGCGAGGAGCAGGCCCCACTCCGGGGAGGGCGGCTGGGTGCCCAGACCGAGGAAGCCGAGGGAGGCGAGAGCCAGGGCGACTCCGGGCAGGCGCAGCAGGGCGTGCCGGGTGACGGGCGGCAGGATCGCGGGCAGCACTTCGTACCGCAGGAGGTACCAGCGGCTCGCGCCCAGACCTCGGGTGGCCGTCAGATGCGGGGTGGCGTGTTCCTGCCGGAGCAGCGAGGAGGTGTGCGCGGCGAGCGCCGCCCAGGAGACGGTGGCCACGGCGATCGCGGGCGTGGTGGCGCCGCTCCCGGCGACGGCGGTCACGAGCAGCGCGGCGAGCACCGGCGGTACGGCGTTGACGGTGTCTACGAGCGGCCCGGACAGCCGGGGCAACAGGCCCAGCAGGACGCCGACGACCAGTGCGGTGACGCTGATGGCGAGGGCGACCAGCAGGGTGTCGAGGGCGCCGTGGCCGACCCGGGCGAGCAGGTCACGGCCGAGCGAGTCGGTGCCGAACGGGTGCGCCCAGGAGGGGGATTGGAGTCGGGCGCCGGTGTCCAGGGCGAGCGGGTCGCGGAGCAGGCCGAGCGCGACGACGGCGGTCAGGAGGCCGCCGTACACGAGAGGCAGGGCGCTGCGGTCGGACCGTCGCGGCCGGTGCAGGGAGTCCAGGGCGCCGTCGCGCAGGGCCGGGCCGGTCAGGCGGCGGACGGCGAGTGCCGCGAGGCCGGTGGTGGTGACGGCGAGGAGCAGGAGGGCGAGGGTCCCCGCCTGGAGTACGGGCAGGTCCTGTGCGAGGGCGGCCTGCAGGGTGGTGCGGCCGAGGCCCGGGATGTCGTAGATCTGCTCCACCGCGACAGAACCGGCCGTGAGGCCCACGACGAACAGGCCCAGGTTGGGCAGCAGTGCGGGGACGCAGCGGCGGACCGCCTTGGCGGCAAGGGTTCGGCCCGGCAGTCCGCGGGCCTCCGCGGCCAGCACCCAGGGTTCGGCGAAGGCACCCGGCAGCAGATCGTCGAGGAGGCGGCCGAGCACGGCCCCGGCGGGCAGGCCGAGGGCGAGGGCGGGCAGCACCGTCCACTGGGGGCCGTACCAGCCGAGGGCGGGCAGCCAGCCGAGTTGTACGCCGACGACGGTGGCCAGTACGGAGGCGGTGAGGAACTCGGGCAGCGCGGCGAGCATCGCCGAGGCCCCACCCCCGGCCCGTCGCCCGTCGAGGCGTCGGTGCGCGCCGAGCCACAGCGTGCGGGCGCACACCAGGGCGGCGGTGGCGGCGGCGACCGCGAGTGCCACCGTGACCAGCAGCAGGGTCACCCCGAGTGCCTGGACGACGCTCGGGGTGACCTCCGTGCCGTTCAGCCAGGACCGGCCGGCGTCCCCGCGGGGCAGCCCGCCGAGCCATTGGCCGAGCAGGTGCAAGGGGCCCTGGTCCAGGCCGAGTTGGGCCCGGATGTCGGCCAGTACCCGCGGCGTCGGGTCGCGGTCCGCCGAGCGGGCCTTGAGCACGGTGAGCGCCGGGTCGGTGCGGGACAGCCAGGGCAGCAGGCCGATCCCGCACACCAGGGCCGCCGCGAGCAGGACCCGCCACAGCAGGGAGGCCACTTGATGCCGCATGGATCAGCGTCGCGTTCCGGTGCCGACCAGGGTCCGCTCATACGGGTCGAGGAGCACGCCCCGCACGTCGGTGGCGACGCCGACGATGATCCCTTGGTGGGCCAGCGGGACCACGGCGTCCGTGCCGAGGATCGCCGCTTCGGCGCGCATGGCCGCGCCCTGCCGCTCGTCGGTGTCGGCCACGGCGTCGGCCTCGGCGACCGCCCGGTCAACCCTCTTGTCGCACAGCCGGGCGAGGTTGTAGCCGCCGTCGCAGGTGTAGTCGCTCGCGAGGACGCCGACGGGGTCGCCGGTGTCGACGAGGCTGTTGCGGGCGCCGATGAACGCGTCGAACTTCCCGTCGAGCGCGTCGCTTTCGAGCCGTGAGTACTCGCGCACCTCCAGGGTGACCTTGAACCCGGCCTTCTGGAGCTGCTGTTGGAGGACCTGGGCGACCTCGGGGAGTTCGGGCCGGTTGTCGTAGGTGGCGATGGTGACGGCGGTGCCGTTCGGCTTGGCGGCGCTCGCGCGTCCGGTGGGCTGTACGCGCTTGCCCTCGGCCCAGGTCACGGCCGGTCCGTAGATGCCGGCGCCGGGATCGGCGTACCCCTCGAAGACGCCCTTGACGACGGCGGAGCTGTCGACCGCCTCGCGGGCGGCGGCGCGCAGCTTCGGATCCTTGAACGGGCCGGACCGGGTGTTGAGTTGCAGGCTCGTGGTGCGGGTGGTCGCGGTCTCCTTGAGGGTGGCCTGGTCGAGGGTGGCGGCCTGGGCGACGGGGATCGACTCGGCGATGTCGACCTGGCCGGTGCGCACGGCGTTTGCGCGGGCGGTGCCGTCGGCGATGAAGCGGGCGTCGATGCCGGAGGCCTGGGCGCGGCCGCCCCAGTAGTCGTCGAAGCGGTCGAGGGCGGCGGAGGTGGAGCCGTTGACCTTGGTGAGCTCGAAGGGTCCGGTCGCGGTGCCGACCGGGTCGGCGCCGTCCTTGTAGGCCTTCGGGGAGAGCACGGCGAGGCTGGGACTGGACAGGCGCAGGGGCAGTACGGGGTCGGGGTTCGTGGTGGTGATCCGTACGGCGGCGCGCTGCGCCTTGGCCGTGAGGGTGACGCCGGAGAGGGCTGCCGGGGCGGGCTTGGCCTCGGTGGCGTGGGTGAGGGCGGCGGCGACCGCGGCCGGGGTGACCTCTGAACCGTCCTGGAAGGTGGCCTCGCGCAGGGTGAACAGCCAGGTGCGGTCGTTCTCGCGGCGCCAGGACTCGGCGAGCGCGGGAGCGGCGGCGCCGTTGGCGTCGAGGGCGGTCAGGCCCTCGGTGACGCCGAGGCGGCTGAGAAGGGTGGCGTCGGCACCGTACGGAGAGAGGTTCTCGGCGGGCGGGAAGGCGAGGGCGACGCGGAGGCGGGAGCCGTCGGCGTCGCCTCCGGGGTCGCTGCCTTCGGAGCCTCCGGAGGCGAAGCAGGCGGTGAGGACGGGGGTGAGCAGCAGGGAGCCAAGTAGGTGACGGCGTCGCATGGTTGTCCTATCGCCCCATCGGTATCTCGAAGTGGACGACGCTGCTCGCGCCGCCCGTGGTCTCGCGTTCGTCGTGCACGACCTTGCCGATCGTGCGCCAGAAGGGTTCGGCGCCCGGGACCGCGGGGTCGGTGTGCAGGTAGACGGAGAGGTAGCCGCCGTCCGCGGCCGCGAAGGCGAGCAGTTCGTCGACCAGGCGGCGGGCGAGGCCGCGCCTGCGGTGCTCGGGGCGGACGTAGATCCGGCGCAGCTGGGCGGTCTCGCCGGAGGGGTAGCGCTCGGCCAGCTCGCGCGGGTTCGGCGGGTGGGCGGGGCCGCGGGAGTCGAGGGCGGCGGTGGCCACGACGGTTCCGTCCTCCGGGTCGAGGGCGACGAGGAGGGTGTGGCGGGCCGGGACGAGATAGGCGGCGGCCGGGTCGATGACGTCGCCGTGCCAGCGGGGCACGTACCCGGTTCTGAAATCGCGGTAGACGGTGTCGAGCATCACGGCTCGCGCACCTTCGAGGTCGTCCGGGCTCGCGGCCCTGATGCTGTAGTCACGCACTTGCACATCATATGCATTAAGCCTTCCGCCTTGATCGCGGGGCGATTTGACAGTGATCGAATGGACGCCATAGAACCTACCAACATGACATCCATTTTCAAAAAGGTGGAGCGGTAGTGCGCATCGCGTTCGTCGGCAAGGGCGGCAGCGGCAAGACCACCCTGTCGGCGCTCTTCTCCCGTCATCTGGCCCGCTCCGGAGCACCGGTGCTGGCCGTGGACGGTGACATCAACCAGCATCTCGCCGAGGCGCTGGGCCACGACGGCGACGACCTGGGTGGCCCTCCGCTGGGCGCGCACGTGGCCGACATCAAGGACTTCCTGCGGGGCAGCAACCCGCGCATCGCCTCCCGCGAGGCGATGATCAAGACGACCCCGCCGGGCCGCGGCTCACGTCTGCTTCGGCTGCTGGGCGATGACGAACTGCACGCCAGACACGTCCGGCGGGTGGGTGACGTGCCGCTGATGGTGACGGGCGAGTTCGACGAGAGCGATCTCGGCGTGGCGTGCTACCACTCCAAGCTGGGCGGCGTGGAGCTGTACCTCAACCACCTGGTCGACGGACCCGGCGAGTACGTCGTCGTCGACATGACGGCCGGCGCGGACGCGTTCGCCTCGGGCCTGTTCACCCGCTTCGACGTGACCTTCCTGGTGGCGGAACCCACCCGCAAGGGCGTCTCGGTCTACCGCCAGTACCGGGACCACGCACGGGAGTTCGGGATCCGGATCGCCGTGATCGGCAACAAGGTGACCGGCGAGGACGACCTGCTCTTCCTCAAGGAACACGTCGGCGAGGACCTGTTGACCCACCTGGTCCAGTCACCCTGGGTACGCGCGTCCGAACAGGGCCGCGCAGAAGGCGACTTGGAGTCGCTGGAACCTCACAACCGGCACGCCCTGACGATTCTGCGCGAGGCCGTCGACTCCCACCCCCGCGACTGGTCG
This sequence comes from Streptomyces doebereineriae, assembly GCF_031845645.1. NCBI lineage: Bacteria > Bacillati > Actinomycetota > Actinomycetes > Kitasatosporales > Streptomycetaceae > Streptomyces > Streptomyces doebereineriae. The sequence continues at coordinate 80,447 of NZ_JAVREZ010000007.1, forward strand.
GCGCTCCACCGCCACGCGGTCGAGTTCCATCTGCGCAACGCCCGCTCCTGGGCGAACGAGGCGACCGGCCTCGATCTGACGGCCCAGGTGGACCCGGACTTCGTACCGGGCCCGACCTCCCTCGGCTGACCCCTGACCCCCTCCTTTCAGTTCACGACAACAGGACAGGAACCCCCCTCACATGTCTCTCGACGTCTCCCCGAAGCTCCTCGCCGAAGCCGAACAGGGCCACATCCGCGAGGAGGACTTCGTGGACACGGTCCGCACGTCCCTCCCCTACGCCTACGACCTGATCGCCTCCCTCTCCACACAACTCAAGGGCGGAATCGCCGAGTTCACCGACAACCAGACCCCTCCCCCGTCCGAGCGGGAACGCGGCCAGCTCCTGCGCGCCCTCGCCAGCGACGCCATCCGCGGCAGCCTGGAACGCCACTTCGGCGTGGCCCTGGCCTTCCAGAACTGCCACCGGGTGGCAGCCTTCCGCCCGGAATCGGTCACGGGTGAGACGTACGCCCGCTTCACGTCGGTACGGTCACAGGTGCTGAATCAGTCGCCGGAGTTCAGGGACTGCTGAGCCCCCCGGTCGTCGGTCGGTGGGGCACAGCACTGGTTCTCGCTGCGCCCCACCGACCCCACGTCGTGCACGGAAGGAACGAACCGCAATGCCTGCCGGTCTCGCGTGGATCGCCGATGCCTGGCGGACCTACGACCCCGCAGGAGCCCAGCCCGCGGTCACGGGACTTCCGTCCCGGCCGTCACCGTGCCGTTGTCACCGCCGGCGCCGGTGCATAGCCCGTCGGCCGGGCCGTGAAGGTGCCGCGGCCCTGGGTCCGGCTGCGCAACCTCGTCGCGTAGCCGAAGAGTTCGGCAAGCGGCACGGTCGCCGTGACGATCGCCGAACCGCCGCGCGTGACCGAGCCCGAGACCCGGCCGCGGCGTGCGGCGAGGTCGCCGAGCACGGCGCCGACGGCGTCCTCGGGGACGGTGACCGTGACCTCCACGACCGGTTCCAGGAGGACCATCGCGCAAGCACGCAGCGCCTCCCGGAGGCCGAACCGGCCCGCCGTGCGGAAGGCCGTGTCCGAGGAGTCCTTCACATGGGTCGAACCATCGGTGAGCGTGACGCGCAGCCCGGTCACCGGGTGCCCGCCGAGAGGACCCTCGGCCAGGGCGTCCCGGCAGCCGGCCTCGACCGCGCGGACGTACTCCTGCGGGACGCGCCCGCCGACGACGGCCGAGCGGAACTCGAACCCCTCCGCCGACGGCTCCACGTCGAGCACGACATGCGCGAACTGCCCCGCCCCGCCGTCCTGTTTGACGTGCCGGAAGACCAGCCCGGACACCCCGCGTCCGACCGTCTCGCGATAACTCACCCTCGGGCGGCCGACGTTGAGCGTCAGGCCGTGCTCGCGCCGCGCCTTCTCCACAGCGACCTCCAGATGCAGTTCACCCATGCCCGAGAGCAGGGTCTGACCGGTCTCGGCGTCCGTGCGGACGACGAGCGACGGGTCCTCCTCGGTCAGTCGGGCGAGCGCCGAGGCCAACCGGTCGGTGTCGACGGACCGCTCCGCCTCGACCGCCACCGACACGACCGGCTCCGCCACGCCGGGCGGTTCGAGCACGAGCGGGGCGTCCGGGGCACACAGGGTCGAGCCGGCGCGGGCCGACTTCAGCCCGACGACGGCGACGATGTCGCCGGCGACCGCCCGTTCCAACTGGGCGTGCCGGTCGGCCTGTACGCGCAGGATCCGTCCGACACGCTCGGTGCGCCGCGCGCCCGCGTCCCACACGGTGGCTCCCTTCTCGATCGTTCCCGAGTACACGCGTACGTACGTCAGCCGCCCCGTCGGGGTGGCGTTCACCTTGAACGCCAGGCCCGCGAAGGGCGCCGCCGGGTCGCAGGGCCGCACCTCGCCGTTCTCACCGCGTACGGCAGGCACGTCGAGCGGCGACGGCAGATACGCCACGACGGCGTCCAGCAGCGGTTCGATGCCGCGGTTGCGGTAGGCCGAGCCGCACAGGACGACCACGCCGTCGCCGCTGAGGGTGAGGTCCCGCAGGGCGGCGGTGAGAGTGCCGGCGGAGAGGGTCTCCCGGTCGCAGAACTCCTCCAGGGCAGCCGGGTGGCGTTCGGCGACCGCTTCCTCCAGCAGTCGACGTCGCCGTAGGGCTTCCTCACGCAGACCGTCCGGCACGGGCCCCTCGTCGCCGGCGGTGGTGTCGTCCACCCAGGTCAGCGCCCGCATCCTCAGCAGATCGACGACTCCGGTGAAGCCGTCCTCACTGCCGATGGGCAACTGCACGACCAGCGGGGCCGGGTGCAACCGCTGCCGGATCGACTCGACGGCCGTGTCCAGGTCGGCGCCCGCGCGGTCCAGTTTGTTGACGAACGCGATCCTGGGCACGCCGTGCCGGTCCGCCTGCCGCCACACCGACTCGCTCTGCGGCTCCACGCCCGCGACCGCGTCGAACACCGCGACCGCCCCGTCGAGCACCCTCAGCGAACGCTCCACCTCGTCGGCGAAGTCGACGTGACCCGGGGTGTCGATCAGGTTGAGGCGGTGCCCGTCCCACGCGCAGCTCACGGCCGCCGCGAAGATGGTGATCCCGCGGTCCCGCTCCTGCGGGTCGAAGTCGGTGACGGTGGTGCCGTCGTGGACCTCCCCGCGCTTGTGCGTGGTTCCGGTGGCGAACAGGATCCGCTCGGTGACGGTGGTCTTGCCGGCGTCGACGTGGGCGAGGATGCCGAGGTTGCGGACGACGGCGAGCGGGTTGGGGTTGTTGGTGCGCACGGCCCATGGCCTTTCGGATGCAGTGATGACAGGGCTGCGCAATGGGCCCGTACGACGACATGACGGCACGTCACATATGCGTGCTACGGCGGTACTCGACCGTTCAGACAGTCGTCACGGGCATCCGGTGCCGGCCGCGCAGCGGGCACCGGAGGGTCGGGGACACGAGGATCACGTCGTACGACGTCCGGGGGACGGCGACAGCTGTGCGCACGCACATGGCCGTACTCCCCTCACTCGTCTTCCCTGGTCATGGCGAGTGTAGGGAGTCGGCTGCGTCGGCGCACGGGGTTTTCCGCGGTCAGCGGCCCAGCCCCTGGAGACCGTCGTAGGCGGACATGACGAGGTCCAACCCCCGGGTGTCCTCGGCGGGTTCACGCATCTGGTTCGTCGCGTACGCCACCACCATGCGGGCGTCGGGGTCGATCATGACGAGGGAACCGCCCCAGCCGCCCCAGCCGAAGGTGTTGCCGAAGAGGCCGTAGCCCAGGCCGTACCGCTGTGTCATGCCGATCACCCGGTCCTCGCCGGCGAACTGCTCCTCCCGGGCCCGCCGGGCGCCGGCGGCCGACAGCAGCCGTACGCCCCGGACTGTGCCTTCGCACGCGAGCGCGGACTGCACGAGCGCGATGGAGCGGGCGTTGCCGAAGCCGCTGGCCGCGGGGATCTGAGCGCGCCGCCACGCCACGCTGTTGCCGTCCCGGACACGGAGGGCGGTCCCGGTGGAGGGGGTCGCGTCGGGGCCGGGGGTGGCGGCGCCCGCGGTGTAGTCCTCGTCCCTGCCGGGCGGCGGGACCGTGAGGGCGACGCGGTGATCGTGTTCGGCGGAGAGTCCGATGTGAAAGTCTGCGTCGAGGGGGCCGGTCACCTCCACGGCGAGGAACTCACCCACGGTGCGGCCGGTGATCCGGCGCAGGACCTCGCCGACCAGGAAGCCCTGGGTGAGCGAGTGGTAGCCGGCCGCGGTGCCGGGCTCCCAGAGCAGCGGCTGGGCGGCGAGCCGGGCGGTGGCGGAGGTCCAGTCGTAGAGCTCCTCGACCGGGCCCTCCCAGTGGGGCAGTCCCGCGGTGTGCGAGAGCAGATGCCGTACCAGCACCTTCTCCTTGCCGGCGGCGGCGAACTCCGGCCAGTACCGGGCGACCGGGGCGTCCAGATCGAGCTCGCCGCGGTCGGCGAGGACCAGCGCGCACAGTGCCGTCATCGTCTTGGTCGTGGAGAAGACGTTGGTGATCGTGTCCCGCTCCCACAGGGCCGTTCGGTCGGCGTCGGCGTAACCGGCCCAGACGTCCACCACCGGTTCACCGCCCACGAAGACGGCCACGGATCCTCCGAGATCCCCCTCCTCCAGCAGCGCTGCCAGCTTGTTGGGGACCGCGGAGAACAGATCGTCGTACGTGCCCTGGATGTCGGCCATGCCGGGTATTGAGCCCGCTCCGCACCGGTCCGGTCAACCGAAATACCGGCCGGTGAAGGAGGCCACGCTCGCCGCGTCCCGCCTCTGCGCGTGTTCCGCGGCGGGTTCGCGATGTCCGGCGGGCGGTGTCCCGGGGCTCCGGCGTCGGGCGACTCCCGTCACCGGTCTCCGTTCACAGTGCCGGTACGGCGGGCGGCCGGAGGGGCCCGGTGCGGCTGGCGCAGGCCGTGATGAAGCGAGCGAACAGGGCATCGTCACCGGAGACTTCGGGATGCCATTGGACACCGACGACGAACCGCCGGGCGGGGTCCTCGGCGGCCTCGGCGAGGCCGTCGTCACTGCGGCCGGTCACCCGGAGACCGCCGGGGTCGTCGATCCCCTGGTGATGGTGCGAGTTGACCCGTGTACGGGGCCCGTACACCTCGGCCATGACGCTGCCGGGGACGAACTCCAGCCCGTGTTCACCGAATACGCCCTCCGCGGGACAGTGCCCGGTGTGCCCGAGCACCTCGGGAAGGTGCTGGTGCAGGGTGCCGCCGTACTCCAGGGCCAGCAATTGCAGTCCGCGGCAGACGCCGAGGACCGGCAGGTCTCGTTGCAGCGCGCCGCGCAGCAGCAACCGCTCCCCGGCGTCACGCAGCGGCTGGGCACGGTCCGTCTCCCGATGCCGGGCCTGGCCGGACAGGGCGGGGTCGATGTCCACGCCACCCGGCAGCAGGAGACCGTCGAGCCGGTCCAGAACCTCAGCGTCGACGTCATCCGGCGGCAGGACCACCGCACGACCTCCGTTCGCGCTGATGCCGCGCACGTAGCTCTCGTGGATCACCGCGGCACGAGCGTCCCAGATGTTCCAGCGCGCCTGCTCCAGATAGGCCGCGACTCCGATGACGGGGCGGCTCACGAGGCGATGACCTGGGCGGACCGGGAGACCAAGGGGTTCGTGCGCAGGGCGTCCGCGCAGAGTGCGAGGGCGTTCTCCAAGAGCGGCGAGGTGCTGCCGACGGCCGCACCGAAGCGCGTGCGAAGACGCAGTGCCGCGATCCGTCCTGCGAGGTCCTCCGAGGGGCTGGTGTCGTGCACGGCCGCGGCGAAGACATCCGCGAGTTCGACCAGGTCGTCCCCGGCCAGGCCCTGGTAGGTGGGCTCGTTCAGGCCGATGCGGACACCCTGTCCCGGGAATCCGGGGAGGCCCGCCATGAAGTTGACCCGCAGGCCCGCGGCGAACAGCCGGTCGCTGGCGACCTTCGGGGCGATGCCGTCGGCTTCGGTGTCCAGCCACAGCTGGTGACCGGCCGAGTAGCCGCGTTCCTTGGCGGCAACGGTGATCCCGCGTTCATCGAGCAGCCGGCCGAACCGCCGGGTGTGGGCGACGACTGCCCGGGCGTACTCGGCTCCACCGCAGTCGCGGAACTCCAGCAACGCTATGCCCAGGCCGATGGTGGAGGCGAAGTGGTGGCTACTGATCAGGTAGTCCTGGGTGTCCCGCACACGCTGGTCGATTCCGGCGTCGCGCGTCAGCACCACGGCCTTCTGGGGGCCGGGGAACGTCTTGTGGGTCGAGCCGCTCACGCTGTCGGCGCCCTCGTCCAGCGGGTTGCGGAATGCGCCGCCGAGCACGAGCCCGAACCAGTGGCTCGCATCGACGTGCACGAGCGTGCCCGGGGACGCCGCCCGGACGGTGGTCACCAGGCTCGCCACGTCGATCGGGAAGAGGCAGTGCGACTGATCGACGTAGACCAGCGAGGGACGGACCCGGGCAACCAACTCGGCTGCGTGGTCGAGGTCCAGTTCGTGGGGCCCGGTTCCGCGCAGGAACTCGACCTCCAGGCCCAGCCGGCGTGCGACGCTCGGGGTGGCGAAGTGTCCGCCGTTCTCCGGGGCGATGGTGACGACCGTGGAGCCGTTCTCACCGCCGAGCGCGGCGAGCACCAGCGTCATCGCACTGAGACCGCTGAGGGGCCGTACCGAGACGTGTTCGGCGCGCCCCAGTTCGCGCAGGAGCGGCACGGTGAGATTCATCTCCAGGTCGCGCAGTTTCTGCGCGCCGCGGAAGTGCCAGCGATCGGGGTGGTCCGACTCGTTGAAGAAGTAGCGGTGGTACGGGTCGAGCAACATGGGGAGCTTCGATATCCCTGACATGGCGTTCTCCGACGGCACCATGCTCAGGCCTCGCCGGGCCTCACCCTCGTTCTCCGCGAGGAGCCGTACGACATCCGCCAGCGTCACGGTGGCATTCATGGTTGGTGACTCCCTTTCTGAGGTGGTTCACTCGGAGACGCGGGACATCGTGCGGAGCCGGGCTCCGGCCACCATCACCTGGCCGAGGGCGATGCCGCCGTCATTGGTGGGGACCAGTCGGTGCGACCGGGCGTCGAAGCCCGCATTCCGCAGCTCCACAAGGCAGTTGACGAGCAGGAACTCGTTGAGGAAAACACCGCCGGAGAGGACGACCTGGTCCACTGCGTGCAGGGTACGCAGTTCCTTGCAGCGCTCGACGACCATGGCCACCACCGCCCAGTGGAAGCGGCGGCTGATCGTCGCGGTACCGGTGCCCGCGGCCAGGTCTGCTGCGATCTGTCTGATCAGGGGATTCGGGTCGATCACCCTGGGGCCGCCGTCCGTGGGCACCGTGGTGCCGAAGCGGTAGGGCCGGTCGGCGGGTGCGAGGTCTCGGCCGAGCAGTCCCTCCAGCTCGATCGGGCCCTGGGCCTCGTACTCGGCGTACGAGCAGACATCGAGCAGCGCCGCGATGCCGTCGAAGAGCCGGCCCATGCTGGAGACGGCCGGAGCGTTCACGCCGCGTCGCACCATGGTGTCGTAGACGAGCCGCTCCTGGTCGCTGAGGATCCGCAGTGCGGGGAAGGCCGCCAGAGCGGCGTCGGGTGCGCCAAGGGCTTCGAGAGCGAGTGCGAAACCGGTCCGGATGGGCTCGTGTACCGCTTTGTCTCCGCCGATCAGGGGAATGGGACGCAGGTGCGCGACCCGGTCGGTGTCCTCGAAGGTGCCGAGCAGGAACTCTCCGCCCCAGATGGTGCCATCCAGGCCATAGCCTGCACCGTCGAAGACGACGCCGAGAGTGGTGCCGGTCATCCGGTTCTCCGCCATGCACGACGCCATGTGCGCATGGTGGTGCTGGACCTCCACGACGGCCTCGAAGCGTTCGTCGTCGGCCAGTACGTGAGAGCGGAACGAAGGGTGCATGTCGACGGCCACGTGCCGGGGCTCGAGTTCGTACAGTTCGGAGAGGTGGGCGGCGGTCTGCTTGTGGGAGGCGAAGGTCTCGCTGTTCTTGAGGTCGCCGATGTGCTGACTGACGTAGACCTTGGAGCCGGTGCCGAGGGCCACCGTGGTCTTCAGCTCGGCACCGAACGCCAGTACGGGCTCGGGCATCCTGTCGACCTCGACGGGATACGGGGCGTATCCGCGGGAGCGACGCAGAAAGGTGACCAGTGGTTCGGCGAGCTGGGGATGCTCGGAGCAACGGACCACCGAGTCGTCCACGCGGACATGGATGTCGCGGTCGTGGTGCAGGACCAGGTCCGCCACCTCGAAGAGCCGGAGGAGAGCGTCCTCGTTGCGGTACGAGATGGGATAGCCGGACAGGTTGCCGCTGGTCGTCACCAGGACGTCGAGCCCGGGACGATCGAGCAGCAGATGGTGCAGCGGCGCCGAGGGAATCATGATGCCCAGGCTCGGGTTGCGCGGGGCGATCTCCTCCGGGAGCAACCCGCCCGGCCTCTTGCGCAGCAGCACGATCGGGCGGGCCGGGGACTCCAGCAGTTCCGCCTCGGCGGCACCGCACTCGGCGACCGCCGCCGCGGCGGCGAGATCGGCCACCATGAGGGCGAAGGGTTTGGAGTCGCGCTTCTTGCGGGTACGCAGCCGGGCGACGGCGTCCGCGTCCCGGGCGTTGACGACCAGGTGGAAGCCGCCGACGCTCTTCACGGCGACGATCTTCCCGGCAGTCAGCGCGTCGGTGCTCCCCCGCAGGGCATCGTCGGCCTCGGCGAGCGGTCCCCGAGGTCCGGACAGGGTCAGTCGGGGCCCGCACGACGGGCAGGCGTTGGGCTGCGCGTGGTACCTGCGGTCACCCGGGTCCTCGTACTCCCTGCGGCACTCGTCGCACATGGTGAACGACGCCATGGTCGTCTGCTCGCGGTCGTAGGGAAGTCCCTTGACGATGGAGTAGCGGGGTCCGCAATGGGTGCAGTTGGTGAAGGGGTAGCGGTAGCGCCGGTCACTCGGGTCACGGATCTCCTGCAGACAGTCGCCGCAGACGTGCGAGTCGGGAGCCACGATCGTGTCGGAGCGGCCGCTCTTGGCGCTCTGCCGGATCTCGAAGCCGTCAGGGGCGTCGAACGGGACGGAGGTGCGGGACTCGACCCGCACCTCGTCGACTCGTGAGAGCAGCGGAGCGTCATCGCGCAGGGCTGTGGTGAACGCCGACAACTGCGGTATCGGGCCGCGTACTTCGGCGAGCACACCCTGGGGGTCGTTGAGCACCCAGCCGGTGAGCCCCAGGGACTTCGCCAGGGTGTAGACAAAGGGACGGTAGCCCACCCCCTGCACCACACCGCAGACCCGGACAACCCACTGTCCGGTCGACGCAACGTCCGTCGGCCCGGTCGCGGGGCTGTCACCTGTCGTAGTGATCCGCTGCACGATTCGCTCCGATCAGCAGAGTCGCGGCAGTTCCGCGCCCTGCAGCTCTTCGATCTCGCTGACCCTGCCGTCCTTGCCGACCATCTCGACCGCCTTCTCGGGCCGGTCGGTGATCTCGCCGATCACCGTGGCCTTCCGGCCGTAGGGGTGGGTACGCAGCGCCTTCAGGACGGCCTCGACCGCGTCCGGCTCGACGAACAGGGCGAGGCAGCCCTCGTTCGCGGCGTTGATCGGGTTGATGCCGAGCATGTCCGAGGCCATCCGCGTCTCGAAGTCGATCGGCAGGGCCTCCTCCTCGATGCGCACCGCGTGCCCGAGAGCCGCGGAGTACTCATGAAGAACGGCGGAGAGGCCGCCGCGAGTGACGTCGCGCATGGAGCGCACGGCATCCTCGGCAACCGCCTCGTTGACCGAGTCGATCAGGCCGTTGAGCGGTGCGCAGTCGCTGAGCACGTGCTTCTCGAAGCCCAGCCCCTCGCGGACGGAGAGGAGATGGACGGTGTGGTTGCCGATGGGGCCACTGAGGACGATCTTGTCTCCGGGGCGAACGTCGGTCATGCGCTTCGGTGGACGGTGGAAGACACCGATACCGGTGGTGTTGAGGAAGATGCCGTCCGCCTCGCCGGGTCCGACGACCTTGGTGTCACCGGCGACGATCTTCACTCCGGCCTCGATCGCGGTCTCGCGCAGCGAGACCAGCGCCTGGTGGAGCCGGCGGATCGGGAAACCGGTCTCAAGGATCATCGCCAGGGTGAGGTACCGCGGCTCGGCTCCCACCACGGCGAGGTCGTTGACCGTACCGCAGACGGCGATCTTGCCGATGTCGCCGTTGCCGAAGAAGGGCGGGTCGACGACGAAGGAGTCGGTGGTCATCGCGATATTGCCGGCCGGAACCGGCAGCATCGCGCTGTCCTCCATCTCGCCTATGTAGACGTCTCCCAGCACACCCACCATGAATGCGACGAGTTCCCGGCTGAGCCGGGCGCCGGTGCCGTGGTCAAGGACGATCTGCTGGTCCAGAAAGGATTCCGTGGCTGTCTGCAACGGTGCTCCCTCTCGGTTCGGAGGCTGGGATGCGTCGGGGGGACATCGGCCCGCCGACCCGGTGCCCGCTGGGTGAGCGGTCAGGGAGTGAGGAACACCTTGCGGGGCAGCTCTCCCGTCTCGTCGAGCAGGCCGATGATCTCGGAGGAGGTCTGCACCGTGGCGCAGTAGCCTTCCAGCCACTCCAGGGCACGGATCCTGTCGTGGTCGCGGGCCGAGACGACGCAGTCGCTGGGGACCCAGACGTTGTAGCCGCGGAAGAACGCGTCGGCGGCCGTGGTCTGGACGCAGATCTGGCTCTGCATGCCGGTCACGATGACCGTCTCGACGCCGAGGTTCTGCAGGCGGTCGTGCAGGTCGGTCTCGTAGAAGCCGCTGTCCTTGTTCTTCTCCACGAGAATGTCGGACTCGTGGAGAAAGACCGGAAGGATCTCGGCGCCCTTCGTGCCCTTCTGGACCGGAAGGTGGCCTCCCTCGTAGCGCTCGGCGACCGGGTCGTCCTCGAGGTTGATCAGCTGCAGGTGGAGCACATGGTGGCCGCGCTCGCGGATGTCGTTCAGGAACTGGGAGAAGACCGGCGTGGACTTGTCCACCGCGTCGATGCGCTCCTGGTTCTTGTTGACCAGGTCGTGCTGCAGGTCGTTGGTGAGTACTGCAATCTTGCTCATCCCTGGCTACTCCTCGGCTTCGGGAAGTGCGGCTCACGATCCGCGACTCATCGTGATCCGAAGATCCCCCTCAAGAGGGCCGACCCGGTAGTCGGGGGATCTCCTGACCGGCTGCTGCCGACCCTGGTGCGGACTGCGGTTCGCGGTCAGCCGAGAACGTGGCGATCGCCGTGCAGCGTCATCTCGGTGAGTACCGCGTGGAAGTCCTCCACGAGCTGCACCACGCGGTTCTCGGAAAACACGTCGGTGCTGTAGATGGCGAGGCTGCGTGCACTGTTCTCGTCGTGGCGCAGCCTGAGGCTCAGCGGACGCGAGACGTAGGGCATCGGCGGGATCACCCGCTCGACGCGCAGCGCGCCCAGCGCGGCAGCCACGTCGAACTCGCTCTCCGCGGTGAATTGCACGTGGAAGAGGCGGTCCAGCAGTCCCTGGTCGCCGAGGTGCGGCTCCAGGAGGTGCGCCGGCACGTCGTGGTACATGAAGTCGCGGTTGGTCTCCGCGCCGACCTTGGCGATGAGCTCGTCGAAGGTGGGGTTGGCGGAGAGGTCCGTTCTGACGACCACGTCGTTGGAGAAGTCTGCGACCAGGTCCTGCACCTCGGTGCCGTCCCGGTAGGAGATGGGCGCGCGCACACAGATGTCGCGCTGTCCGGAGGCGCGGGCGAGGGTCACCTGAAAGGCGGCGAGGCCAAGTGTGTAGATGGTGGTACGGGCTCTGCGCGCCAGCTGGGTCAGCCGCTCGAAGACCTCGGGCGGGACCGCGAGTTCGCGCAGTGCGCCGTATGGCGTCGGTTCGGCGGGAGGTGTCAGGTCCGTGGGCAGTTCGACGGGGGCGGCACCCTGCAGCCGCGCCACCCAGTACGCGTTGACCTCGGCCCCGCGCGGACCCTCGACCAGGGAACGGTGGGCGGCGGCGAAGTCCCCGTAGCGCAGCGGCAGCGGAGGCAGCGCCGGTTCGGTCTTGGTGGTGCGGGCGAGGTAGCAGGCGCCCAGGTCGCGGACCATGACTTCCACGGACCGGCCGTCACCGATGATGTGATGCATGATCAGGAAGGCGATGTGCTCGTCCGGCGCGACCCTGAGCAGCCGTAGCCGGGCGAGCGGTCCGACCGCGAGGTCGAACGACTGATCCACCTCCTGGTGAGTGAAGTGCCCCAGTCCGCCGGGAGCCAGCTCGACGACGGGCACGGTCAGACGTACGGAAGGTGCGATCACCTGGGTGAGGCACCCGTCCTCCATCCTCAGGACGCTGCGCAGATTGTCGTGTCGGGCCACCACGTCGTTCCAGGCCTCTTCCAGCGCCGCGGTGTCCAGCGGCCCGGTCAGTCGTAGACCGCCTGCGATGAGGGCCGGGGTGGACCCCGGCCCTCCCCGGAGGGAGTGCCACATGCCCTCCTGCGCCACCGAGGCCCGGAACCGGAGCTCGGTGGGGCCCGCTTGCCGGTCGGCGGCGGGTGCGGGCGACTCGGTCCGCCTGGAACGGCGAGCGCGCAGCAGGGATTCCTCCAGCCGCCGCCTGGCGGCGAGATCCGTCTTGGACAGGTGTGTTCCGGTCATCTGGTCGCCTCCTTCATCGGTCAAAGGCGACCAGACCGTCGGTGGCGTCCGGCAGTCGGGGCTTTCCCTGGTGTCCTCACCGGTCAGCCGCCCACTTCTCACCGCCGGCCTGGACGGCGACCATCCCGGCAGTGCCGAGCCGGTGAGTGTCCCGGACGCTCGTCGTCGTTCCGAGGCACCCCAGGGCAGGGGAGATCCGCGGGACCGTCCGTGAGTCACCACCCGGGTCGAGGAAGTCCTGGTCCCTCTGCAGAGCGGGTCGCCGGGCCCTGAGGGCGCCTTCGAGTGGCCGGAGCCGGTGGCACCCCTCCTCGTCCCGCAGGTCCGCGTCCAGTACGGCAATGGACTGCTTCCGCCGCCCCCTGCTCCACGCCCCCCGCCAGTGGGCCGCAGGCATCCCGGGCAGGGGCCCGCGTGGGCTGCACGCCCGCGTCGTTGCCGGCGCGGTCGGCCCGCCGCCCCACCACTCGGCGGCCTCGCGGCCGGATGTCGCCTCCGGGATCGGTCGGTGGGAACGGCAACACGGTCCCCGGGCGGGAATCGCCTCAGGTCCGGTTGCGGTCGGACCGGTGCCGGTTCAGGCCTCGGCGCCGGCTTCTGCCTCCACCAGGCGTTGCAGGACCTTCCAAGCGACCTCTGCCACCGTGAAGTCGTCGTAAAGCTCCCGGAGCACGATGTCGATCCCGAAGTCCTCGCGCAGCCGGACCGCGAGCTGCACAGCCATCAGCGAGTGGCCTCCGAGTTCGAAGAAGTTGTCGCTCACGCCGACGCATTCGACTTCGAGGAGCTCCTGCCAGATGCGGGCGACCTCTTCCTCGAGCGGCGTACGGGGAGCGGTGTACCCGCCGTCGCCGTCGACCGACGCCTCCCCCGGCAGCGGAAGGGCGGCCACGTCGATGTCCCCGGACGCGGTACGGGGAATCTCGTCGACCCCGACCACACCCGACGGCAGCCACATGGCGGGGAGGCTCTTGGCCAGGCGATCGAGCAGAGCGGGGGCGTCGACGTGCGCTCCCCGGGCGGGGACCACGTACGCCGTCGGAAGCGAGGTACCCGACGCGGTGGGCCGAAACAGCACCGTGCATGCCTCGACGCCGGGCAGGACGGCGAGGATGCGCTCCGTCTCCCGCAGATCCCACCGGAGACCGTCCACCAGCTGCGGTCCGTCCGTGCGGCCGAGCAGTTCCACCGTGCCGTCGGGCAGTCTGCGTGCCCGATCTCCTGTGCCGAGCAGCCGGGCGCCGGGCCGGGATCCGTGCGGGTCCGGGACCAGTTGCACGGCGGTCAGTCCGGGCCGCCCCCGGAAACCCGGGCCGAGCGAGAGGCCTCCGACGTACAGCTCACCCGTCACCCCGAGGGGCACCGGTTCCAGCCGGTCGTCCAGGACGTAGAGCTCGTGGCCTGGCATCCGCCGCCCGGCCGCCGTGACCGTGGCGGGAGGGAGCTCTCGTCCCAGGAGCGGGCCGGCCGTCTCGGGCAGGCTCAGGAGCTGGACCAGCCGGGCCGGGCCTCCGACGATGAGCTCGTGGGCCCGGCGGACGGACTCCGGGGTGTCGCCCACGACGACCCGGGTGATCGTGCCCGCCACGCCGGGGAAGTCCTCGGGCTGCAGTCCCGCCAGGGACAGCACGGAGGCACCGGACACCGCTTCCTCGGCTGCGCCGGAGAGGACGAGCTTCGCACCGTGGAGCAGCACGGGGAACATCTGCCGGAGCATCTGTTCCGGTTGCGGAGCCGGGCAGAGCCAGTGGTCACCGGGGACGAGGGAAAGGAACCGCGCGGTGTCCCGGGCTCCGGTCAGCACGGCGCCGTGCGTCAGGCCCGCCGTCACGAAGCAGCCCTCCCGGGAGGCCGTCCAGGAGAGCACGGCGATGTCGTGCGGGCCTGTCGTGTCCTCCGCCTCTGCCGCGTCCCCGTCTGCGTCCCCGGCCTCGTCCGTGGACCGCATCCCCGACTCGGTGAGGACGAGCACGGCACCAGACTCGGCCACCAGCCGCCGGACCAGGTCCTCGGGCAGCGCGGGGTCCACCGGGAAGCAGCAGCCACCCGCCTTGAGCGTGGCGAGCGCCGCGACGGCGAGGGCGCAGGACGGCTGCATCGACAGGGCCACCGGGGTGCCGTTCCGCACACCGGACCGGCGCAGTTGGAGCGCCAGTTCGGTGGAGCGCCGGTCGAGTCCGCGGTAGTCGAGACTTCCGTCTCCCGCCGTCACGGCCGGCGCACCGGGTGTCCGGGCCGTCCACTCGGCGACGGCCCGGTGCACCTGTCCGGCCACCGGATCGGACGCCGGGCTGTTCCACTCGCTCAGCAGAGCGTCCCGCTCGTCGACGGAGAGCAGCGCCAACTCCGACACGGCACGGTCCGGCCGTTCGGCGATGCCTTCGAGTACGGAGACGAAGTGGGCGCCGATGCGCTCGGCCGTGCCCGTCTCGAACAGATCGGTGCTGTACTGCAGTACGACATGGTGGCCGGAGTCGCCCGGCCGTATGTCCAGGATCAGGTCCGCCTTGGTGGTGCCGGTGTCGATGTGCACCATCTCGAAGTCCAGACCGGCCGCCTCCCAACGTACGGGCGCCTTCGCCTGGAGCACCATCATCACCTGAGCCCGGGGCTGTCGGCCGGACGGGCTCTGTCGGCGCACCAGGTCCACCGCCTGCTCGAAGGGCAGTTCCTGGTTTCGGAAGGCGCTGAGGCAGGCGGTGCGCACCCGGTCGAGCAGTTCAAGGAAGTCCGGATCACCGGTCAGATCGGTGCGCAGAAGCAGGGGGTTGACGAAGTAGCCGATGAGGCCTTCCAGTTCGGGACGAGTGCGCCCGGACATCGGGGCGGTCACCGTGATGTCGTCCTGCCCGCTGTAGCGAGCGAGGAGCACGTTGAACGCCGCGAGCAGCACCATGAACGGCGTCGCGTTCCGTCGGCGGGCGAGGGCCTCGATCCGGGTCACGAGAGGAGCCGGGAGGGTGAAGTGGTGCGCTCCGCCGCGGCCGGAAGGGCCGGCCGGGCGCGGCCGGTCGGTCGGCAGCTCGGGTGGCAGGGCTCCGGCCAGCGCCTCGGACCAGTGCTCGGTCAGGCTCTGCAACCGCTCCCCGGCCAGGTGGTCGCGCTGCCAGACCGAGAAGTCCGCGTACTGGATGGGCAGTTCGGGGAGCATTGGCCACTGTCCCGCCAAGTGGGCCTGGTAGGCGGCCGTCAGCTCCTGGAAGAGGATGGCCGAGGAGGCGCCGTCGGTGACGATGTGGTGCATCACCAGGACCGCTACATGGTCCTGCTCCCCCAGGCGCAGCAGGCGGAGCCGGACCAGGGGCCCCTCGCGCAGGTCGAAGGGGGCCGCGAGTTCCGCACGGGCCACCTCTTCGAACTCCCCAGGAGTGGTGTCGACCACCGGTACCGTGAGCGCTGGCATCGGCCCGATCACCTGGACGGGCTCCCCCTCGTCGAGGTCGAAGACGGTACGCAGAGCCTCGTGGCGTTCCACGACCGTGTTGAGGGCACGTTCGAGCACCCGGACATCCAAAGAACCCCGCAGCCGCACCGCCGCCGTGACGTTGTACGCGGACTGACCGGGGTCGATCTCGTTCTGCAGCCACAGGCTCTGCTGGGCGAACGACGTGTCGACCACCAGGGATTCCTCGGTCATCGGCGTACGTCCTCCTCGCTCGCGCCAGCCGTACGGGGCCGGCGCCCGTCCCGGGCAGATGAACGGCTCGTGGGATCTCCTGGGAGCCCACCGGTGCTCGCGCGGTGCGGCGGTCCCTCAGCAGACGCCATGGCCTGCAAAGGATGGTCCATCGGGTCGCCCGCGCCCGGTAGTCGGGGGACTCCCCTACCCGACCCGCACGGGGCCGGCAGGGAGCGACGTGGGGTATTCCCCCGACTCCTGCCGGGGCCCCCGCGTTGCCAGGATCAGCCTCCTTCCCCTGTGCCGTACAGAAAGGGGGCACCGAGGTGTCCGAGCCGACCAGCGCAGCGCACCCGGACCTCACTCACCCGGCGAAGTCCGCCGCGGTTCGGAACCTGTCCTCCTGGGGCGGGTACTTGCAGCCCGCGGCCGAGCAGTCCGAGCTCATCGGGGCGTCACCGCAGGACTGGGACCGGTTCGCCGAGCACTGGGACGACTTGACCGTGGACACCTATATGCGGGACGGCGGCACCTACCGCTACCGCCGATACGGGCACTTCCGGCTCGACGCCGCTGTCACCGAGCTCACCGCGCTGCCGCACCGACCCTACCGGCAGGAAAGTGACATCAACCCGCTGAACGGCGGGATCGAGCGCCACTTCGACCCCCTGACCGACGAGTTCCTCGCCGACCCGCTGACCCGTTCCGTCGTGCTGGCGCTCGGTGAGATCTTCTCCGCCGTCGAGGGGAACACCGACTGGGACGTCAAACTCCACCCGTTCCGCATCGTCACCAGCTCCGCCGAGACCGGACGGCCCGCCCCGCAGGGGCGCCACCGGGACGGCTCCGCCTTCGTCACGTCGCTGCTCGTCAACCGGACAAACGTAGCGGGCGGCGAGAGCTCGCTCTACTCCCCGGCGGGCAAGCAGCTGCTCACTGCCACTCTGACCGAGCCCGGTGACCAACTGCTGGTCGATGACCGCGCCGTGCTGCACGACGTCACCCCGGTACGACCGGTCGACGCTGCCCTGCCCGCCTACCGGGACGTATTGATCGTCGATTTCGACCGGTTGTGAGCCCGTTGATGGCCGACCGTCGCCGCTTCGGCAAGGGCTTCTGGCAGCTCTGGACCGCCACCACCGTCTCCGGCCTCGGGGACGGAGTCCGGCTCATCGCGCTGTCGGTGTTCGCGGCGACCCTGACCAGGGACCCGTTCCAGGTGTCACTGGTGACGGTCGCGGGCCAGCTGCCCTGGGTTCTGGTCGGGCCGTTCAGCGGAACCCTCATCGACCTGGTGGACCGCTGGCGGATGCTGTGGGTCTGCGACGCCGCGCGGTCGGCCGTCCTCGGCTGTTTCTTCTTGGCGATCCTCACGGACCGGGTGGGCATCGCCGTACTCGTCGTCACGGCCTTCCTGCTGAGCTCGATCGAGACGATGGCCGACAACCTGTCGCAGGCCGTGGTACCCGATGTGGCCGGCGCGCGCAGCCTCGACTCGGCCAACAGCAAGCTGCTGACCGGACGGCTGATCACCATGGAGTTCCTCGGCGCGCCGATCGGCACCGCGCTGTTCGTCGTCGCCCAGCTTCTTCCCTTCGGCCTGGCGGCCTTCTGCTTCGCCGTTTCCACGGTGCTGATCTTCGCCGCCCGGCCCGAGGCCGCGACCGCTCCAGGGGTTCCTCTCACCCTGCGGGCCCTCGGGACCCAGACCGCCGAGGGCATCTCCTGGCTGTGGCGCCACCGTCTGCTGCGCACCGTCTGCCTCGTGGTGGGTGCGCTCAACTCGGCCGTGCTCGCCGTCATCGGCATCGCGGTGCTGTACGCCCTGCACATCCTCCACGTCAGCACGACGGCCTACGGCCTGCTTCTTCTCGTGATCGCCGGTGGTGGCCTCCTCGGTCTGCTCGCGGCGGAGTACCTCATCACAGCACTCGGACGCGGCCGGATCCTCCATCTCGCCCTGGCGATCTGCCCGTTCGCCTTCACCGTCAGCGGGCTCGCCACCGATGCGCTGGTCGCCGCGGTCGCCTTCGCATTCGTGGGCGCGAGTGTCGCGCTGGTCAACGTCATCACCACCACCCTCCGGCAGGTACTCATCCCGCCGGACCGGTTCGGCCGTGTCAACGGCGCCTACCGTCTCGTGGTCAACGGACTCTCGCCACTCGGCGGACTCGGTGGCGGCCTGCTCGCGGGGCGGTTCGGGCTGCGCGCTCCCTTCTTCGCGGCGGCCGTACTGCTCGCCTTCTGCGCTGTCGCAGCGCTGTTCCTCCTCCCCGGACGAACCATCAATGCCCTGCCGGAAACGCCCCAGGAACCCGGCTCCGGTGGCCCGGACACCGGACTCTCCCCAGCAGAAACGACCTCGTCGTGAGCGTTGGTGCACTTCTGCTCGCCCCTCGTCGGCCCGGACCCGCAGCCTGCGTCCACCCGATCGAACGCACCATCGCGCATCGCGCGCCCCAGCCGCTCGTCGCCCCGGTCGACTCGGGCATCCTGGCCCGCGTCCGTGACTGTCTCGTGCGGGAGTTGAACCCGCTCGACATGAAGCCGGCGCCCGGTCACGGCGTCAGATTCGGAACCGCCGGGTGCTGCACGCACGACCGGGCCGACGCCCGCGCCGGGGGCGAGCGGGTCTCCTTGGAAAACGCCCCCCGGTCCGAGACCGTCGCCTGGGCGGTGCCCTGCTCCGGACACGCCCTGACCGCCAAGGCTGACCCGAGGGACACGGTCTCCGTTGCAGGCCCGGATCCCGGTGGCGCCAGGGACGGTCGACACCGTGGACCTCGCCTTCACCGACGCCGGTTTCCTGCTGACGGACCCCGTAAACGGTTACGCCGTGTCGTCCTGGAAGCGGGGATACGGCGACTTCCGGCTGTCGCCCGATCTCACGACTGCGCGCACGGCTCCGCGGCTGCCGGGCGCCGAACCGGCCCCAGCCGACCCCGCGCGGGGACGGCGGGCAACGGCCGGCACGGAGCCGGAGTTCGTCCAGTACCGGAGCTGCGCCCGGCGACGACGAACCAGGTCGGCATTACACTTCTCGGCACCTCGCACACCGAGCCGCTGATGCGCCGCATCCGCGCCCCCGTGGTCGGCGCCGGCCTTCAGGCGGAGGCGGCCGAGAGCGAGTGCAACCCCGGTCAGCACGAGATCACCTTGCGGTACGCTGATGCGCTCACCACCAGCGCGAGGGCAACTTGTGTCCCCTCCGCATCTCGCTGCCGTCCGACGGAGGCACACCTGTTCCTGCGGGAAGTGGACCCTGCGCGCTGTCCCGAAGCAGTGAGCGCTCCCCGCCGGGCAGCTGTCCGCGCATCCAGCCTGCTGGACGCCCCGCATGTCAACCGCGGGAACCGCCTTCCCGGCGGCGACGTGGCCCCGTGTGCGGCCTCGCGGAACTGCTCACCGCCGGCCCGGACGAAAACGAGACCAGCCACCTCCGTCCCCTCGTACCGGTGCCGCACGGCGCCTCCCCCCTGTCCAACAGAGAGGATCACCATGCAGGAGACCCAGGACTACGCGGTCGTCGTCAACGTCGAAGAGCAGTACTCGATCTGGCGCACCGACCGCGAGTTGCCGATCGGCTGGCGCATTGAGGGCTTCGCCGGTTCCAAGGAGAACTGCCTCGCCCACATCGACGACGTCTGGACGGACATGCGTCCCTTGAGCGCCCGCTGAGTCCGGTCGGAGGGGCGGTCGCCTGCACCCGGGTGCGGCCGTGTCACCCGGCTGAAGCACCCTGCTCGATCACCGTGTTCAACCATCGAGAAACCGGAACGAGGAGCGACCATGAAGCGACTTGAGGGCCGCGTCGCGGTGGTCACCGGCGCCGCGAGCGGCATCGGCCTGGCAACTGTCCGCCGGTTCGCTGCGGAGGGCGCCAGTGTCGTCTGCGCCGACGTCGACGAAACCCGCGGCAAGGCCGCCGCGGACGAGGTCGGCGGGCTCTTCGTCAAGGTCGACGTGACCGACCCGGAGCAGGTCGAGGCCCTGTTCAAGACGGCGTACGACACCTACGGCAGCGTCGACGTCGCCTTCAACAACGCGGGCATCTCCCCGCCCGACGACGACTCCATCCTGGAGACCGGTCTCGAGGCCTGGAAGCGCGTCCAGGAGGTCAACCTGACCTCCGTCTACCTGTGCTGCAAGGCGGCGATCCCCTACATGCGGCGCCAGGGCAAGGGCTCCATCATCAACACGGCGTCCTTCGTGGCCCGGATGGGCGCGGCCACCTCGCAGATCTCCTACACCGCCTCCAAGGGCGGCGTGCTCGCCATGTCCCGCGAACTGGGCGTGCAGTTCGCGCGGGAGGGCATCCGCGTGAACGCCCTGTGCCCGGGCCCGGTCAACACCCCGCTGCTCCAGGAACTGTTCGCCAAGGACCCCGAACGGGCCGCACGCCGCCTCGTGCACATTCCGGTCGGCCGGTTCGCCGAGGCCGAGGAGATCGCCGCCGCCGTCGCCTTCCTGGCCAGCGACGACTCCTCCTTCGTCAACGCCAGCGACTTCCTCGTCGACGGCGGCATCTCGGGGGCGTACGTCACACCGCAGTAGGTCTCGCCCCGTCCCCGCCTCCGTCCACCTCTCCTCACAGAAGGTCAGAGATGTTCCCACGAACCGACACCCCGCCCACCTTCGACGAACGCGCCACACTGGTCACGTTCCTCGACTACGTCCGGGCCACCGTCCACGCCAAATGCGAGGGGCTCTCGGACGAGGACGCCCGCAAGGCGCTCCTGCCCGAATCCCCGCTGATGACGGTGGCCGGGCTGGTCAGCCACGTGCACTGGGTCGAGAACTACTGGATCAGCGTCGTGCTCCTGGGCGGCGAGAACATCCATCCCGGGACCGAAGAGGACCCGGACCGGGAGTTCCGCATCGCTCTCGACGTGCCGCTCGCGCAGCTGCTCGACGCCTACGAGAAGCAGTGCGCCGAGTACCGGGAGCTCGTCGTCGGTCTCGACCTGGAGACGAGGGCCGCGCTGCCCATCAGCGACGGCCGTCACGTCACGCTGCGCTGGGTGCTGATGCACTTGGTGGAGGAGATCGCCCGGCACAACGGTCACATCGACATCCTCCGCGAACTGGCGGACGGAGTCACCGGCGCCTGAACCTCACACCGGCCCAGGGTCGCCGCCACCTGCCCTGGGGCCGCGGCGCAGCAGCCCCAGGAGAACCCACCATGACGGCCCCGCATGTGAGCCCGCCAGGCCCGCTCCCCCGCACACCGCTGGTCGCACCACTCCGCGGGGACCGGGACCGACGCATCCGACGTCGACTGGAGCGGCTGATCGGCACGCCGGCGACCGAGCACAACAGCTTGCTGCCCCTACGCAACGGCGACGAGATCTTCTCGGCCATGCTGGCGAGCATCAGGGTGGCGCGCCGGACCGTCGACCTCATGACCTTCGTGTACTGGCGAGGCGCCGTCGCTCGGGAGTTCGCGGATGCCCTCGCCGAGCGGGCCCGCGCCGGGGTCCGGGTCCGGCTCCTGCTCGACGGCTTCGGTAGCCGGCTCATCGAGCGGTGCCTGCTCGCCACCCTGAGAGAGGCCGGCGTCCAGGTGGCCTGGTTCCGCAAGCCGATCTGGCTGTCCCCGCTCAAGCAGAACCACCGCTGCCACCGCAAGGTTCTGCTCGTCGACGAGACGACCGCCTTCACAGGCGGGGTGGGCATCGCCCAGGAATGGGCTGGTGACGCCCGCCACCAAGCCGAGTGGCGGGAGACTCACTTCCGGGTGCGGGGGCCCGCGGTGGACGGCATAGCGGCGGCCTTCACTCAGAACTGGGCCGAATGCCACGGCGGCCTCTTTGACGACCGGGACCGGTTCACCGAGCACCGGCCGGAGGGGAACGCGATCGTCCAGGTGGTACGGGGTTCGGCGAGCGTCGGCTGGCAGGACATCAAGACCCTGCTCCGGGTGGTGCTCGAATCAGCTGAGACCCGGATACGGCTCACCACCGCCTACTTCGCCCCCGGCTTGGACTTCGTCGAGCTGCTGGGGTCCGCCGCGCGACGCGGCGTCGAGGTGGAACTCCTGGTACCGGGCCGGTACACGGACAAGGCAGTGTGCCGGGCGGCGGGCCGGCGCCTCTACGCGGGACTGCTCGACGCCGGGGTGAAGATCTGGGAGTACCAGCCGACGATGATGCACGCCAAGGTGCTCACCATGGACGGCACGCTCTCCCTCATCGGGTCGGGCAACTTCAACCGCCGCTCCCTCGACCACGACGAGGAGATCATGCTCGCGGTATTGGACGAGGAGCTCGCCGCCACTCTGGACGGCCACTTCGAACAGGACCGGACGGCCAGCAAGGGCATCGACCCCGCTGCCTGGCCCGCCCGCCCGGCTCTGCAGCGCCTTCAGGAGTGCGCCGTCGTTCCCCTCCGCCGGTTCCTGTGATGCGGTCAGCCGGTGCGGTCCAGCTGGTTCGCGAGGATCCGCTCGGCGATGTTGTCCCGCAGTGAGGCGGCGGGCGAGCTGTCCGGCTTGCGCACCGCCTGATCGCGGAAGCAGGCGAGAAACTCCTCCGCGATGCCCAGGCGCGGGTACCGCCGCAGGACCTCGGCCTTGAAGGGGGCGGAGAAGTCGTCCATGTGACGTCCCGAGATGTCCATGCTGGTCGAACGCTCCAGAAGGTGTCCCTCCGGGTCCGCGGCCACGTCGACCGAGTCGAGCATGTGGCTGATCACCACCTCCACCAACCGCCGGCGCCGCGTCACCGGCCACCCTGCCCCGGCGCCGAACACCCACGCCACGTGTCCACTGGCGACGTCGAAACCCGCCGTGTGGTTGTCGAACTCCGGCATCAGGGCGATGTCGTGGAACATCGACCCGACGTACAGCAGCTCCGGGTCGAACGCGATGCCCTGCGCCTCACCGTATGCCGCCGCCCATATATAGGCCCGTACGGAATGGTTCAGCAGTGCCGGGGAGCAATAGGCGACTGCCACTTCCAGGGCTGCGGCGCACACCGGGGTTTCGGGAATCTTCAGCGCGTCGAGGGTCATGCCGATGAGTATGCCGCAAGCACAGACCGAGACTGAGTGACTGTCAGATCTTCCCGGTGACCCGGCGCACACAGAAGTGCGCGGTGTGTCACCCGGTCGGGCTTGACAAGGGAGCTTTGCGTCAACCCTGCAATTGCACATCCGCAAACAAACGCGACCAAGGGTGCGGTCCGCCCGAGTCCGGAACGCCGACGAACCGTCAACGCGGCCGTCCCGTCACACTCGCCCGAGCCGGATCCCATTCAATGGCTCGTTAAACACCCCGAGCAGACACGGCTTGAAATGGCTCATGATTGAAACAGATCTTGGCCACCACTCGGACGACGCCTTGCGGACGCCACTCGTCCCGATTTACAGCGCAGTCGCGTGAGGGCAGAGATCACCATGAAGTGATCGAGGGCTTAACCGGCCTTTTCAAGGTGCAACGACTTCAGTTAGATTGAGCCGCGGTACGGATGGCCATGGCCGTTCACCTGCAGTAACGGAAACTTAACGTGGGGAGAAGCATGCCCGAGAGGTCCGATCGCCATCTCGTTGTCGTCAACGAAGAGGAGCAGTACTCAATCTGGCCCGAGGGAAGGACTCTCCCGGCCGGCTGGCGAGCCGTGCAGGGGCCTGCTCCGAAAGAGCAGTGCCTGGAATACATTGAAACGCACTGGACCGACATGCGGCCTTTGAGTCTGCGCCGCGCGATGGCGGACGAGAGGCGCGCGTCGGACGCGGCGGAGACGCCCGCCCAGGGGGAGCCCGCTGTTCATGGCTGATGGTGAGTCATCTCCGCAGCATGCATCTGCGGAGCGAGCCACGCTGACAGCGCAGGACATTGCCCACCTGCTCGATCCAAAGCGTTCCGAACCTGCAATTGTGGAGATTCAGGGTGAACCCTGGATCGGCAAGACCCGGCTGTTGCAGCAGCTTCTCGGGACAGCGAGACGGCAGGGCTGGGCCGTCGCCCACGCCGCGGCAGACCCCCCAGCGAGTGCTTCTCCCTACCAGCTCTTCTCCGATGCCTTCGAGGAGACTCTGTCCGAACGTACCGACGCGGTACTCGAGGCCGTACCAGAGGTCTACCGGCACGTCCTCAGCCCCGTGTTTCCCACCCTCCACCGGAAGGCCGACTCCGATCCCGCGCCCTCCCCGCCACCCGCACCCGCAGGAGCGGTGGGTTCGGCGCTGCGCCAGGCGTTACGTGGGCTGGCCGGAGGAAACGGCCTGGTGCTGGCGCTGGACAACGCCCACTGGGCGGACCCGGCCTCGCTGGACCTGCTGGAGAGCCTCGTGCGGAGGCCACCCCATGTCCGGCTGCTGATCGTGGTCGCGCACCGGAACCGGCAGTCGCCGCTGGGCCTGCGGGGACTCCTGGCATCCGTTCCCGGATCACACAGGATCGCACTCGGTCCCCTTCCCGACCAGGAGCTGGCCGCGCTCTTGCCGAAGGGAACCGCGCGACCGGTGCGCAGGGCCCTCCTCAGCCGTGCGGCGGGTAATCCGGGACTGTTGGCGGCCCTGTTGACCTCCTCTGACGCCCACGAGGGGACCGTGCCCGAGAACTCGGGACTCGCGCCGTTCGCCCGCTTCCTGGACGAGTTCCGCACCGTGTCCTCCGACGGGTGGCTCGCCGCGCAGTACGCCGCCATCCTGGGCGACAGGTTCACGCTCCAGGAAATGCAGTCCATAGCCGCTCTGCCCACCGAACGCCTTGCGCGGGCCGTCACAGAACTTCTGCGCGAGGACATCATCCGGCTCTGCGAGATCCCGGGCACCTACCGTTTCCGCCATTCCGTACTGCGCGCGACGGTGTATCACACCACCGGCGACGAATGGCGGCTGGCCGCGCACTCCGCAGCCACCCAGCTCATGCGACTGCCCGCCCCGTGCGCTCATCCGGGACTGGAACCGATGCCGACCCGGACGCCGGTGTCCGACCAGGTCCGATCAAGACTGCTACCGAGAGACTCCGGCCATTCCCTCGCGGATGAGACCAGGCTCTACAAGCAGCGCATCCGCACGGGTAAGGCGCTGGTTGTCGCGGGCCGGCCGAACGAAGCCCTGGACATCCTCGATCGGACCTCGCGGCCCGGCATTGATGTTCCACTCATCGTCCGTGCGGAGGCAGCCGAGTGGCGGGCCTGGGCCCAGCGTCTGCTGGGCAGGCATGCCCTCGCCGAGTCGCTGCTCGAAACAGTGCGAGCAGATGTGGCCGCCGAACCCGAGGCGCTCGCGCTGGTGGAGCTGGCACGACTGGCGGCCATGCTGGAACGGGGAAGCCTGCCCGACGGTGAACCGCCCGCCGTACGGTGGGCCACCGGACAGCGCGACCCGCTGGCCCGTGCATACGCCAGGGCTCTGCTCGGTGCCCAGGAGGCGGACTCCGGCCGCACCGAGCAGGCCTCCATCCGGCTCCGTGAGGTCGCCGACCTGCTCGACGGTCTGGACGACATCACCCTCATCGGACGGCTCGACGCTCTCTACTGGCTGGCCAGAGCCCAGGCGCGTCTGGAGCAGGATGCCGAGGCGGTACGCCACTTCGAGCGGGGTCTCGGCATCGCAGCGGCGTATGAGCTCGAGTATCTGATCCCGCAGTTCGCCACCGGGCTCGCCGAGGTCTGCCTACGTCTCGGGCGAATCGACCTCGCGATGGAGTCGGGACGCCAGGCGGTCCGCGCCGCGGACCGGATCGGGGGTGACTGCCTCATGGCCGAGGCCGGTGCCGGGCTGGCCCGGGCCACCTGGATCAGCGGCGACCAGGCCACTGCCCGAGGCATGGCACACAGGGCCACAGAACAGTCGGAGGCGTGGCGAGAGCCATGGGCGGACCGGGTGCGCCTGTCCCTGCTCGAAACGACGTTCGGCGCTGACGATCAGGAGCTGCGCAACGGGATTCTGTCCATGGGGACGGTGCAGCGCGCCGCCGCGTTCCCGGTTGCCGCGCTGGTCCCGGCCGTCGGTGAGGTCCTTGCCCGACTGGAGTCGGAGGGGAACGGATCGGACGCGGAGGCGGGGCGGTGGGCGACGGCAGCCGAAGAGGCCGCCGGCCCACTGCAACTGCCGGGAGCCACCGGACTGGCGCTGCTGGCCCGCGCGCACCAGCACCGGAGCACCGATCCGCTCCTGGCCGCCGTCTTCGCCGCGAGCGCGGTCGTGACGCTGACCCGGGCGGGGCGGCCGCTCGACGTGGCCCGCGCGCACCTGGCTGCTGCGGGAGCCTGGACCGTCATCGACCCCGCGCTGGCACACAGCCAGCTCGACGAAGCACGGCTGTTGCTCGACCGGCACGGGGCACACGGCTATCTGGAACACCCCGTCAGCCTGGCCGCGAACAGACCCCGCCGGTCGGTCGACGCCCAGCTGACCCGTCTGAGTGGCCGGGAACGCGAAATCTCGGTGCTGGTCAGCGACGGCTACACCAATCAGCAGATCGCCCGCGCGCTCAAACTGAGTCACAAGACGGTGGAGACCCATCTCGGCCGTATCTTCAAGAAACTCAAAGTGGGTTCGCGAGCCCAGGTCGCTGCCTGGATCAGCCAGGCGACCAGGGCCACGGGCACACAGTTGTCCGGCTGACCAGACAAAACGACGCTCGGATCAGATCGTGTGGCAACGCGCCCCTACCGGAGGTACTTGCCTGCATCGACGCATTCCTTGACCGCTGCCCGCGCAAGCGTAAGAGAAACTGTCAGCGCCAGCTTTATCGGAGCGATAACCGGCGCACCCGCAGCTTCGCCCAAGTTTCGACCCCCGTATTTCTCCACGAAACTCGGACGACGGGTATTCGGCGGATTCCGCGACGGAAATCAGGACGTTCCGGCGGCGGCGTCCCGCTGGTTTTTCATGCGGCCGCGTGCGGCAGCGCCCCGACGGTGTCAGGGCGCTGTCCGTCGTTCGCGGAACGAGAAGAGATCCCGTTCGGGTGTGCCAAGGGCCCAGCGCGCGCTGCCCCGTCGTCGGTCAGGCGCACAGATCCGCGAGGAACGCGTCCATCAGGTCCTCCGGAGCATCCATGAACCGGTAGTGCGGTCCTTCCAGAACCCTGAAGGTGGTCTCTCCGCAGTCCGCCCAGGAGTTCATCAGCCGGTGGTCGACCTCCACGTCCTGGTCCCATCCCAGCGCGGTGATGGGGCAGGGCAGGCGGACGGGCTCCTCCGGGTGGTAGCGCTTGTTGGTCTCCACATCCGCCCGCAGAATCTCCAGGCTCAGCTCGACGAGGTCAGGATGCGGCTTACCGCCCAGCTGCACGATCAACGTGTGGACCTCGTCGGCCAGTTCGGCGTCGGACATCTTCAGGAAGCGGCCGTGCGGACCATGGTGCGGAGCGACCTGTGAGGAGACGAACAGCCGGTCCGGGGTGGGATATCCGCGCTCCAGCAGTCGGACTGCGGTCTCGTAGCCGGGCAGCGCGGAGCCGCAGTGACCGAAGATCCCGAACGGGCGGTCCAGGTACGGATGCAGTACCTCGACGAGATCATCGGCGAGGGCCTCGTACGTCTTGTACGACTCCTCCCGGAAGCGGTTCTCCCGGCCGGGAAGCTGGATCGGGACGATCTCCAAGTCGCCCAGGAATCGCGGCCACTTGCGGTACATGCTCGCCCCGCACCCGGAGTAGGGCAGGCAGAACAGGCGTGAGGCACTTTCCTGTGACGGCTCGCGCAGGAACCACTTCGAGGCGCTCACTTGACCAGCTCCGTCTGCGAACGGACGGCTGCCGCACGAGGCTTGGCGATCATCGGCATGTGCTTGATGCCGGCGACGAAGTTGGAGTGCAGGTGCTCCACCTCGCCCGCGAGCTCGAAGTCGTCGAAGCTCTCGAAGAGCTCGGTGAACAGGATCTTCATGGTCATCCTGGCCACCGTGTGGCCCACGCAGTAGTGCGGACCGCTACCGAAGGCCATGTGCCGATTGGGCTTTCGGCGGATGTCGAAGGTGAAGGGGTCCCCGAACACCTCCTCGTCACGGTTGGCCGAGCCCAGCCAGACGACGACGGCATCGCCCGCCCGGATCTTCTTGCCGCGCAGCTCGATGTCCTGCAGCGCATAGCGCATGAAGTGGTTGGTCGGCGAAGACCAGCGCAGCGCCTCGTCCACGCCTGTGTTCAGCAACTTGGGGTCCGCACGCCATTCGTCCAGCGCCGGGGTGCCGACGATCTCGGCCATCGCACCGGTCGGGACGAACGGCGTGGTGACGTTGGCGCCGAGGATCAAGCTGTAGCAGTTCGACAGGATAGCGCCGGTCTCCAGACTGCGGCCGTCGATCTCCATGCCCAGCAGCAGGCTGATGAGGTCGTCGCCGAGGTTGTTGCGCCGCTCCCGCAGAATGTCGTGGAAGTAGGCGAACAGTTCCCGGTGTGCCTCCTTCAGCGTCTCGTCGGCGCCGTTGGGGCCCGCGAACTCCGGGTCGTCCGGGGCGATCGACATCGTCGTCAGCTGGGTCAGTCGGGGCCAGTCCGCACGTGGCAGGCCCATCATCGTGCCGGCAGCGGTCATCGGCAGCGTCATCATCGACCCGGCGAAGTCGAACTGCTCCCCGCTCAGGGCAGGTTCCAGGAGTCGGCGCACCTCGCCGGTGACCGCTTCCCGGTACTTCTCCACCTGCTTGTTCGTCAGCGCCCGCTGCATGGGGGCCCGCATCCGGGTGTGCCGGGGCGGATCGGTTGCGGCCATCTGCCGACCGCGCGCCGGGTCCTCCTTGCCCAGCAGGAAGAGCATCGTGCCGCGCTGGGAGGTGAACAGCGTGTGGTCGCGCAGGACGAGGTCGGCATCGTCGAACTTGGTCACCGACCAGAACCCCAGAGTGTCGTCGACCTGCTGCCAGCGCACCGGGTCGCGCCGGCGCATGGCGTTCCAGATGGAGTGCGGGTCGCCCTTCCCGTAGAGGACGGAGTCGGTCAGATCGACGGATTCGAGGTCGATCTGCTCCGGGTCCACCGGCTGGCTGAGCTTCATTTCGGATGGTCTCCCTGTCTCAACGGCGGTTCAGGCGGTCGTCTGGCTGTCGAGCTCTTCGGCCAGTTCGGCGACGGTCGGGCGCAGGTAGAGGGTGCGTGCGGACAACTCCACGTCGAAGCGGTCCTGCAGACGCCCCAGCAGGTCGGCCGCGATGAGTGAGTGGCCGCCCAGTTCGAAGAAGTCGTCGTCCATACCCACCGGTTCGACGCCCAGCAGGTCGGCCCACTCCTCGGCCACGGCACTCTCCGTGACCGTACGGGCGGCCAGGTACTCGGTGGTGAGCGACCGGGCGGCCCGGCGGGCAGTGGGCAGGGCCGCCCGGTCCACCTTGCCGTTGCGGTTCATTGGCAGCTCGGGCAGTGTCAGGATGGCCCACGGGACCATGTAGCCGGGCAGTTCGCCTCGTAGCCACTCCCGCAACCGTTGCCCCAATGCGGCCGGACTGTCGTCCTCGGGCCGCTCGGCGGTGATGTAGGCGAGCAGCCGCTTGCCGGAGGCACCGTCGCTCTGGGCCACGACGACGGCCTGGCGCACGTCCTCATGCCGGTCGAGCACGGTCTCGATCTCGCCCGGCTCCACGCGGTAGCCCTGCACCTTGATCTGCCGGTCGGCCCGGCCCAGGAACTGCAACGTACCGTCGGGCCTGCGGGATACGAGGTCCCCGGTGCGGTACAGGCGCGCACCGGGGTCCGCGGCGAACGGGTCGGGGACGAAGCGCTCCGCGGTGGCACCCGGCCGGCCCGCGTACCCGTGGGCCAGCCCCTCGCCGCCCGCGTACAGCTCGCCCGGCACACCGACCGGCACCGGCCGCAGCTCCGGGTCCAGCACCAGGGCGCGGGTGCCGCTGATGGGCTTACCGAGCGGGACGAAGTTTCCGGCCGGGGGCTCGGCGGAGGTCCAGCAGGTGGTGAAGGTGGTGTTCTCGGTGGGCCCGTAGCCGTTGGTGAACACCAGCCCGGGGTGGGCGCTCAGAAGACGCCGTACATGCATCGGAGAGACCACATCGCCGCCGGCCACCACATGGCGCAGACCCGCGAATGCGTCCAGATGCTGGTTGACCATCTGGTGGAAGAGACCCGCGGTCATCCAGGCGACGGTCACCTTGTTGTCCACGAGGGTGGCGGCGAGCTGCTCGGTGGAGAGCGGACCCGGCGGATGGACGACCATGCGCCCCCCGTTGACCAGCGGCGCCCACAGCTCGAGGGTCGAGGCGTCGAAAGCCACCGGAGCCAGCTGAAGGAAGACGTCCTGCGGACCGAATTCGGCCCAGTCGGGCTCGACGACGAGCCGGGAGACGGCTGCGTGCGGAACGCGGACACCCTTGGGAGTCCCGGTCGATCCGGAGGTGAAGCTGACGTACGCCATCGCGGTGGGCGCCACTTCGACGCCGACCGGTGACACCGCGTTCTGGACGGCCGCGGTCAGCGGCAGCACGGTGATGCCCGCGGGCACCGAGGCGGCGTACTTGTCCTGTGCCAGCACAGGACCGACACCGGCGTCAGCCAGCGGTTGGCGCAGCCGCTGGGCCGGGAGGTCCGGCTCGAACGCGGCATATGCGGCCCCGCACTTGAGGATGGCCAGGAGGGCGACGACGAGCTCGGACGACCGCTCGGCGAGGACACCGACGACCCGGCCGGGGCCCACGCCCTCCTGTTGCAGGCGCAGGGCGAGCCGGTCGGCGCGAGAGGTGAGTCCGCGATAGGTCAGCTCCGCTCCGGCGCAGCTGACGGCGACCGCTTCCGGAGTACGTTCCGCCTGCTCCTGGATCAGCAGGTGCAGCGGACGGGCGGGCACGGGAGCTCGGCCCGTACCGGCCTGGGCGCCCACCAGCACCAGGTCGTCGGCGGTGGCGAGCGGGAGCACCGACAGCGGCACGCCGGCGTCGGCCGAGGCGGTCCGGTGCGCGGTGTGCAGCAACCCGGTGAACCGCTCGGCGTCCGCCTCGGTGTACCGCCCGGCGCCGGCGGTCGCCCGCCACCGGGCGGGCCCGGCCTCGACAGTCAGCCCGGAAGCAGTTCCCTCGGGCTCGGTGTCCCATACGAACCGGACATCGGCCACCGTTGACCGGTCCTCGTCCGCACCCTCCGGGTCCCGGGCGAGAGCCGCCAGGGCCGCGTCCGCCTCAGCGATCAGGGTGGCCGGCGTCGGGTCCTGGGACACGTCGAACGACAGGACGCCTACGACGTCGGCGTCCTGGTAGGCGACTTGCACCGTCTCCTGCAGCGTGCACCGGTGCAGGACCGCGACCACGCAGGCCACGGCGGTCGCGGGCTCCCCGGCGAACACCTCGCCCTGCGGACCGCCCGGCACATGCCCCTGCGGTTCGGCCATTGCTGTCATGAGTTCTCCTTGGAGAGGGCGGACGCGGCCGGGGCGGCACCACGGCGCCGGCGCAGGGCGGACCGATCGGCACGCTGGATGGGGGCCACGGCCTCACTGGGCTTGGCGAGTTGCTCGTCCACGTACGCCGCGACGGCTGCGATGGTCGGCGACTCGAAGAGCAGGCCGAGCGGTACGTCGACGCTGTATTCCTGGCGCACGGTGTCCATGACCTCGGAACCGAGCAGCGAGTGCCCGCCGAGTGCGAAGAAGTCGTCGTGGACACTGACCCGGTCCACGCCGAGGGCCGCCGACCAGATGACGGTGAGCCGGCTCTCGGTCTCGGTGGAGGGCTCCCGGTACGCCTCGGCCGCAGCGGCCGCGAGGTCGGGGTCCGGGAGGGCCGCCGGGTCGGCCGCACCCGCGCGGCCGGTGGGGAAACCGGGGACGAGCAGAACGTGGTCGGGAACCGCGTGGGCGGGCAGCCGCTGCTGCAGATGGCGACGCAACCTCGTCACCGCGGCCCGTTCCCGGGTGACAGTCAGCGGGTCGTTGTACAAGGTGTCCTGCGGGGCCGTCGTGGTGCCGGCCGCCACCCGGCTGCCGAAACCGGACGGCAGCAGCTCGGCGGGGCTCGCCTGCGAGGTTCCGGTGACCTCCGCGCGGGTGAGCAGCACCTGGACAGTGCCGTCGGACGCGTTCTCGGCGCACTGCACCAGGGCGGTGTAGCCGGCCTTCTCGGCCAGCCCCGCGAACAGATGCGGATCCACCGCCCCGCCGGGCTCCGCGCGGCGGGGGGCGAGCGCCGCCGCGGTGTCGGAGACAGTGGAAGTGCGGCCTGCCATCAGGTCCGAGAAGGCGCGCAGCCGGGTGTGGACGCGGCTGTCCGGCACGGCGGCGAGCAGCACCCGCCGGGGGGCCCGCTCCCGCAGGAGCTCGGTCACGGCGTAGGAGGTCAGGCCGTCCGTCTGCCAGTCGAGGGTGAGGTCGGCTACGCCGGGTGGCACCTGCTCGCCGACCCGCAGCACCACGTCGTAGCGGTACGCCCCCAATTCATTGCGATGGCGTCCGAGCCTGGGGAGCAGATGGACCTCACCGACCCCGGACATTCGCTCGGCGAGGTGGGTGAAGTACCGCGGATCCAGGGCCAGTTCCTGCTCCTGGCCGACGCGAGCGGTCAACGCCTGACACAGCGGGCCGGCGGGGTCCGTGGTCTGGAAGCGGTCCAGCTGCCCTGGCAGATGAAGGGCGCCGAGCAGCGGGAGGCTGCGTACCGAACCGAGGTAGATGTGGCCGCCGGGGCGCAGTAGCCGCACGGCTCCGTCCAGGACCCGCTCCAGGTACCGCGCACTGGGGAAGTACTGGATCACGGAGTTGAGCACGACGGTGTCGAAGCTGCCCGCGGCGAGACCGTCGTAGTCGTCGGCGGCTCGCTCCAGGAGCTCGACGTCGTCGACCTTGCTGGCGAGCCAGTCACGATGGTCACGGATGTGCTGCAGTGCGTAGGCGGAGAGGTCCGTACCGGTGTACGAGGTGCAGCGTGGTGCCAGCCGGAACAGCAGCCCACCGGTCTTGCAGCCGATCTCCAGCACGTGAGCCGGCTCGAGCGCGAGAATCTGCCGAAAGGTGGTGTCGGCCCATTCACGCATTTCGGCGGCGGTGAGGTATTCACCGGTGTGCGGGCTGTTCCAGCCACCCGCATTGAGTGTCGGATCGTCTTCGGCGGCGCGCGTGGAGTAGATCTCCGCGAACCTGGCGCGATCCGTGATGCCGCTGTCCGGGTCGTCTTCCGTGCACAGGGAAACATGGGCGATCAGGCCGGGTTGCTCGTCGCCCGGGCGTGCGGTGAGCATGGCTCGCTCGACGCCTGACGCGCCGTGCAGCACCGCCTCGACCTCGCTCGGTTCCACACGGTGGGTGCGTACGCGGATGTCGTCGCCCAGCGGATCGAGAGTGCCGTCGGGAAGGCGGCGTACGCGCTGATGGGTGCGTATCAAGCGGGCGGCGCCTTCGCGCAGCGGGTCGTCGGCCAGCAGCAAGTGGTTCTCGTGCGGCCTGCCCAGGTACCCCTGGGGCAGCGGGGCACCGCCCAGCCAGAGTTCGCCCGGCACACCGATCGGTACCGGCAGGCCCGCCTGGTCCAGGATGCGCAGCGTGGCACCGGACTCGGGGGGACCGGCCGCAGAGGTGAGGACGTCAGGGCGGCTCTCGGCCTCGAACCGCTGGGCGATGATGTCCAGCGCCGCGTGGGCGGGGCCGTACTGGAGATGGACCCGGCAGCCGGGAGCGACCGCGCGCAACCGGACGGTGAGGGCGGGCCAAGGACGCTCGTCGCGCAGGACAACCTGGCGCAGGGCGGCGGGCACCTCGTCGGCGTCGAGCAGCGCGGCGAGTTCGGAAGGGGCACACCGCAGGACGGTGACCGCCGCGCGGGACAGGGTCCCGGCCAATGCGGCGGGCTCGTCGCTGTCGGCGATGGCCAGGGCTGCTCCGGCCGCCGGGGCCCAGAGGAACTCCCATGGCGAGAGGTCGAATCCGGCTCCGGTGGACAGCGCAGTGTGCTCTCCGCCGTCCTCACCGCCCCCGTCCAGCCAGGTGGCGGCGGCCCAGCGGAGCCGATGGGCGACGCCGGCATGGGTGTTGACCAGGCCTCGCGGCGTGCCGTCCGGCGCGTGGACGTAGTTGACGAACGCGGCCTGCTCCGGTGCCGGGGCGGCTGCCGGGCTGTCGGCGGGCCATCGCGCCAGATCCGCCGTGACATCGACTGAGCCGACCATGTGGTCCAGTCCGTCCGGCCCCTCGCCGTCGAGAAGGACGAGTCCGGTGGAGCAGTCCAGCAGGACTTCGTTGATGTCGGACACCGGATGGCGGGGGTTGAGGGGGACGGCCGTACCGCCGGCCTTGAGTACGGCGAGCAGTGAGACGACGAGGTGGCCGGAGGGGGGCATACAGACCGCGACGGGCTGGCCCGGGGTCACGCCCAGGTCTCTCAGCCACCAGGAGAGCCGATTGGCGCGTTCGTCCAGATCCCGGAAGGTGAGGTCGCCGTCGCGGTGGCGGACGGCGACCGCGTCCGGGCGCAGTCGTGCCTGTTCCTCGACGAGCGCAGGAACGGTGGCGCGGGCGTCCGCCCGTACCGGGCGCACATCACTGGCGTCCCGCAACAGCGTCAGCTCGCGCTCACCGACGACCGGCAGGCAGGTGGCAGGCACGTCCGGGTCCTTGCCTGCCCCGTCCAGGACCGTGCGCAGAGAGTCCAGCATGCGGAGCACGATGTCCTCGGTGAAGACGTCGGTGGCGAAGTAGACGGTGCCCGTGATGCCGCCGTCGTCGGCGGGTGACAGGTCCACCTCGAGGTCGAAACGCGCCGTGTTGTTGCTCAATGCCTCGATGGAGATGGAGAGTTCGGGCATCTCGACACTCGAGCGCGGCTCGTTGTGGAAGCCGAGTTGGTGCCGGACGAGAGGCACCCTGGCGAGCGTGTCGCGTTCAGGGCCGACGACCTCGACGATCCGCTCGAAGGGCACGTCCTGGTGGTCGTAGGCGCCCAGGCAGACGTCCCGGGCCTGCCTGACGAGGTCGCGGTAGGTCGGCGCCCCCGAGGTGTTCATGCGCATGGCGACCTCGTTGACGAAGCAGCCCGCGAGGTGTTCCAGTTCGGCGTGCCTGCGCCCGGCGACGGCACAGCCGATGACGATGTCGTGCTGGCCGCTCCAGCGTGAGAGCACCACTGACTGAGCCGCGATCAGCGCCATGTACGGAGTGGCCCGTTCGGCCTCGGCCAGGTCGGTGATGCGGCGGACGATCTCGGGGGCGATCCGGTACTGGAGAGTGCCGCCGTTCCAGGTCAGCTCGGCCGGCCGGGGCAGGCCGGTGGCGATGTCCACCAGGCGGGTCTCGGCGAGTTGCTCACGCCAGTAGTCGAGCTGGCGCCCCACCGCCGACTCGTTCATCCACTCGTGTTGCCAGGCGGCGAAGTCACCGTACTGGATCGGGAGTTCCGGAAGGTTTGGGGTGTCGCCGCGCAGGTGGGCGCTGTACCGCTCCCCCAGTTCACGGATCAGGACGTTGAGCGACCAGCCGTCGGTGGCGATGTGGTGCTGGCAGATCAGCAGCAGATGCTCGTCCGCAGCCAGTCGCAGCAGGACCGGCCGCAACATCAGATCGCGTTCGAGATCGAAGGGCCGGTCCGTCTCCGCCTGACAGCGCCGCCGAGCCTCGGTCTCCCGCGTCCCGGCGGGCAGGTCCGTCAGGTCGACCAGGGGCAGTTCGATGGCG
Source organism: Streptomyces doebereineriae (assembly GCF_031845645.1). Taxonomy (NCBI): domain Bacteria; kingdom Bacillati; phylum Actinomycetota; class Actinomycetes; order Kitasatosporales; family Streptomycetaceae; genus Streptomyces; species Streptomyces doebereineriae. Next base: position 115,752 of record NZ_JAVREZ010000007.1, read on the forward strand.
GCGAAGGGGCGAACGGCCTGTACGGGCACGCCGTTGACCTGCCCGTAGGTGGTGCGCAGCACCTCGTGCCGGTCGACGATCTCGCCCAGGCAGCGATGCAGCAGCTCCGCGTCGAGCCGGCCGCGCAGCCGGGCGGCACCCGCGACGTTGTAGAGGGTCGCCTCGGGCTGCAGCTGGTTGAAGAACCAGATGCGTTGCTGTGCGGAGGACAACGGCATGGCACCACGGTCGCCGCTGTACGGGCTGATGCGGCTGTGCGCGGCGGCCGGTAGCCGGCGGTCCAACAGACGGTCGAGCAGTTCCCTTTGTTCGGCTGTCAGCGTTGCCGGTCGCATGAGGGCCTCACTCTTCGGTGACGGTACGGAGGAGATGGCTGGTTCGATGGCCGGGACGGCCGTGGACACAGCCGCGGGAGGGACGTGCCCGCGCCCCCTCACCGCTGTCGCGGGCGGTACTCGGGACGGTGGGCCGGTGTGGGAGTCGCGACGGCACCGAGCAGGTCCGCCACATCGGCGCTCAGCCGCGCCAGCACCTCAGTCACGTTGTCCTGGACGAAGAAGTGCCCGGAGGCGAAGGTGTACGTGGCGAAATCGCCGTTGCTCTCCGCACGCCAGTGCGCGGCGCGGTCGGGGCGCACACCCGAGTCCGAGCGGCCCAGGTAGACCCGCACCGGGCAGCCCAGTGGCCTGTCCTCGGCAGGCGGCCGGGTCGCCAGGACCGTCAGGTCCGCGCGCAGCGCCGGCACCAGCATCCGCATGTAGTCCTCATCGGCGAGGAGTTCGGGCGGGGTGCCGCCCATGTACCGCAGGAAGTCACGGACCCCCTCCTCGGTGAGCCACCGGGCGTAGTCCTTGCGCGGGGTCAGACGCGGCGCCTCGCAGGCCGCGGCGATCATGAGGTCGGGGGTGAAGCCCCGCTCACGGCCGAGTGCGCGGCACAGTTCCGCACCGACAGTGGCCCCCATGCTGTGGCCGAAGATCACCAGCGGGCGGTCGGTCAGCGCGGCCACCTCCTCACTCAGCGGCCGCAGGATCTCCTCCATCGAGTGCACCGCGGGCTCGCCCATCCGGCTCCCGCGACCGGGCAGTTCCACTGCGAGCACTCCGATGTCGGCCGACAGCAGTTGAGACCACCGCCGGAACGTGTGGGCCGCGGTGCCGGCACCCGGGAGGCAGAGCACACGCACTGCGACGTGCTCACTGTGCGACCAGTCGCGCAGCCATGTCATCGGAAGTCCCCTTCACATCACAGCGGGTCCGGACGTGCCGGACACCGAATTCCAGCTTCGCGACGGCGGCCGGGAGTTGCAGTCAGGGGAGTTCCTGACAGGTGATCGCACGAGGGCGAGGATGCGGCTCCGGGGTGCCGCGATGTCCCCGGCCGATCGCCGCGATGCCTGGACCGACACCGCGGTCCGCTCGTCGGTCGTCACTCACCCAGGCACGGCAGGTCCGCCGTCCCGGCACCGGTCGCCCTGCCCACGGCCTCCAGGAGGGTCCGGATCCGGGTGCCGTCCAGGTCCGGCGGATTGAGCGCGGCACCGGGGCCGGACTGCACGGTGGGCCGCCGGATCCGGCGCGGACGCGTTCCGCTGCGACGGCCGGGCTCGGGTGGCCCCGTCGTCACGGGTGCGCCGCCGGTCGGATGGCGAGTGGTCCGCAGGCTCGGCTCCAGCGCTTCGGTGTCGAGCCGGCGGCGGACCGCAACCGCCGCCGGCACATGGGCGCGCCCGCCGGGGGCGATCGACCGGGCGCCTCCTTGCACGCGTCGGCGGTGAGTGAACGGCGTGTCCGGCACGGGATCCCCGGCTGCCCGGGCTCCCTCGATCGGGGCGTCGGCAGGCGCCGGCACCAACAGGGGCTCGGCGAGCCTCGCGAGGGCACCGTTCGCCGCGTCCAGGGCCGGAGCCGTTCCGATCCCCCGATCCTGGACCGCGCCGGTGATCCGGCCCGCCGAACGGGCCTGGCAGGTCGGCGAGCAGGTGGGGGCCGCCATGGCTCCCGCGTACGGGCGGCCGGAGAAGTCCGTCATACGGTCCGGGCACGTGCCGCAGAGCAGCCCTGCCTCGCGGGCCGAGCGGCAGACGACGACCAAGTCCGGGGATCGCTGCACGGTATCGGTGAGCAGGTCGGTCCGAGTGGCCGCCATGGGGCGAATCCGGGTCATCAGCACCCCTGTTGTCCGAGGGCGCGGCGAAGTCACACCCATTGCCTCCGGTAGAGACTGGCAACCTCACGGACTGTGCTGACAGTCGGGAACACTCCTGACATCCGGACGGCCGACGAGCCCACCGGCCATCGGTACGTTCTAGGGTCGCTGACACGATTCGCCGCCCCGCCGAAGGAGACTCCTTGACCGCGATATCCACCTTCTCCATCGCCAGTGCCTTCAACGGGCCCCCCGCCAGCGCCAACGGAGGCTACGCGTGCGGCAGGCTGGCCGAACTGGCCACGGCCGGAGGGCAGCTGACCGCCTCCGTCGCCGTGTCACTGCACCTTCCGGTCCCCATGGACACCCCGCTCACCTACCGTCCGGCCGGGAAACGCGGGCACGCCTGGCACGGTGAGGACGTGATCGCCTCGGTCACGGGCGGCAACGGCCCGCCTCCCGTGCTGGAGCTGGTGTCGGCAGCGGAGGCGAAGGCTGCCCAGGGCTCCTTCACGAGTGTCGGACACCCCTTCCCCACATGCTTCGTCTGCGGCCCGGAGCGGGCCGAGGGCGGTCTCGCCCTGCGCCCGGGAGGGGTCGAAGGCAAGCCGGGTACGGTCGCCTGCCTGTGGACCCCCACACCCGAACTCGCCGATGAACGGGGCGTGGTGCTCCCCGAGATCGTATGGAGCGCCCTGGACTGCCCCGGCGGCTGGACGACTGATCCAGTTCAGCGCCCCCAGCTCCTGGGCCGGATGTCCGCCCAGATCACCGAACTTCCGCTGTCAGGGGTCGAGTACGTGGTGGTCGGCAGGCTGGAGCACAGGGAGGAGCGCACGACAACCAATCTCACCGCGCTCTACGACGCGGCCGGGGGCAGGCTGCTCGCCCACGCCTCGGCGCAGTGGATCGCCATCGACACGAACGTATGACGGGAGCCGCGCAGAGTCGGTGAGGCCCTTCCCTCACCGGTCGGCGGGTGTTGAGCTGTCAGACGGTGAACGCCTTGGAGACCAGGGTGAATCCGGAATCCAAGGCGGCCCAGGTGACAGTCGCGGGGCGCTCCCCCTTCAGCGTTCCGCCCGGAAACCCGAGGGACTTCGCGAGCAGCCGCAGGTTCAGCGGTCCGTCACCCTTGACTTTCAGTTTCAGCTCAACGCCCTGGGCCGGTGGCGCGGCGTAGGTGAAGTCCCACCCCCAACGCCCCTTCGTGTCAGGCTTGTTGTTCTCTTCAGGCAGTTCGTCGCCGTCCACCGTCAGATCCTGCACGGAGGAGCCGCCCGCCGTGTCGGCGTACAGCATCAGCTGGCTGACCGTCCCGCCGACGGCGTTGATGCGCACCACGACTTCCCTCGATCCGGCGCCGCGCCGGGTGGACAGCACCCTCAGCTCCGGCGCCGGAGCGTCGACCAGCGGCGCAGGACCCGTACGCCAGTCCTCTGGTTCCTTCAGACAGGGGAACTGTCCGGTCACCGGCGCCGTACCGTCACCGACGTACTGTTCGAGCCAGGGGTGGTCGCCGAGTCCGGAGCTCACCCAGCGGGCCTTGTTCCGGTCACCGTCGACCACGTACAGCAGGCTGACTTGGGCAGGGTGTCGGCCGTCCACGCCGTCCCGCGCCACCCCGGCCACACACACGGCCACCCCCACCAGTGCCGCCACGGACGTCCATGCGACGAGGGGCCGGCCATGGAGGCGGCCGGCGAACGGGGCGACAAGGGGTGCCACGAAGACGGCCACCACGATGAGCGGCACCATGGCCAGGGCCAGTCCCAGCGCGTCGAAGAACAGCGCCGCGATGGGGACCAGCAGCCCGGCCCCGGGCACCGCTGCGAGCGCCGACAGAGGGTCCCGCCATGCCGAGTCACGCGGCAGCCGTGCCGCGAGCGCCAGGCCCACCGAGCCGGCCAGCGCGGGCCACACGAAAAGGTAGGAGGCGCCCGGCACCAGGACGGCGGTGACTACGGCCAGTGCGGTCAGCCAGCAGCTGACCGCCGCACTCAGTTCCAGGGCCCCGTGCCCGCGCCGCAGCACCGAGGCCCAGACCCAGACCGCCACCGCGACGAGCACCGCCAGGCCGAACGCGGTGAGCGCCGGCCGATACGGGTCGCCGAACACGAAGCCCCTGTAGTCCGGCCGGAAGAACGTCATGAGCTGCCAGCCCGTCCATCCGACCACAGCCGCTGTGAGCAGTGGCACGGGAACGGTCGCGGCCACGACCGCCACCGAGCGGCCCCGGATGGCCCGACGGCGCACCGCGAACCACGCTGCGGCCGCGAGCGCCGCCGCCGAGAGACCGGCCAGAGGCAGGACCAGGCCGCCCGGATAGCGCAGCAGCAGGCCGTCGAGCGAGAAGTAGGTGGCGTCCGTGCCCTCCGCGACCGCCGGGATGTCGGCGGCGGCAAGTTGCCGGGTCGCGGCCAGCACCGTGGAGCCCATGTCCTGCAGGGAGGCGCTGCTGGAATTGGCGAGGTTGTCGTGGGCGGTGTGGTAGTTCGCCGACGTGCCGATGTTGGCGAAGTTCATCCCGGTCAGGCCCGCCTCACGGAAGACCGTGAAGTCGGTGGCGTTGGGCAACCGCCGGTAGACCTCGTACGCGAGCGAGGTGGTGACCGGGACATGGTCACCGAGTGCCGGTACCAGTGCCCCGTTGTGCGCCCCGGTCTCGAACATCACCGTACGTCCGGACGTCCCTCTGGCGTCCAGATTGAGCACGACGGTCCGGTCCGCGGCGCCCAGGCCGCCGGAGGCGGCGAATGCGCGGGCGCCCATCAGACCGGCCTCCTCTCCGTCGGAGAACAGGAAGGTGATGTCGTTGCGCGGCGCGGGTCCCGCGCGCAGGGCCCGGACGGTCTCCAGCAGGGCCGCCACGCCGTGGGCGTCGTCGGTGGCGCCGGGGCCGTTCTCCGCGGAGTCGTAGTGCGCCACGACCAGAACTCGGCCGGTCGGGTCCGTACCGCGCATGGTGGCCTGGATGTTCTGAACCCGTGCGGCCGCGGCGTAGTCGGGAGCACGGTCGACACCGACCGACTCGCCGGTCTTGGGCGCGAGTCCCAGCCGGGTGAGTTCACGCACCAACCGATCGTGGACCTGGTCGTGCTCGACCGAGCCGATGGGGTGCGGCGCGGAGGCGATGTCCTCGACGTAGGCGTGCGCCCGGGCGGCAGAGAACTCCTTCGCCGGCGCGTCGGCGCGCAGGGGGTCGGGCGGTGTCGTCGTGCCGACCACGGTCGCCACGGCGATCAGGGCCACGACGGCGAGCAGGAGCAGCCCCGGAAGGCGCCGCCGCAGCGCGGGGGGCGCAGCCGATGGCCGGTGGGGCGTGTCGGGGGTCATGATCTCGCGAAGTGTCACTGGTCAGCCATTCCTGTGCTGGTGGGCGAGGTGCCGGCGCGCGTTCCGTGACGGGTCGTACCGCTCCGGCGGTTGCCCGATGCCGCGGTTCGTCAGCGGGGGCGGCGAGATGTGCGGGGCAATGGTGAGCAGGGGACGGCGAGGAGGACGGGCGGACTGAGGTGGTCGGCGATCGTGCCGACGGTGAGGCCGCCGGGTGACGCCGGGGCCGCCGGCCTGTCCGGTGGGATGAGCGACCCGCCGGAAAGAGAGCCGGAACAGCGCGCTTGGCTTCTTCGCCGGGGTGAGCCGGGGCATGAGGGCCCAGCCCAGCGGTCCGTATCCGAGGTCACCGGTCGCAGAGCACGGCGATGGCCATCACGGCGAGGCGCGCGAAGTTGAGTTCCTCCTTCCTGAGGTCATGGAGCGCACCCCGATGGTGGCAACGAACCAGACCCGGCAGGAGTCGGGGGAATCCCTCATGCCACCGACCAGGTGTCGGACCGGTCGGTGAGCACCTGGCGCCCGTGCGAGCTCACCGGCCTGAGGCAGGATCCCGCCGACGCCCGGAAGTCAGCCCCTCTCGGTGGAGCCGGTACCCACCAGCTCCGCCTCCTCGGAGGATTCCGCCGCGTCCGACGGAGCGGAATCCGGCTTCAGGCCGAACAGGCTGAGCATCGGACTCGTCATCGCCGTGGTGATCAGCGCTACGAGCGTCAGGATCGCCAGAAGTCTCCGGTCGATGATCCCCGCCTGGTATCCGATCTGAATGACCACGAGTTCGGTCAGCCCCCGGGCGTTGAGGAGCACCCCCAGAGTGAAGGCGGGGCGCCAGGGCATCCCCGTCATACGGGCCACCAGACCGGGTCCGATCACCTTGCCGACGACTGCCAGAGTGAGCAGTCCTGCCAGGGCGAGCAGTGACGGGACACCCCATTGCAGCGCTCCGAGATCGAGGGTGAGCCCGAAACCGAAGAAGAAGAACGGCAGCAGCACGGACGCGGCCGTACTCACCAGATGCTCGGCCGCCACCACGGCCTTGCGGTTGCCCTTGGGCCAGGCCACGCCGACGAGGAGCGCGCCGATGAGTTGATGCAGTCCGATGCTCGCGGTCAGCGCGGCCGTGCCGGTGACGAGCACGACCAGCAGCACCATCGTGGTGGTGCCGTCCTTGTCCTTCCCTGTCATCGACCACTTGACGAGGAATCGGCGCAGCGGGCCGAGGTAGAACAGCGTGATCGCCAACGCGGCCAGTCCGTTGACCAGCAGTCCGACCGGGCTCGAACCACGGGCGCCGGCCAGGATCGCCGCGAGGATCAACCAGCTGCCGCCGTCGCCCACCGCCGACGCAAAGAGACTGAGCCGCCCTACCGGGGTGCGGATGATCCCGAGGTCCGTGAGGATGCGAGCCAGCACGGGAAAGGCCGTGATGCTCAGAGCACAGCCCACGAAGAGCACGAAGGCGAGGGAGTGCACGCCGTCCTGAGCGTAGTCGAGCAGCAGGACCGCAGCCGCCGTACCCAGGGCGAAGGGCACCAGCATCGATGCCTGACTGATCAGCAAGGCCTGCGTCGCCGCCCCGCGAAGACGCATCCCGGACAGTTCCCGCCCCACTCCGAACATGAAGAGCACAAGCCCCAGTTGAGCCAGACCGTTCAGCAACTGCTGTACCGACTGAGGGAACAGCCAGTCGGCCGCGTCCGGAGCCAACCTGCCGAACAGTGAGGGCCCCAGGGCCAGGCCCGCACATATCTCACCCACGACCCGAGGCTGGCGCACCCACTCGGCCAGGACACCCCCCAGACGGGCTGCCGACAGAATGAGCGCCGTGGCAAGCAGGAAGTGTCCGGAAGTGTCCAGGCCGTGGCTGCTCGTCTTCCCCGTGGCGCCTTTCGACCAGTCTCCCGAGACCGTGGCGGCGATCACCGCGATCACCGCGAGAGGTAGGACACCCCCCACCGCCAGCGCCCCCCATGGGCGCCGCTTCTTCTCGTCGTCCGCACCGGGCAACCGCGTCATCACTCCCCCGCTCACCGTCACTTCACCTGTGCAGACTCCGCCAATCCGAAGGCTCGGGCGGCATCTCAGAGTTCGTACGACATGTCCTCGAAGATCATGTCGCGCATCAGCTCGCTGGCACCGGCGGCGATCGTTCCCGCCATGGCGTCGCGATAGTGGCGGGCCACCGCCGAGCCCTCGGCATAGCCCCGCGCACCGTGGTATTGGACACAGACCTGGGCCGCCTCGACTGCCAGTTCCGTAGCCTTCAGCTTGAGAATGGAGGCGGTCCGGCTGTTCAGATCGCCTCGGCTGTGGCGCCATGCCGCCCGGTGGGCGAAGTGCCGTACCAGCTCGAACTCCGCCACCAGATCTGCCAGTCGGTGCTTGACCGCCTGTTTCGTGGCGAGCGGCGCATCTCCCACCCGGTGCTCCCGGACGTGTGCGCCGAGCAGCGCAAGACAGGAGTGGACGCCGCCCACGGCAAGGAGTCCGGCGACCAGGCGCTCGAATTCCAGGGCCTTCATCAGGTACATCAGCGCGCGATCCTGACGGCCGATCAACTGGTCCGCGGCTATCCGGACCTGATCGAACTCGATGCGGCATACGTCCGCACTGCGCATGCCGAGCATGGGCTCGGGCCGACGGATCACGCCGGGGCTGTCGCCCTCCACGAGGACCAGGCTGGCGCCCGTCAGACCTCTGCCCGCAGTGGCCTGACGGGTCCTGACCAGCGTGACGAACAGGTCGGCCTGCGTGCCGTTCACCACCGGCCACTTACAGCCGTTGACGTAGCGGCCCGCCTCATCGGCCGACAGAGCCTCAGTTCGCATTCCGCTCAGGTCGGTGCCGGCGCCGTCCTCGCTGATCGCCAATGCGACAACGAGCTCCCCGCTGCGGATCCGCGGCAGATATCTCCTCTTCTGCTCAGGGGTGCCGAACAGCTCCAGATAGGACGGGGCCATATAGGCGTGCACCCCGACGGCCGCCCGGACACCGGCGTACCCGGTGCGGCCCAGCTCCTCCAGGAAGACAGCACTGCGCAGAAAGTCCTCCCCCCCGTGCCCGAGCGCCAACAGCCCCTGCTCGCCCAGCGTCCGCCACCCTTCTGCCGGGATGCACGCACCCTGTTCCCACTTCTCCGCGTGGAGCAGCACAGACTGCGCGAGAAGACGCCGGACCCGCTCCCTGAACTCGTCCTGCCCGGCGAAGGCGTACGGGTCGCCTATGACTGGTTCGCCAGCGGGTTCGCTCACTTGACGGAGACCACCGTGTGGTCGTCCAGGATGTCCGTGATCTTTCCTGGGATCTTGAAGACCGCGTTGGGTGTGCCGGCGGCGGCCCAGGTCTCCTCGAAGGTCAACAGGTCCTCGTCGACCAGCACAGTCAGACGCTCACGGTGGGCCAGCGGCGGCACACCGCCGATGGTGTACCCGGTGACCTGCTTGACGAACTCCGCGTCCGCCTTGCCGATCTTCCCGCCGACGTGGGCCGCGATGGCCTTCTCGTTCACCCGGTTCGGGCCACTGGCGAGTACCATCACCGGCTCGCCCGTCGACTCCTTGCGAAACACGAGCGACTTCACGATCTGCGATTTCTGGCAGCCCAGGGCGTTGGCCGCGTCGTCCGCGGTGCGGGTCGAGTCGGGAAGTTCGACAACGGTCAGATCCAGGCCGCGCTGGTGAAGGGCGTCCTGGAACTGCTGTGCCCGCTTGCTGATGGTCATACTGGTGTAACTCCCGTTGGCTGTACGTGAGATGAGAGCAGTGCAAGGCGGTCGACCTTACCGGTCGCCGTCAGCGGCAACGCACGGCACGGATGTATGCCGGAGGGGATCATGTACCCCGGCAACCGTGTCCCGAGGTGCGCCCTCAGTACCTCGGGCGAGAAGTCCTCGCTCTGCGGCACGACAAAGGCGACGAGCGCCTTCTCGCCCGTCGGGCGCACGGTGACGGTGACATAGCTCTGCTGCACCATGGGATGGGACCTGATGTGGTGGGCCACCTCGTCCAGTTCGATACGGAACCCGTTGATCTTCACCTGGTCGTCCTGACGCCCCTGGAAGATCAGATCTCCGTCTGCGCGCAGATAGGCGCGGTCACCGGTGCGGTAGAGGCGCTCGGGCACCCCGGACACCTCGCGGTCGACGAACCGTTCCTTGGTGACGTCCGGCATGCCCAGATACCCCGGGGAAAGGCCGGCACCCGCCAGCAGTACCTCGCCGGTCTCACCTGGTGCGCACAGCTTGTCGCCGTTCACCACGTACAGGCGGGTGTTCTGGACAGGACGGCCGATGGGCAGCGCGGGATCCTCCGGACGCACTTCCCTGACAGGGTGAAACGTGGCGAAGGTCGTGCACTCGGTGGGGCCGTACACACTGACCAACCGCTCCCGGCCGTAGTGCTGCAGCGCCTTCTCGATGTGCTTGACGGAGTGCGCCTCGCCGCCCGTGAGGATGGTCTCGAGACCACCGAGAATCTCGGGCGCCTCGTCCACCACCGTGTTGAACAGGGCCGTGGTCAGGAACAGTACGGTGACACGGTGCTCGTCCAGAACCCGCTTCAGCTCGGACAGACGCACATGCTTCCCGGGGTACAGGACACAGGTCCCCCCGTTGAGCAGCGCACCCCAAATCTCGAACGTGGCCGCGTCGAAGGACACGGGTGCCAGGTTCAGCAGCGTGGTGTCCGCGTCAAGGCGCGCATACACAGCGCCGAAGACCAGGCGCGCGATGGCACGGTGCTGGATCGGGACGCCTTTGGGCCTGCCGGTGGAGCCCGAGGTGAAGTTGATGTAAGCGATGTCCTGAGGGCCGACTGCCACGACCGGGCCCTTTCGGCTGCGCGGCGGTTCCGCGTACCTGGCCGGGACTACCTCGCACTCGGGAAAGCGCTCGGCGAGCTGCATGGCCGGATCGGCGAGCACCCTGCGACAGCGGGCATCGGCGAACAGGGCCCTCAGCCGTGCATCGGGCCATGAGACATCGAAGGGCATATAGGCAGCTCCGCACTTGAGCACCGCGAGCAGGCCGACGATCAGTTCCGGGGACCGCTCGATGCAGACACCGACGGCGTCTCCCGGACGCACTCCCCGCTTCCACAGCTCGTCCGCGAGACCGTTGGCGAGTTCGTTGATTTCGCCGTACGTCAGTGTTCGGTCGCGGTGAACGACGGCCACGGCGTCGACGTGCCGGGCCGCGCAGTTCTCGAAGAGTTGCTTGACGCCGACCTCGTCGGGATAGGGGACGGCGGTGCGATTGATCTCCCGGTGGATCGACAACGCCTCAGCTGTGCAGGTCAGGCTCTTCACGCGCGCCCTCCAATCGGGCGTTGACGACATCCAGCAAGGGCTCTCGGTGTGTCTCCAGGAAGAAGTGCCCGCCGGCCACGCCGAGCAGCTCGCAGTCGTCCTCGGTGTAGTGCTTCCAGTCCCGCATGGACTCGGGCCCGTCGATCGGGTCATCCCGGCCGTACAGGGCGGTGACGGCCACGTTCACACCCCTGCCGTGCCGGTCACCCCACAGTTCCGCGAGCCGGATCTCAGCGCGTACGGTCGGCAGGAAGAGCCTCATCAGCGCTCTGTCGTCCAGGACTTCGGCCGGAGTGCCACCCATGGCACGCAGGGCGTCCAGGAAACCGACCTCGGACAACTCATGCATGTACGGCCGGTGTTGAGGACTGCTGGGGCTTCGCGACCCGGACAGGAAGAGCCGACGGGTGAGCTCACCGTGCTCGGCCACGGACAAGTGGCCCAGCTCATAGGCCAGTCGGGCCCCGAAGCTGTGACCGTAAAAAGCATGGGGCTCATCCAGGTACGGCGCCAGCGCGGCATAGGTATCCGTGATCAACGGCTCCCATTCGGTGTACAGGTCCTCGCTCAGCCTCGGCCCTCTGCCGGGCAGCCTGACAGCGAACAACTCCACATGGGCGCTCAGACCGTCCGCCCAGGCCCTGAAGAGATCGGGGCTTCCGCCCGCATAGGGCAGGCAGATCAACCGGACGATCGGCGTGGCGGACGCCTCCCTGAGTTTCATCACCCATCTGCCGCTGCCAGGCCGCCGCACCAGCATGCCTAGCGCTCGCCGCCCGCACTCGCCAGTGAGCCATTGCGCCGGATCGCTGCCGCGATGTCACGCAGACTGCTCTCCGCATACAGGTCGTCGGGCGGAAGAGCGTCCTCACCGTATGTCTCTTCCGCCTTGCCGATCAGCCTCATCGCGGTCAACGAGGTACCGCCGGCTTCGAAGAAGTCACTGTCGGCGTCCGTGACCGGCAGGCCGAGACCCTTGCAGATCTCGACCACCCAGTCTTCGATCTCATCTTGGTTGTCGGAAGCACGCATGGCGCTGCTCGTCTCCTCTCGCTGGGGTTCTGCGGCCTCAGGACGTGCCGGGGCGTGGGTGCCTAGCGGACCGGGAAGCGGTACCCGTTGACCGTGGTCTCGACGAATCGGTTGTGCTGGAATTCATCCTTGCCGGAGACGAGCACATTGCCGAACCTGTCGAGACTCGCAGCACCGCCGAATTCCTCAAGAGCGTCCGAGTGCGGATAAACCTTCACGGACGTCGGCAGATAACGACCGGCAAAGCCGAGTCGCATCTGGTCGTTGAGACCGCTGTGCGGGTGTGACGCATGCATCAGAGTCGACCAGAAGATGATGAACTGGCCCTGCCGCATCACCTGCGATTCGGCCTTCGACTCGTCCGGGCTCCAGTGGGGATCCTTTTGCAGCTGACGATAATCGTAGCCGAAGAAACCTCGCCGCACACCGCCCTTCTCCTTCTTGTTGATGGAGTCGGCGTCGTACGTCATCGTTTTCGACTCGTCGTAGTTCATCGTCTTGTGCGAACCCGGAATGAACTGCAGGCAGCCGTTTTCGATCGACGCCTCGGTGAAGGCGGACCACACGGTGATGGTGCCACCGAACTCGGCGTCCTCCGGCCAGACGATCTGCGGGTGCTTGGAGCCGGCCACGTTCGAGAAGTTGTCGGCCTGATGCCAGTCCGTGCCCTCGTCACCGGGGTACTTGGGGAAGAACTCGCTCCGCCAGCACAGGACATCCGGGCCCAGCAGGCTGGCGACCCGATGGACGATCTCGGGCTTGGAGATGTGCTCCGCCAGGAAGTCGACATCAAGATGCCGATCATAGTTGGCCAGATTCGTCACACCAGAAACAGCCTTGTCCTGGCTGTAGATCGCTTTCTTGGTGTTCAGCAGTTTGGGGCGCAATGCGCGGAGATTCTTCTCCATCTCCTCGGGCTCATACAGGTCAAACGGACCTATGAACCCGTTGCGGTGAAACTGCTCGATCTCCTCGGCCGTGAGCGAGAAGTCCAGATCCTGCATTTCACACCTTTCTCCGAACATACACTGAAACAGAGCTGGAAAACAGAGGCCCAAAGAGGATGAACTCGACCCCGGCTTCCTTTACTACCGCATTGCGCCTCCAGGGCGCCTCGAGCCGTGCGGACAACGCAACGAAGGACAGGGTCCGTCACCGTTCCGCTTCACAATCACTGCCAGCGCACTCCGCAGTCTGGCACAGCTACCGCCCTGAGCCGGGTAAGGGAATTCCCCGACTGGTCGATCCGCGAGCGGCCTGCGAGCCTCGGACCGACTTTGCAGAGATCGTTTGACTCGACGGGAACAGTGTGGTGTCGCATGAACGCACTACGGGTGTGGTCGGAGGTGGACGAAGTCCGGATGTGGCTGCTGTGTCTGCCGCCCGGAGGGGGCAGTGCGCGGCTGTTCAAGGGCTGGGCCGACCTGCTGCCCACGGGCCTCGGAGTGGCCACACTCGAACTGCCCGGCCGTGGCGGCCGGCAGGCCGAGCCGCCGGCCACGAGTCTCGAGGGCGCCGTCACGGAATTCGCCGACGCCGCGGCACCACTGCTGGAGCGGCCGGTGATGCTCTTCGGACACAGCATGGGGGCGGTCCTGGCGCTCGACCTGGCCTACGAGCTGCGTGCCCGACGCGGTTGGAAGCCGGTGGCGCTGGTGGCCGCCGCGAGTGAGCCGCCCGAGCAACGGACGGTGTCGAAGTCCTCGTCCGATGCCTCGGACGAGGAACTGATGACCTGGCTTCGCGGCCTCGGCGGCACATCCGAAGAACTGCTCGCCAGCCGAGAGTTTCTCGACGAGATGCTGCCGGCACTGCGCGCCGATCTCCAGCTCGTCGAACGCAGGAGGCAGCGTGCGGAACCACCGCTCGACTGTCCGCTCCACGTCTACCTCGGCGCGCGGGACCCGACGGTCGACGGGCCCGCGGCGGAGCGCTTGTGGGCCACGCACACGACACGCGAACAGCCACCTCGCACCTTTCCCGGTGGCCACTTCTTCGTTCAGGAATCCGTCGAGCTGGTCCTGGCCGCGCTGGCCGAAGACGCGAACGCCGCCGTCGGCGGCCGGCTCATGCGATCCGGCTGAGCGATGCAGGCGCACGAGGGCGAGGCCGAACAGGAGGAACAGGCATGGTGAAGGCGGATACATCCGAAGCGCACGAAGGTGACGCGGACAGCGGCACGGTCGGAGAAGCGGCCGAACGGACCGGTCAGCTCCCGCTGGAGGGGCTCTCAGAGGAACGCAGGGCGCTGCTCACCCTGGAGCTCGCCCGGCGGAAGGCAGTAGCGCTGAAGCCGCGCAAGCTGCCGCGCGAGGGCGCTGAGCCGAGGTTCCCGCTGTCCTACGCCCAGGAGCGGCTCTGGTTCCTCGCGCAGGCGGACCCTGAATCGACGGCCTACGTGATGTCCGGAGCCCTGCGCCTTCGGGGCGCACTGGACCGGCGGGCCCTCAGCGGTGCCCTGGACGAGATCGTGCGTCGGCACGAGGTGCTCCGCACCACCTTCCCCGACGAGGGCGGTCGCCCTGAGCAGCGTGTCGGGCGACCCCGGCCTGTGGCGCTTCCAGTGGTGAACGCGGCCGCCGAGGACGAGATCGCCGCCGCGCTCCGGGCCGAGACCACCACGCCCTTCGACCTCACGTCCGATCTCATGGTGCGCGCTCGGCTGTTGCGGCTCTCCGACACCGATCATGTGCTGGTGCTGGGGCTCCACCACATCGCAGCCGACGGCTGGACGCTCGGCGTCCTGCTGCGTGAGCTCGGCGCACTCTACGACGCCTTCCAGCGCGGTCTGCCCTCGCCTCTGGCAGAGCTCGAGACGCAGTACGCCGACTACGCCGTCTGGCAGCGGGACTGGCTCGCCACCGGCCCCCTGGACAACCAGATCGACTACTGGCGGAAGCGGCTCGACGGCGCCCCCGTGCTGGAGCTCCCCGCAGACGTCGCGCCGACGGCGGCACGCACCTGGAGGGGTGCGTCGAAGCCGTTCGACCTCCCGACGGAACTGTGGAAAGGAGTGGCCTCCTTCGCCGAGGAGCACCGGACGACCCCGTACATGGTCCTGGTCGCGGCGTTCGCGGTCGTGTTGGCACGGTGGAGCGGCGAACGGGACGTCGTGATCGGTTCGCCTCTGGCCGGGCGGACACACCCCGAACTGGAGCCGCTGGCCGGGTTCTTCGTCAACACCCTGCCACTGCGCGTGGACGTGCCCGGCGCAGCGTCGTTCGCGACGCTGCTCGCCGAGGTCAAGCGGACCTGCACCGACGCCTACGCCCACCAGGACGTCCCTTTCGGCAAGCTCGTCCAAGCGCTGCGACCGGATCGCTCGCTCGGCCCCGTGCCGCTGGTGCAGGTGATGCTCGCACTGCGCGACGTGCCGGGACAGGCGCCCGCATTGGCCGGGCTCGACGTCGAGGAGCTGGACCTGGCGACCAACCAGGATGCGAGCAAGTTCGACCTCGTCCTCGATCTGGTGCCGGAGCCCGACGGTCGGCTGCGCTGCCGGGTCGAGTTCAGCACGGACCTCTTCGAAGCTGCCACCGCGGGGAGGATCGCCGACGCGTTCGTCAGGGTGCTCGAAGCCGCCCTGGCCGAACCCGACCAGCTCGTCGACCGGCTGCCACTGCTGTCGGCCAAGGAGCGGGAACATCTCGTCGGCGAGCTGTCCGGGGTCGGCGACGCGAGCGCCGCCGAGGGCCGCCTGGACGCCCTCGTCGAAGCACAGGCAATGGCCCGGCCGGACGCCCCGGCGGTCGAGTGCGGCGACACCGTACTCACCTACCGTGAGTTGACCGCGCGCGCCGACCGGCTCGCGCACCGACTGCGCTCACTCGGTGCAGGACCGGAACACGTCATCGGTGTCTGTCTGGCCCGCTCGGCCGACATGGTGGTGGCCCTGCTCGGCATCCTCAAGGCGGGCGCCGCGTACATGCCGCTCGACCCAGGCTATCCGCAGGCCAGGATCGATCTGATGATCCGCGACTCGGGCGTCTCACTCGTCGTCACCGACCGCGCCGTGGCCGCCGACGGCCGACTGAACGCGGTAGAGGGGAACACCGGGCCCACGCACGTGCTCCTGGACGACATCGGCGTGGAGGAGGAGGCGGAACCACTGCCCGGGCCGGCGCATCCGCGCACGCTGGCCTACGTGATCTACACCTCGGGCTCCACCGGCCGGCCGAAGGGCTCGGCCAACGAACACGGCGGCGTGGTGAACACCCTCACCGGGCTGAACCGGACCCTCGGTCTCGGGCCGACGGACCGGATGCTGGCGATTTCCAGCCTCAACTACGACATGTCTGTCTACGAGATCCTCGGCAGCCTTCTCGCGGGTGCGTGCGTGGTCGTCCCGCCGGATGATCTCGAGATAACCGATCCGGTACAGCTGCGTCGGCTCGTCATCGACACCCGGGTCACCGCATGGAGCTCGGCGCCGGCACTGCTCGAGCTGCTGGTCAACCACGCTCACGGCGGCCCCGGCCTGGACGGCGCCGCACTGCGCACGGCCGTCCTCGGTGGCGACCGGCTGCCGCCGGCGCTCGCCGAGCGACTCGGCGAACTGCTTCCGGATCTGCGGCTCTACAACCTCGCCGGCATGACCGAGGTCTCGTACTGCTCGACCTACCACCTCGTGCGGCGCCCCGAACCGGTCCCCGGCGTCATCCCGTGGGGCCGCCCGCTGCCCAACCAGCGCCTGTACGTCCTCGACGCGCACGGTGAACCCGTGCCCGTCGGTGTGCGCGGTGAGCTCTTCATCGGCGGTGCGGGCGTGCGGCGTGGTTACTGGCGCCGTCCGGCCCTGTCGGCGCAGCGGTTCACGCCCGACCCGTTCAGCAGCGACCCCTCCGGGCGGCTCTACCGCACCGGCGACGCCGCGCGCTGGCGTTCCTCGGGCGAGCTGGAGTTCCTGGGACGGCTCGACCACCAGGTGAAGCTGCGCGGCTTGCGGATCGAACCGGGCGAGATCGAGGCTGCCCTGACCTCCCATCAGGACGTAAAGCGCAGCATTGTGCTCCTGCGGGGCGTGGGCACCGAGCAACGCCTGGTGGCCTATCTCACCACCCAGGGCCCGTTGCCACCGAGCGTCGGTGAGCTGCGCCGGTACCTGCTCGACCGGCTGCCCGACCACATGGTGCCCTCGGCCTTCATGCTCATGCAGGAGTTCCCTCTGCAGCCGAGCGGCAAGCTCGATCGGGCTGCACTGCCCGACCCTGCCGCGGACCGGCCCGAACTGTCCGGTGCCTACGTCGAGCCCACCACGCCGCTGGAGAAGGTGCTCGCCGGGATCTGGGGCGAGGTTCTCGAGCTGGACCGGGTGGGGGTGGCCGACGACTTCTTCGACCTCGGAGGTCACTCGTTGCTCGTGACCCAGGCGGTCTCCCGGATTCGCGACCTGTTTCGGGTGGATTTCTCGATCCGCGGCTTCCTGGCCGCGGGCACGGTGCTCGCCCTGGCCGACGGGCTCCGGTCAGCGGCAGCCGAGGCCGGAACGGACGCCGACCGCACGGCGGAGTTGATCCTCCACGTGAGCGGCATGGAGGCGGACCAGGTGGCCAGGGAACTCGCCGAATGAGCCGCTCCGGCGCTGCGGCACCCCGCCCCGGAAGCACGACGTCCGGCCGGGGCCGCTTTCCGGAGCGCCCACCGGGCGGGTTCCCGGCTGCCGCGCCGGGCCCGGAAACAGGCTCGTGCGCCGCGGACCGGACTCGACTCGAAAGCACGGCACACCACCGTGCCGCGCACCGGGGCGGATGGCCGGACCGCGGTGGCATGTCACGATCGCATCGGTCGGCTCCCGGTGGCGACGCCTCGGCCGCTGACCCCGTGGGCAGCCGAAACGGCGTCGGTGCTGCCGTCACCCTCGCTCGCCGCGGACGGCCGTACCCTCCGGCGCCGATCGGATTGCGGCCGCCGCCGGGGAACGGGGGTACGTGACTGTCGGGTTCGTCGCGGCGCGCGTAGCGCCGGGACCGGTGCCGGGGATGCGCGCCCCGGGAAGGCGAGGCCGGGACACCTGGTGGCCTGCCGCCTCATGGGGGCGCCGTGGACGTCGACGGGCGCGATTCTGCCGCGGGCTCGAACTCCTGCTGGAGGCCGGTCGCCGGTGGCCTTTCGATGACCGCCACTTCTCTTGATCACCCCGGCTTCCATCGCCGCCCGGCTCAACCGGGTTTCGCCGACGCCGCCCCCTTCCACGACCGCCTGCTCCGCTGCCGCTGACCGACCTTCGTTCGAGGAGTTCCCATGGGCCCCACCTTCATCGAGACGCTCCGCCGGCGGGCCGAGACCACTCCTCGTCGCCTGGCACTGGAATTCGAGGTCTCGGAGACAGATGTCCGCAGCCTGGACTACGCCGAACTCGACCGCGGCGCCAGGGCGGTCGCCGCGCTGATCCAGAAGCACGCCCGACCGGGTGACCGCGTCCTGCTCCTCCACCAGCCCGGCCCCGACTACGTGACGGCGTTCTTCGGCTGCCTGTACTCCGGCGCTGTCGCCGTCCCGGTCTACCCACCACTCGGCACACACGGCCTTGAGCGGGTACGTGCCATCGCCTCCGACTCCGGTGCCGTGCTCGCCCTGGTCGACACCGTCACGCTCGCCGCGATCGATGACCGCGGCAGCCGGCTTGATCTGGGTTCCTCCCTCCAGTGGGCGACCACCGACGATGCGACGACAGCGCCGGAGGACTGGCAGGAGCCGGAAGTGTCCCAGGACGACCTGGCGTTCCTCCAGTACACGTCGGGCTCCACCGGGACGCCGAAAGGCGTCATGCTCAGCCATGCCAACCTCGTGCACAACTCGGCGACGATCGGGCGGTCACTCGGGCTGGACGAGAACAGCCGCGGCGTCAGCTGGCTTCCCCCGTACCACGACATGGGGCTGATCGGCGGCATCCTGCAGCCCGTGCACACGGGCTTCCCCTGCACACTTCTCTCACCGCTGACCTTTCTCCACCAGCCGATGCGCTGGCTGCGGGCACTCAGCCGCACCCGGGCGACCATTACCGCCGCCCCCGACTTCGCCTACGCCGAGGTGCTGCGCCGCACCGAACCGGGGGACCGTGACGAGCTCGACCTGTCGGCACTGCGGCACGCGCTCGTGGGCGCGGAGCCGGTGCGCCGTGCCACGATGGACGCGTTCGCCGAGAGCTTTCGGGCAGCGGGTTTCTCCCGCTCGGCGTTCTACCCGTGCTACGGCCTCGCCGAGGCCACCCTGTTCGTCGCCGGCAGGGTCGACCCGGGGGCCGAGCCCGCTGTCCTGCGTGTGCAGCGGTCGGCGCTGGACTCCGGCCAGGCGGTCGTCGCCGCTTCCGGTGAGTCCGCCGCCGAGCTGACCGGCTGCGGCTGGGCACACTACGAGGACCTGACGCTGATCGTCGATCCCGCCACGGGCGAGCCGCTGCCCGAGGGCGTCGTGGGTGAGGTCTGGGTCAGCGGCCCGACCGTCGCCCGCGGCTACTGGAAACGGCCCGAGCAGACCGCCATCGACTTCGAGGCCACGGCCCAGGGCCACCCGGGACGCACCTTTCTGCGCACCGGGGACCTGGGCTTCCGACACGACGCGGAACTGTACGTGACCGGCCGGATCAAGGATCTGATCATCGTCCGCGGCCGCAACCTGTACCCGCCGGATCTCGAGATGACGGCCGAGCGGGCCCACCCGCTCCTGCACCCGGGGCGGAGCGCGGCCATCGCCGTCGACGACGGAGCCTCGGAGCGGGTTGTGCTCGTCCACGAAGTGGTCCGGAAATTCCGCGAAGAGGACGAGCCCCTCGTCGTCAAGGCCGTGCGCGAGGCCGTGGCGGCAGAACACGGGATCTCGCTCGCGGACGTCGTCCTCGTCCGGGTCGGCAAGATCCCGCGCACCAGCAGCGGCAAGGTCCGGCGCGCGGAGTGCCGCGCGCGCTGGCTCGCCGGAACCCTGGAACCGGTGGCGACGGCCGGGCGGACGGAACCGGCGACGACGATCCCCGCTGAGCTGGCCGAGCTCCTCGCAACCGCGCTGGACACCGATCCCACCGCCCTCGTCGCGGACGCACCGCTGGTTGGCCAGGGGCTCGACTCGCTGCGCGCCGTCCGCCTCAAGGCGGCGCTCTTCGACGCGCGCGGGGTGAACGTCCCCCTCACCCGGTTTCTGGACGGCCTCACACCGCTGGACCTCGCCGCGTTCCCGGCTCGTGAACCCGCGCGGCCGTCCGGCGCCCCTCTCCCGGGGCCGACCGTCGTCACCCCCCAGCAGGAACGGATGTGGCTGCTCGACCAGATGGGCGCCGGCGGTGCCTATCACATCGCCGGCGGGCTGCATCTGCACGGCCCGCTCGACCGGGCGCTGCTGGAGCGGTGTCTCACCGGACTCTTCGAGGAAGTCCCGCTCCTGCGCTCGGTGTTCCTGCGCGGACCGGACGATTCACTGAGCCTGTCCGTCCGGTCCACCGCCGATGTGTTCCGGCTGCCGTTTCGCGACCTGACGGCGCCGGGCGAGGATCGCGTGAGAGAAGAACTGCGCGCACTGGCCGCCGAGCCGTTCGATCTCGGCACCGGCCCGCTCGTACGTCTGCTGCTGTTGCGACGGAGCGCACAGGAATGGGTGCTCGGCGTCGCCGCGCACCACTCGGTGCTCGACGGCTGGTCGATGGGCCTGCTGCTGCAGCGGCTCGGCGACGCCTACCGGGAGGGCGGAACGGTCGGTCCCGTACCGGCGGCAGTCGCTTCCCGCGTGTCGTGGACCGAGGAGACCCTCGCCGCATGGCGCGACCGGCTCGACGGGGCACAGGCGCTGGAGCTGCCCACCGATCGTCCCGTTCCGGCCGCGCCGGCCTGGGACGGCGGCTCCCTGCCCGTCCGGATCCCCGCGGATCTGGTCGGCAGGCTGCAGACGGTCGCCGTGGCCCGGGGAGCCACCCCCTTCATGGTTCTGGTGGCGGCCTTCGGCATCCTTCTTGGTCGATGGAGCGGCCAGGACGACCTGGTGGTCGGCACCGTGACAGCGGGCCGGGACCAGCCCGGCACCGATGCCGCCATCGGCATGCTCGCCGACACCCTGCCGCTGCGTGTACGGACCCGTTCGGCCGGTTTCGGCGCCGTCATCGACGACGTACGGGACCAGTGTCTCGCGGCCTACGACCACGGACGGCCACCGTTCGACGAGATCGTCCGTGCGGCCGCGGAGCGGCCCGCCGACGGTCGTGCTCCGCTGGTACGCGCTCTCCTCGTGCTCCAGAACCTCCCGATCGACGCCTGGGAGGCCAGGGGCATGCGCGCTGAGCCCTTCGAACTGCCCGCGCCCGGCGCACAGTTCGAGCTGTCCGTACACCTCCGTCCGGAACTGGACGGCTCACTGACAGGCCACGCCGTCTACGCGACGGACCTCTTCGAGGAGCAGACCGTCGCCGCACTGCTGGCCGGGCTCCCCACCCTGCTCGACGCGGCGCTGACCGAGCCGGCCACCCCTGCCGCCGACCTGCCGACGCTGGCTCCCGCCGAGGCGGAGCGGATCGCGCGAACCGTCGCGGACGGAGGCCCGGCGGCACTCGGCGACGTACTGGTCCACCAGCTCGTCGAGCGCGTCGCACGCTCGGCCCCGGAGGCGACGGCTGTTGCGTGGGACGGCGGTTCGCTCTCCTACGGCGACCTCGACTCGCGGGCACGGGGGCTGGCGACCCGGCTACGCGCACTCGGTGTGACCGCGGACCAGCCCGTGGCCGTATGTCTGCCCCGCTCGCCCGAGCTGGTCATCGCGGTGTACGCCGTGCTCCTCGCCGGAGGCGCCTACCTGCCCCTCGACATCGCTCACCCGTCGGCCCGCCTCAGGCGACAGATCGGCGACGCGCGGGCCAGGGTACTCATCGGAGCCACGCCAGGGTTCGCCCTTCCCGAGGGCACCGTGCTGGTCGATCCCGAGGAGAGCGGCACCGGCCTGTTCACACCATCGGAGACGCTGCCCGGCCACCTCGCCAACGTGCTGTTCACCTCAGGCTCGACGGGCGAGCCCAAGGCCGTGATGACGACCCACGCCGCCTTGGCGAACCAACTCGTGTGGTTCCAGCACTCCTACGGACTGGAAGCCGGGGAGGCGGTGCTGCTGAAAACCCCGGTGAGCTTCGATGTGGCGGGCCTGGAGCTGCTGGCGCCGCTGGTGGCCGGGGCCAAGGTGGTCCTCGCCCGGCCGGAAGGACACCGTGACCCCTATTACCTCGCCCATCTGATCGCCCAGCACGCCGTCACCACCTGCCACTTCGTCCCGTCGATGCTCCAGATCTTCCTGGAGGAGCCCGCCGCCGCGCACGCCTCTCAGACCCTGCGTCAGGTCATCTGCGCAGGCGAGGAGCTGACCCCTGCGTTGGCCGAACACTTCGCAGCGGTACTGCCAGGCGTACGGCTGCACAATCTGTACGGGCCGACGGAGGCGGCGATCGATGTCGCGGCCCAGCACGTCGATCCCGCGGAGGCGCTCCAGATCCGCGTCCCCATCGGCCGTCCGATCGCGGGCACTCGTCTGTACGTTCTCGACCCATCGGGCAGACTCGCCCCGCCGCTGGCCCCGGGGGAGCTCCACATCGGCGGGATCGCTCCGGCCCGCGGCTATCTCGGCCGCCCCGGCATGACCGCCGAGCGGTTCGTGCCCGACCCCTACCATCCCGGCGAACGCCTGTACCGGACCGGTGACCGCGCCCGGATGCGCCCTGACGGGACATTCGAGTACCTGGGTCGGCTCGATCGCCAACTCAAGATCCGCGGCCAGCGCGTGGAGCCCGGCGAGATCGAGACGGTACTGAACCGGCATGCGCTCGTACGCGCCTCGGTCGTGGAGGCACGGCCCGACACATCGGGTCGGCTGCGGCTGCTGGCCTGGGTCGTACCCGCGGGTGCGGAGTTCCCCTCCCCCGCCATGCTGCGCGCCCATCTCGAAAAGGCACTGCCGGCGGGCCTGGTCCCGGACGCGGTGACCGTGCTGTCGGAATTCCCGGTGAGCCCGCACGGCAAGCTGGATCGCGGGGCACTGCCGGACCCCATCCCCCGGGTGACCGCGCCCGAGGAGACAGTCCCACCGCGCAACCCCGTGGAACGCAGGATCGCCGCCATCTGGAGCGAGGTGCTGGGGATTCCGGAGCCGTCAGTCACCGCCGACTTCTTCCAGCTGGGTGGTCACTCCCTCATGGCCACCCGGGTCGCGATGCGTGTGCGTTATGCGTTCGGAGTCAGCCTTTCCGCCGGTGAGCTGCTCAGCGGCTCGCTGACCATCGAGCGGTTGGCAGCCCTGGTGCAGAGCAGGCAGCTTGCCGAGGCAGGCGACGGCGAGGTGGACGACGTACTCGGCTGGCTGTCCGGGCTGTCGGACGAGGAGGTCACCGAGTTGCTCGCCGAGTAGCCAGGTGATGAGCCGGGTGGTCCCTTCCGGGCAGTCACCCGGCTCTGCTCACAGCCGACATACGACGATGAAGCAGAAGAAGTGCCGACCAAGTATGGCCGGCACTTCCTGTGTCTGAAGAGTTGGTGTCCGAGGGGGGACTTGAACCCCCACGCCCGATAAAGGGCACTAGCACCTCAAGCTAGCGCGTCTGCCATTCCGCCACCCGGACCAGGTGTCTGCCGCCTTGACGGAGGTGTTCCGCGCGGCGACATGGACAACAATACCAAGCTTTCGGAGTGCCCTTCACCTGCATATCCGTCCTCCCCGAGAACCCCTGGGAGCCGCGCCGGGGCATGTGACGACAGTATTCTGTATACTGTTGGCCACCAAACGGCCCCTGCTCGGAGGCGACATGGCAGATCTGGATCCCGCGGTGGTGCTCGGCATGGCAGACCAGGCACCCGACGGCATAGTGATCATCGACAGCGAAGGGCTGATCCGCTACTGGAACCGGGGCGCGGAGCGCATCTTCGGATTTCCGGCTGCCGACGTGGCCGGTCGGAGCCTGGACGTCATCATTCCCGAGAGGCATCGCAAGCGGCACCAGGACGGGTTCGAGGCGGCCATGGAGCGGGGGTACAGCAAGTACGGGGACGCGGATCTGCTGAACGTCCCGGCGCTGGCCGCGGACGGCCGGAAGCTGTCCATCGAGTTCAGCGTGGTGCTGCTGACGGGACCCGACGGCAGCTCCTACTGCGGCGCGGTCGTCCGGGACGTCACCGCGCGACGCGAGCGGGAGCGGGATCTGATGCGGCGCCGGGCCGAGACGACGACGGTCTGAGCCCCACCGGACAGCACGAAAGCGGCCGTGGCCTTCGGGCCACGGCCGCTTCGCGTCGGCTCTACGTCAGACGATGACCCCGCTCTCCTTCAGCCGGCCGATGGTCTCCTCGTCGTAGCCCAGCTCCACCAGGACCTCGGAGCTGTGCTCGCCCAGCAGCGGGGCGCCGACGACCTCCGGCTTGAAGGAGGAGAACTTCACCGGGCTGCCGACGGTCAGATAGGTGCCGCGGCCCTTCTGCTCGACTTCGACGACCGTGCCGCTGTTGCGCAGGTCCTCGTCGTAGGCGATCTCCTTCATGCTCATCACCGGAGCGCAGGGCACCTCCCACTCCCGCAGGATGTCCACCGCCTCGTACTTGGTCTTGTCCGCGAGCCACTTCTCGATCTCCTCGAAGATCTCGAAGATGTGCGACTGGCGGGCTCGCGCGGTGGCGTACTCCGGGTCCTCGGCCCACTCGGGGTGGCCGATCACCTCGGCGGTGCGCTTCCAGTTCTGTTCCTGGACCGTGAAGTAGATGTACGCGTTCGGGTCGGTCTCCCAGCCCTGGCACTTGAGGACCCAGCCGGGCTGGCCGCCGCCGCCCGCGTTGCCGCCGCGCGGCACCACGTCGGTGAACTCGCCGTTCGGGTACTGCGGGTACTCCTCCAGGTAGCCGACCCGCTCCAGGCGCTGCTGGTCGCGCAGCTTGACGCGGCACAGGTTGAGCACGGCGTCCTGCATGGAGACGGAGACCTTCTGGCCGCGGCCGGTCCGCCCGCGGTCGATGATCGCGGTGAGGATGCCGATCGCCAGGTGCATACCGGTGTTGGTGTCGCCGATGGCGGCGCCGGAGATGGTGGGAGGGCCGTCCCAGAAGCCGGTGGTGGAGGCGGCGCCGCCCGCGCACTGGGCGACGTTCTCGTAGACCTTGAGGTCGTTCCAGGACGACTGGTCGTTGAAGCCCTTCACCGAACCGAAGATCAGCCGCGGGTTGAGCTCCTGGATGCGGTCCCAGGTGAAGCCCATGCGGTCCAGGGCGCCCGGGGCGAAGTTCTCCACCAGGACGTCGGCGTCCTTGATGAGCTTCTCCAGGACCTCCTTGCCCTCGGCGGTCTTGGTGTTGATGGCCAGGGAGCGCTTGTTGCTGTTGAGCATCGTGAAGTAGAGCGCGTCCAGGTCCTCGATGTCCCTGAGCTGACGGCGCGTCACGTCGCCGCCGTTGGGGCGCTCCACCTTCAGGACGTCGGCGCCGAACCAGGCGAGCATCTGTGTGCAGGCGGGACCGGCCTGGACCCCGGTGAAGTCGATCACCTTGATTCCGGCGAGCGGCTTTTCACTCATGTGTGCTTCCTTTTCGTGAAGTTACGTGGTCACTTCTTGGCCGGCGTGATGTTGCCGACGGTGATGCCCTTGGGGTTGAGGTGCGAGATGTGGCCGCTCTCGGTGCCGGCCGAGGGGTCGATCACGCAGTCGATGAGCGCCGGGCCGCCGGAGGCGAGGGCCTCGGTGAGGGCGGCGGTGACCTCGGCGGGGGTGGTGGCCCGGTAGCCCTTGCCGCCGAACGCCTCGATGAGCAGGTCGTGGCGGGCCGCCGACATGAGGGTCGTGGGCGAGGGGGCGTCGTCGTACGGGTTGGTGTCGTCGCCTCGGTAGACACCGCCGTTGTTCATGATCACAGTGACGACGGGCAGCTGGTATCGGCAGATGGTCTCGATCTCGATGCCGCTGAAGCCGAAGGCACTGTCGCCCTCGATGGCCACGACCGGGGCGCCGCTCTCGACGGCGGCGGCGATCGCGTAGCCCATGCCGATGCCCATGACGCCCCAGGTGCCGCTGTCGAGGCGGTGGCGCGGCACGTGCATGTCGATGACGTTGCGCGCGATGTCCAGTGCGTTGGCGCCCTCGTTGACGATGTACGTCTCCGGGTGCGCGTGCACGACGTCGCGTACGGCCTTCAGGGCGCCCATGAACTGCATCGGGTGCGGGTCGGCCTCCAGGCGCTTGGCCATCTTGGCGACGTTCTGCGCCGAGCGCGCCCCGAGCTCCTCGCGCCAGGCCGAAGGGGCCGTGATCTGGCCGGGCTTGGTGCGTTCGGCGAGGGCGTCGAGCACCGACTCGATGTCACCGACGAGGGGCGCGGAGATGGGCTGGTTGCTGTCCATCTCCTTGGGGTCGATGTCGATCTGGACGAACTTGGCGTCGGGATTCCACCCCGCCTGGCCGTGGCCAAGGAGCCAGTTGAGGCGGGCGCCGATCAGCATCACGACGTCGGCCTTCTTCAGCGCCAGGGAACGGGCGGTGGCCGCCGACTGGGGGTGGTCGTCGGGCAGCAGTCCCTTCGCCATCGACATCGGTACGTAGGGAATGCCGGTCGACTCGATGAACTGCCGTACCTTGGCGTCCGCTTGGGCGTACGCGGCCCCCTTGCCCAGCACCACCAGCGGGCGCTCGGCGGAGGCGAGGAGCTCGATCGCCCGGTCCACGGCCTCCGGCGCCGGCAGCTGGCGCGGCGCGGGGTCGACGAGACGGCTCAGCGTCCGGTCGCCCTCCTCCTTGGGCATGATGGCGCCGAGCACCGCGGCGGGGATGTCGAGATAGACACCGCCGGGGCGCCCGGAGATCGCGGTGCGCAGGGCGCGCGCGATGCCGCGGCCGATGTCCTCCACCCGGCTGACCCGGTAGGCGGCCTTCACGAAGGGCTGCGCGGCGGCGAGTTGGTCCATCTCCTCGTAGTCGCCCTGTTTGAGGTCGACGAGGTGGCGCTCGCTGGAGCCGGAGATCTGGACCATCGGGAAGCAGTTGGTGGTCGCGTTGGCCAGGGCGACCAGGCCGTTGAGGAAGCCCGGGGCCGAGACCGTGAGGGCCACGCCGGGTTTCTTGTTGAGGTAGCCGGCGATGGCGGCCGCGTGTCCGGCGTTGCTCTCGTGGCGGAAGCCGATGTAGCGGATGCCCTGCGCCTGGGCGAGTCGGGCCAGGTCGGTGATCGGGATGCCGACCACCCCGTAGATGGTGTCGACGTCGTTCATCCTGAGCGCGTCGACGACCAGGTGGTACCCGTCGGTGAGCTCGGTCGGAACGTCGGCTGCTGCCGCGGTCTCCAGTGTCGAGGGGGCGGTCATGGTCCGAGGTC
Source organism: Streptomyces doebereineriae (assembly GCF_031845645.1). NCBI lineage: Bacteria > Bacillati > Actinomycetota > Actinomycetes > Kitasatosporales > Streptomycetaceae > Streptomyces > Streptomyces doebereineriae. The sequence continues at coordinate 142,871 of NZ_JAVREZ010000007.1, forward strand.
CTCCTTGGGCAGGTCCTGCCGGAGCGGCTACTTCTCTCACCATCCGCAGCGCGCTCGTCCGCGTCCAAGACCCATCGGCGACCAGCCGATAAACGGCGTCTATCGAGGGCTGGTCAGGGGCTTTGCAACTCCCTTGATAGACAGCTGCTATCGGCCGTTCGCCAGCGGGTATTGGACGCGCACCGGGTGCCACCGCACGCTCGCAGTGGATGTTTCGTCGGACCTGTGCGAGGGGGTGGGGTCATGGCCGTTCCGGCCGCGGCATCCGTGCGTGACGCGAACCGGTACCGGCCTTCGGAGGTCACGGGCCTCGTCGACCTCCTCGACCGGCAGGTACGTGAACGCCCCGACGCCCGGGCCCTCGTGGTGACCGGCGAGCGTGTGCACCTGTCGTACCGGGGGCTCAGGTCCCTGGCCGACGACGTGGCCGCCCGGCTCGCTGGTGCTGGGCTGCGCCCCGGTGACGCGGTCGGCCTGATCGGTGCCAATACCGCGGAGTTCGTCGTCGGGTTGCTGGGCGCGGCGCGGGCCGGGCTGGTGGTGGCTCCGCTGGATCCCGCGCTGCCCGAGATCCAACTGTCCGCTCGGCTACTGGCGTTGGGGGCCCGGGCGGTTCTCCTCGATCCGGCGGTGGCCGGTGTCGTCGCGCTTCCGGTGCCGGCCTGGCCGCTGCGGGTGGACGTCTCCCGGGCGGGGACGGCTGCGGTGGTTCTCGAACCCGGCTTCTGCGAAGTGTCGCAAGGCGGGGGCGCGGCCGGTGAGTTGTCGGACCGGGACGCCCTCGTGCTGTTCACCGCCGGCACCACCGACCGGGCGAAGATGGTCCCGCTGACGCACGCCAATGTGGCCGCCTCGCTTCGGAACATCTGCGCCACCTACGAGTTGGGTCCCGGGGACGCGACGGTCGCGGTGATGCCGTTCTTCCACGGCCACGGGCTGTTCGCCGCGCTGCTGGCGTCCCTGGCGAGCGGGGGCTGTGTGCTGCTGCCCGAGCGGGGGCGGTTCTCGGCGGGCACCTTCTGGGACGACATGCGGGCCGTGGGCGCCACGTGGTTCACGGCGGTGCCGGCGATCCACGAGATCCTTCTGGACCGGTCGGAGCGGGAGTACCCGGGTCCGCAGGCGCCGCCGCTGAAGTTCGTCCGCAGTTGCAGCGCGCCCCTCAACACGGCGACGCAGCGGGCCCTGGAGCGCACGTTCGGCGCGCCGCTGCTGTCCGCGTACGGGATGACCGAGTCCTCGCACCAGGCGACCAGCGAACCGCTGCCGCAGCGGGGGGCGCTCAGGCAGGGGTCGGTGGGCCGGCCGACCGGGGTCGAGGTACGGGTCGTGGACCGGGGCGGGCGTTCCTGTCCGGCGGGCGTCGAGGGCGAGGTGTGGGTGCAGGGGCCCACGGTCGCCCGGGGTTATCTCGCCGACGGCGACGAGTCGGCGCGGACCTTCGTCGACGGGTGGCTGCGCACCGGTGATCTGGGCGCGCTGGACGAGGACGGGTACCTGTCGCTGACCGGGCGGATCAAGAACCTCATCAACCGGGGCGGGGAGAAGATCTCGCCCGAGCATGTCGAGGACATCCTGGCCGGCTGCCCGGGGGTCGCGGAGGCGGCCGTGTTCGCCGTCCCCGACGGGGTCTACGGGCAGCGGGTCGGTGCCGCCGTGGTGGTGCGCGAGGGTGACGGCGTCGGGCGCGAGGAAATCCTGAGGTACTGCCGTGACCGGCTGGCCGCGTTCGAAGTACCGGACCGTCTCGAGCTGGTCGCCGCGCTGCCATACACCGCGAAGGGAGGCCTGGACCGGAAGGCGGTGCAGGCCCGGTACGCACCCTGACAGGGGCTGACGGAGGCGGCGCCTGGGCGGGGCAGTCTTGAGGGCGGCGCCCCGACGGGGCAGTCGGGGCAGCGTCGGCCGCGCCCGGCGGGGAGCGGGTTGTCGGGCGGAGCGCCCCGACGGGCAGTCTTGGGGGCAGCGCCCCGACAGGGCAGTCGGGGCAGCGTCGGCCGCGCCCGGCGGGGAGCCGCCTGTCGGGGGGGGGAGCGCCCCGACCAGGCAGTCTTGGGGGCGGCGCCCCGACAGGGCAGTCACGACAAGGCCCGCCACGCCCGGCGGGGAGCCGCCTACCGGAGGCAGCACCCCGACCAGGCAGGCCTGAGGGCAGCACCCCGACAGGGCAGTCGCGACAAGGCCCGCCACGCCCGGCGGCGAGCGGCCTGCCGGAGGCAGTGTGTCTCCACGGGCAGTCTTGAGGGCCGCTCCGCGACAGGGCCCGGGGTGCTCGGCGGGAGCGGCCTGTCGGAGGCAACGCCCTGACCAGGCAGGCTTGGGGCAGCATCCCGACGGGGCAGCGGCAGCGCCCGCCATGCCCGCCAGGGAGCGGCCTGTCGAACGCAACGCCCCGGCTAGGCAGGCTTGGGCGCAGCGCCTCGTCAGGGCAGTCGCGGCAGCGCCCGGCAGGGGGCGGCCGGGCAAGGGAGTCGTCGCGGACGCGCCCGGCGCCGCACCGCCGTGCACCGCAAAACGACAACCGGACCGGAGAAAGCAGCGCCGGCCGGGCACCCGCCCCTGGCGGAGCTCAGCGCACCCGGTGTTCGGGGGGCAGGGGGCGGGCGAAGAAGTCGTCCAGGGAGAGGCCGGTCGCCGCGTTGACGAACGCGCGGGCGGCGACCGAGCCGGGGGTCGCCGCATGGATCGCCACAGAGACCTGGGCTCCGGCCTCCGGGTCGACCAGCGGCAGGGCTCTCGTCCGGCCGACCACCGGCATCGCGCGCAGCCAGGTGTGGGGCACGATGCTCGCCCAGCCACCGCCGCCCACGTGTGCGTAGAGGGAGGCGATCGAGTCCGTCTCGACCTGCGGGGTCACCACGTACCCCTTCTCCGCGAACACGGTGTCGACGATCTGGCGGATCCGCATGTCCGGCGTCAGCAGCGCGAGCGGCAACTGGGCCGCGTCCGCCCAGGACACGGTGGCGGACTGGGCCACCAACTGGTCGTCGGAGACCAGGAGCATGTACCTCTCCTGGTAGAGGGGGACGACCTGGAGGCCCTCCTGGTCGTCCGGGTCGAAGTGGGCGATGGCCACGTCGAGTTCGTAGTCGCGCAGCTGGCGATGGAGTTCCTTCGTCGACAGCCGGGAGCGGACCTGGACCTTGGCCAGCGGGTGCGCCGCGCAGAAGGCGGCCACAGGAAGGGCGAGGGTCGTGGACGCGGTGGGGTCTGTGCCGAGCCGCAGGGTCCCCGTGATGCCGGACTGCACGGCGGCCACCTCGGCCTTGAAGGCGTCCTGTTCGGCGAGGATCCGCTTGGCCCACACCACGAGCCGCTCGCCCTCCGGGGTCAGGCCCTGGTAGTTGTGGCCGCGGTTGATCAGCGTGACGTTCAGCTCCCGCTCCAGCTTGGCGATCGCCGCCGAGAGCGCGGGCTGGGAGACGTAGCAGGATTCCGCCGCCCGGGCGAAGTGCCGTTCCCTCGCCACCGCCACGAAGTACTCGAGCTGCCGGAACAGCATGAGCGGCTCCTCCCTGCCCATGGGATCACTGGCTCCATACTGTATGCAGTGTGGAGTGATGTACAGGGAGGAGACCGCACAGGTCAGCGCAGAAGCTTCACCGCGGCCACCACCAACGGGTCCAGGCCGTCCACCCCGGCATCGACGAACTCGTGGAGCCGGGTGCGCATGCGCGGGTCCCAGAACCTGCCGATGTGCCCCGCGATCGCCTCCGCGGCGTCCTCCCCCGGCAGATGTCCGAGGTTCCTGGCGATGTCGTTGGCCATCCTGCACTCCGACGGCACGGTCGCTGCCATCTCAGTCCACCACCGTCACGAGGTCGTTCCCGGCGGCTTCGGTGTCGCTCTGCCGGTCCGGGCGGGCGAGCGCCACCTGTACGGCGGTCACCTTGTACTCCGGGCAGTTGGTCGCCCAGTCGGAGTTCTCCGTGGTCACCACGTTGGCGCCGGTGACGGGGTGGTGGAACGTGGTGTACACGACCCCGGTCGGCATGCGGTCGGAGAGCTCCGCGCGCAGAGTCGTCTGCCCGACGCGGCTGGCCAGGGTGACCATGTCGCCGTCGTTGATGCCGCGGACCTCGGCGTCGTGCGGATGCAGCTCCAGTACGTCCTCGGGGTGCCAGGCGACATTGCCGGTACGGCGGGTCTGCGCGCCGACGTTGTACTGGCTGAGGATGCGGCCCGTGGTGAGGACCAGCGGGAAGCGCCGGGTGCTGCGTTCGTTGGTCGGCACGTAGGAGGTGACCACGAACTTGCCCTTGCCGCGGACGAATTCGTCCACGTGCATGACGGGCGTGCCCTCGGGTGCCTCCTCGTTGCACGGCCACTGGACGCTGCCGAGCTTGTCGAGGAGGTCGAAGGAGACTCCGGTGAACGTCGGCGTTACCGACGCGATCTCGTCCATGATCTGGCCAGGATGGTCGTAGGACATCTCGTAGCCCATGGCGGTGGCGATCTCGCTGACGATCTGCCACTCGTGCTTGCCCGTCTTCGGCTTCATCACCGCGCGTACCCGGTTGATGCGGCGTTCGGCGTTGGTGAAGGTGCCGTCCTTCTCCAGGAAGGACGCCCCGGGCAGGAAGACGTGCGCGAACTTGGCCGTCTCGTTGAGGAACAGGTCCTGGACGACGACGAGTTCCATCGCTTCGAGGGCCGCGGTGACGTGCCCCAGGTTGGGGTCGGACTGGGCGATGTCCTCGCCGTGGACGAACAGGCCGCGGAAGGTGCCGTCGATGGCCGCGTCGAACATGTTGGGGATGCGAAGTCCCGGCTCGGCGAGGAGGGTTCCGCCCCAGAGGTTCTCGAAGACGGTCCGGACGGCGTCGTCGGAGACGTGCCGGTAGCCGGGGAGTTCATGGGGGAAGGAGCCCATGTCGCAGGAGCCCTGCACGTTGTTCTGGCCGCGCAGCGGGTTCACTCCGACGCCGTCGCGGCCGATGTTCCCGCACGCCATCGCGAGGTTGGCCATTCCCATGACCATGGTCGAGCCCTGGCTGTGCTCGGTGACGCCGAGGCCGTAGTAGATGGCCCCGTTGGGCGCTTCGGCGTACAGCCGTGCGGCGGCCCGGAGTTCGGCGGCCGGTACGCCGGTGATCTCCTCGACGGCCTCCGGGCTGTTCTCCGGGCGGGCGATGAACTCGGTCCATTCGTCGAAGCCTTCGCACCGCGCGTCGACGAAGGAGCGGTCGACCAGGCCCTCGGTGACGACGACGTGGGCCATGGCGTTGACGACGGCCACGTTGGTGCTGGGCCGGAGCTGGAGGTGGTGCCGCGCCTCGATGTGCGGGGAGCGCACGAGGTCGATGCGGCGCGGGTCCACGACGATCAACTCGGCGCCCTCGCGCAGCCTTCGCTTCATCCGGGAGGCGAACACCGGGTGGCCGTCGGTGGGGTTGGCGCCGATCACCATGATGACGTCGGCCTCGGCGACCGAGCGGAAGTCCTGGGTGCCGGCCGACTCGCCGAAGGTCTGCTTGAGGCCGTATCCCGTCGGGGAGTGGCAGACGCGGGCGCAGGTGTCGACGTTGTTGTTGCCGAAGGCCGCGCGGACCATCTTCTGTACGACGTAGACCTCTTCGTTGGTGCACCGCGAGGAGGTGATCCCGCCGATCGCGCTCGATCCGTGCCGGTCCTGGATCTCGCGCATCCGCCGGGCGACCGTGCCGATCGCCTCGTCCCACTCGACCTCGCGCCAGGGGTCGGTGATCCGGTCCCGGACCATGGGCTTGAGCCGGCGGTCGGGGTGGGTGGCGTAGCCGAAGGCGAAGCGGCCCTTCACGCAGGAGTGGCCCTCGTTGGCGCCGCCGTCCTTGTACGGCACCATGCGCACGAGTTCGTCGCCGCGCAGCTCGGCCTTGAAGGAGCAGCCGACCCCGCAGTACGCGCAGGTGGTGACCACCGACCTGGTGGGCATGCCCAGTTCGACGACCGAACGCTCCTGGAGCGTGGACGTCGGGCAGGCCTGGACGCAGGCCCCGCAGGAGACGCACTCGGAGTCCATGAAGGTCTCGCCGGCGCCCGGCGAGACCTTGGAGTCGAAGCCGCGTCCCTCGATGGTGAGGGCGAAGGTGCCCTGGACCTCGCCGCAGGCGCGGACGCAGCGGGAGCAGGCGATGCACTTGGCGGGGTCGAAGTCGAAGTACGGGTTGGAGGTGTCCTTCTCGGCGTCGAGGTGGTTCTCGCCCTCGTAGCCGTAGCGGACCTGCCTGAGGCCCACCACCCCTGCCATGTCCTGGAGTTCGCAGTCCCCGTTGGCCGGGCAGGTGAGGCAGTCGAGGGGGTGGTCGGAGATGTAGAGCTCCATGACGCCCTGGCGGAGCTTCTCCACCTTCGGCGTCTGGGTGCTCACCTTCATGCCGTCGGCGCACGGGGTGGTGCAGGACGCCGGGGTGCCGCGCCGGCCGTCGATCTCCACCACGCACAGCCGGCAGGAGCCGAACGCCTCCAGGCTGTCGGTGGCGCAGAGTTTGGGTATCTCGACGCCGGCCTGCGCGGCGGCGCGCATGACCGAGGTGCCCTCGGGGACGGTCACCGCCAGGCCGTCCACCTCCACGGACACCGTCGCCGGGCCGGGCCTCTCGGGGGTTCCGAAATCGGGTTCCTTGAGGAGTGTCATGCCGTGCCCTCCGTCCTCGGGCCCGTCGCCTGTACGGGCTGGATGTCCAGGAGTCGACGGCCGCCGAGGAAGTCGTCGGGGAAGTGGGTGAGGGCGCTGCGCACGGGAAGCGGCGTGAGCCCGCCCATCGCGCACAGCGAGCCCTCGGTCATGAGGTCGCAGAGGTCTTCGAGCAGGGCGAGGTTCTCGTCCCGGTGGGTGCCGGCGACGATCTTGTCGATCACCTCGACGCCGCGCACCGCGCCGACCCGGCACGGTGTGCACTTGCCGCAGGACTCCTCGGCGCAGAACTCCATCGCGAAGCGGGCCTGCGCGGCCATGTCGACGCTGTCGTCGAAGACGACCACTCCGCCGTGGCCGACCATCGCCCCGGCCGCCGCGAACGCCTCGTAGTCCATGGGCAGATCGAACATCGACTCCGGCAGGTACGCCCCCAGCGGGCCGCCGACCTGCGCGGTGCGCACCGGGCGTCCGGAGTGGGTCCCGCCGCCGTACTCCTCGATGAGCTCGCGCAGGGTGATGCCGAAGGCGGTCTCCACGATGCCGCCGTGGGCGATGTTGCCGCCGAGCTGGAACACCTGGGTGCCGCGGGAGCGTTCGACGCCGAGTCGCTCGTACGCCTTCGCGCCCTCGGCCATGACCACGGGCACGGTGGCGAGGGTGAGGACGTTGTTCACCACGGTCGGTTTGCCGAACAGGCCCTCGATCGCCGGGATCGGCGGTTTCGCGCGGACCATTCCGCGCTTGCCCTCCAGGCTCTCCAGCATGGAGGTCTCCTCGCCGCAGATGTACGCGCCGGCGCCGACCCGGACGTGCAGGTCGAAGTCGAGGGCGGAGCCCAGGATGTTCCTGCCGAGCCAGCCGTGCTCGCGGGCGATCCCGATCGCCCGGCGCATCGTGGCCACCGCGTCCGGGTATTCCGAGCGGATGTACAGGTAGCCCTCGCTCGCTCCGACCGCGTGTGCGGCGATCGTCATGCCCTCGATGAGCATGAACGGGTCGCCCTCCATGACCATCCGGTCGGCGAAGGTCCCGCTGTCGCCCTCGTCGGCGTTGCAGCAGACGAACTTCAGCTCGTCGGCGCAGTCCAGCACGGTCTTCCACTTGATGCCGGCCGGGAATCCGGCGCCTCCGCGGCCCCGCAGTCCGGACGCGGTGACCTCGGCGACCACGTCCGCGGGGGCCAGCTCCAGGGCGGCGCGCAGTCCCGCGAGGCCGCCGTGGGCTTCGTAGTCCTCGGTCGACAGCGGGTCGGTCACTCCGACTCTGGCGAAGGTGACGCGGTTCTGGCGTGCCAGCCAGGGCAGTTCGTCGACGAGACCGAGCCGCAGGGGGTGATCGGCGCCGTCGAGCATGCCCGCGGCCAGGAGATCCTCGACGTCCTCCGAGGTCACCGGGCCGTAGCCGACACGCCCTCGGGGAGTCACCACTTCGACCAGGGGCTCCAGCCACAGCATGCCGCGCGATCCATTGCGTACGACGTCCAGGGCGAAGTCCCCGCGGTCGGCAGCGTGTTGAAGTGCCTGCGCGACCTCGTCCGCGCCGACCGACCTGGCCGCGGAGTCGCGGGGGACGTACACGGTGGCCGTGGAGTGCGAGGGGTTGTTCATGAGGAGACCGTCCCGTTGAGGATCGAGCCCAGCTTGGCCGGGCCAACTCGTCCGTAGAGCCGTCCGTCGGCTTCCACCGACGGCCCGAGCGCGCAGTTGCCGAGGCAGAAGACCTGCTCGACGGTGACCGAGCCGTCCGCCGTCGTCTCCCCCAGGGGAAGTCCGGACTGGCGTGTGTAGCTCACCAGTTGGTCGGCGCCCAGCGCCTGGCAGGCCTCGGCGCGGCAGATGCGCACGGTGGTGCGGCCCGCGGGCTCGCGACGGAAGTCGTGGTAGAAGGTCACCACTCCGTGGACGTCCGCCCTGGAGAGGTTGAGCTCCTCGGCGAGCACCGGCACGGCCTCCTGCGGCACATGGCCCAACTCGGCCTGGACGGCGTGCAGTACGGGCAGCAGCGCCCCGCGCTCACCCCGGTGACGGGCCACCACCCTCCGGACCACGCTCTCGACCGTCACGTCACTCCCGCTGGTCGTCATGATCGCTTCGCCTTCCGTCACGCGGGTCCCCGGCGAGGGATGCAGGAGACTCCGACCATACTCCATACAGATTTCTGTATACACAACCCTGCCGACACGGCAGGTAAACGGAGAAGTGCGCACACCGGACTGCGCGTCAGGTGCGCCCACCAGGGCGGATCCCGCGGCGACACCCGCCATGTTGCATACCAAAACCTGTATGCTGACGCGGCTGTTCGGCGACCCTCCGGACGGCCCCACTCGGCAAGGCCGCCATTCCGCGACACCGGCGGCAGAACGGGACAACCATGCGCGAGGCACTCACGGCCGCAGCGTCCCGGCGCGTCACCCGCCCGGCACCGCTGCGTCAGGCCGTGTACGACGCCCTGACCGAGCTGATCGTCAACGGCTCCCTCAAGCCGGGCCAGCATCTGGTCGAGGCCGAGCTCGCCGAACACCTCGGTGTCAGCCGCCAGCCGGTCCGCGAGGCTCTCCAGCGGCTCCAGACCGCCGGCTGGGTCGATCTGCGGCCCGCCCAGGGTGCCTTCGTGCACTCCCCCACGGAGGAGGAGGCCGCCCAGCTCCTCGGCGTCCGCTCGGTCCTGGAGACCTACTCGGCCCAGCTCGCCGCGAAGAACGCGAAGCCCGAGGACATCGCACGTCTCGACGAACTCCAGCTGGACGGGGTCGCCGCTCTCGCCGACGGCGACGTCGAGCGCCTGGTCGCGGCCAACACCGCGCTGCACGACTTCATCACCGCCGTCGCCGACAACGCCGTGCTGGCCGAACTGATCGCCCAGGTCGGCCAGAAGGTCCGCTGGTACTACACGCCCATCGCCAAACCCCGCGGCAAGGAGGCCTGGAACGAGCACACCCAGCTCATCAGGGCCATCGCCAAGGGCGACGCGGACCAGGCGGGCGAGGTCATGCGCAAGCACACCGAGCGGACGACCGACTTCTACCGCAGGCAGATCGCGGCCAGGGCGAACCAGGACTGACGTTTGACCGGGCACGGCTCAGGACGCGGCGAGGGAGCCGGCGGGGCGGCGAACGTCCCCGAGGTCGAGGGCCGGCGGGCGGCGGGTTTCGGCGGCGGCCCGTAGTTCGAGCAGCCACGGCAGGACGGTGCGCAGCACGATGTCGAGTCCGCCGCCGTCCGCTCCGAGCATCGCCTCCGCGGGCACCCGCACCGGGTCGGCGAACACCGTGGAGGTCGCGCTGCCGCGGGGTCCCGCGGCGCCGGGCCGCGCCGGGACGAAAAGGTCCGGGGCGTGTGCCGGGACCGCCCAGAGCGTCAGCCCGTCGGGGGCGGCGAGGGGCCGGGAGGACCAGACGTACAGATCGGCCTCCCCCGCCGCGACCACCCGCTGCTTGCGGGCCCGCAGGGCTACCACCTCACCGGAACGGGCGGCCGCGGAGCGCGGCACGAGGAGCTGGGTCTCGGCCGTCGGTCCGTCACCCCCGGCCTCCGGCTCCCCCTCCGACTCGGCGAGCGCAAGACTGGCGAGATGGCGTCCGGCGGCGATCTCGCCCCGAGTCCAGGGGCCGCCGTATGCCTCGATGACGGCGACCGCCGTGTAGTGGGACCGGAGGACGGCCGCCGTCGCCGGGCAGACGCGTGCGGTCCGCGCGACCACGTCGACGGCCTCCGGCAACCCCCCTCCCCCGCCGCCGAATCCGGTGGAGACGGTGAGTCCCAGCAGTCCGGCGCGGCCGAGGGCCGTCACGGCGCCGCGCGGGAACCGGCCCTGGACGGCGGTTGCTTCGGCGACGGGTCCGACGACACTGGTCAGGACTTCGGAGAGAGCGGTGCGGTACGACACGGGGCGACCCCCTCGGGCGTGGCTGCTGGTCCACTGTCGAATGATGATTGCATACAGTATTCTGCATGGGAAGGTCACCGCGCCAGGGTCCAGCCGGCAATTTCCGGGACCCATCAGCCGAACGAGGGAGACAGGGCCCATGCCCGACACACCCACCGTGAGCGCCCATGGCCCGATCAGCAGGCCCACCCCGCTCCGCCAGGCCGTCTACGAGGCCCTCACCGAACTGATCATCAACGGCTCGCTCACACCCGGCCGGCACCTCGTCGAGGCCGAGCTGGCGGAGAGCCTCGGGGTGAGCCGGCAGCCGATCCGTGAGGCGTTGCAGCGGCTCCAGACCGCCGGCTGGGTCGACCTGCGCCCTTCGCAGGGGGCGTTCGTCCACTCCCCCACCGCGCAGGAGTGCGCCCAGCTCCTCAGCGTCCGGGCCCTACTGGAGACCCACTCCGCGCGCGGCGCGGCCCGGCACGCCACTGCCCGTGATGTCGCCCGGCTGTGGGAACTCCAGCAGACCGGTCTGACCGCCCTCGCGACGGGGGACGCCCGGGCCATCGTGGAGGCGAACGCCGCCCTCCACGGCCACATCACCCTGCTGTCCCGCAACGCGGTCCTCGCCGAACTCATCCCCCAGGTCGACCGGCGGGTGCGCTGGTACTACATGCCCATCGCCAAGCCCCGCGGCAGGGACGCCTGGAACGAGCACGCGAGGATCATCGAGGCCATCGGCGAGGGTGCCGCCGACCGCGCCGAGGAGCTCATGCGCCGGCACACCCGGAACACCACCGACTTCTACTGCGAGCAGATCGCCGCGGTGGTCGGCCGGGACGACTGACCCCGGCCGACCACCACCGCCAACGGTCAAGTTCGGCTCAGGAGTTCGGGGCGATCTCCCGCAGCAGCCCCGTCGTCACGTCGAAGACGAACCCCCGCACATCGTCGGTGTGCGGGAGGAACGGCGAGGTGCGCACGCGTTGCATGGACTGCCGTACGTCCTGGTCGACGTCCCGGAAGGCCTCCACCGCCCACGCGGGACGCTGGCCGACCTCCAGTTCCAGTTCGTGCCGGAAGTCCTCGGTCAGGGTCTGGAGACCGCAGCCGGTGTGGTGGATGAGCGCCACACTGCAAGTGCCGAGGGCACGCTGACTGATCGTCAGAGAACGGATCGTGTCGTCGGTGACGACTCCTCCGGCGTTGCGGATGGTGTGGCAGTCGCCGAGCTCCAGTCCGAGCGCGGCGTGCAGGTCGAGGCGGGCGTCCATGCACGCCACGACGGCCACACCCAGCACGGGGCGGGCGCCCATGCCGGGGTCGGTGAATCGGGCGGCGTAGGTGCGGTTGGCTTCCACGAGCCGGTCGGTGACCGTCGCGGTTCGGGGTGCTGAAGTCGACATGTGGGGCTACCTCACTCCGGTCGGGTCGGGTCGGGTCGGGTCGGGTCGGTCAGATGACGCCCTGCTCCTTGAGCTGCGGCAACTCGGCCCGTGAGAGTCCGAGTTCGCCGATGTAGATCTCTTCGTTGTGCTGGCCGAGGAGGGGTGGGGTGGTGATGGTGGTGGGGGAGTCGGAGAGTTTGAGGGGGTTGCCGACGGTGGTGAAGGTGCCGCGTTCGGGATGCCCGACCTCGACGATCATGTCGTTCGCGGCGAGTGAAGCGTCCTCGATGATCTCCTTCGGGGACAGGATCGGACCGCACGGGATGTTGTGGCTGTTGAGCTGTTGAAGGACCTGCCACTTGGGCAGCGTCGAGGTCCATTCCTCGATCAGCTGGAACATCTTCGCCAGCTTCGGCAGCCGGGCCTCGGGGGTGGCCCACTCGGGGTCGGCGGCCAGTTCCGGCCGGCCGATCAGAGCCGCCAGAGGTGTCCAGCCGACGGGCTGGACGATGACGTAGACGTAGTCGTTGGGGCCGCCGGGCGCGCACCTGACCGCCCAGCCGGGCTGCCCCCCGCCGGAGGCGTTGCCCGAACGCGGCACCTCCTCGCCGAAGGTGTCGTTGGGGTACTCGGCGAGCGGGCCGTGTGCCAGGCGCTGCTGGTCACGGAGCTTGACCCGGCACAGGTTCAGCACCGCGTGCTGCATGGCCACGTTCACCCGCTGCCCGCGCCCGGTCCTCTCCCGCTGCAGCAGCGCGGCCAGGATCGCGGCCACCGCGTGGATCCCGGTCCCGGAGTCACCGATCTGCGCACCCGTCGCCAGCGGCGGCCCGTCCTCGAAACCGGTGGTGGCCATCGACCCGCCCATCGCCTGCGCGACCACCTCATAGGCTTTGAAAGCGGTATACGGGCCGTCACCGAAACCCTTGATCGAGGCATACACGATCCGCGGGTTGATCTCCCGGATCCGCTCCCAGGTGAACCCCATCCGCTCCACCGCACCCGGCGCGAAGTTCTCCACCATCACATCCGCACCCCGGACCAGCGCGGCCAGGATCTCCTGCCCCCGCTCGGTCTTGGTGTTCAGCGTGATGCTGCGCTTGTTGCAGTTGAGCATCGTGAAATACAGCGAGTCCGCATCCGGGACATCCCGCAGCTGCCGGCGCGTGATGTCCCCGCCCGGCGCCTCCACCTTCACCACATCCGCCCCCAGCCACGCCAGCAACTGCGTCGCCGACGGACCCGACTGCACATGCGTCATATCCAGCACCCGCACACCCTCAAGAGCCAACGTCATGCTCGCCACCCCATCTCTGCGTCGTCGTGTGTTCGCCGGTGGCCGGGCGGCCGCCCCTTCACGGAGCGCCGCCCGGACTCGCCTCACGGCATCAGCTGGTACTCGGGGAAGTTCCCGGGCAGCCGCTCGCCGGCCGGGCCCCGGGTGACCGCGCGCACCAGCAGCTCGCCGCCGACGAAGGCGCCGCGCCAGGAGGCGCCGAACCCGCCGAACAGCTCGTCCCGGTCACCGCGGGAACGCGGCTTGCCGTGACCGACCTTGAACGCGCGGATCTGCGGGGCGAGCCGGTCGAAGGTGGCCCTGTCGTCGGTGGACAGGGTGGCCACCAGGGCGCCGTTGGAGGCGTTCATCGCGGCGAGCAGTTCCGCCTCGGTGTCGACCAGGACGATGGTGTCGACCGGGCCGAAGGGTTCCGCGTGGTGCAGGGGCGAGGAGGGGGGCGGGTTGAGAAGGGTGACGGGCTGGACGTACGCGGAGGTGTCCTGGCCGGCCAGGAAGCGGGCGTCCGCCTCGCTGCCGCGGTGGACCGGGACGGCTCCGCGGTCGATGGCCTCGGCGACCTGGTCGCGCAGTTCCTTCGCCTTGGCCGCGTTGATGACCGGTCCGAAGTCCAGTGCCGGGTAGGGGTCGTCCGGGTGCTCGACGGCGAGCGGGTGCCCCAGGCGCAGGGTGCGGACCGCGGGAAGGTAGGCCGCCAGGAACTCGTCGAACAGCTCGCGCTGGACGACGAACCGCGGGTAGGCGGTGCAGCGCTGTTTGCCGTAGTCGAAGAGCTTGGGGATGACGGCGGTCAGCGCGTCCCAGTCGGTGTGGTTCCAGATGCCCCAGGTGTTGAGTCCCTCCTGTTCGAGTACATGACGCTTGCCGAGGTCGGCGACGGCCGTGGCGACGGCGGCGCCGGTGTCGCGGCCGCCGACGAAGGAGACACAGCCGATCTCGGGCGCCCGCACCAGCGCCTCCGACAGCTCTCCCCCGCTGCCGCTGACGAGGGTGACGGGGATGCCCTCGCGGGCGGCCAGCGCGCAGGCCAGGGTGAGACAGGCGACGCCGCCGTCGGTCGGGGTCTTGGCGATGACCGCGTTGCCCGCCAGGGCCTGCACCAGCATGGCGTGAACGAGCACGCTCATCGGGTAGTTCCAGCTCGCGATGTTGGACACCGGGCCGTCCAGCGGGACCCGGCCCTCGACCATCGGCTCGATGCCGTCGACGTACCAGCGCACGCCGTCGATGGCCCGGTCGACGTCCGCCTGCGCGAGGCGCCAGGGCTTGCCGATCTCCCAGACCAGCAGGAGTGCGAGGAGTTCGCGGTGCTGGGTGAGGGCGTCGAGGGTGGCCGCGACGCGGGCCCGGCGCTCTTCGAGCCGTATGTGCCGCCAGGCACGGTGCTGGTCGAGGGAGGCGCGGACGGCCTGGTGGGCGGCTTCCCGGTCCAGGCGCGGCGGGCCGGCGATCGGGCTGCCGTCGACGGGGCTGGTGGCGGGCAGGGCCCGGCCGTCGGCCCGCCAGGCGGAGGCCCAGAGGTTGAGGACGCGGTCGTCCCGGAAGGCCTCGGGGGCGACGGCCAGGCAGCGCTGCCAGGCGTCGTTCCAGGAGGTACCGGACTTCACCACGAGGTGGGTGGAGTTGAGGGTGGTTGTCATGCGATGTCTCCGCTCTCGGTGCACAGTCGGGGGCGGGGTATGGGGGTACGCGGCGGGGCCGGAGGAGACTCCGTCCGCCGGTGTGTGGTTCCGGGTCAGGCCTGAGGGGCCTCGCGGACCGTGTCCAGTTGGGTGAGCACGAGGCGGGCCGTCTCGGTGGGGGTGTTCCCGACCTTGACGCCGACCGCCTCCAGCGCCGCTTTCTTGGCCTGCGCGGTGCCCGCCGACCCGGACACGATGGCGCCCGCGTGGCCCATGGTCCTGCCCTCGGGCGCGGTGAATCCGGCGATGTAGCCGACGACGGGTTTGGTGACGTGCTCACGGATGTACGCGGCCGCCCGCTCCTCGGCGTCCCCGCCGATCTCCCCGATGAGGACGATCAGTTCGGTGTCGGGGTCGTCCTGGAAGGCCGCGAGGCAGTCGATGTGGGTGGTGCCGACGACGGGGTCTCCGCCGATGCCGACACAGGTGGAGAAGCCGATGTCGCGCAGCTCGTACATGAGTTGGTAGGTGAGCGTGCCCGACTTGGACACCAGTCCGACCCGGCCGGAGCGGGTGATGTCCGCGGGGATGATGCCCGCGTTGGACTGGCCGGGGGTGATCAGGCCGGGGCAGTTGGGGCCGACGATCCGTGTCCCCTTCTTCTTCGCGTACGACGTGAAGGCGACGGAGTCGTGGACGGGGATGCCTTCCGTGATGACGACAGCCAGTCCGATGCCCGCGTCGGCGGCCTCGACAACCGCCGCTTTGGCGAAGGCCGGTGGCACGAAGACGACGGTGACGTCGGCTCCGGTCGCCCGCATGCCGTCGGCGACCGAGCCGAAGACGGGGACGACACGGTCGTCGAAGTCGACCGTCTGCCCGGCCTTGCGCGGATTGACACCGCCGACCACGTTGGTGCCCGCGGCGAGCATGCGCCGGGTGTGTTTCATGCCCTCGCCGCCGGTCATGCCCTGGACGAGGACCCTGGACTCCTTGGTCAGGAAGATGGCCATGTCCCGCTCCTCAACTGGCTTTGGCGAGTTCGGCGGCACGGCGGGCGGCGCCGTCCATGGTGGTGGCCTGCTGGACCAGGGGGTGGGCGTGCTCGTCGAGGACGGCCCGGCCGCGGGCGGCGTTGTTGCCGTCGAGGCGCACGACGAGCGGCTTGGTGAGCCGGACCTCGTCCAGGGCCCGGACGATGCCGGCGGCGACCGCGTCGCAGGCGGTGATGCCGCCGAAGACGTTGACGAACACGGACTTCACCGCCGGGTCCGACAGGATGACCCCCAGTCCGTCGGCCATGACCTGGGCCGAGGCACCGCCGCCGATGTCGAGGAAGTTGGCGGGCCGGGCTCCGCAGCCGGCGACCACGTCGAGGGTCGACATGACCAGGCCGGCGCCGTTGCCGATGACGCCGACCTCGCCGTCGAGCTTGACGTAGTTGAGGCCCTTCGCGGCGGCGGCCGACTCCAGCGGATCGTCGTACGCGATGCTCTCGGTACTCCAACGGGCCTGCCGGAAGCGGGCGTTGTCGTCGAGGGTGACCTTGCCGTCGAGGGCGAGGATGTGCCCCTGCCGGGTGCGGACGAGCGGGTTGACCTCGACGAGGACCGCGTCCTGGCGGACCAGTACCTCCCACAGCCGTACGAGAAGGTCGACGGTCCGCGGCGGCAGTCCGGCGGCCTCGGCGATCTCGCCCGCCTTCGCCGAGGTGACACCTTCGGCGGGGTCGATGTGTATACGGGCGACCGCCTCCGGGCGGGCCGCGGCGACCTCCTCTATGTCCATGCCGCCCTCCGCCGAGGCGATGGCCAGGAACCGGCCCGCGGCCCGGTCGAGAACATAGGCGACGTAGAACTCGGTCTCGATGTCGACGGGTTGGGCCAGCATGACCTTGCCGACCGTGTGCCCCTTGATGTCCATGCCGAGGATCCGGCGGGCGGCCCGCTCGGCCTCGGCCGGGTCGGCGGCGAGCCGGACACCGCCTGCCTTGCCCCGGCCTCCGGTCTTGACCTGCGCCTTGACGACGACGCTGCCGCCGAGCCTGCGGGCGATCGCACGGGCCTCCTGGGGGGAGTCGGTGACCTCCGCCCTCGGCACCGGGATTCCGTGTTCCTCGAAGAGGGCCCGGGCCTGATGCTCGTACAGGTCCATGATGAGGCTCCCGTCTGAAAGTGATGCACGACTGAAAAGTGCTGCACGCCCCCTGGACATCACCCACCGGATGCGGGATAACAATCTTCATACAGTATTCGTCGACTGTATGCAATGTGCCGAACAGGGGTCAGCCCAGCGCATCGCCAGGACGCTCAAGGCAACGGACAAGTGAGGTGGCTTGTGTCGAGGACGGCTCTTGAGGGTGTGCGGGTGCTGGATATGACGCATGTGCAGTCGGGTCCGTCGGCGACGCAGTTGCTGGCGTGGCTGGGGGCGGATGTGGTGAAGGTGGAGGCGCCGGGCGGGGACATCACGCGCCGGCAGCTGCGGGATGTCCCGGATGCGGACTCGCTGTATTTCACGATGCTCAACTGCAACAAGCGCAGCATCACGCTGAACACCAAGACCGAGCGGGGGCAGGAGATCCTGGCCGCGCTGGTCCGGGGTGCGGATGTGATGGTGGAGAACTTCGCGCCGGGTGCGGTGGAGCGGATGGGGTTCACCTGGGAGCGGATCCGGGAGATCAACCCGCGGATCGTGTATGCCTCGATCAAGGGTTTCGGTGACGGCCCGTACACCGCTTTCAAAGCCTATGAGGTGGTCGCGCAGGCGATGGGCGGGTCGATGGCCACCACCGGTTTCGAGGACGGGCCGCCGCTGGCGACCGGTGCGCAGATCGGTGACTCCGGGACCGGGATCCACGCGGTGGCCGCGATCCTGGCCGCGCTGCTGCAGCGGGAGAGGACCGGGCGCGGACAGCGGGTGAACGTGGCCATGCAGCACGCGGTGCTCAACCTGTGCCGGGTCAAGCTCCGTGACCAGCAGCGCCTGGCACACGGCCCGCTCGCCGAGTACCCCAACGACACCTTCGGCGAGGAGGTGCCGCGTTCGGGCAACGCCTCCGGCGGGGGGCAGCCCGGCTGGGCGGTCAGGTGCGCGCCCGGCGGCCCCAACGACTACGTCTACGTCATCGTCCAGCCCGTCGGCTGGCAGCCGCTGTCCGCATTGATCGGCCGGCCGGAACTGGCCGCCGACCCCGAGTGGGCCACCCCCGAGGCCCGGCTGCCGAAGCTGGCGAAGATGTTCCAGCTGATCGAGGAATGGACCTCGACGCTGCCCAAGTGGCAGGTCCTTCAACAGCTCAACAGCCACAACATCCCGTGCGGGCCGATCCTGTCCCCGAAGGAGATCATCGAGGACGCTTCACTCGCCGCGAACGACATGATCGTCGAGGTCGGGCATCCCGAACGCGGCACCTTCACCACCGTCGGCAACCCCCTCAAACTCTCCGACTCCCCCACCACCATCACCACCCCACCCCTCCTCGGCCAGCACAACGAAGAGATCTACATCGGCGAACTCGGACTCGGTGACGAGGAGTTGCGTCTGCTCAGGTCGGGCGGGGTGATCTGACGTGGTGAACCGGAGCCATATCCCGGGGCCCTTGGGCGGTGGTCCATGACGTGAATGAGCACGGGGTCCGGCGGCGGTGCGCGTCGTCGGACCCCGGGGATCCGTGCGCGCACGAAAGGAATTTGGACAGGGGGCGCTGGCCAGATCTTTCGACGCAAGGAGTGCTTGAAGACTATGACAACCATCGACTATTCGTCGTCCGCCACCTTCAGGGAGGTGACGGACCGCAACGGCCGCGTGTACCGGATCGGCGAGACCGACCGGCACATCATGGGACGGCCACGATGGACCATGGTGCTCTTCCCGTGGATGGGCATGCTGGGCATCAGTTCCTCGGAGTACGCCTTCACGTCGGCCGAGGACACACTGCACGAGGCGCATCTGTGGAGCAGTGGGCACATCTTCTGGCTGATGGGCGTCTGGGTGTTCTTCCAGGCGGCCGTGGCCTTCCCGGCCGGGCAGTTGCGGGAGAGCGGAAAGCTCCCGGCCCGCTACGCGATGATGGTCGGCGCGCTGGGCACGATCCTGGGCTATCTCTCGCTCGCGTTCGCACCGAACGTGATCGTCGCCTATCTCGGATTCGGTGTGTGCAGCGGCATCGGCGCCGGCTTCGTCTACGCGACCTGCGTGAACATGGTCGGCAAGTGGTACCCGGAGCGCAAGGGCGGCAAGACCGGCATGGTCAACGGCGGTTTCGCCTACGGCTCGGTGCCCTTCGTCTTCCTGTTCACCTCGTACATGGACCTGAGCAACTACCGGGGTGTCCTGGTGGCGGTGGGCCTCGTCTGCTGCTCGGTGGTGGCGTTCGCGGGCTGGTTCTTCAAGGACCCGCCGAAGAACTGGTGGCCCCCGCACGTCGACCCGCTGAAGATGACCGACGACCCGAAGATCCGGCGGGCGCTGGAGAAGAACCCGCCGGCGGTCAAGCAGTACACCCCGAAGGAAGCGGCGCGTACGCCCGTCCTGTGGATGATGTGGTTCTGCCTGCTGTGCACGGCCGGGATCAACATCTTCGGCATCGCCTTCCAGGTGCCGTTCGGCAAGGACATGGGCTTCGCGGGCGGGATCGTGGCCACGGCGATGTCGCTGAAGGCGATCGTCAACGGCACCGGGCGCGGTGTGATCGGCTGGATCTCCGACAAGTTCGGCCGTCGCAACACGCTGATCATCGTGTGTCTGGTGCTGGGCACCGCGCAGTTCGGTGTGCTGGTCTCCGGCCAGATGGGCAGCATGCCGTTCTTCCTCTTCTGCTCCATGGTCTCCGGCTTCGGCGGCGGCGCGATCTTCCCGCTGTTCGCCGCGATGACGGCCGACTACTTCGGTGAGAACAACAACGCCTCCAACTACGGCATGGTCTACAGCTCGAAGCTCATCTCGGGCCTCGTGGGCTCCGGTGTCGGCTCGATCGTGGTCGGCGTGTGGGACTACGAGGGCGCGTTCGTCCTGGCCGGCTGTATCGGCCTGGGCTCCGCGGTGCTGGCGCTGTTCCTGAAGGCGCCCGGCCGGCCCAAGACCAGTCGCAGGACCGTACCCAACCCGCAACCGCTCGGCGAGGAAATGGCCTGACATGACGGCAGATCCGTACGCAGCACGCAGCGACACCGACACCGACAAGACCGCACACTCCACCGCCGCACCACGTCCCTACCGCGAACTGACCGACGCCAACGGCCGCGTCTACCGCATCGGCGAGACCGACCGGGACATCCTCGGCCACTCGCGCAAACTCATGGTGTACCTGCCCTGGATCACCATGATGGCCATCAGCGTCTTCGAGTACGCGTACGGCTCGGCCGAGGACACCCTGTCCCACGCCCACGGCTGGACGCAGAGCAACACCTTCTGGATCCTCAGCGTCTGGGTCTTCTTCCAGGCCGGCATCGCCTTCCCGGCGGGCTGGCTGCGGGAGAAGGGCGTCCTGACCGCCCGCAAGGCCATGTACATCGGCTCGGGCATGTGTCTGGTCGGATTCCTCGCCCTGTCGCACCTCGACAACGTGCTGCTGGCGATCCTGGGATTCGGCGTCATCGGAGGTATCGGCGCCGGACTGGTCTACGCGACCTGCATCAACATGGTCGGCAAATGGTTCCCCGAACGCCGGGGAGCGAAGACCGGGTTCGTCAACGGCGGCTTCGCGTACGGATCACTGCCCTTCATCTTCATCTTCAACTACGGCTTCGACACCGCGAACTACCACCGCGTGCTGGACCTCATCGGCTGCTACATCCTGGTCGTGGTCGTCGGGTGCGCGTTCTTCTTCAAGGACCCGCCGAAGAACTGGTGGCCCGCGGACATCGACCCGCTCACCCACGGCGGCGGCGAGAAGGGGACCGGTGCTCTCGCCAAGAACCCTCCGGCGGTACGGCAGTACACGCCGAAGGAAGCCATCAGGACCGGCATGCTTCCCCTCATGTGGGTCGCCCTCGTCATGACCGCGGGGGTGTCGATCTTCGGGATCTCCTTCCAGGTCGACTATGCCAAGGAGGTGGGTTTCGGCCCGCTGGTGGCGGCCTCCTCGATGGGGGTCATGGCGGTCATCAACGGCGTCGGACGCGGGGTGGTGGGCTGGCTGTCCGACAAGTGGGGCCGTAAGTCCACGCTGGTGTTCGTGATCGTCGTGCTGGGTCTCGCCCAGTTCGGGGTGATCTGGGCGGGCGACATCAGGAGCGAGTCGCTGTTCCTGGTCTTCGCCTTCCTCTCCGGGTTCGGCGGCGGCGCGTTCTACCCGCTGTTCGCGGCGCTGACGCCCGACTACTTCGGGGAGAACTTCAACGCCTCCAACTACGGGCTGGTGTACAGCGGCAAGCTGATCAGCGGCCTGTTCGGCGGCGGCCTCGGCTCCATGGTCGTCGCGGCCTGGGGCTACGACGGGGCGTACGCCCTGGCCGGCGCCACCTCGATGGTCGCGGCGGCGATCGCCCTGCTGCTACGGCAGCCGGGACGCCCCCGGGGCGGCACCTCGGCACCGCAGCCACAAGCCGCGGCCTGAGCGGGGCACTTCGCACGGATGAGGCGGCCCTCCGCCTCGGCGCTCGCCGGGGTAGGGGCCGCCTCATCCGATGGTTCGGTGCCCGTGGCCGACCTGCGGCCCAGAGGCTCAGGGGTCCGGAGGCGAGGCAGTGACCGCAACCGTGAATACAGCGGGCCGGGGCCGAGGTCGGCTGCCTGGCTGCTCGGCGGCCCGGCTGCCCGGGGCCTGGCGGCTCGGCGGCTCGGTGCCCGACGGCTCGGCTACCCGGGGCCCGGCAGCTCGACTGCCTGGATGCTCGGTGCCCGGCGGCTCGGCTGCTCCGGCTCGGCTGCTCGGTGGCTCGGCTACCCAGGTACTCGGCGCTCGGCGGCTCGGAGCTCGGCGCTCGCCGGGCTAGGGCCGCCTGATCCGATGGCTCGGTGCCCGTGGCCCGCCCGCGGCCCAGAGGTTCAGGGGTCCGGACGCGAGGCGGCGACAGCAACCGCGAAAACAGCCGACCGGGTTGAGCTCGGCTGTCTGGATGCTCGGCGGTCGGGCGGCCCGGCGGCCCGGCAGCAGCCTCGCGGCCGCGGCCACTGACAGGATCGGAGGCTACTTCTCGCGGTCGTGGTACATCTTCCGCGTCTGTTCCGTGTGTTGGCGCATGACCGCGGTGGCCCGCTGCTCGTCGCGGTCGGCGATCGCCGCGATCAGCTCACGGTGCTCGATCCAGGACTGGCGGCCGCGCCGGCGGGCGATCGGCGTGTAATACCAGCGCACCCGGCGATCCACCTGCCCCGCCAACTCCGCCAGAACCGCATTGCCCGCCAACTCCATGATCGTGGCGTGCAGTCGGGCATTCAGAGCCACCGCAGCGTCCACATCGTCCGCGGCCACCGCACTCTCCCCCTGCGCACACAACTCCTCCAGCACCGCGATACCCGCACTGCCCGCATTCGCCGCGGCCAGCCGCGCCGCCTCCGCCTCCAACAACGTCCGCACCGTCAGAAGCTGATCGGCCTCCTCATCCGTCGGCTCATGCACAAACGCACCCTGAGCAGGCCGCAGATCCACCCAACCCTCGGTGTTCAACCGCTGCAAAGCCTCACGCACCGGCTGCCGCGACACACCCAGATGCCCGGCCAGCTCACTCTCCACCAGATGCTGACCCGGCTGCAGCGCACGCGTCGTGATCAGTTCGAGAAGCGCTCCGTAGACACGGTCGCGCAGCGGACCGGGACGCTCGAGCCTGGGCACCGTCCCGTACGGCAGTCCTGTCGTCGGCAACATCGCGGTCCCTCCTGTACAGCGTCGTCGCTGCAGCTGAGAGCCAAGTATGAATTGGTTTTCGCCTACAGTCTACGGCGCACAACCGCCGTGAGCTCAGGCCGTACCAGGTCGTAGCAGCAGCTCAACGGGCTTGGTGACGTCACGACCCTTGCTGAGCACTCCTTCCATCCTGTAGACAATATCCAGTCGACAAAGTCGGCAGTTCCTCGGTCACCCTCACCGAACGGAGCTTCCACCCATGAAAGTCGCCATCCTCGGCGCCGGAGCCATCGGTGCCTACGTCGGCGCGGCACTCCACCGCGCCGGCGCCGACGTCCACCTCATCGCCCGCGGTCCGCATCTGGCGGCCATGCGGCAGCACGGTGTCCAAGTCCTCAGCCCCCGCGGTGACTTCACCGCTCACGCCCATGCCACCGACGACCCGGCCGAGATCGGCCCGGTCGACTACGTCTTCCTCGGTCTGAAGGCCAATTCGTACGCGGCGTGCGGGCCGCTCATCGA
The DNA here is from genome assembly GCF_031845645.1 of Streptomyces doebereineriae. Classification (NCBI taxonomy): domain Bacteria; kingdom Bacillati; phylum Actinomycetota; class Actinomycetes; order Kitasatosporales; family Streptomycetaceae; genus Streptomyces; species Streptomyces doebereineriae. The sequence goes on from NZ_JAVREZ010000007.1 coordinate 165,978, forward strand.
GCCCCTTCTCACCGACACCACCGCGGTCATCGCGGCTCAGAACGGCATCCCCTGGTGGTACTTCCACCGGCACGGCGGCCCGCATGACGGCCACCGCATCGAGAGTGTCGACCCGGGCGGTGCGGTCAGTGCGGTGCTCGCGCCCTCCCGGGCCATCGGGTGTGTCGTCTACGCGGCGACCGAACTCGAAGGGCCGGGTGTCGTACGGCACTTGGAAGGCACCCGGTTCTCCATCGGAGAGCCCGACCGCAGCCTCTCACCCCGGTGTCGGGCCTTCAGCGAGGCCATGCAGGCGGGCGGGCTGAAGTGCCCGGTCGAGCCGAACCTGCGGGACGACATCTGGCTCAAGCTGCTGGGCAACATCTCCTTCAACCCCATCAGCGCGCTGGCCCGTGCCACCATGCGCCAGATGTGCCTGCACGGCGGTACCCGCAAGGTCATCGAGACCATGATGGCCGAGACTCTCGCGGTCGCCGAGGCCCTCGGCTGTACCGTCGGTGTCTCCATCGAACGCCGCCTCGCCGGCGCCGAACGGGTCGGTGACCATCGCACCTCCACGCTCCAGGACCTGGAGCGCGGCAAGCCCCTGGAACTCGACGTCCTCCTCACCGCCGTCATCGAGCTGGCGGAGATCACCGGAGTGGACGTGCCCACGCTCCGTACCGTCCACGCGCTCTCCGACCTCCTCGCGATCCGGTCCGCCGCATGACGGAACTGGGCACCCACGCCATCGGGTCGGGACCTCGGATCCGGCCGAACGCCGGATCCGAGGTCCCGATGGCCCATGCGATCGGCCGGGAGATCATCCGGGCGGGTCTGGCCGACCGGGAGTTCATCGATCGTGCGACCCAGGGCTTCGAGGAGTACAGAACACTCGTCGAGCCGTGGACGGTGTCGCTCGCGGTGAAGGTGACGGGCGTACCGGCCGCTGTCCTAAGGGAGTTGGCGCAGGCTTACGCGCGGGGCGAGCCGTTCCTGGAGTTCGACGGCACCGAGCACGAGGAGGACCGCGCGCTGATCAACCTGTCACTGCTCACCGGCCGGGGTTGCACCGATCGAGAGCGGCGTACACCTTTCCACCTGATCCGGCACCTCCCTCCCGTCGACCTTACGGACGAGGAGTATCCGGTCAGGCTCACCAAGGGCCGCCGTCTTGACTCGTACAACACCAGCCTGCAGAAGGGTGGTTCGGCTTCGTCGGTGCGGCGTGCCGAGTGTGTCGAGCTGAGTCCGGAGGACGCCGAGCGCTACGGCGTGGTCGTCGGCGAGCAGGTGCGGGTCGCCACCCGGCGGGGTTCGGCGTCGGCACCGGTGTGGGTGGATCCGGCACTGCGGCCCGGTGTGGCGTTCATGACCGGCCGCCCACCGGACGGGGCGGACGCCAACCGGTGTTCTCCCAGGGCCAGTTGTCCGATCACAGGGGCTGTGGAGTTCGAGGCTGCCGCGATTCGGATCGAGAAGATGCCCGTCAAGGCGATACGGAACTGAGGCCGGACATGGGACGAGTCACGGAACGACGCAAGGTGATCCGCATCCGCGACGGGGCGATCTCCTCCCGCCCCGACACCCTGGTCACCGAGGAACCGCTGGAGATCCGCCTCAACGGCAAACCCCTCGCCATCACCATGCGCACCCCCGGCGACGACTTCGCCCTCGCCGCCGGCTTCCTCGTCAGCGAAGGCGTCCTCGCCCAACACCACGACCTGCAGAACATCGTCTACTGCGCCGGAGCCACCGCCGACGGCACCAACACCTACAACGTCGTCGACGTCACCACCACCCCCGGCCTGCCCATCCCCGACATCACCCTCGAACGCAACGTCTACACCACCTCCTCCTGCGGCCTGTGCGGCAAAGCCAGCCTCGACGCCGTCCGCACCACCACCCGCTGGCCCCTCTCCGACACACCCCCGCTCCGAATCGAACCCGACCTCCTCGCGAGCCTCCCCGACCGGCTCCGCGCCGCCCAACGCGTCTTCGACCGCACCGGCGGCCTGCACGCCGCCGCCCTCTTCACCGAACACGGCGAACTCCTCGACATACGCGAAGACGTCGGCCGCCACAACGCCGTCGACAAACTCATCGGCCGCGCCCTGCAACACCACAACCTCCCCCTGACCCGCGTCATCCTCCTCGTCTCCGGCCGCGCCTCCTTCGAACTCGCCCAAAAAGCCGTCATGGCCGGCATCCCGATCCTCGCCGCCGTCTCCGCACCCTCCTCCCTGGCCGTCGACCTCGCCACCGAAACCGGCCTCACCCTCGTCGGCTTCCTCCGCGGCCACTCCATGAACGTGTACGCGGGCGAGGACCGCATCACCCTGCAGGCCGTCGCGGCCGCCCAGGGCTGACGGTCCTCCCCGCTGCACGAACGGCGGGACCCCGACCGGCGGGGAGCGCCCCCTGCGCCCTCGGGGTCCCGCCTCACTCGTGTGCTGTCAGCACTTCTCCCGCAGCGAGTGCAGGTACGCGCTGGAGCGGCGGGCGAACGTGAAGGACTCGGTGGGCTGGTCGTGCTCGGCCTGCCAGTGGTGGGCCTGGCGCTCGCCCCGTAGCCGGGTCACGGCGGAGATGAACTTCTGGTAGTCGATGTCTCCGTCGCCGACGTCGGTCATCCGGTAGCCGTAGGTGTTGGCGGGGTCGCTCACCCCGTCCTTGACGTGGAAGAGCGGGTAGCGGTGGGGCTGCCTGAGGACGTAGTTCAGGGGCTCGAAGGGGGCGGGGGTGCCGTCGGGCCGCTTGGAGAAGCGGAACTGTCCCGAGTACGCCCAGTAGATGTCCATCTCCAGGAACACCAGGTCGGGGTCGGTCTCCCTGAGCAGCACGTCGTAGAGACGGACCTTGGGGTTGTCGGTGGCGAAGGAGAACTCCTCGGAATGGTTGTGCTGGTAGAACTTCATGCCGCGTGCCTTCGCCGCGGCTCCGTAGGTGTTGAACTCCTCGGCGGCGCGCTTCCACGCGTCGACGGTCGAGCCGTAGCGGAACGGCCCCGAGGCGGTGCCGATGTGCTTGAGGCCGAGCGCTTGGGCGTCGTCGAGGACCTTGGTGAGGTTCTGGGCGAAGGTGTAGGCGTTCGGGTCGTCCGAGTAGTAGCCGACATGGCTGCCGATCGGGTTCAGGCCGTGGTCGCGTGCCAGCCGCTTGAGCTGGGCAAGCGTGATGGGCCCGGCGGAGCCCTGGGTGTAGCCGGCGAACTCGACCTCGTCGTAGCCGTACTTCTCCAGTTCGGCGAAGACGGGGGCGAAGCCGAGCGTGGAGACCTTGTCGCGGAGGCTGTAGAGCTGGATGCCGAGGCGCCCGGGAGGCAGGACGGGGCGGCCTCGGCCGGACGTCTTGTCGGCCGTCTCGGTGGCGGCGGTCGCCGGGGTCGCTGCGGCGCCGAGCAACGCGGCCGCGGTGGCACCCGCGGCCACGCCGAGCATGCCTCGTCTGCTGAGGCGGTGGGTGAGTTCGGGGTCGGGCTGGGAGATGCGGCTCATGCCAGGAGCTCCTCGGTGTCGGAGGGCGTTGTCAGTGGTGGGTGCTTCACTGGGGACCAGTCGGAAAGGACCGGTCGTCGGGTGCCGTTCTTTCGGGCCGGTCAGCCAAGACCGGCGAGGTGGAGCAGGAGTGACTTCACGTCGGTGGCCGCGATGCGGTCGCCGAGGGTGTGGGGGGTGGAGCAGATGAGGAGCGGACCGTCGTCGTCGCTCTCGGGGAGGCGGCCGTGGCTGCCGCGAATAGGTGACGGGTCGAGGGGCACGACGGCCATGCGATAGCGCAGGCCGAGCTTCTTGCGGGCCAGCGCGGTGGCCGCCTTGACCTTGACGTAGGGGTCGAGCGGGTCCATGAAGAGTTCGACCGGGTCGTAGCCGGGTTTGCGGTGGATCTCGACCAGCTGCGCGAAGTCGGGCGCGCGGTCTTCGTCGAGCCAGTAGTAGTACGTGAACCAGGCGTCCGGCTCCGCCACGGCGACGAGTTCGCCGGAGCGCGGATGGTCGAGGTGGTGGGCCTTCTTGCCCTCGTCGTCGAGGAGTTGCTCGATGCCGGGCAAGCCGTCGAGGGCGGCGCGGGTGGCGTCCAGGTCCTCGGGGCGGCGCACATAGACATGGGCGATCTGGTGGTCGGCGACCGCGAAGGCACGGGACGCCATCGGGTCGAGGTACTCCATGCCGTCCTGTGTGTGCACCTCGAGGAGTCCGGCGCGGCGCAGGGCGCGGTTGATGTCGACGGGGCGGTCCGCGCGGGTGATGCCGTACTCGGACAGCGCGACGACGGTACGGCCTTCCGCGCGGGCGTCGTCCAGGAGCGGGGCCAGTGCCCTGTCCAGGTCGGCGGCGGCTTTCAGGGAGCGCGGGTCGTCGGGGCCGAAGCGCTGGAGGTCGTAGTCGAGGTGAGGGAGGTAGCAGAGCGTCAGGTCGGGATGGCGGGTGCCCATGAGGTGGCGGGTCGCGTCGATGATCCACTGACTGGAGACCAGGTCCGCGCCGGGGCCCCAGAAGTGGAAGAGGGGGAAGGTGCCGAGTTTCCGGGTGAGTTCGTCGTGCAGGTCCGGGGGCCGGGTGTAGCAGTCGGGCTCCTTGCGGCCGTCGGCGTAGTAGACGGGGCGGGGGGTGACGGTGAAGTCGGTGTCGGCGCCCATGGCGTACCACCAGCAGACGTTGGCGACCGTGTAGCCGGGGTGGGCGCGGCGGGCGGCGTCCCAGAGCTTGTCGCCGGCGACCAGACCGTTGTGCTGGCGCCACAGGAGTACGTCGCCGAGCTCGCGGAAGTACCAGCCGTTGCCGACGATGCCGTGCTCCGACGGGTGGGTGCCGGTGAGGAAGGTGGACTGGGCGGCGCAGGTCACGGCGGGCAGCACGGTGCCGAGCGGGGCCTGGGATCCGGACTGGGCGAGGGACTTGAGGTGGGGCATGTGGTGGAGGAGACGGGGAGTGAGGCCTACCACGTCGAGGACGAGGAGAGGGGTGGGTCCCGCCTCGTGGGGCTGGTGGCTCATGGCAGCTCCTTCAGGCCGAGGTCCGTCAGCAGGTCGCGCGCGAGGGTGAGTTCGGCGGCGATGCCGTCGGCGAGCTGGGTGCGGCCGCGCGGGCGCAGTTCGGGTGGGAGGGCCTGCCAGGTGTAGGTCTCGACCTCCAGGTGGCGGGTGAGCGGGTGCGGGCCGCCGACGAGCCGGGTCAGGGCGGACGTGAGGACGGGGAGCGTGGAGGTGAGGGGTGCGGCGGGGGCCGCGTGCAGCGGGACGTGGAAGTGGGCGCGCCAGGGTGCCCCGTCGGGCAGGGCGTCGCCTGCGAGGGCCTCGCCGAGGTCGTCGGTGCCGCGGAGGCCGGCGGAAGTGCCGGTGCGGGTCTGGTGCAGGAACCGGGGTTCGTCGAAGGCGGCGAGCGCCTCGCGGACCTCGGGGAGATGGGGGTGTTCGGCGTGCAGGGCGGCGGAGAGCTGGGACTTGACGACGGGGACACGGGCCGCGGTGAGCGCGTCCAGGGCGGTGTCCGGGTTTTCGAAGGAGGTGGCGAGGTGGCAGGTGTCGACGCAGATACCGATGCGTTCGTGGGCGATCGCGGTCAGCGGTGCGATGGCGTCGCCGGTGGTCTCGACGACGCAGCCGGGTTCGGGTTCGAGGCCGACGCGGATGGAGCGGCCGGTCAGCTCCTGGAGGGCGTCGAGGCGTTCGGCGAGGGTGAGCAGCGCGGTGCGGGCCTTGTCGGCGCTCCCGTCGTCGTAGGCGGTGCGCCAGGCGAGCGGCAGGGTGGAGATGCTTCCCTCGGTGACGTCGTCCGGCAGGAGTCCGGTGAGGACGCGGGCCAGGGCGGTGGTGTGGTCGAGGCGTTCGGGGTCGGACCAGTCCGGCTTGTAGACGCGGTACTTGACCTCTTCGGCGCCGAAGCCCTCGTAGGGAAAGCCGTTGAGGGTGACGACTTCGAGGCCGCGGCGGTCGAGTTCGGTGCGCAGGTCGCGCAGCGCGGAGGGGTCGCTGACCAGGGCGTGGGCGGCGTCGCGGGCGAGCCACAGGCCGATGCCGAGGCGGTCGCGGCCGAGACGGCGGCGGACCGGTTCACAGTGGTCGCGGAGCTGGGCGAGGACGCCGTCGAGCGTCTCGGCGGGGTGGACGTTGGTGCAGTAGGCGAGGTGGACGGTGGTGCCGTCGGGGTGGCGGAAGCGCATGGCTCACGCCCCGCCGCGGAGGATGGAGTTGCCCTCGTGGGTGGCTTCGGTGGGCGCGATGTCGAGGTTGAGCCGGCCGCTGAGTCCGTAGAAGGCGACGGGGTTGCGCCACAGGACGCGGTCGACGTCGTCCTCGGTGAAGCCCTCGGCGAGCATGAGGTCCGCGACCTTGCGGGTCTTGAGGGGATCGCTGCGGCCCCAGTCGGCGGCGGAGTTCACCAGGACCTGTTCGGGGCCGTAGGAGCGCAGGATCGCGACCATCCGCTCCTCGTCCATCTTGGTGTCGGGGTAGACGGAGAAGCCGAGCCAGCAGCCGCTGTCCTTGGCCTCCTTGACGGTGGTCTCGTTGAGGTGGTCGACCAGCACCCGGTCCGGCGCCAGGGCGGACTCCCGGATGACGTCGAGGGTGCGGCGCAGACCGGCGAGCTTGTCGCGGTGCGGGGTGTGGACCAGCGCGGGCAGGTCGTGGTCGGCGGCGAGCTGGAGCTGGGCGGCGAAGGCGGTGTCCTCGGCCGGGGTCATCGAGTCGTAGCCGATCTCGCCGACGGCGACGACCTGGTCCTTGACGAGATACCGGGGCAGTTCGTCGAGGACGGGTGCGCAGCGCGGATCGTTGGCCTCCTTGGGGTTCAGGGCGAGGGTGCAGTGGTGGGCGATGCCGTACTGGGCGGCGCGGAAGGGCTCCCAGCCCAGCAGGGAGTCGAAGTAGTCGAGGAAGGAGGCGGGAGAGGTGCGGGGCTGGCCGAGCCAGAAGGACGGCTCGACGACGGCGCGGACGCCGGCGGTGTGCATGGCCTGGTAGTCGTCGGTGGTCCGTGACGTCATGTGGATGTGGGGGTCGAAGATGCGCATCAGGACTCCTTGCCGTGGGTGCCTTCCGCGCCGTTCGGGCCGTGGTCGGCGGCCGGCGCGGGTGGGGTGGCCGTGGGGTCGGTCAGGGTCAGGACGCGGTGCAGGTCCTCGGGCACGGGACGGCCCGCGGCGGTGCGTTCGGCGGCGTAGTCGCCGAGCATGCGGGCGAGTTCGGCGTCCGCGTGGGCCCGTCGGTCCAGGTCCGCCACCTCGGCGACGGGTACTCCGGTGAACAGGCATTTCAGGACGGCGTGGCGCCAGTGGTGGGTGTCGAGGTGGCGTGCGGCGTAGGGGCCGACGGCGGCGGCCAGGAGCCGGGTGTCGTTGGTGCGCAGGGCGTCCTCGACGAGTGGGAGGGCCTCGGGACCGGACACCAGGTGGGGCAGGGCGTGCAGGACGGCGCGGCGTTCGGCGGCGGTGCCCTGGGCGTAGACCCGGGTCAGGGCGTCGGTGTCGGCGCGGGCCGCGTGCAGGATCAGGATGCGGGCGGCGTCGGCGTGTTCGGGGCCGCAGCGGCGTCCGGCCTCGGCGAGGCGCAACTCCCATACGGATATGGGGCCGTGGGCGCCGGGGTGGGCGGCGGCCTCGTCGAGGGCCTGGTCGAGCCAGGTGCGGGCGGCTTCGCCGAGGCGTTCGGAGAGGTGGCTGTGCAGGTCGTGCAGCGGGGTTCGGGCGAGGGTGGTGCCCTGGGTGTCCGCCGCGGAGGTTGCCTGGTGGGCATGGGAGTGGGTCATGGGGTGCTTCCTTGTGAGAGCGCCACTGCCTGACGGAGGAACGGGAGGGAGAGTTCGGCGAAGTGGGGGCCCGCGTGGGAGTGGCGGGGCAGTTCGACGACCGTCAGCCCCTGGTAGCCGGTGTCTGCCAGAGCGGTCAGGACGGGCGGGAAGTCGATGTCGCCGTCGCCGAAGGGGAGGTGTTCGTGGACGCCCCGGCGCATGTCCTCGATCTGGACGTGGCGCAGCCAGGGGCCCGCGGCGCGTACGCACTCGGCGGGCGACAGGGGTTCGAGGCACTGGCAGTGGCCGATGTCGAGGGTCAGTCCGAGGGCCGCCGGGTCGCCGAGGGTGGTGCGGAGGTGGTGGAAGTCGGCGAGGGTGGCGAGGAGGTGACCCGGTTCGGGCTCGATGGCGAGGGGGATGCCGGCCGTGGTGGCGGTGTCGAGGACGGGGGTGAGTGTCTCGGCCAGCCGTTTCCACGCCGTGTCCGGGTCGGTGCCCGGCGGGGTGACGCCGCTGAAGCAGTGCACGGCGTGCGCGCCGAGGTCGGCGGCGATCTGGACGGCCCGGACCAGCAGGTCGACGCGGCGGGCGCGGTCGTCCGGGTCGGGGTCGAGCAGCGAGGGGCCGTGTTTGCGGCGTGGGTCGAGCACATAGCGGGCGCCCGTCTCGATGGTGACCGTCAGTCCGAGCGCGTCCAGGCGGTGCGCGAGGCGGCGGGTGCGGGCGGCCAGGTCGGAGGCGAGGGGGTCCAGATGCATGTGGTCGAGAGTCAGACCGACACCGTCGTAGCCGAGGTCGGCGAGCAGGGTGAGGGCATCGTCGAGACGGAGATCGGCGAGACCGTTGGTGCCGTAGCCGAAGCGGAGCGGGGTGGCGTCGGGGGCTGGGGCAGGGTGGGGTGGAGCGAGGGAGGCGGTCATGGTGCCGCTGGGGCCGGCAGTGGGCTGGGGCGGAGCAACTGGGGCAGTCGTGTCGTCGCCGGGGGCAGCGGAGGGCCGGGGCCCAGCAACGGGGCCTGTCATGTCGCCGCCGGGGGCCGGAGTGGGCCAGGGCCGAGCAACGGGGCCTGTCATGTCGTCACCAGGGCCAGCGGAGGGCCGGGGCCCAGCAACGAGGCCGGTCATGTCGCCGCCGGGGGCCGGAATGGGCCGGGGCCCAGCAACAGGGCCTGTCATGTCGTCACCAGGGCCCCGAGGGGGCTGAGTCGCACCAACGCGGCCCGTCGTGTCGTCGTCGGCACCCGGAATGGTTCGACGTGGAGAGAGGGGGTCGGTCATGTGACGCTCACCTTCCTCGCGAAGCGTCCTGCCAGTGGGGCTAGGGCGGTGGTGAGCAGGGCCGTGACGGTCGCGCCCTTCGCACCCGAGCGGGCGGTGAGGGCGGCCTGGAGGGGGATCGTGGCTCGGATGCCGGCAGTGACGGCTCGTTGGGTGAGCGGGGGTGAGGGGTTGAGGGTGGCGTGGAGGTAAGGGCGGGCGGTAGTGGCCGCGTAGGCGGCGGCGAGGGCGAGGCGCAGGACCGCGTGAGTGTCGAGGGGGTGGGGGCTGTGGCCGGGCGGGGGCATGTGATCGCCGGTCTGCTGCCGGGGTCGTGACCGCCGGGACATGGCTGCGGCACCCAGGGCCGCCAGGCCCGTCAGCCGGAGCGATCCGGTACCGCGGCGGCTTCCGGCTATCCGGTCCGTTGGGAGCGAGCGCTGTCGGGTCATCGTCCGCGTCAGTGCGGCAGTCGCGGCGAGCGCTGCCAAGGGGGCCAGCGGTGAGCCGCCCTGGGCCTCGCGGCGGGACACGGTGGTGACGGCGAGGGTGTGGGCGCCTAGCAGGGCGGCGGAGGGCAGGGCCCGGCGGATGCCCTCCGTGGCGCCGGGAGCGGCTGCCGCCCCCAAGACCGCCCGTGGCTGGTCGGCGACGGCCGTAACCCATGCTCGGCACGCACCGACCTTCCGGCCCACGACGTCCGCCCGAGCCCTCTCGTCCACCCGGCCCACAACCCCGGCCCCCGCTGTCGCCGCCGCACCGAGCAGCAGGTCCAGCCCTCGTGCAGTCGCCATGGCGAACGGTCCTGCCGGGGTGTTCTTCAGGGCGAGGTCGTACGCCCAGACCGTGGCCGCGAGTGGGGCCGCGACCGTGAGGGCGGGGCGGCCCGCGCAGGCCGCAAGGGACAGGCCCGCGCCGGTGAGGGCGCAGGCCGCGCCGAGGGCTGCCGCGGGGCGGATACGGCCGGAGGGGAGGGGGCGGTGGGGGCGTTCCACAGCGTCCACGTCACGGTCGGCCCAGTCGTTGAGGGCCATGCCGGCCTCGTAGAGACAGAGGGAGGAGGCGATTGCGAGGAGAGTCCGGGCACTGGGGCGTGCGGAGACTGCCGCCGCTCCGGCGAATGCATCGCCGGGGACGGTGAACAGGGCGGGCAGGCGCAGGAGTTCGGCCCACGCGTGGGCGCGGTCGGGGCGGCTGGTGTGCGTACGGCTCGGTGGTGCGGTGAGTGGTGAAGGCTCCTTGAGCGGGGGCGTGGTGGGCGTCTCCGTCGTCCCGCCCGTGCCCTTGGACAGGCCCTCCGGCGCCGCGGCTCTGCTCGCCCTCACCACTGCTCCCCCGAACCATCGGCCGGCTCGACGGAAGGGCCATCACGGCCATCAGCAAAGCCACTGCCCCCGGAGCTCGCTTCCCGCAGCCGCTCCGCGAACCCCACCAGCCGCGCGTACTGCTCCCCCAGCCCCGCGGGCCCCTGTCCCACCGGATCCTTGAAGTAGAAGCCCAGTTCGCTCAGTGGGCCGGACAGGCCCCTCTCGTGTGCGCGAGCGGCCAGACGGGCCAGGTCGAGTACGAGAGGTGCGGCCAGGGAGGAGTCGCAGCCCTGCCAGGTGGTCTGGAGGACCATGCGGGTGCCGAGGAAGCCGTCGAAGGCGATGTGGTCCCAGGCGGTCTTCCAGTCGCCGAGGGCGGGGACGTCGTCGATGTGGACCTCGCCCTCCGGGGTGGTGCCGAGGGTGTCGGCCAGGACGCGCTCCTTACCGGCGTTCTTCGCCGCGGCGGCCGACGGGTCGGCGAGGGAGGCTCCGTCGCCGCCGCCGAGGAGATTGGTGCCGGACCAGGCCCGGACCGTCAGGGCACGTTGGGTGAACATCGGGCCCAGGACGGACCGGAGCAGGGTCTGGCCGGTCTTGCCGTCGCGGCCCGCGAACGGCAGGCCCAAGGACTCGGCCTGCCGCCTCAGCGAAGGGTGGTGCAGACCGGTCGAGGGGGTGAAGTTCACGTACGCGCAGCCCGCGCGCAGGGCTGCCGCCGCGTACAGGGAGCTCGGAGGCAGGGCGTCGCCGGTGGGCGCGGGCTCGGTGGAGGCCACGTTCACCACTACCGCGCGCTGCAGCCGACACCGTCGTACGAAGGACCGTATGTCCGCGGCGAAGGCGGCGATCAGGTCCTCCTCGGACCTCGTGTCGCCGGGGAGGGGGCCGCCGGGCCTGATCTCCCGTTCCGCGGCGGCGAGTTCGGCGCTCACCGCGGTCGGCAGGCCGTGGGGCAGGACGCCGCCCGCCGCGAGGGCCTCCGCCCGTTTGGGCAGGGGGCAGTCCACCGTGTCGTGGCCCCCGAAGACCAGGGAGGACAAGGCGGGCAGACCGCTTCCGGTGAAAGGTGGTGTCTCGGTGAGCAGGCCCGTCGGCGGGTGCAAACCCGCGGTCATGGCGGCGCAGCCCGCGACGACCGTCGTGGCGACGGAGCCGCGGGCCCCGATCAGCCAGACGCCGACGCGCGGTACGGAATCGGACGCGGACATGGCAGCCTCCTTGCCGAACACATGGGTGCGCAGACCCTGCGACGAAGAGATGGACGACGAAGGGGTGAAGACGGCGGGCGGGAGTCCGGCGTCCCCCGCCCGCCGCCGCTCAATCACCCTTGACGAGCAGTTCCTTGATCCGGATGTCGCGGAACGACACCTGGTCGTCGGCTCCGTGGTTCTGGATGCCGACATGCCCGTCACGCAGGCTCCGGGCCGGATCGGTGTTGGTGAAATCGTTGATCTTCACGCCGTTGAGCCAGACGCGGAGGCGTTCGCCCTCCACGCGGATCTCGTACGTGTTCCACTCCCCCGGCGGGTTCAGCGCGCGGTCGCGCTTCTTGCGGTCGGCGGAGCGGAAGCCGTAGACGGACCCTGTGGTCTTCTCGGGTACGTCGGTGGCGTCGATCTGGATCTCGTAGCCGTTGTCCACGGCGGACCAGGGGTCGTCCGAGGGCGGGAAGCCCACGAACACGCCGGAGTTGTCGTCGCCGGAAGCGCTCGCCATCTTCCAGTCGAGCTTCAGGGAGTACGACCCGAAGCCCTGCCCGGAACCGGCGTACCAGAGCATCCCCATACCGCCGGACGAGGTGAGCGTGCCGTCGTCGGACCGGGTGAAGGAGCCCGGACCCGCCTGCTTCCAGGCGCCCAGTGACTCGGCCGTGCCGTCGAAGAGCGGACGGTAGCCGGTCTCCGGCCGGCAGTCGGCCTGGGTGTCGCCGATCGCATACCGGATTCCGCCCAGGACGTGGCCGCGGAACGCCGGGTCCGTGTACGACTCCTTCGTGTGGCCGAGGCCGGTGTAGAAGGCACGGCCGCCCTGGTAGTCCTGGCACCAGGCGATCGGATGGTCGCCGTTCATCGTGCCGCCGGTGTACGACGACTCGTCGAGCGAGGCGAGTACGTGGGCCCGATCACGGGGATTGGAGCGGTAGTTGTACCACTCGTCGGTCCGGTTCCACGTCGGAGGCAGCCCTGACGTGGACGGGTGGGCCCGGTCCTCGGCCACCACCGTGGCCGGCTGGATCGCCGGGTGCGACTGGAAGTAGGCGCCGGCGAGGCCGCCGTAGAACGCCCAGTCGTACTCGGTGTCGGCGGCGGCGTGGATGCCGACGTATCCGCCGCCGTTCCGGATGTAGCCCTCGAAGGCCCGCTGTTGGGTGGGGTCGAGGACGTCTCCGGTGGTGGAGAGGAACACGACCGCGTCGTACCGGCGCAGGTTGCGCGGGGTGAACGCGTTCGCGTCCTCGGTGGCGTCGACCGTGAAGCCGCCGGTCTCACCGAGCTGCTTCACCGCCGCGACACCGTCGGGGATGGAGTCGTGCCGGAAGCCGGCCGTCTTGGAGAAGACCAGTACTCGTTCGGCGTCTGCGGAGTGCGACGCGGCGGGTTCGGACACGCAGCCGAGGAGCAGGGCGGCTCCCACAACTGTCGTCGTCCATCGTCCGGTTGTGTTCATACGAGACTCTCCTCTCAGCCGGTCGTGAAGGTGAAGTCGTCCACGTCGAACAGGGCGCCGGTGCCGCTCCCCTTGAAGACCAGGTAGAGCGTGGTGGTGCCCCTGGGCGCGCGGGACAGGTCGGCGGTGACGTCCTGGAAGCTCTCCCAGCCACCGGTCACCGGGACGGTCGCCTTGCCGAGCAGGGTGCCCGTGGCGGATCCCGCGCGGATCTCGAGGGTGCCGCCGGTGCCGCCCGAGGAGACGCGTGCGGTCAGTGACTTGGCGTTGCTCAGGACGTACGGCGTGAAGGCGATCCAGTCGCCGTTGTTGATGTCGCCGACCGTGTTGCCGCCGTGTGCCGTGTCCTTGGCGATGACCGAGACGCCGGAGCCGGTGCCGAAGTGCTCGGCCTGGCGGTGCCTGGGCTGCAGGACGCTCTGGTCGTGGCTGGTCAGCGGGGCCTGGCCGCCGCCACCGTTGTCGGTGTACTCGGCGTCCATCACGCCGAAGATGTTGGCGTCCTCGTCGTGACCGCCGTCGGCGCTGGTCTGGATGGTGCCGGTGCAGCCGTTGGCGGAGGTCACGGGGTGGCCGTGGCTGTCGTGGCCGAGGACGAAGGTGACCTTGACCTTGGTGCAGTCGATGGACCGGCCGTCCTCGGGGTCACTCACCCGCACCTTGAACGGGATCGCGTCACCGAAGCTGAACAGCTGCCCGTCCTGCGGGAGTTCGAGGGTCACCTTGGGCGCGGTGTTCCCGACGACGATCTGCACGCCGGCGCTGCTGGTGCGGCCGCTCGCGTCCTTCGCGGTCAGGGTCGCCGTGTAGGTGCCGTTCTTCGTGTACTTGTGTGTCGGGTTCGCCGCCGTGGACGTGGCGCCGTCGCCGAAGTTCCAGCTGTACGTGAGGGCGTCGCCGTCCTGGTCGCTGGTGCCCTCGGAGGAGAACCGCACCCTCAGGGGCGCCTGCCCGGATGTCCGGTCGGCCGCTGCCTGGGCGACCGGGGAGTGGCCGTCGGTGGCGTTCTCGATGCGGTACAGGGCGGAGTTCTCGTCGCCGCCGAACCAGGAGACGCCGTAGTCGAGGACGTACAGCGCGCCGTCGGGACCGAAGGCCATGTCCATCACCTGGGTGCCGGTCCAGGGGATGTCGTTGATGGACTGGACGGTGCCGTTGTCGTCGCTGGTGATGCGCTTGATCCAGCGGCGGCCGAACTCCCCGGCGAAGAAGTCGCCGTCGTAGGCCTCGGGGAACTTCACGGGTGAGTCGAGCGCGGGGTCGTAGTGGTAGACCGGGCCGCCCATGGGCGACTCGGAGCCGGTGCCGAACTCGGGTACGGATCCGTTGTCGTAGGGGATCCAGGCGGCCTGCGCCGGGGGAAGGTCGGTGAGGCCGGTGTTGTGCGGGGAGTTGTTCTTCGGGGCGGCGCAGTCGAAGGCGGCGCCCGACGTGCCGGTCGCGAAGTCGTAGTCGATGTAGGCGTCGTTGTCGCCCGTGCAGTACGGCCAGCCGAAGTTGCCGGGGCCGGTCACGCGCGCGAACTCGACCTGGCCGGCGGGGCCTCGGGCCGGGTCGGCGGCGCCGGCGTCGGGGCCGTAGTCGCCGACGTACACGATCCCCGTCTGCTTGTCGACGCTGAAGCGGAACGGGTTACGGAAGCCCATGGCGTAGATCTCGGGCCGGGTCCTGTCCGTGCCGGGCGCGAAGAGGTTGCCGTCGGGGATGGCGTAGGAGCCGTCGGCGTTGACCTTGATGCGCAGGATCTTGCCGCGCAGGTCGTTGGTGTTGCCGGCGGTGCGCTGGGCGTCGAAGGCCGGGTTGCGGTTGGCGCGTTCGTCGATGGGCGTGAACCCGTCGGACTGGAAGGGGTTGGAGTCGTCGCCCGTCGACAGGTAGAGGTTGCCGGCCGCGTCGAAGTCGATGTCGCCGCCGACGTGGCAGCAGATGCCGCGTGTGGCGGGGATGTCGATGATCTTCGTCTCGCTGGCGGCGTCGAGGGTGCCGTCGGTCTTCAGGACGAAGCGGGAGAGCCGGTTGACGCCGTCGAAGGGCGCGAAGTCGGCCGCGGTGCCGGTCTCGGGGGCGTCGCCCGCCGGGGTGTTCAACGGAGGCGCGTAGTACAGGTAGATGAAGCGGTTGGTGGTGAACTGCGGGTCCACGCCGACGCCTTGGAGGCCTTCCTCGTCGTGGGAGTAGACGTCGAGCTTGCCCGCGAGCCGGGTGGTGCCGGCCGCGTCGGTGATGCGGAGCTCGCCGTCGCGGGAGGTGTGCAGGACCGAGCGGTCCGGGAGGACGGCGAGCGACATGGGCTCGCCGACCTCCGGCTCGCCCTTGGCGAGGGTGACCTGCTGAAAGTCCTCGGCGGCGGCCTGAGCGGCTCCCGGCTCGGCGACGGCTGCGCCTGCCTGGGGAGCGGCGAGGGTGAGGGAGGCACCGGCCAGCAGGAAGCCGGTGAGCAGCGCCGCCGCTCTGCGCCAGGGTGCGCGTCGTCTGTGGGTCTCGATTCTGTCGGTTGTGGTGGTGGGGTCTTTCCCGTGCACGGGTGCCTCCAACATGGGGCCGGTCGTACGGGTGGGTGCGGGTGCGCCGGGATGCGCCGTCATCCCGGAACTGACCGGTGCGGCTTACTCGTTGCCGCCGAAGGCAGCGTCGAATGAGGCCGACGGCGGCTCGAAGTCGTACGCCTTGAGTCGGGTCAGTGCCTCCGGTGCGCCCTGGAGCCGGTCCATGCCGGCGTCCTCCCACTCGACCGAGATCGGGCCCTGGTAGTCGATGGAGCGCAGCATGCGGAAGACGTCCTCCCAGGGGACGTCACCGTGGCCGGCGGAGACGAAGTCCCAGCCGCGGCGCGGGTCGCCCCAGGGCAGGTGGGAGCCGAGGCGGCCGTTGCGGCCGTCGAGACGCTTGCGGGCTTCCTTGCAGTCGACGTGGTAGATCCGGTCGCGGAAGTCGTAGAGGAAGTTGACCGGGTCGAGGTCCTGCCACACGAAGTGGGAGGGGTCGAAGTTGAGGCCGAAGGCAGCCCGCCCGCCGACTGCCTGCACCGCGCGCTGTGTTGTCCAGTAGTCGTAGGCGATCTCGCTCGGGTGGACCTCGTGGGCGAACCGCACGCCCTCCGCGTCGAAGACGTCCAGGATCGGGTTCCAGCGCTCGGCGAAGTCCTCGTAACCGCGGTCGATCATCGACTCGGGGGCGGGCGGGAACATGGCGACCAGGTGCCAGATGGCGGAGCCGGTGAAGCCGATGACGGTGTCGACGCCGAAGGCGCGTGCGGCGCGCGCGGTGTCCTTCATACGGTTCGCGGCCCGCTGCCGGACCCCTTCCGCCTCGCCGTCGCCCCACACCTCGCCCGGCAGGATGGCCTGGTGGCGTTCGTCGATGATGGCGTCGCAGACGGCCTGGCCGACCAGGTGGTTGGAGACCGCCCAGCACTTGAGGCCGTACTTGTCGAGCAGCGCGTGCCGGGAGTCCAGGTACGACGGGTCCGCGAGCGCCTTGTCGACCTCGAAGTGGTCGCCCCAGCAGGCGAGTTCGAGCCCGTCGTAGCCGAAGTCGCGGGCGAGACGGCAGACCTCCTCCAACGGCAGATCGGCCCACTGGCCGGTGAAGAGCGTGAACTGACGCGGCATCTTTTCGGAGCCTCCTCAGACGGCTATCGGGGTGTAGACGGAGTTCTTCTCGGCGCTCTCCTCCACGGCCGCGAGCACCCGCTGGACCTGGAGCCCGTCGGCGAAGGAGGGTTCGGGGCGGCGGCCCTCGGCGATCGCGTGGACGAGGTCGCGGGCCTGGTGGACGAAGGTGTGCTCGTAGCCGAGGCCGTGGCCGGGCGGCCACCAGGCGTCCAGGTAGGGGTGGTCGGGCTCGGTGACGAGGATGCGGCGGAAGCCGGCGTGCGCCGCGGGTTCCGTGCCGTCGTGGAAGGAGAGCTCGTTGAGTCGTTCCAGGTCGAAGGCCAACGAGCCGCGTTCGCCGTTGAGTTCGATGCGCAGGGAGTTCTTGCGGCCGGTGGCGTAACGGGTGGCCTCGAAGGAGGCGAGGGCGCCGGAGGTGAAGCGGCCGGTGAACAGGGCCGCGTCGTCCACGGTGACCTGGCCGGTGCCGGTCCCGGAGACGGCGGACAGGCCTTTGACGGCGCCGCCGGTCAGCGGGCGTTCCCGTACGAAGGTCTCGGTCAGCGCGGAGACTCCGGCCAGTGGCTCTCCCGCCAGGTACTGGGCGAGGTCGATGATGTGCGCGCCCAGGTCGCCGAGCGAGCCCGATCCTGCCTGCTCCCGGCGCAGCCGCCAGGTCAGGGGGAACTCCGGGTCCACGAGCCAGTCCTGAAGGTAGGACACCCGGACGTGCCGGAGTGTGCCGAGCCGTCCCTCCGCCACCATCCGGCGGGCCAGCGCGGTGGCGGGCACCCGGCGGTAGTTGAAGCCGACCATCGCGAACCGGCCCCGGCCAAATGCCTCTTCGGCGGCCCGGGTCATCATCCGGGCCTCCTCGACGGTGTTGGCGAGGGGCTTCTCGCACAGCACGTGCTTGCCCGCGGCGAGCGCGGCGACGGCGATCTCGGCGTGGCTGTCCCCGGGGGTGCAGATGTCGACGAGGTCGACGTCGTCCCGCTCGATCAGGGCCCGCCAGTCGGTCTCGGTGTCCGCCCAGCCGTGCCGGTCGGCTGCCCGGCGCACGGCGTCCGCGTCCCGTCCGCAGATCGCGGCGAGCACCGGGCGGCGGGGCAGGTCGAAGACGCGTCCAGCGGTCCGCCAGCCCTGGGAGTGGGCGGCGCCCATGAAGGCGTAGCCGACCATGCCGACCCGGAGCGGCGGCACCTCGGCCTCTTCTGACTGCTGCGGCTGAGCCATGCGCGATGTCCTCCTCGTCGTCGTGGCGCGGTGGGGGGTGCAGCCCGGTCCGTCGACGAACCGGGCTCCTGGGACCAGCCGTTCGGACCGGCCGGGCCGGGACGCACCGCTGCTCGCGGCCGGCCCGGTCGGTAAGTCGGGCCCCGGCTCGGGACGCCTCACTTGAAGCCGGTGGACATGTACTGGTCGACGTTGGTCTTGTCGACGACGGCCGAGTAGAGGGTGAGCGATGCCGGTATCTCGAACTCGGAGAGGCCGCTGATGCCCTTGGACTGGCCGAGGGCGCGGGCGAGGTCGATCGCGGAGGCGGCCATGGTCGGCGGGTAGAGGACGGTCGCCTTGAGGACGCCGTTGTCCTGCTTGATGGCCTGGAAGGCGGACAGGGCGCCCGCGCCGCCGACCATCAGGAAGTCGTCGCGGCCGGCCTGGTCGATGGCGCGCAGCGCGCCCACGCCCTGGTCGTCGTCGTGGTTCCACAGTGCGTCGAAGCTCGACTGGGCCTGCAGGAGCTGGGCCATCTTGGCCTGCCCGGACTCCACGGTGAACTCGGCGGCCTGGCGGGCCACCTTCCTGACGTTGGGGTAGTTCTTCAGGGCGTCGTCGAAGCCCTTGGTGCGCTGCTTGGTGAGTTCGAGGTTGTCGAGTCCGGCCAGTTCGATGACCTTGGCGTTCGACTTCCCCTTGAGCTTCTCGCCGATGTAGTGGCCGGCGTTGAGGCCCATGCCGTAGTTGTCGCCGCCTATCCAACAGCGGTATGCCTGCGGGGTGTTGAAGATGCGGTCGAGGTTGACTACCGGGATCCCGGCACGCATCGCCTTGAGGCCGACCTGGGTGAGGGCCTTGCCGTCGGCGGGCAGCACCACCAGGACGTCGACCTTCTTGTTGATCAGGGTCTCTATCTGGCCGATCTGCTGGGCGGTGTCGTTGGAGCCCTCGGTGATCTCCAGGGTGACGTCGGAGTACTTCTTCGCCCGGTTCTTGGCATTGTCGTTGATGGCGTTGAGCCAGCCGTGGTCGGCCTGCGGTCCGGCGAAGCCGATGGTGACCGGCTTGCCGGACGACTCGGCGGCGGCCGGCTGGTCGTTCGCGGCTGGTTCGTCGTCGCTGGAGTCGTTGCTGGTGCAACCTGCGAGGAGGGCACCGGCCCCGACGGCGGCGGTCCCGAAGAGCAGCCCTCTGCGACTGGTGAAGCGGCTCGTGTGCTGTGGCATGGCGGTGAACCCTTTCCTCAGGTCGTGCTTGCGGTACGGCGCTGGACCAGCACGGCGGCGACGATGATCGCGCCCTTGGCGATCTGCTGGACGTCGCTCTGCAGGTTGTTCAGGGCGAAGATGTTGGTGATCGTGGTGAAGATCAGGACGCCGAGCACGGAGCCGGTGATGGTGCCGCGGCCCCCGCTGAGCAGGGTGCCGCCGATGATCGCGGCGGCGATGGCGTCGAGCTCGTAGAGGTTGCCGTTGGTGTTCTGACCGGAGCCGGACAGGATGATCAACAGGAAGGCGGCGATGCCGCAGCACAGTCCGGACAGCAGGTAGAGGTAGAGGCGCTGACGGCGGACGTCGATGCCGGCGAGCCGGGCTGCCTCGGCGTTGCCGCCGACCGCGACCGTGCGGCGGCCGAAGGTGGTGCGGTTCAGCACCAGCCAGCCGATGATCGTCACGACCGCGAAGACCAGGACCAGCGGAGGGATGCCGAGCACATAGGCGTCGCGCTCTCCGAGATCCAGCACGCTGTTGATCGAGACGATCTGCGTCCTGCCGTCGGTGATCTGCAGGGCGAGTCCACGGGCCGAGGCGAGCATGGCGAGCGTGGCGATGAACGGGACCATCCCGCCGTACGCGATGAGCAGGCCGTTGACCAGGCCGCAGCCGACTCCGACGATCACCGCGGTGAAGAGGATGCCCGCGAAGCCGTACTCCTGGGTGGCGACGGTGGTGGCCCACACGGAGGCGAGGGCGACGATCGCGCCGACGGACAGGTCGATGCCGCCGGAGGTGATGACGAAGGTCATGCCGACGGTGACGACACCGATCACCGAGGCCTGGGTGAGGACGAGTTGGAGGTTGCGGGTGTCGAGGAACTCGTCGGGCTTGGTGATGCCGCCGATGAGGATCAGTACGGCGAGCACACCGAGGAGGGAGAGGGTGCGGACGTCGGCGCGGGCGAACACCCCTCGCCACGCGAACGATTCGCTCGCCGAAGGCACTTTGTCGGCGCTCCCCCTGGGCGGGGACACATGTTGCGTCATGACGCCGGGCTTCCTTCCATGACGAGGTCGAGTACACGGTGTTCGTCGAGCTCACGGGCGGGCGCCGTATGCACGACACGGCCCTCGCGGAGCACCAGGACGCGGTCGGCGAGGCCGAGCACCTCGGGAACCTCACTGGAGACCAGCAGCACGGCCAGGCCTTCGTCCGCCAGTCGCCGGACGACCGCGTACAGCTCGGCGCGGGCGCCGACGTCGACGCCCCGGGTGGGTTCGTCGAGCAGCAGGACCCGGCAGCCGCGCAGCAGCCAGCGGGCCAGGACCGCTTTTTGCTGGTTGCCGCCGGACAGGGTGCGGATCGGCACGGAGGGGTTGTCGGGCCGCAGCGACAGTTCGCGGGTCGCCGCCCGGGCCGCACCGAGTTCGGCGCCCCGGTCGATCCAGCCGGCCCGGGAGAAGCGGGACATGGAGGAGACGGAGACGTTACGGGTGACCGACTCCAGCATCAGCAGGGCCTGCGCCTTGCGCTCCTCGGGGGCCAGTCCGATCCCGGCGCGGACGGCTGCTCGGACACTGCCCGGCTTCAACGCCTTTCCGTCCACGACGACTTGACCGGAGGTGGGCTTCCTGGCGCCGTAGACCGTCTCCAGGATCTCGGAGCGCCCCGAGCCGACGAGGCCGGCGAGGCCGACGATCTCTCCGGGGTGGATCACGAGGTCGAGGGGTTCGAACTCGCCCTGCCGACTGAGCCCTTGGACTTCAAGGAGCGGCCGCTCGCCCTTCGCGGGAGCCGTCGGCCGGTCCGGAAAGACGTACTCGACGTTGCGGCCCGTCATCAGCGCGACGACGTCTCGCGTCGGCGTCGATTTCGCAGGCAGTCCGACGGCGACGGCCCGGCCGTCCTTGAGGACGGTCACCCGGTCCCCGATGCGCCGGATCTCCTCCAGGCGGTGGGAGATGTAGACGACGGCGACGCCCTCGGCGGTGAGGTCGCCGACGATCCGGAAGAGGTTGTCGACCTCGTCCGGGTCGAGGGCGGCGGACGGTTCGTCCATCACGATCAGCCGTACGTCGTGGGAGAGGGCGCGCGCCATGGACACGATCTGCTGCTGTGCCGCCGACAGCTCCCCGACCAGGCGGGCCGGATCGATCTCCGGGTGCCCGAGTCGTCGTAGCAGTGCGGCTGTCGACTGACGGGCCGCCTTGCCCCGTACGACGAACCCCGCCGCCGTGGGTTCGTGGCCGAGGTGGACGTTCTCGGCCACGGACAGGTGCTCCACCAGGTCGAGTTCCTGGTAGATGGTGGCGATGCCGAGGCGCATGGCGGCGATCGGCGAGCGGAGCGTGACCTCCTCGCCGCGCCAGCGGAGGCGCCCGGTGTCGGGCTGGTGGGCGCCGGCCAGGACCTTGATGAGGGTGGACTTCCCGGCCCCGTTCTGGCCGAGCAGACAGTGCACTTCGCCGGCCTGGACATCGAGGTCCACGCCGTCGAGGGCCCGGACTCCGGGGAACGACTTGGTGATGCCGGACATGCTGAGCAGCGGTGGTTCTGGTGCCATGAGGTCCCCTTGGCGGGCGTGCGGGCCGGTTTCAGGGCAGGGCGAAGCAGGAGCGCTGTGCTGGAGGGGTGTGTCAGAAGGTGCCGTGGCGGACAGTGCCGTACCGAGAAGTGGCTTACGCGGGTGAGAACAGGTGGTCGCTGATGAGCCGGGCCGCGCCGATGACTCCGGCGGTGGGGCCCAACTCCCCCAGAACGATGGGCAGGTTGCCGGTCGCCAGCGGCAGTGACTGGCGGTAGACCTGGGTGCGGATCGCGGCGAGCAGGGTGTGGCCGAGGCCGGTGACCCCGCCGCCGATCACCACCAGGCCCGGGTTGAAGAAGCTGACCAGTCCGGCGATGACCTGGCCGGTCCGGTTGCCTCCCTCACGGATCAGGTCGAGGGCGGTGGCGTCTCCGGCGGCAGCGGCGGCGGCGACGTCGACCGCGGTCAGACCGCCGTTCGCCGCGAGGCGAGCGGCGAGTTCCTCGGAGCGCCCCTGCTCGACCGCCTCCACGGCGTCCCGGGCGAGGGCGGCCCCGCTGAAGTGGGCTTCCAGACAGCCCCGGTTGCCGCAGGCGCACGGGCGGCCGTCGGGCACGGCCTGGATGTGCCCGATGTCGCCCGCGCTGCCCGTCACCCCGCGGTGGACCTCACCGCCGGCGACGATGCCGCAGCCGATGCCGGTGCCGATCTTCACGCAGAGGAAGTCGCCCACGGAGTGTGCGACGCCCGCGTGCATCTCCCCCATCGCCATCAGGTTCACGTCGTTGTCGACCATGACCGGACAGCCGAGTTCCTGGCTGAGCGCCTCCCGCACGGGGAAGCCGTCCCAGCCCGGCATGATCGGCGGAGCCACCGGTACGCCCTCGGGGAAGCGGACCGGTCCCGGGACGCCGATGCCGGCGCCATCGAAACCCTCCGCGAGCCCCGAGGCCCTCAACTTCGCCGCCATGGACAGGACTTGCTCGAAGACCGCGACCGGGCCCTCGCGGACGTCCATGGGCTGGTTGAGATGTCCCAGGATCTCCAGCTCGGCGTTGGTGACGGCGACGTCGACCGAGGTCGCGCCGATGTCCACGCCGAGGAAACGCAGATTGGGGGCGAGCCGGATGTTGTGGGAGCGGCGCCCGCCGCGGGAGGCGGCGAGTCCGTCGGCCACGATCAGGCCCGTCTCCAGCAGGCGGTCCACCTCCACGGCCAGCTTGGACCGTGACAGGTCGACCTGATCGCCCAGTTGTGCACGGGAGTTGGGTCCTCCGTCGCGCAACAGCTTGAGCAGCCGGGCCTGATGCGCGTTCGCGGGTCGTGCCGTCATGCGTCTCACGAGCCCCTCCCCGCCTCTTTCGGCCACCAGTTGCCGGGCTTTCGAGGGGAACGTAGCAGCGGCTGCCGAACCTGGGAAGAAGCTGTGCAGAGATTGATGCCGACTTTCTCCTCTCGCAGGACAAAGACGTGTCGCACTCTGGTGTCCCGGCACCCGGCCCCGCAGGATGGGCGCAAGGGAGGGCAGCACATGTTTCTGGTGACGGGTGCGACGGGGAACGTGGGGGCCGAACTCGTGCGTGCGCTGGCGGAGTCCGGCGAGCGGGTGCGGGCGGTCAGCCGGTCCGGGCGGAGCGAGGGGTTACCGGCGGGCGTGGAGGCCGTGGCGGGAGATCTGAACCGGCCCGATTCCGTACGGACCGCGCTGGACGGCGCACAAGGGCTGTTCCTGATGCCCGGGTACGGCGGCCAACGGGAGATTCTGGCGGACGCACGGGCCGCGGGCGTGCGTCGCGTGGTCCTGCTCTCCGGCCTGTCGGCGGGCACCGGCGACCGGGACAACGCGGTCGCCGGCTATCTGCTGGACGCGGAGGACGCCGTACGCGACTCGGGCCTCGCATGGACGTTCGTCCGCCCGACGAGCTTCATGACCAACGCGCTCCGGCTCGCGGACCAGATCCGCGACGGCGACACGGTCCGGGTGCCCTTCCCGGAAGCGCGGACCACCGACATCGACCCGTACGACATCGCGCAGGTCGCGCTCCGAGCCCTGGTGTCCGACGAGTTCGCGGGCCGGGTTCTCGAAGTCACCGGCCCCGAGGCGCTGTTGCCCGCCGACCGGGTCCGGATCCTCGGCGCGGCGCTGGGCCGGGACCTGCGTGCCGTGGGACTGGAGCACGAGGAGACACGCGCCGAGATGGAGGCGGCCGGTGTGCCGAAACCGTATGTCGACGCCTTCTTCGGCTTCTTCGTCGACGGCACCCTGGACGAGTCGGTGGTGCTGCCCACCGTGGAGCAGGTCACGGGGCGGGCGCCGCGCACTTTCGCCCGTTGGGCCCGGGACCACACGGACGCGTTCCGGTGAGGTGACTACGAGCGTCGGCGTGCGTGGTACGACGTCCGCGTGTGCTCGGTGTGCTCCCGCATCAGTTCGGTGGCCCGCTGCTCGTCGCGGTCGGCGATCGCCGCGATCAGCTCACGGTGCTCGATCCAGGACTGGCGGCCGCGCTGGCGGGCGATCGGCGTGTAATACCAGCGCACCCGACGATCCACCTGCCCCGCCAGCTCCGCCAGAACCGCATTGCCCGCCAACTCCATGATCGTGGCGTGCAGACGGGCATTCAGAGCCACCGCAGCGTCCACATCGTCCGCGGCCACCGCACTCTCCCCCTGCGCACACAACTCCTCCAGCACCGCGATACCCGCACTGCCCGCATTCGCCGCAGCCAGCCGCGCCGCCTCCGCCTCCAACAACGTCCGCACCGTCAGAAGCTGATCGGCCTCCTCATCCGTCGGCTCATGCACAAACGCACCCTGAGCAGGCCGCAGATCCACCCAACCCTCGGTGTTCAACCGCTGCAAAGCCTCACGCACCGGCTGCCGCGACACCCCCAAATGACCGGCCAGCTCACTCTCCACCAGATGCTGACCCGGCTGCAGCGCACGCGTCGTGATCAGTTCGAGAAGCGCCTCGTACACGCGATCGCGCAGCGGACCGGGACGTTCGAGCTTCGGTACGGCTCCCTGCGGCAGACCTGTCGACAACATCGCGGTCCCCCTCCTCGGCGGGCGGACACCCCCGGACACCCCTACCAGTTGCCTTTTGTCTACAGTCTACGGCGCACAGGGGCCAGGTAAACCGGGAGTCGACCTCGTCACATCCCGCACCTCACGGGCAGCGGACGACCTGCCCGGCGTACGACAGGTTCCCGCCGAACCCGAAGAGCAGCACCGGGTCCCCCGTCGAGATCTCGCCCTGCTCGACCAGTTTGGAGAACGCGAGCGGAATGCTGGCCGCCGAGGTGTTCCCGGACTCCGTGACATCACGGGCCACCACGGCGTTGACCGCGCCGATCTTCTCCGCGAGCGGCTCGATGATCCGCAGGTTCGCCTGGTGCAGCACGACCGCGGCGAGGTCCTCGGGGGTGAGCCCCGCGCGCTCGCAGGCCTGCCGGGCCAGCGCCGGAAGCTTGGTGGTCGCCCAGCGGTAGACGCTCTGCCCTTCCTGCGCGAACCGCGCCGGCTCGCCCTCGATCCGCACGGCGTGCCCCATCTCGGGCACCGATCCCCACAGCACGGGAGAGATGCCGGGCACGTCGGCCCCCTCGACGACCGCCGCCCCCGCCCCGTCGCCGACGAGCACACAGGTGGTGCGGTCGCTCCAGTCGGTCACCGCCGACATCTTGTCGGCGCCGATCACCAGTGCCCGGGTCGCCGCACCGGCCCGGACGGTGTGGTCCGCGGTGGCCAGCGCGTGGGTGAAGCCGGCGCACACCACGTTGACGTCCATCGCGGCCGGAGAGGGGATGCCGAGCCGGGCCGCGACCCGGGCGGCCATGTTCGGGGACCGGTCGACGGCGGTCGAGGTGGCGACCAGGACCAGGTCGATGTCGGCGGGGGCGAGCCCGGCCGAGGCCAGCGCCTTGGCGGCGGCGTGCGAGGCGAGCTCGTCGACCGGCTCGTCGGGACCGGCGATGTGGCGGGTCCGGATCCCCACCCGGGACCTGATCCACTCGTCGCTGGTGTCGACCAGGCTCGCCAGTTCCTCGTTGGTGAGTACCTTGGCGGGCTGGTAGTGGCCGACTGCGGCGATCCGCGAGCCGTTCATGGAGGGTCCCCTCGTTGCCTTGGGTTGGGATCCTCCAGTCTGATCAGTGACTCACGGGTACGAGGGCACGTAAGGCCACAGGAAACGGGCGCCCGAGTTGTCGGCTTCCCTCACACCCTCGGACGCCCGAACACCTTCCGAACGGTCACCCGGTGAACAGCTGCGTGGCTTTCTGTACGAGTTCGTAGAGCCCGTAGGCGAGCGGCGCGCCGACCCACACCCAGGCGAGGGCGATCAGCGGGCGCCGGTCAGGCGGACTCTGGCTGCTGTCGGACTGCGGCATCGGCGGCCTCCCTCGGTGCGGGAATGTGGTGGCGGGCACTGACGGGGCGGACCAGCTCGTTGGCGACGAAGCCGACGACGAGCAGCCCGATCATGATCACGAACGACAGGCCGTAGAGGGCGGCCCCGCTCTTGCCCGCGTCCTCCTGCCGGTCGGCGATCCAGTTCACGATCAGCGGTCCGAGGACGCCGGCGGTGGACCAGGCGGTGAGCAGCCGGCCATGGATGGCGCCGACCTGGTAGGCACCGAAGAGGTCCTTCAGGTAGGCGGGGATCGTCGCGAAGCCGCCGCCGTAGAAGGACAGGATCACCAGCGCGCACAGGATGAACAGCGGCTTGGAGGAGTCACCGAACAGGGCGATGAGCCCGTACATCACCGCGCCCACGCCCAGGTAGACGCGGTAGATGTTCTTCCGTCCGATCAGGTCGGACGTCGACGACCAGCCGATCCGGCCGGCCATGTTGGCCGCCGACAGCAGCGCGACGAAGCCGGCCGCCGCCGACACCGAGACCGGGGTCGACGTCTCCTTGAAGAAGTCCGTGATCATCGGCGCGGCCTTCTCCAGGATGCCGATGCCCGCGGTCACGTTCATACAGAGCACGACCCACAGACACCAGAACTGGGGCGTGCGCACGGCGTTGCGCGCCGAGACCTGCGGCCCTTCGAAAGCACTGGGCGCGCTCTCGACCGGCTTCTCGCTGCGCGGCACGCGCACCAGCAGGACTCCGAGGAGCATGAAGACGGCGTACGACAGCCCGTGTACGAGGAACGCCAGTGCGATCCCGGAGCTGTCGGAGCCGAAGGAGTCCAGCATCTGCGCCGACCAGGGCGAGGCGATGAGCGCGCCGCCGCCGAAGCCCATGATGGCGATGCCGGTGGCCATGCCGGGCCGGTCCGGGAACCACTTGATCAGGGTGGAGACCGGCGAGATGTAGCCGATGCCGAGGCCTATGCCGCCGACGAAGCCGTAGCCGAGGACGATCAGCCAGTACTGCTCGGTGGCCGCGCCCAGCGCGGAGAGCAGGAAGCCGGACGAGAAACAGATCAGCGCCACTGTCATCGCCCAGCGCGGCCCGTTGCGCTCCACGAGCGTGCCGCCGAACGCGGCGGACAGACCGAGCATCACGATGCCGAGCTGGAAGGGCAGTGCGCTCTGCGTGCCGCTGAGACCGAGCGCGGACTCGAGCGGCGGCTTGAACACGGACCAGGCGTACGCCTGGCCGATGGAGAGATGGACCGAGAGAGCGGCCGGGGGGACGAGCCAGCGGCTCCACCCCGGGGGCGCGACAGGGGGACTCATGATCCCGGACGGTAGGAACAAACAAGCTGGTTGAAAAGGCGGCGCGTCGACCGTATGCGATGAGCGGTATCCCGGACGCGACGAACGGTCGAACCGGCCGGTTTCCCGAGCAGGTTGGGCCACGACGTCACCCTTGCGCAACCCATACCCATACTGTAGACAATATTTCGTCGACACCGACGGGAGCTCCGCCATGACGACCCCGACGGCCTGCCCCCGGCTCACCCGTCCCCTGGTCAGGGACGCACCCAACGAACCCTTGCGTCAGGTGAGTTGGGAGGAGGCGCTGGACCGCGCGGCGCACGGTCTGGGAAGGCACCGCGGCGCCTTCGGCATGTTCTCATCCGCCCGCGTGACCAACGAGACGCACTACCTGGCGCAGAAGTTCGCCCGGGTCGTCATGGGCACCAACAACATCGACTCGCCCGACCGGGCGCGCCACGCCCCGAGCGCCGCCGGCCTCGCCGCGGCCTTCGGGTCGGGCGGCGGGACCTCGTCGTACGAGGAGGCCGTGCACACCGACGTCATCGTGATGTGGGGCTCCGACGCCCGCTCGACACACCCGGTCTTCTTCCGGCACGTGCTGAAGGGGATCCGGGGCGGCGCCCGCCTGTATGTCGTCGACCCGCGCCGCACCGCCACCGCCGCCTGGGCGAAGAGTTGGCTCGGCCTCGACGTCGGCACCGACATTCCGCTGGCCCACGCGATGGGCCGCGAGATCATCCACGCAGGGCTTGTCAACCGTACGTTCGTCGAGCGGGCCACCTCCGGCTTCGAGGACTACCGGGCGCTGGTTGAACCCTGGACGCTCCCGCTCGCCGAGCGGGTGACGGGCGTACCGGCCGCCGCCATCAAGGAGTTGGCTCACGCCTTCGCCCGTGCCGAGCGCGCCCAGCAGTGCTGGGGGCGCGGCGTCACCGGGCACCGCAACGGCACCGACCACGTCCGTGCGCTGATCAACCTGTCGCTGCTGACCGGCCAAGTGGGCCGGTACGGCTGTGGGTTGCAGCCCCTGTCCGGCCGGGACAACGTGCACGGCGGGAGCGACATGGGCGCGCTCCCCCACCGTCTGCCCGGGTTCCAGGACATCCTCGACCCCTGTGCCCGGCGGACGTTCGAGTCCGCCTGGGGTGCCGTCGTCCAGCCGCACCACGGACTGCACCTGGCGGAGATGTCCGAGGCGATGGAGGAGGGCACGCTCAAGGCGCTCCACTGCGTCGGCGCGGACCCGGCCCGGTCGGAGGCGGACGGCGGGCGGGCCGTACGGTGTCTCAGGTCGCTCGACTTCCTCGTTGTCCAGGACACGCACCTCACCACAACCGCCCGGCTGGCCGATGTCGCCCTCCCTGCGGCTGCCGCCTGGACGGAGACCGACGGCACCACCACCAGTGGCGAGAGAAGGGTTCAGCGCGTACGGCGGGCTCTGACCCCGCCCGGCGAGGCGCGCGAGCACATCGCCATCCTCCGTGACCTGGCGGCGAGGCTCGGCCATGAGTGGAAGTACCGCGGTTCCGAGGCCGTTTGGGACGAGCTCAGGTCGGTGTCGCCGGACCACTCCGGGATGACGTACGCGCGCCTGTCGGAGCACCGGGGCCTCCGGTGGCCCTGCCCCGACACCGACCGGCTCGAACCGCCTTATCTGCACGGCCGGTTGTGGGAGAAGGACCCGGCGAGGCGGGGCAGACGGGCGCCGTTCGGCATCGTGCAGCACGATCCGCCGGCCGAGCGGGTCGATGAGCGGTACCCGATCCGGCTGGGCAGGGCGGGGCGCACGGACTCGTACGGGGGCTTCAACTCCCGTCCGGGGCACGGCATTGAGCTGTCCCCGGAGGACGCCGAGCGCTACGAGGTCGTGGCCGGTGAGGAGGTGCGGGTGTCATCACGGCACGCCTCGGTCCTCGCGTCCGTGCGGATCGACACCGCGCTCAGGCCCGGCCTCGCCTTCATGACCCCGCGTTCCCCCGAGGAGGTGGACGTCGACCGGGCGGCGGTCCGGATCGAGAAGCTGCCGATCACGACGATCGTCGGCTGACCGGAGCCGCCCGGCCGGCCCGTTCAGAAGGAGGTGACCTGGTGGATCTGCGCTACGGCGACAGCGAGCCGACGGACGACGAACGGGCCGCCGTGGACGCCCTGTTGGGCCCGCCGACGTCCTTCTGGGAAGGCGCGGAGCGTTCCGAGGCCGATCTGAGACGGGCCCGTCCGTCCCGGGACCGCCGCCATCTGTTGCTGCCGGGCCTGCTCGCGATCAACGACCGCGTCGGCTGGATCAGCGAAGGTGCCCTCGCCTACCTGTGCCGCCGGCTGACCGTCCCACCGGCGGAGGCGTACGGCGTCGCCACCTTCTCCCCCCTGTTCTCGGTCCGGCCCCGCCCCGCCACCGTGCTCCGCGTGTGCACGGACCTCGTGTGCACGGCCGCCGGGGCGTCCGGCCTGTGCACCGCCGTCGAGGAGAGGCTCGGCAACGGTGTCCACCTCGAGCGCAGCCCCTGCCTCGGCCTGTGCGAACGCGCTCCGGCCGCGCTCGTGACCAAGGCGGGCGATCCGGTGCGTACGGCGGTCTCGGCACCGGCGACCGTCGAAGGGGCCGTCCTCGCCGCGCGTGCGCCGGACTCGGCGCCCGAGGAGCCGCCGGCCGAGACGGCCGTACCGCAGACGGGTCAGGACGGTCTGCTGCTCCTGAGCCGGGTCGGCGCCGTGGACCCGTCGTCCCTGGACGACTACCGCGCCCACGGCGGCTACACCGCCCTGCGCCGGGCCTTCGCGCTCGGTCCCGCCGGAGTCGCCCGCGCGGTCCTCGCCTCCGGCCCGGCCGGGCAGGGTGGCGCATTCTTCCCCACCGGCCGCGTTTGGCAGGCCGCGGCGTCCCCGCCCGACCACCGGCCCTACCTGGTGTGCAACGCGGGCGAGTCCGCACCGGGCGCGTTCAGGGACCGCGTGCTCATGGAGGGCGACCCGTTCGCGCTGGTCGAGGCGATGACGATCGCCGCATACGCGATCGGCGCCCACCGCGGCTTCCTCTGTCTGCGCGACGCGTTCCCGCGGGCGACCAGCCGCATGCGGCACGCCGTCGAACAGGCGCGGACCCGCGGCCTGCTCGGTGACGACGTCCTCGGCCGGGGCTACGCCTTCGACATCGAGATCCGGCGCGGCGCGGGCGCGTACGTCTGCGGCGAGGAGACCGCCTTGTTCAACTCCATCGAGGGCCACCGGGGCGAGCCTCACTGTCAGCCGCTTTCCCCGGCGGAGCAGGGCCTGTTCGGCAGGCCCACGGCGGTGCACGACGTCGAGACGCTGGTCGGCGTGCTCCCGATCCTGGCCCTGGGGGCACCGGCGTACGCGGCGACCGGCACCGAGAAGTCCATCGGGACCCAGCTGTTCTGCGTGTCCGGGAGTGTGGAACGGCCCGGGGTCTACGAGCTGCCGTCCGGCGCGACCCCGGCCGAGCTGCTGTCGGCGGCCGGGGTCCGGGAGAACCTGCGCGCGGTACTGCTCGGCGGGGCCACCGGCGGTTTCGTGCGGCCGGACGAACTGGACGTCCCGTTCGCCTTCGAGGGCAGGGCAGGCTCGGGTGTGGTCATGGCCTTCGACGACACGGTCCCGCTGCCCCGTCTCCTTCTCCGCATCGCCGAGTTCTTCCGGGACGAGTCGTGCGGGCGGTGCGTGCCGTGCCGGGTCGGGACCGTGCGCCAGGAGGAGGCGCTGCGCCGGATCGTCGAGCGCGCGGGTGCGGCCGCGGCCGACGACATCGCCCTGCTCCGGGACGTCGGCCGCGCGATGCGGGACGCCTCGATGTGCGGTCTCGGGCAGAACGCGTGGAATGCCGTGGAGTCCGCCGTGGACCGACTGGGGGTGTACGGATGAGGGCGATGCCGCTGAGTCCGCGTGGGGCCGTTGGGTCGCCCGGGACGTGTGCGGGCGTGCGGATGAGCCGTGCCGCTGGGCCGTGTGAGTGCCTTGGGTCACGCGGGGCGTTCGGGAGCGTATGCATGACCGCCGTGTCGCTGGGTCGTGTGGGCGCCTTGGGTCGCCCGGGGCATCTGGGGGTGTACGGATGACCGCCGTACCGCTGGAGATCCCGCGCCGCGGGCTGGAGTTCACGATCGACGGTGAGCCTGTGCGCGTGACGGAGGGCTCGACGATCCTGGACGCCTGCCGGGCGGCCGGGAAGGACGTCCCGGCTCTGTGCCGGGGCGGCCCGCTCACGCCTGGCGGTGACGTCTGCCGCCTCTGTGTCGTCGAGGTGGAGGGGGCCACGGCCCTCGTGCCGGCCTGCTCCCGCCGGGCGGAGCCGGGAATGGACGTCAGAACCGGCACCGAGCGTGTCCGGCACAGCCGCAGGATCGTCCTCGAACTGCTCGCCTCCTCGGCCGATCTGTCGACGACACCGCGAGCCGCTGAGTGGATCAAGGAGTACGACGCGCGTCCGGACCGCTTCGGCCCGGACGCCGCTCGGCTCGACGAGCCGCCGAAGGTCGACAACGACCTGTATGTGCGCGACTACGGCAAGTGCGTCCTCTGCCGCCGGTGCGTGGACGCCTGTGGGGACGAGGGACAGAACACCTTCGCCATCGCCGTTTCCGGTCGCGGCTTCGGCACCCGGATCGCCGTGGAACACGACGCGCCGCTCACCGACTCGGCCTGCGTGTTCTGCGGGAACTGCATCGACGTATGCCCGACGGGGGCCCTGTCGTTCAGGTCGGAGTTCGACAGGCGAGCGGCGGGTACCTGGGACGAGGCGTCACAGACCCGCACCGACACCGTGTGCGCGCACTGCGGAGTGGGCTGCGACCTCACGCTCCATGTGCAGGACAATGAAGTCGTGAAGGTCACCACCCCGCACGAGCAAGCGGTGACCCAGAGCAGCCTCTGCATCAAGGGCCGTTTCGGCTACCAGCACGTACAGAACCGGGACTGAGACACATATGGGACGAGTCACGGAACGACGCAAGGTGATCCGCATCCGCGACGGGGCGATCTCCTCCCGCCCCGACACCCTGGTCACCGAGGAACCGCTGGAGATCCGCCTCAACGGCAAACCCCTCGCCATCACCATGCGCACCCCCGGCGACGACTTCGCCCTCGCCGCCGGCTTCCTCGTCAGCGAAGGCGTCCTCGCCCAACACCACGACCTGCAGAACATCGTCTACTGCGCCGGAGCCACCGCCGACGGCACCAACACCTACAACGTCGTCGACGTCACCACCACCCCCGGCCTGCCCATCCCCGACATCACCCTCGAACGCAACGTCTACACCACCTCCTCCTGCGGCCTGTGCGGCAAAGCCAGCCTCGACGCCGTCCGCACCACCACCCACTGGCCCCTCTCCGACACACCCCCGCTCCGAATCGAACCCGACCTCCTCGCCACCCTCCCCGACCGGCTCCGCGCCGCCCAACGCGTCTTCGACCGCACCGGCGGCCTGCACGCCGCCGCCCTCTTCACCGAACACGGCGAACTCCTCGACATACGCGAAGACGTCGGCCGCCACAACGCCGTCGACAAACTCATCGGCCGCGCCCTGCAACACCACAACCTCCCCCTGACCCGCGTCATCCTCCTCGTCTCCGGCCGCGCCTCCTTCGAACTCGCCCAAAAAGCCGTCATGGCCGGCATCCCGATCCTCGCCGCCGTCTCCGCACCCTCCTCCCTGGCCGTCGACCTCGCCACCGAAACCAGCCTCACCCTCGTCGGCTTCCTCCGCGGCCACTCCATGAACGTGTACGCGGGAGAACACCGGCTCGCCCTGGAAGCCACAACGGCCACCCAGAGCTGACCACTGGTCCGAGCGCGTTCAGCCCGCCACGAAGCGCACCTGGTCCACCGTCGCCACCGTGCCCAGGCGCGGGAAGTCGAGCCGTGCCGAGGCCTCGTGCTCGGCGGTGGTGAAGGCGGCCATGGCGTCCTCCACGAAGACGAGGTCGTAGCCGAGGTCGAGGGCGGCGCGGGCGGTGGACTCGACGCCGAGATTGGTGGCGATCCCGCCGAACACCAGCGTGGTGACGCCGAGTTCACGAAGGCGCGCGTCCAGGTCCGTGCCCTGGAAGGCTCCGATGGTCCGCTTCACGATCTCGATGTCGCCGTGCCGGGCGAGGCCGGGCACCAGCCCGCTTCCGGGTGGCTGGTCGGGGACTCCGGGCCGCTCGACGCGCACGAGGACGACGGGTGCGCCGGCGGTACGGAAGCCGGCCGCCAACTTCTCGGCGGCGGCGAGGACTTCGGTGCCTTTGCGGGGTTCCAGGGGCAGGGCGACGATCCGGTCCATCAGATCGACGAGTACGAGGGCGCTGCGCGCAGGGTCGAGAGCGAGAGGTCCGGTCATGACGGAACGTTATCCGTCATCAGCCCTGCGTACCGGAGATCCGGATCAACAGGCTCATGAACTGGGCCCGTTCGGCCGCCGAGAGGGGGGCCAGCAGCTCGCCGTTGGCCTCCAGGGCCACCTTCTCGCAGCGTTTCAGCAGCCGTGCCCCCTCGTCCGTGAGGGACACCGCGTTCTTGCGGCGGTCGGCGGGGTCCGGTTCGCGCAGGACGAGACCTGCGGACTGGAGGTCGTTCAGGATGCCGACCAGGTCCTTGGGGTCGAGCCGCACCCCGCGGCCGAGGTCGGCCCTGGGCGACATACTCCATCCGTGACGGGACACGCGCACGGTTCTTGTGAGGCGCAGGGTACGGAACTACCGTCCGTGACCCGAAGGTCATATTTCCGGATGTACGACAATGAAAGGGCGGATTCGCCCGTGCCGTCGAGTCGCGCAGGTCCGAGATCCTTTCTGACCGCCGTGTCCACCGTCGCCGCGCTGCTGGCCCTGCCGAGCCCCGCTCAGGCCCAACCCCCGTCCGCCGCGCCGGGGTTCGAGCAGCAGATCCTCTTCAAGGCGGACCGGGATGCCGGTTACGCCTGCTTCCGCATCCCGGCGATCGTCCGGACCACCGGCGGCACCCTTCTCGCGTTCGCCGAGGGCCGGGTCCTCAACTGCGGGGACGCCGGAGACATCGACATCGTCCTCAAGCGCTCCACGGACGGCGGCCGCACCTGGGGCCCGCTCCAGGTGGTCAGCGAGGGCGCGGGCGACACCCACGGCAACCCGGCGCCGGTCGTGGACCGCGGGACGGGCCGGGTCCTGCTGGCCGAGACGTACAACACGGGCCGTACGGACAGCGGGAATTGCCGGGTGCCCTGCGACCGCGTCCCCCACCTCCGGTACAGCGACGACGACGGCCTCACCTGGTCCGCTTCCCGCGACCTGAGCGAGGAGATCCTGCCCCCGCGGTGGAACTCCTGGTTCGCCACGGGCCCCGTGCACGGCATCCAGCTCGGTCACGGACACCACGCCGGGCGGCTGGTGTTCGGGGTCAACGCCGAGACATGGGACGGCAGTCGGGTCACCTCCGGTCACGCGGCGCTCGTCGTGAGCGACGACGGCGGCGAGCACTGGAGGGTCGGCGCCACCGACTCCTGGCCGGTCGCCGCCGACGGCACCTTCCGGCAGAGGCCCTCCGAGGTGACGCTCACCGAGCGCACCGACGGCTCCCTCCTCGTCAGCGGCCGCGAACAGGACGGCAGCGACCTCGGCCACCGCACCCAGGCCGTCAGCCTCAACGGCGGTGACAGCTTCGGCTCGCCCTTCCGAGCCCTCCCGGACCTGTACGCACCGCAGGTGCAGTGCGCCACCCTCGACCTCGGCGAGCGCATCCTGCTGTCCTGCCCGGCGGACCCCGACCGCCGCCGCACGATGATGATCCGCTCCTCCTATGACGGCGGCCGCACCTGGGACACCGTCGACCGCGGCACGGTCGTCACCACGGACTGGTCCGGCTACTCCGACATGGCACACGCCGACGAGGGCACGGTGGGCCTGCTGTACGAGGGCGGGGCCGTCGACGCGCACGACGAGATCCGCTTCGCCCGCTTCACCGCGGATCGGCTGACCCCGCGCCGCGGCCCCGACCCGACCACCCCCGACCTCGCTCCCCTCGCCCCGCGCGCGGCGGTGCTCGGCGGCGCCCACGAGACGGCCGGGGTCATCGGCGGCGCCGTGGAGTTCGACGGCACCGACGACGCCGTACGCCTGCCGTATCGAGGGGAACTCCCGCTCGGCACGAGGGACTTCACCGCCTCTCTGTGGTTCCGGTACAGGGCCAGGACCGGGGAGCAACCGCTGCTGTGGATGGGCGGTGTGGGCACCGGTCAGCCGCAGGTCTGGCTGCGCGGGGAGCCCGCGAGCGGCCTGGTGCGCGGGCTGATCACCGTGCGGGCGGGCGCGAGGACCGTACGGACGGCGTGGGTGAGCACGAGCGGCGCGTACAACGACGGGCAGTGGCACCATCTGGCCCTGCGCCGGGGCGGCGGGCGGCTCACGCTCTTCGTCGACGGTACGGCGACCGGTACTGCGGACGTGCCCGGCTCGGTCAGCCGCAACTCGCCGTTCGGCGTGCACGTCGGGCAGCGCGTGGACGGCCGGGCCCACTTCACCGGCGCGATCGACGACGTCCGGGTCCGGGACCGGGCCCTGACCGACGAGGAGATCACCGGCTCGGACGCCGCCGCGGGGGACACCGTCCTGTGGCTGCCCATGGACCAGGTGAGCGACAGCCGCTAACGTCGCGAACCGTGCCCGAGGACCCACGAGCACGACAGCGAACGGGCACCGGCGTCGGTCTGCTGCTGGCGCTGGTGCTCGGAGCCGTGCTGATCACCGCTCTTCCGGACGGCGACGGGCGGGACGCCGGCGACTGCACTCCGCGCACCGTCGGCTCCTGGTCGGCGGACGACCGACTCACCGCCGAGTTCGCCCGCTACGGCGACGACGCCGGCAGCGGCGACGACTGGACCGGCGGTGACGGCACCCACTCGGTGCGGCTGCCCGACGGACGGCTGCTGTGGCTGTTCTCCGACACCTATCTCGGCCAGGTGTACGGTCCGCCCAACCCGTTCGGCGAGTCGCACGCCTGGCGCGACACCACCGCTCCCCTGGTGCGCAACTCGGCGGTGCTGATGCGCGACGGCCGCCTGGAGACCACCCTCCCCGCTCCCCTGTTCCCGGACCCCGGCCCGAACCAGTGGCGCTGGCCGGTCGCGGCCCGCGTCGAACCCCGTTCCCCCGGCTCGGACGAACAGGTCGTCCGGGTCCTGCTGTGGGTGCGCACGGCCGGCCAGTACCCCTGGATCTACGGCGTCCCGACCGCCACCGAGGTCGCCACGCTCTCGCTGCCCGACCTGCGCGTCGAGTCGATCACGAAGGTCCTCGACGAACAGCGGGTCAAGGACCCGTCCCGGCGGGTGCTGTTCGGCACGACGCTGGTCGAGGACGGCGACTGGACGTACGTCTTCGGGGGCGACGACGGCCAGGCCGCGTCCCGTTCCGCGTCGTCGGCGTATGTGGCCCGGGTTCCGGAGGGCGCGCTCGCGGAGCCGGGCGCCTGGGAGTACTGGGACGGCTCGGCGTGGACGACCGGCGCCCGCCCGCGCCCGGTGCTCGGGGACGGACGGCGCACCGGGGTGGGCAGCGCCTTCTCCGTCGTACGGCAGGACGGGACGTACGTGCTGTTCACCATGGCCGCGGGGACGAAGGGGCTCGCCGCCGTGACCTCGTACTGGGCCTGCTCCCCCACCGGGCCGTGGCACGGTCCGGAGAAGGACTTCACCCCGCCCCTGCCCGCGGGCCAGGTCGCCGCCTACAACC
Organism: Streptomyces doebereineriae; assembly: GCF_031845645.1. NCBI lineage: Bacteria > Bacillati > Actinomycetota > Actinomycetes > Kitasatosporales > Streptomycetaceae > Streptomyces > Streptomyces doebereineriae. The sequence continues at coordinate 202,859 of NZ_JAVREZ010000007.1, forward strand.
CGCAGGCGCACCTCGAACTCAGCGGCGGTGGGCGGCTGGTGCTCAGCTACGACGTCAACTGGCTGGAGACGGCGGCCGCTTCGGCGCAGCTCAACCGGAACGTGGCGCTGTACCGACCGAGGTTCGTGACGCTGCGGCTGACTCCGGCGCGCTGACCTCCGCGGTCTCCTCCGGGACGGGGTCGTGCGAGCGGCGCTTGGCGATCACCGCGCAGACCATCAGCTGCATCTGGTGGAAGAGCATCAGCGGCAGCACGGCGAGGGAGGCGTGCGCGCCGAACAGGACGCTGGCCATGGGGAGTCCGGAGGCGAGGGACTTCTTGGAGCCCGCGAACTGGATGGCGATGCGGTCCTCCCGGCCGAAGCGGAGCGCCTTGGAGCCGTACCAGGTCAGGGCGAGCATCAGGGCGAGCAGGACGCCTTCGACGATCAGCAGCCCCCCGAGCCTGATCGGGCTCACCTGGTGCCAGATGCCCTGGACCATGCCCTCGCTGAACGCGGTGTAGACGACCAGCAGGATCGACCCGCGGTCGACGAGGCCGAGGACCTTCTTGTGCCGGGTGATGAACCCGCCGATCCAGCGGCGCGTCAGTTGCCCCGCCACGAACGGCACGAGCAGCTGGAGCACGATCTCCAGGAGCGAGTCGGCCGAGAACCCCCCGCTGCTGCCGAGCAGGGCGGCCGCGAGGAGCGGCGTGATGACGATGCCCACCAGCGAGGAGAAGGAGCCGGCACAGATCGCGGCGGGCACGTTCCCGCGGGCCATCGAGGTGAAGGCGATCGAGGACTGGATGGTGGAGGGGACCAGGGTGAGGAAGAGCAGGCCCTGGTAGAGCGGGTCCGTCAGGAAGACCGGGACGAGTCCGCGGGCGGCCAGGCCCAGCAGCGGGAAGATCACGAACGTACAGGCGAGGACCGTGACGTGCAGCCGCCAGTGCTTGAGCCCGTTCAGGGCCTCACGGGTGGAGAGGCGGGCGCCGTAGAGGAAGAAGAGGAAGGCGATCGCCGCCGTGGAGGCTCCGGAGGCCACGTCCGCGGAGGTCCCGCGTGCCGGTACGAGGGCCGCGAGGCCCACCGTGCCGAGCAACAGCAGGATGTACGGGTCGACCGGCATCCAGGCCGGCCACTTCAGGCGCTTCACGGTGCTCCACTTACTCGTGTTCGACGGCGATACATGGACACATGGACACATGGCCATGACGGGTGCCCCTCAGGACGGGGGGTCCCCCTCCATCGTCCCCTTTCACCCCTTGATCGGGAATCCGGCATACCACTCTGACTGTCATCACGTTCCGCGATAACCTGGCGCCATGTACGACCCGTCGCAGCTGCGTACGTTCCTGGCGGTGGCGCAGACCCTGAGCTTCACGCAGGCCGCCCGGCGGCTGGGGCTGCGCCAGTCGACCGTGAGCCAGCATGTACGGCGGCTCGAGGACGCCGCCGGCCGGCAGCTGTTCACCCGGGACACCCACTCCGTGGAGCTGACGGAAGACGGCGAGGCGATGCTGGGCTTCGCGCGCCGGATCCTGGAGGTGCACGACCAGGCCACGGCGTTCTTCACCGGCACTCGCCTGCGGGGGCGGCTGCGGTTCGGGGCGTCGGAGGACTTCGTGCTGACGCGGCTGCCGGAGATCCTCGAGGGCTTCCGGTACGACCATCCCGAGGTGGATCTGGAGCTGACGGTCGAGCTGTCGGGCACGCTGCACGAGCAGCTGGCCGCCGGGAAGCTGGACCTCGTGCTCGCCAAGCGGCGGCCGGAGGATCCCCGGGGTGAGCTGGTGTGGCACGACAGGCTGGTGTGGATCGGGGCGGAACGGCTGCGCCTGGACGCGGATCGGCCGGTGCCGCTGATTGTCTATCCGCCGCCGGGGATCACTCGGACACTGGCCTTGGAGGCGCTGGAGCGGCAGGGCCGCGAGTGGCGGATCGTGTGCACCAGCGGGAGTCTGAACGGGCTGATCGCGGCGGCGCGGGCCGGACTGGGTGTGATGGCGCACTCCCGGGGGCTGGTCCCGCCGGGGCTGGTGCGGATGCCCGACCGCTTCGGACTGCCCGAGCTCGGGCGGGTGGACTTCGTCCTGGTGCACGGTCGCCGGCGTACGGCCGCTCAGGGGGCGGCGGATGCGCTCGCTGCCGCGATTCTGGCGGGTGGGGATCGGCTGCACCGGCGGTGACGGGCGTATCGGCAGCCCCGAACGGAGTGACAAATTCCGGGTCGGCGGCGCTGAGAGAAGAGAAGACGGCATCCCGTGATTAACCGTTTCACCAGGGCCGCGAGCCGTAGTCGGCTCGTACAGATTCGGTGGAGATTACGGCTTGGAACCTTACTCAACCGTCAGCTTTCTGTCCGACCCTTCCCCATGTGAGCGTATTTTCCAGTACTGACCAGGCCATACGTGAGCACCGCTCGGCTTCGGCCCCTCTCCCGCCGGATGTCTGGGTGGGGTAGCTTTCACGGCGCTGTGCGGAGCGTCACTGAGCGCCAGGGAGAGCGGGGAGCGGGGTTTGCGCGAGTTCACCAACCCTCCGTTGGCGTTGGCACCCCCGGTGGGCGGACTGGCCGACGTCGTCTTCGAGCATGCCCAGAACGACCCGCTCCACATCGCCCTCGGCCGCAAGGACGAGAACGGGCAGTGGCGGGACGTGACGTCCGCGGAGTTCCGCGACGAGGTCATGGCCCTCGCCAAGGGATTGCTTGCCCAGGGCATCCGCTTCGGCGACCGGGTCGCGATCATGTCCCGCACCCGTTACGAGTGGACCCTGTTCGACTTCGCGCTGTGGACGATCGGCGCGCAGGTGGTGCCGGTCTACCCGACCTCCTCCGCCGAGCAGTGCTTCTGGGCGCTGTACGACTCCGAGTGCACGGCCGCGATCGTGGAGCACGAGGACCACGCGATGACGATCGCCACGGTCATCGACCGGCTGCCGCGGCTGCACCGGCTGTGGCAGCTGGACTCCGGCGCGGTGCAGGAGCTGTACGACGCGGGCGCGGCCATCGAGGACGACGTGGTGCACCGCCACCGGCAGGCCGTGACCCCCGACTCGGTCGCGACGATCATCTACACCTCGGGCACCACCGGCCGGCCCAAGGGCTGTGTGATCAGCCACGGCAACTTCATGTACGAGTCGGACACCGTCATCGAGCGCTGGGAGCCGGTGTTCCACTCCAAGAAGGGTGACGAGGCGGCGACCCTGCTGTTCCTGCCGCTCGCGCACGTCTTCGGGCGGATGGTGCAGGTGGCCGCGGTCCGTGGCCGGGTCCGCTTCGGCCACCAGCCGCAGATGAACGCGGCCGCCCTGCTGCCCGACCTCGCCGCGTTCAAGCCGACGTTCTTCCTCGGGGTGCCGTACATCTTCGAGAAGGTCTTCAACGCCTCCCGCCGCAAGGCCGAGAAGGAGGGCAAGGCCGGTCCGTTCGAGAAGGCCGTCGACGTGGCGGTGAAGTACGCGGACGCCATGGAGGCCAAGGCCTGGGGCATCGGGCCCGGTCCGTCGGCGGGGCTGCGGATGCAGCACCAGCTCTTCGACAAGCTCGTCTACTCCAAGATGCGGGCGGCCATGGGCGGCCGCATCAAGCAGGCCATGACCGGCGGTTCGGCCATGGACCGCAAGCTGGGACTGTTCTTCGCCGGCGCCGGCGTGCACATCTACGAGGGGTACGGCCTCACCGAGACGACGGCGGCGGCGACCGCCAACCCGCCCGAGCGCACCCGCTACGGCACGGTCGGCCAGCCCATCCCCGGCATGACCGTGCACATCGCGGACGACGGCGAGATCTGGCTGTACGGCTCCAACGTCTTCCAGGGCTATCTCAACAACGAGAAGGCCACCGACGAGACCCTGCACGACGGCTGGCTCGCCACCGGGGACCTCGGCTCCCTCGACGAGGACGGCTATCTCACCATCACCGGCCGCAAGAAGGAGATCCTCGTCACCTCCGGCGGCAAGAGCGTCTCCCCCGGGGTGCTGGAGGAGCGGGTGCGCGACCATCCGCTGGTCTCCCAGTGCATCGTCGTGGGCAACGACCGCCCCTACATCGCCGCCCTGGTCACCCTCGACCAGGAGGCCGTCGAACACTGGCTGGGGATGCGCGACAAGCCGCGGATGTCCCCGGCCCAGCTGGTTCGGGACGCCGACCTGGAGACCGAGGTGCGGCGGGCCGTGGTCGCCGCCAACACCCTGGTCTCCCAGGCCGAGTCGATCCGCACCTTCCGTATCCTCGCCCAGCCCTTCACCGAGGAGCACGGGCTGCTGACCCCGTCCCTGAAGCTCAAGCGCAAGGCGATCGAGACGGCGTACGCGGACGAGGTCGAGGCGCTGTACCGGGCCTGACGCCCGTGTCACGGCCTGACGCCTGTCAGCTGATCGTCACGCGAAAGATCTTGTCCGATCCGTCCGCCGCTCCTCCGTTGTTGTCGCAGTTGGTGGTCGACAGCCACAGCTGGTCGGCGCCCGGCACCTTGGTGACGGTGCGCAGCCGGCCGTAGGTGCCCACGTAGTACGCGGTCGGCGTGCCGACGCTCTCGTTGTCGCCGTTGATCGGGATCCGCCACAGCCGCTCGCCGCGCAGGGAGGCCATGTAGACGACGTTGCGCACGATCGCGATGCCGCTCGGCGAGGCCTCCGAGACGTTCCAGGTGGCCTTCGGGTTGGTCATCCCCGCAGTGGAGCAGGTGCCCTCGCAGATCGGCCAGCCGTAGTTGGCGCCGGGCTTGATCAGGTTCAGTTCGTCCTTGGAGCTGTTGCCGAACTCCGCTTCCCACAGGCGGCCGTTGCGGTCGAAGGCGAGGCCCTGCGGGTTGCGGTGGCCGAGGCTGTAGACGTAGGTGCCGAACGGGTTGCCGGGAGCCGGCCTGCCGTCGGTGGTCATGCGCAGGATCTTGCCGTTGAGGGAGCTCTTGTCCTGCGCCAGGTCGGGTGTCTGGGCCTCGCCTGTGGAGACGTAGAGGTAGCCGTCGGGGCCGAAGGCGAGGCGTCCGCCGTTGTGGTAGCGGTTCTTCTTGATGCCCTGCAGGAGGACCGTGTAGTCGTTCAGCGTGGTCCCGTCGTACGTCATGCGGACCACGCGGTTGCCCTCGGACGCGGTGTGCATGAAGTAGACGTGGTGGTTGGTCTCCCACTTCGGGTCGACGGCGACGCCGAGCAGTCCACCCTCGCCGTTGGTGGTGACGGCGTTCGGGACGGTACCGACCTGCGTCTTCGTGCCGTCCTTGGTGACCTTCCAGACCCGGAAGTCGTCCCGCTCGGTGACCAGCGCACTCTTGCCGTCGGGCAGCCAGAAGACGCCCCAGGGGATGGTCCAGCTGGAGGAGAGGCCGGCGACGGAGGAGGGGACGCCGCCGTCTGTGGCACAGGCCTTGGTGGTGAAGGTGACCGTGTTGCTCGGCTGGCTGACGTTGCCGGCCGCGTCACGGGCGACGACGTTCAGGCTGTACGGGCTGTTGCAGGCGAGCCCGGTCAGCGTGGTCGAGGTGCCGGCGGTGACGGACGTGTAGACGGTGGTGTCACTGCGCACGTCGTAGCCGACGACCGCCCGGTTGTCGGTGGAGGCTCCCCAGCTCAGTGCGGCGCTGTTCGCCGTGACGTCCGCCGCGGACAGGGTGCCGGGTCTCGTCGGCGGGGTGGCGTCGGAGCTGGGCTTGGTGGTGCAGTCGACGACAGGGCTCGCCGGAGACGTGTTGCCGGCCGCGTCACGGGCGATGACAGTGAGGTTGTAAGGGGTGCCGGGGGTGAGGCCGGTGAGCGCCTTGCTGGTCGAACCGCCGGGCGCCTCACCGATCTTGTTGCCGTGCTCGTAGAGGTCGTACGCCGTCACTCCCACGTTGTCGGTGGAGGCGCCCCAGGCCAGTGTGAGCCCGTCCTCACCGATGTCGGAGCAACTGGGCTGCCCGGGACGGCTCGGGGCCTGGGAGTCGGTGGCCGCGTCGACGCCGATGCGGTCGAGGTTGGGGCCTCCGGCGGCGGTGGTGGCGGTCGCGCGGACCTTGCCGGAACCCGCGGTGAGCGGGACGTCGACGGTCCTGGTGGCCCAGGTGTTCCAGTCGGCGGTGGCCGGGAAGGAAACGGCCGACGCCACGACCGTGCCGTTCACGGAGATGTCCATGGGCCGGTCGGTCGCGGTCCCGTTGGCGTAGCGGAAGGTGACGGCCGTGGAGCCCGCGGAGGCGGCACTGACGGTGAACTCCACATAGGAGCCCTTGACGTTGGTGTAGTCGACGAAGCCGGTGCCCGTGTAACCGGTGTGGTTGGTGGCCACCGTGCCCTGCACGACGGTCGCGTCCTCCGCCTGGTAGTCGGTGGCCGCGAGCGCGGTGGCCTGGCTCAGGCCGGCGAAGGGCAGCGCGAGGGCCGCGGCGAGGCCGTACGGCAGAACTCTCTTGATTTTCACGGATGTTCCCTTCAGCCCGTGTACTGGGTGAAGACCTTGAGGTAGTCGTACGGCTGCTGCGTCACACCGCTGCAGGAGTCCCCGTCGGTGCCCGAGCCGCAGGGGCGGTCTCGGTTGACGGACCAGTAGGTGAGGCGCCCGATGTGGTGCTGCTGGGCGTAGGCGAGCATGGTCTTGAAGTCGGCGACCCGGACGCGCTCACCGGAGTCGTCCGTCGTGCCGTTCATCGACGACAGCCCGATGTGGGCGTAGGCGGTGGCGTCGCTGTATCCGTTCGCCAGACCGGAGTTCGCGGCCCGCTTGATCATGTCGACGCCGGTGGAGTCGGGGCCGCTGATGGTGGTGCCGAAGGTGATGACGGTCTTCAGGCCGGGGTTGTTGGCCTTCACCGTCTTCAACGCGTCGACCACGCGCTGCCGCACCGTCGCGTTCGACCACTCGGTGTTCTCGATGTCGATGTCGAGGGCCTTCAGCCGGTACACGTCGATCACCTTCTGGTAGGCGCCGGCGAGCGCCGAGGCGCTGGAACACTTCTCGCCGAGCTTGGTTCCGCTCCAGCCGCCGACGGAGACCATGACGTCCCCGCCGGCGGATCTGATCGCGTCGATCCTCGACTGGTCGGTGCCGCCGGTCAGCGGGCGCGAGCCGTCCCACTTCGGGTTGCAGCCGCCGTTGGAGAGGATGAACGCGAGGGTGAACCACTTGACGCCGGTCGCCGACATCACCGAAGTGGGGTTCTGCGGGTTGCCCCAGCCGAGGTACTCGTAAGGAGCGACGGCCATGCCCGGTGAAGCGGCCTCGCTCTTCAGGGTGTTGACGGGCTTCACGCGGATCAGCCGGGTCTCGCCGGGACGCAGAGTCGCGCTGTAGGAGTCGGCGATCGCACCCTTGTGGGAGCCGGACCACAGGTCCGTGACGTCTCCGGAGCCGGTGAAGCCGACCTGGGACCAGTCCACGGCGACCGTCGCGTTGCCGGACGTACCGGTGTTGAAGAGAGCCACCACGTACTGGCCGTCGCTCTCCTTCTTGCTCCAGACCTGCTTGACCCCGCTGTTCACGATCCGCTTGGCGGCGACCCCATCCTGGTTGACTCCGATGAGCCGGTCGTTGGTCAGCATCGCCTTGTCGACCGGGTCGAGATCGGTCAGGTCGGTGCCGATCAGGAGCGGCGAGGCGGCCATCGCCCAGAGGGTGAAGTGGGACCGGCGCTGGTCGGCGGTGAGGCCTACCCGATCGCCGTTGCCGATCTCCAGGGAGTCGAGGTCGTTCCAGCCGCCAGGGTCGGCGTGCGGCTGCCAGGAGGCCGCGGTGTTGAAGCGGGAGGAGACGTGCGACCAGTCGGTGAGCGGATAGCCGCTGCCGTTGTCACCGGGACTGCAGTAGCACTCCACGTCGCCCTGTGTGCGCCAGCTGTTCGCCAGCTTCTTCCAGGTGGAGGCATCCGCGATCGGAAGGTTGTTGGACAGCGCGTAGGTGATGGGCCGTCCGGTGGCGCGCAGCGCCTTGTCCCAGGCCTGGACGTCGGGGACGTCCTGGCTGCCCACCCCGTCGATCTTGAGGTAGTCGACTCCCCAGGAGGCGAACTGCCGCGCCCAGGAGTTCACGAACTCCTGCGCGCCGGGCTTCCCGTAGTCGATGTAGTACATGTTCTTGCAGTTGTAGTTCTTCTCCGTCCTCGAGGTGTCCGCGATGTCCTTCGCGTGGAACGAGGTCCCCTCGATCGGCGTGTTCTTGGTGACGGCGTTCTTGGCGATGCCGGGCGTCACGTAGAAGCCGAACTTCAGGCCCTTGGAATGGACGTAGTCGGCCAGCGCCTTGATGCCGAGCGGGAACTTGGCGGTGTCCACGGCCCAACGGCCGTAGGAGTCGACGACGAAACCGTTGGAGTCGCACTTCTGCCAGAAGTCGTCCAGGTTGATGTGGACGAAGCCGTGGTTCTTGAGGCCACTGGACACGAGCGCGTCGGCCTGGGCCTTGATCTTCGCCTCGGTCGGCGAGCGGCGGACGAAGCTCCAGCTGCTCCAGCCCATCGCGGGCCGGACGGACTGACCGTTGTCGGAGGCGGCGGCCGGTCGGGCGGCGGCCAGCAGCGGGACGGCCGAGGCGATCAGCAGCCCGACCAGGGCCACGATCAGTGATCTGACACGGGTGACACGGGTGATGCCTGTCATGACTGTCCCCTCTTCGCGGGAGTCGCGTACGAGGTGCCGATCCACGCCTCCTCGATCCGCAGCCGCTGGTAGCGGGTCGTGTCGGTGGAGGCGGCCCAGGTGGAGCCGACTTCGAGGCGGACGTAGCGGGCGCCTGCCGCGGTCAGGTCGATGCCCTGAATGCCGCGGCGGCTCGGCAGTTGGCCGGCCTTCACCGGGCTGCCCCAGGTGGAGCCGTCGGCGCTCAGATACACCTTGTAGTCCTTGATCCGCGCCGACTGCTCGGTGTCCGAACGGGCGTAGGCGACGGAGTCCTCTCGCTGGTTGAGCCCGAGGTACTGGACCTTCTTCGAGCTGCCGAGGTCGAAGGTGAGGCTCACCGGGAGGGATTTGTCGTTGTCCCAGTAGGTGTGGTGGTCACCGTCACCGGCGGCCGAGCCCGCGTGCCCGCTCGCCGAGGCGCTCGCGCTCACCTTGACGCCGGTGAGGATGCCCGGGCGGCCGGCCGTGGTGACCTTGAACACCGTGTCGTACGGGTCCCAGTTCCCAAGGCCCGTGAGGGTGAGCACACCGCCCGACTGCGACCAGGAAACCGCCGCTCCGGTACGGAGGTTGGTGACCGACGCGATGCGGTAGCCGTTGTCGCGGATGCGCAGGGTGCTGGTGCTCGGCGGGGTCAGGACGTGGACGTACTGGCGGTTGCGGTCGGTCTTGCTGATCGTCGTCACGCCGTGCGCGCCGTCGTTCCAGAAGCCGGGTTTGAGGCCGCCGTACATGTAGCCGCCGCCCTCGGTGCCGTGCAGGGACTCCCAGATGGGGTCGAGGTAGGAGTTCGCGAAGTTGTTGAAGTCGGCCTGGTTGGCCGGGAACTTGCCGTTGACCTGGGCGGTCTCGGCCATCAGCGCCTTCACGGACGAGCCGGTGTTGGTGACGAGGCGGCCGAGGGTGAGCATCTTGTCGACCGACGGGTCGGTGCCGCCGTACCACCAGGCGCCGGTGGAGGGCAGCTTGAAGTCGGCTTCGGTGAGCCGGGGTTGGGCCGTGTAGACCGCCTGCGGGTAGTCGTACCCGGGCGTCATCCCCGTCTTCTGCTCATTGCTGATCATGTCCATGATCGGTGTGTCTTCGTTGTTGTTGCTGAGCGTGTAGTTCGGACGCTTCTCGTAGATCTGCTGGTAGAGGTCGTGGCTCTCCCAGTACGCGTTGTCGTTGTCGATCCAGAAGCCGCCGAGGTCGGGATAGCGGTTCATGACCTCGAAGAAGTTGTCGTAACTGAACTGTCCGAAGCCGTCGTTGGTGGTCAGGTCGACGTTCTTGCCCTTGTAGGCGGAGTAGGCGGCCGAGTCGAGCCACTCGTGGCCGCCCTCGTCGTGCCACTGGGGGTCGTTGGTCATGTAGAGGATGACCTTCAGCCCCTTGGCCTTCGCGGCGGTGACCAGTTCACCCAGGAAGTCGCGTCGGGTGGAGCAGGAGCCGGGGATCTTCGACGGCCAGGCGCGGGCGTAACCGAGGCGGCTGTGGAAGGAGGCGAGGACGAGGTACTGCGTGTGCAGCTTCTGTGCCTCCTTCACCCAGTAGTCGGCGTTCCAGCCTCCGTTCGTGACGTCGTCCTCCCAGGCGGTGCAGCTGGTGTGGGCGGGCGCGGTGCGCAGGCCCCAGTGCAGGAACAGTCCGCCCACCGAGGCGCGGAGGAAGTCCTGGCGGGGGTTGTCCAGATCCAGCGGCTCGGCCGCCATACCGCAGTCCTGGCCTCCCGAGACCCGCAGGGCGCCGCCGGACGTGTTGTGGCTGTCCGTCAGGCAGCTGCCCGTCACGTCCTGGAAGCCCACGTCGAACGGGGAGCCGCCGCCGTTCTTCGCCTTGTTGACGGCGGGGGTGTCGTTGGCGGAGCCGTCTCCCTCGGCGCCGTAGTCGCGTACGTCGAAGACGGTGGCGGCTCGGGGTGGCTCCTGCGGGGTGGCCGGGGCCGCCGGGTGGCTGAGTCCGAGGACGACGGCGACGACGAAGAGGACGATCGCCGCCGCTCGGGAGCGTGGGGCAGTGGGGGGTTTCAAGATGACGGCTCCTCAGACCAGTTGGTAGCCGCGGAGGTTGCTGAGCAGCAGGTACGTGTTCTGGAGGGAGCCCGAGGTGTCGCCGAGGGAGCGGTAGATGCCCCACTTCGGGCGGACCCGGTCGGCCAGGAAGGTGTCGACGCCGGTCTTCGACGCGTCGATGACGGTCGAGCCACCGGACTTGAGGATCCAGCGGACCGAACCCGCCGAGCCGTCGCCGACCTTGATCTGGAAGTCGACGTCGGTCCACTTGTCGTGCAGCGGGTCCAGGTCGGTGCGGCCGACGAGGATGTCGTCGATGGCGAGTTTCAGCTCGATGGTCTGCTTGCCGTTCACCCGGCGCAGGGACTGCACGACGATCGGCGAGGTGCCGCTGCCGGGCTGCTTCATCTGCATGATGTGGGTGAAGGTGGTGGTCGCCTTCAGGGAGCTCGGGATGTACATCGAGTAGGTGACCCGCCAGGTCTGGCCCTTCGTCCACTTCAGGTAGTTGCTTCCGCTGCCGTTGCGCAGCCCTGTGACCTCCTGGCGCTGGCGGTCGGTCGAGGTGTCGCGGTCGACGGTGTGCATGTCGAAGCGCCAGTTGTTGCCGGTGGCGTAGATGTGCGGCTGTCCGGCGGAGTGCGAGTCGGCACGGTCGTCCTCGATCGTCTCGAAGGCGCCGAGGCCGTCGCCGCTCGCGGAGGGGGCCCACTTCTGCTGCCAGGAGGCGGCGTGGGCGGTGGTCGCCGTCGGCAGACCGACCGCGGCCACCGTGGCACCGCCGAGCGCGGCGCCCAGCAAGGACCTTCTGGATGTGTTCATGACACTAATCACCTCGCAGTTGTTCGTTCATGATCAGGAAGGCGCCCAGGCCGTGAAAGTCGTTGGTGGCCCGGTCGCGAGCGATGTAGTACGCGTAGTCGCCGACGTTGGTACCGATGGAGATGTCGGCGAGGTTCGTGCGCCCGTCGGAGCCGACCGAGAGCTTGGCGAGCACGCCCTGGTAGCCGCGGTGTGCGACGGCCTTGAAACGCTGGTCCAGGTATCCCTGCTGGGCGCCGCGCGAGAGGGCGTAGGTGAACATGCTGGAGCAGGACGTCTCGGTCCAGTTGTCGCCGCGGGTGCCCTTGTCGATCACCTGGAACCAGCGGCCGGTCGCCGGGTCCTGGTACTTCTCCAGGCCGGCCGCCAACTTGCGGAAGACCCCGAGCAGCTGAGCCCGGCGCGGGTGATGCTGCGGAATGCCGTCGAGCACGCCGACGATCGCCATGGAGTACCAGCCGACCGCACGGCACCAGTGCTCGGGGGCGAGCCCGGTGCGCGGGTCGGACCAGCCGGCGCTCTTCGACTCGTCGTAGGCGTGCTCGAGCAGTCCGTTCGCGACCTGGAGGTGGCTTCCGTAGACGGCGAGCTGTTTCGCGGCCTCGTCGTCGGTGTACGAGCTGTCGCCGAACTCCTCTCCGTACTCGACGAGAAACGGGTTCACCATGTAGACGCCGTCCGCCCAGAGCTGGTGGGCGCGGCTCGCGGTGTCGGCGTGCCAGAAGCCACCGTCGCTCGTGCGGGGATAAGTGGCCAGGCGGTCGACGATCTTCTTCGCCGCCTTGCGGTAGCGGTCCTGGCCCGTCTCGTGGTGCAGGATCACCAGGAGCCGGCCGGCCTGCATGCTGTCCAGGTTGTTGAAGGACTGGCCGATCGAGCCGTCGCTCTTCACGAAGCGGTCGACGTAGTCCTTGGTGTAGGTCAGGTAGCGGGTGTCATGGGTGCGCTCGTACGCGAGGTACTGGCCGTAGAGGTAGAGGCCGACCGGGTAGGACCAGCCACCGATGCTGCTCGGTGTGTAGCGGGCCATGGTCGACTCGACCATGGCCACGGACCAGTCCCGGTCCGGGGACGGGCCGATCGGAGAGCCGGTGGGCGGGGGTGCGGCGGCCGGCAGGGTGACCAGGGTCGCGGCGGTGAGTGCAAGGGTCGTCAGGGCCGTGCGAAGACGACGGCGTCTCATGTTCCTCCCTCTCCGTGAGCCAGGAGACACGGGAAACATCGGATGAAAGCCAGGCCGAATTCATGTCTGTGAACTGAGTTCAGGATTCCGCCCGTATGCGCGATCCAGAGTCGCGGCAGGACCGTCAGCGGTCAATGGTCTGTACCGAAGAGGTCGGATGCTTCCGGCCAATTTCAGCCATCGCCCACTGACTCGCGGGTCAGTTCGGACGGATTCTCCAGTCAGGAATGCATCACGGCTTGTGATCGTTGACCATAGGAGTGCCACCTGACGACAACCGTAAGGATCAAGAGCTCGTGAGCAGCAAGGTCCCCCCGATCATCCTCAACAACGGCGTCGAGATGCCCAAGCTGGGTTTCGGTGTCTGGCAGGTGCCGGACGACGAGGCCGAGCGCGCGGTCGCCACGGCGCTCGAGGCCGGGTACCGCAGCATCGACACAGCGGCGATCTACGGCAATGAAGTGGGCACCGGAAAGGCCATCGCCTCTTCCGGAGTGGCCCGCAAGGACATCTTCGTCACCACCAAGCTCTGGAACAGCGACCAGGGCTACGACTCGACCCTGCGCGCTTTCGACACCTCGCTGGAGAAGCTCGGCCTGGACTACGTGGACCTGTACCTGATCCACTGGCCCACGCCCTCCCGTGACCTGTACGTCGACAGCTACAAGGCGTTCGAGAAGCTGCACGCCGACGGCCGGATCCGGGCCATCGGCGTCTCCAACTTCGAACCCGACCACCTGGAGCGGCTGATCGCCGAGACGTCCGTCATCCCGGCCGTCGACCAGATCGAGCTGCACCCGCACCTTCAGCAGCACGCAGCCCGTGAGTACCACGCGGAGCAGGGCATCGCCACCGAGGCCTGGTCGCCGCTCGGTTCCGGCAAGGGCCTCCTGGAGGTCCCGGCCATCGTGGCCATCGCCCAGAAGCACGACCGCACTCCGGCCCAGGTCGTGCTGCGCTGGCACCTCCAGCTCGGCAACGTCGTGATCCCGAAGTCCGTGACCCCGTCCCGGATCAAGGAGAACATCGAGGTCTTCGACTTCAGCCTGGACGCCGAGGACCTGGCGGCGATCAGCGCGCTCAACGAGGACCGGCGTCTCGGCCCGGACCCGTCGACGTTCAACGCCGCCTGACGGCACACCGGTTCGGCCGGCGGTGCGGTCCCTCTCACAGGGGCCCCACCGCCGGCCGTCGTGTGTCCGGCGTCAGCCGTCAGACGGGCTGCCCGATCGGCCGTACGACGACGGTGTTGATGTCGACGCCTTCCGGCTGCCGTACGGCCCACACCACCGAGTCGGCGATCTGGTCGGCGGTGAGCAGGTGGCCGGGCGGGAGGCTGCCGTAGCCGTCCCAGAACGGCGTCTCCACGCGGCCGGGGGCCACCAGGGTGACACCGACACCGAACTCGGTGACCTCGCGGCGGGCGTTCTCGGCGAGCCCGGTCACCGCCCACTTCGTCGCCCCGTAGATGTTGCCGGGTCCGTGGATGAACCCGGCGACGCTGCCGATCAGCACGATCCGGCCGCGGGTCTCCTTGAGCGCGTCGATGGAGGCGCGGATGAGGAGGGCGGGGCCGAGCACGTTGGTCAGCACCATCTCGGTCCAGCCGGCGGGGTCGCCCCCGGCGACGGTGTCATGGGTGGCGAACCCCGCGTTGGCCACGACCGTGTCCAGTCGGCCGAACTCCTTGAGCGTGCCGTCGACCGCGGCGCTGATGTCGCCGTACTCGGCTGCGTTGCCGACGAACGTCAACAGGGCGTGCGGGTTGCCGAGTTCCTCGGCGAAGGCACGCAGGCGCGGCTCGCCCCGCCCGGTGACGGCCACCCGGTGCCCCGCATCGAGCAGTTGCCGTGCGACCGCGGCGCCGATACCGCTGCCGCCGCCGGTGATGAGCGCCACCGGTGAATCGTCGGACATGGCTTCCCCCTGTGTTCCGCTGCGTTCTCGTGGATGGCAGGGAGTACATCAGTTGAAGCGTTCTCGAAGTCAAGTGCCGCAGGTTCGGCGGTAGTCGGCCGACGGGAAGTAGCGCCGCCACTCCTTCTCGGTGAGACCTGTCGACACCCGGGCGCACACACTCCGCGTGGCCCGCTCCGGGGCCGACGGGAGGCCCCGGTCGGCCAGATGGGGTGTGGCGATGTGCAACTCCCCACTGTCCCCGGTGAATCCGAGGGCGAGCACCGGGGAGTCCCCCGCGGGCAGGGAGGCGGCAGGCAGAGCGGGCGTGGCCGTCTCCCAGACGTTCACCACTCCGTCGGGGTCGCTCGCGGCCACCAGGGAGCCGTCGGCGGAGAAGCCGAGCGCCGGATCGTGGCGGTTGGAGCCGCCGCTCCTCAGGACGGCCAGCCTGCGCCAGCTGTGCGCGTCCCACAGGGTGAGGCGGCCCCGGACGTCGGCGGCGGCGAGGTACCGGCCGTCGGGGCTGAAGGCGCCTTCGCTGAGGTAGTCCTCGCCCTCCACTCCCCTGACTCCTTTGAGCCGCTTGCCCGTCGAGACACTGACGAGCGCGCCCTCCGAGGTGAGCGCGGTGCGGCCGGTCGGGTCCGCGGTGACGGTGTCCCGCCGGTCGACCACCGGGGCCTTCCTCGCCCGCACCGGCCGGCCCCGGCTGTCGAACGCGGCGCTCTGCGCCGCCCGGTCCCGCCAGGCGGTGCCGGTCAGTCCCTGGAGCGAGAGGGTGTGCACCGAACTGGTCCGGCCCTGTTCCCGGTAGCGCAGCACGCCCGCGTCGAGGTCCAGACGCAGGTCGCCCACCGCCGACGAGTCGACGGGGAAGGTGAGCAGCGGCTCGCGTGCGCTGTCGTCCGCGGGGTCCGGCAGGTCGGGGCGCCACAGGGCGAGGGAACCCGGCGTCCAGGTCAGGGCGTAGTCACCGGCGAACTCCACGCGGTATCCGCCACCGGCCAGGGGCAGCCGGGGCCGTTCGCGTCCGGCGTGGACGTCCCAGGTGACGACACCGCCGGTGGTGACGCTCGCCACGGCCCGGCTGTCGGCGGTGAAGGTGAGCTCGTCGCCCCGGCACACGGCCCGTCCGGTCGCGGCGGGCACCGTGGTGGCGACCGGGCGGGTCTCGCGGGTGTCGAGGATGCGCAGGTCCCCGCCGGAGTCCGTGCACCAGGCGAGGTAGCGGCCGTCGGGGCTCCGGGCCGGCAACGCGCCGTCGTCGCTGCCCCGTTCGTACCGGAACCGCACCCGCTGCCGCGCCACGTCCCACACCTCCAGCGTGGCCCGCGAGTCGGTCGCGCCGTGGACGAGACGCCGTACGAGCAGGGTGCGCCCGTCCGGAGCGAACCGCACGTCGACGTCCCGCCAGGAGCCGATCGGCAGCCGATACGTCCTGCCGTCCGCGAGCCCGCCGACCAGCAGGCCGGTGCCGTCGAGAGCCGTGTAGGCGACGAAGCGCCCGTCCTCGCTGACGTCGGATACGCCCTCGGACAGACCCGGCAGCTCCACGGACCGGATCCTGCGGTGCGCCGGCACGTCCCACTGGACGACCTTGTCGCGCACCACCGTCGACAGGATCCGCCCGTCCCGGCTGAGCCAGGAGGGCGCGTTCAGGGCCCGCGCGTCCCCCTCCTCGGGCTCGGTGAACACGTCCCGCTCGCTCTGTGCGACGGCCGTGCGCAGCGCCTCGCGGGTCTCGGGCAGGTCGGCGGTCTGCCAGGCGGCCAGGGCCAGGCGCATCGCGGTGCGCGGGTCGCCCTCGCGCAGGGTCTCCACCTGGGCCGCGGCCCGGCGGGCCTCCGCCTCGTCGCGCTGCCGCGCGCTGACCCCGCTCTGCCGCCAGGCGGCCGCTCCCGCGACCACGGCGAGGATCAGCAGCACGGCGAGCGCGCCGGTCAGGGCGCGCAGTCGGCGGGAGGCGCGGGTCGTGGCACGGCGGCCTCGTTCGTATGTCTCGACGCTCGCGGCCAGGAAGTCGCGTTCGAGCCGGTTCAGTTCACCGCCGTCACCGGCGTCTTCTGCGTCGCCGAAGGTCTCGCGGGCCTGCGTCAGCCGCGTCCCCCGGTACAGCGCGCCCGGGTCCCGTCCCAACGCGTCCCAGGTGAGGGCGGCTTCGGTGAGCGCGCGGTGCAGGCGCAGCCGTTCGCGGTCCTCGTCCAGCCAGCCTCGCAGCCGTGGCCAGGCGCCGAGGACGGCCTCATGGGCGAGGTCGACGGTGGTGCCGTCGACCGTCAGCAGCCGGCTGCGCACCAGCAGCTCCAGGACGCGGGTCGTTGTCCCGTCCGCGTCGAGTTCGGCGCGGTCCACGGGCCGCCGGGTGTCCTCGGTGCCGTCGCCGGGGTTCACCAGGCGCAGCAGCAGGCGGCGCAGCGCGGCGGCCTCGACGGGGGTGCACCGGGCGTGTACGGCCTCCGCGGTGTGCGCGACGGCGCCGCGGACGCCGCCGACGGCCTCGTAGGCTGCGAGGGTGAGGGTCTTGCCGGTGCGACGGCGCCAGACCTCGCGCACCGCGTGGGCCATCAGCGGCAGTCCGCCCGGTTCACCGGCCACGTCCGCGACGATCCGCGCGGTCAACACCCTTTCCACGAGGAGCCGTTGAGCGGCGGCGGGGCGCACCACGGCCTCTCGCAGCGCCGTCGGCGGCATCGGTCCGACGAGCAGCGTGGAGTCCCGCAACGCCTCGGCGAGCGGCCCGTGTTCGGCGCACCGGCCGTAGAAGTCGGCCCGCACGGCGATCACCACGCGCAGCCGTGACGCCGGGTCGACGGCCGCGAGCAACTCCCCGAGGAACCGCGTGCGTTCCTCGGCGTCGGCACCGAGCGTGAAGACCTCCTCGAACTGGTCGACGACGAGCAGGGTGTCGCCGGGGCCGTCGTGCGGGGTGAAGAGGGCCTCGTGGGTGCGGAGGGGACGGGCGCCCGGCGTGAGCAGACGAATGGCGGCGAGGTCCGTGCCCGTCCCGGCAGAGGGATCCCGCAGCGCCGGTATCAACCCCGCTCGCAGCAGTGAGGACTTGCCGCTGCCGCTCGCCCCGACCACGGCCACGAACCTCTTGACGGCGGTGAGTCCGACGAGTTCGGCGATCAGGTCGTCGCGGCCGTGGAAGTGCTCCCCGTCCCCCGTCTCGAAACGGGCGAGTCCCGGGTAGGGGCTGTCGTCCTCCTCGGCGTCCTCGACCGCACGCGCACCGGCCGACTCGGCGGCCGCCTCCCGCCACCGGCGCTCCCACTCCCCCGGATCACCGTCGCACGCGGCGACGTAGGCGAGGAGCACCGGCAGGGTCGGCAGCCGTTCACCGGCCGCGGCGGCGGAGAGGGTGGGTGCCGAGTAACCGGCGCGGGCCGCCATGGCGCGGTAGGTCGGGGTGCCCGCCTCGTCGCGCAGCTTGCGCATCTCGAACGCGAACCGCTGCACGGCCCCCGCCCCCGGATCAAGCGGCTTCTCCCGGCGCCCCATGTGCGTCTCCCCCTTCGCTCACGACCGTCCCGCACGTCGACGACCGCACCCGCGAATTGATTGGCCCGCCGATTCGGGGCTGCCCAACAATCCTCCGGCCTCTGAACTCGTCGGTACACGCCCACTCACCGGGCCCCGCGCTCCCGCCACGCACCGGAGTCAGTCATCGCCACCACACACTCACCAGGACCTCTGCTACGGCCTGTTCGGTTGCCACCCAAGGCGTCCGGGACCGTGCCCTCCGCCGGGCGGCTTCGGTTCGCGCTCGTCCCCGCCGCCCTCTCCCTCGCCCTCGGCCTGTGGGGCATCCGGCGCGGCGGCAGCATATGGCGGGACGAAGTGGTGACGTACGACATGGCGCAGCGCTCCCTGCCCGACCTGTGGACCACGCTGGGGCACGTCGACGCGGTGCACGGTCTGTACTACCTGCTCATGCACGCCCTGTTCCGTCTGTGCGGAGACATGGACCCCCTGCTCGTGCTGCGCCTGCCCTCGGTTCTGGCGACCGCGGCCGCGGCCGGAACCCTGGCGCTGCTGGGCCGGCGCCTCGCCGGACCACGCGCGGGGCTGCCGGCCGGGATCACCTTCGCCGTGCTCCCGCCGGTACAGCGGTACGCGCAGGAGGGCCGTTCGTACGCCGTCGTCTGCGCGCTGATCGTCGGGGCGACGTACCTGCTGGTGCGGGCCGCGGACCGCCGTACGCCCGGAGCCTGGGCGGCCTACGGCGCGGTCCTGCTCACCGCCTGTCTGCTGCACGAGTTCGCCGTCCTGGCCCTGCCCGCACACCTGCTGGCGCTACCGCGCTCGGCCCGCCGCGCCGCCCTCCGCGTCGCTCTCGCGGTCTGCACCGGCCTGGCTCCCCTGGCCGCGCTGAGCATGCGCCAGTCGGACCAGGTGTCGTGGATCGGCGGCCTGGGGACGGGTGCGCTGTTGAGCTTCGCCGCAGTGAGCGCACTGGCCCTGACCTGCGCCGCCCCGCTCCGACGCGGCCCTGTGCCCCGGCTGGCTCTCCCCCTCGTGGTCCTGCCCGCGCTGACGCTGATCCTCCTGACCTCGCTGAAACCGCTCTACGTCGACCGCTATGTCCTCTACGGCCACGCGGGCACGGCCCTCCTGATCGGCGCGGCCCTCGACCGGCTGGGCCGTGCCCGGGCCTTCGCCATGGCAGCGGCCGTGCTCGCGCTGCTCCCGGTCACCCTCCAGTTGCGCACCCCGGAGAGCCGCACCGACGACGCCACAGCGATCAGCCGAGCACTGAGTACCACGCACGCCGAAGGTGTCGTCTACATGCCGTCGCGCCGCCGCGTGTGGTCACTGGCCGACCCGGACTCGGTACGGCGGCTGCGCGACCTGGCCCTGGACCGCGGCCCGGCGGCGTCGGGAACCCTGTACGGCACAGAGGCCCCCGCCCCGGTGATCCGCGCCCGCATGCTGGCGGCAGAACGGATCGTCGCCGTAGGGGATCCGGCAGGGCAGCCGCTGGACCGGACACCGCAGGAGGAGATGAAACGGCGGGTACTGGCCGACCACTTCGTTGCCTTCCGTGTCCGGCACGTCAGGGGCGCCCTGATCACCGAGTACCTCAACCGGTCCGCACAGCCGTGTGCACCGTGTGCACCGCCAGCACGAACACATCCGTCCGCCGATGCACACTCGCCGCGTCTTCAGGATCGAGCAACCGGTCAAGCGTGTCACGGTCGTCCGCGTCCAGCTGCTCGGCAAAACCTTCCCGCAGCCACCCGAGCGACGCGGCGATGTACGCACGGGCCCGATCGGTCGTCGGCGCCGGAAGATCCAGCATGAAGCTACGCGTACCGGTGTGCCGCAGCCCGGCGGAGGCCATCAGCGCGGGCCAGTCCTCGACCTCGGCGACGGAGTCGGCCAACCCCGCCCGCATCTGCGCGAACCGCTCCTCCTCCAGCGCGTCGAGCCGCGCCTGGAGCCCCGGCCGCCCGATCCCGATGTCCCGGGGCAGGAAGCGCGCGGGCAGCCCGCCCTCCATCAGCGCCAACGTGCCACCCCGCGCCAGACGTGCGGCGAACGCGGCGATCCCGGCCCGCTGGTCCCCGAGGTGGTGCAGGCTCCGACTGGCCCAGAGGAGGTCGACGGGGTAGTCCAAGTCATCGAGGATTGAGGGAAGTTCACCGGCGAGGGTCCCGAAGCGGTCGGCGACACCGAGCCGCACGGACCGGTCCCGGGCCCGCTCGAGGAGCGGTTCGGCCCCGTCGACGGCGACCACCCGGGCCCCCGGAAAGGCCTCGGCGAGCAGACAGGACAGCACCCCGGGCCCACTGCCCGCATCGACGATCAGCCCCGGCTCGGTCTGCTTGTGCCCGAGCCAAGCCAGGGCCCGCTCGTACAGCGGCGTGAACAGTTCCGCCTGGGTCTCCAGGTACTCGGCCATCCTGGACCAGTCGATGTCGGTGTGGTCGTGGTGGTGGTGACCGTGGGTGTCGTGATCGTGCGCCATGGTGCCAGCCTCTCCTCGGGATGCGGCCAGCGTGCGCCGACGCACCGCCAAGAGGCCAGGGATGTTGCCACGACAGCAAAAAACACGGCAATGCGGACGCAAAGAAAATGGGATGCGCCCGCCCCGACCGATCCCCCACGATGGCCCCATGGACGACGAACTGGTGGAGCGTTTCCTCGAAGACGGATTCGTGAGGATCGAGGGCGCCTTCCCGCCCCGCGTCGCCCAGCACTGCGCGTCGCTGCTGTGGCGGGAGACGGGCTACGACCCCGAGGACCCGGCCTCCTGGAAGGACCCGGTGGTCTGGGTGGCCGGAATGGCACAGGGCCCGTTCGCGGCGGCCGCCAACTCTCCGGTGCTGCACGAGGCGTTCGACCTGCTGGTGGGCGAGAACCGCTGGCAGCCCCGCTACTCACTGGGCACTTTCCCCTTGCGGTTTCCGCACGCGGAGGAACCGGACGACGCGGGCTGGCACATCGAGGGAAGCTACCTCCCCGAGGGGGCGCCCCCCGGCATGTACCACACCAACCTGCGCTCCAGGGACCGCGCCCTGCTGATGCTGTTCCTGTTCAGCGAGGTCACCCAGACCGAGGCCCCGACCCGCATCAGAATCGGCTCCCATCTCGACGTACCGCCGATCCTGGAGCCGTACGGCGAACAGGGCGCCTCCTTCCTGGAGTTGGGCCCGAAGGTGGACAAGGCCTCGGCACACCGCCCGCTCGCCCACGCCACCGGCAGCCCGGGGGACGTCTACCTCTGCCACCCCTTCCTGGTCCACGCGGCCCAGCCCCACCACGGCACCAGCCCCCGTTTCATGGCCCAGCCGCCCCTGCTCCCGGCGGTGCCGTACGAGTTGGACCGCCCCGACGGCGACTATTCGGCGGTCGAGTTCGCGATCCGCCGGGGCCTGGCCAGAGAGCACTGACCAGACCCCGGCGGGGGTGTCGAGCGCCGCACTCGGCAGATCTAGAGCGCCGGGTACGCGTTCTTCATGAGCTCCTGGAACTGCGCCGAGAACCAGTGCCCCGACAGCGGGGCGTTCGGCAGCGCACCGGACATGTTGTTGTTGTTCCGCGGGTTGCCGGTGTACGTCGGGTCGCACATCCGGTCGAAGCCCTTGCCCTCGTCGTTCGCGATCGCGGAGCTGGACCCGTCGGACTCACCCGGAGGCTTGATCCACACGTAGGCGTCGATCCCGGCGGCCGGACTGGCCTGCGGACGCTCACCGAGGCCGGCCCCCGACTGGTTGCACCAGTTGCCGACATGGATCCGCCGGTCGATCCGGCCGCCGTTGACGTAGGTGTCCACGTCCGTCGTGGCGCCGGGGCCGGTGGGCCGGGCGGTTCCGCCCCAGCCGTTGCGGGAGGTGTCGATCAGCATGCCGACGCCCGAGGCGAAGCCCTGGTTCACCGCCTCCTGGCGGAAGGCCTGGGCGAAGGAGAGCTCGTCGGTGTACCGGTTCCAGTCCACCCACTTCGACTCGCGCACGGACTTGCCGCCCGCGGAGTCGTTGATGGTGAAGTACTGCTCCTTGAGCGCGCTGTAGTTGGCGGTGTTGGTGATGAAGCCCTGCACGTCGTTGACGGTGGCGCCCTCAGCGGTGGCCGCCTGCTTGATGGTCTGGACGCTCGCCGAGAAGTTGTCGTCCCAGCCGATCCAGCCGTGGTGTCCGGCATCCACGTAGTTGTAGACGTTGGGGGCGTCACCGAGCTTGTTCAGCGCGTAGCCGACGCCCTTGATGTAGTTGCCGTTGGCCTTCATGGTGTCGCAGTTGGCGGTGGCGGTGGCCCGCGGCGAGACGTTGGTGACGAGGTTGGGCAGCGAGTCGATCTCGATCGTGTTGACGATCCGCAGCGAGGCGTACTTCGGGTCGGCGAGGATCGCCGCGATCGGGTCGATGTACTGCGTCTTGTACTTGTCGATCTCCGTGGCACCGAGTTCGCCGTTGGAGGCGAGTGCCGCACAGTCGCGGCCGGGCAGGTTGTAGATGACCAGCTGGACGACGAGTTCGCCGCTGCCCTTCTGCTCCAGGGCCTTGTCGAGGTGGGCGCGCAGCCCCATCCCGCCGTTGACGCCGTTGATGGCGGCGATCCGGTCCAGCCACACGCCGGTGGGCTGGTTGGAGATCCGGCTGCCACCCGGCTCCGCGGCGGCCTTCGCCGACCACTCGGGGTTCACGTACACCTTGGCGCCGGAGTACGGGTTGTCGACCTTGGTGCCGCCCCCGGGGTCCGTCGGATCGGTCGGATCGGTCGGATCGGTGCCGCCGTCGACGTTGCAGGTCACACCGTCGAGGGTGAAGGTGGCCGGGACGGCGTTGGTGCCGCTGTAGGTGCCCTGGAAGCCGAAGCTGACCGAACCGCCGGTGGCGAGTGTGCCGTTGTAGGACTCGTTCGCCGCGGTGACGGCCGTCCCGCTCTGGCTGACCTTGGCGTTCCAGCCGCTGGTGACCTTCTGGTTTCCGGCGTACGCCCACTTCAGCGACCAACTCGACTTGGCCGTGGTGTTGTTGGTGATGGTGACAGCGGCGGTGAAGCCGGTGTCCCACTGGTTCTGCACCTTGTAGTCCACGGTGCAGGGGACGGCGGCGATGCCTGCGTCCCCGGGGGTCACGGCCAGTGCGGTCCCGGAGGCCCCGGCGACGAGCGCCAGGGCAGCGAGGAGCGCTGTTCTCGTACGACTCATGAGTGCGGGTTTCCTTCTCGTTCGCGGATGTTGTCCGTTGGGCGGGTGCTATCCGTTCAGGGCGCGCAGATGGTCACGCAGCCCGGTGCCGAACGCTGTGGGTGTGCCGTCGTAGCTGCTGATCAGGGACGGTCCGGAGGAGCAGTCCCAGGTGTTCCAGGTCCAGCCGAGGTACGACAGACCGCGGTCGTCGAACCACTTCATGACCTGGTCGATGAATCCGTGCGCGCAGGTGTTCTCGCCGATCTCCCCCGCCACGAGGGGGACTTGGGCGGCCACCGGGGCGAGCGTGGAGTTCCAGCAGCTCTCGTTGGCGCAGGTGTTGAAGTTGTACACGTGCCAGGCGGCGGCGAGATTGCCCGCCGGGTCGGCCGGTCTGTACGTCAGCCACTGGCTGAGGTCGTTCGAGTAGGCGATCCCCCCGGCCAGGATCAGGTTGGTCGCGCCGGTGCCCCGGACGCTGTCGACGAGATCCTGCATACCGGCGACCTCGTACCCGATGCCCGGGCAGCTGCCGCCGTCCCGCCAGCACTGCCACGCCTGGGTGGTCGTGGAGGTGGCGCGGTCCGGGTAGGGCTCGTTGAACAGGTCGAAGACGACGGTGCGGTCGTTCTTGAAGGTGTTGGCCACCGAGGCCCAGAAGGCGGGCGTGTACTGCATGTCGGGCATCGGTTTCTGGCAACTGGCGTGCACGTCGGAGCAGCCGGCGGAGTTGCCGGTGTACTGCCCGTAGGTCCAGTGCAGTTCGACCACGGGTGTCATGCCGTGGGCCTTGACCTTGGCGACCAGGTCCTTGACGGCGTTGATGTAGTTCGCCCCGGCGTAGGACGGATCGATGGTGGACAGGCCCAGCCAGCACTCCTCGTTGAGAGGGATGCGGACCGTGTTCGCTTTCCAGTCGGCGATCGCCTTCACCGAGGCGTCGTCGACCGGGCCGTCGAAGATGCCGCGGCCCTGGACGCACATGAACTCGCCGCCGGACCGGTTGACGCCGAGCAGACGGCGGGTCGCGCCGCCGGCGTCCACGAGCTTGTTGCCCGACGCACGGAGGACGGGGGGCCCGTCTTCCGCGGGATCCGTCGGCTCCGGTGTGGGCGAGGGCTCGACGGCCGTGTTGCAGCTGGTGCCGTTGAGCTTGAACGAGGTCGGAACGGCGTTGCTCCCCGACCAGGACGCGATGAATCCGGCGCTGACGCTCGCTCCGGTGGCCAGGGAGCCGTTGTAGTTCTCATTGGCCGCGGTGACCGTCGTACCGGACTGGGACCATTTCGCGTTCCAGCCCTGGGTGAGCTTCTGGCCGCCGGCGAAGTCGAAGGCGAGGCTCCAACTACTCATGGCGGCCGTGTTGTTGGTGATCTTCACGGCACCCTGGAAGCCGCCGCCCCACTGGCTGGTGACGGAGTACTCCACCGAGCAGGCAGGGGCGGCGCCGGACGCCGTGACCACCGGCACCGTCACGGACCCGATGAGGGCGACCGCGCCGGCAACGGCTGCAAGTACTGAACGCGGGGGGTGTCGCATGAGCGACTCCTTGCAGATCAGCGCGCCGTTACGGACGCGTCGACTGATGGAATCGCTCCCACTGGTGTCAAGGAAGGTAGCGCCAAGTGACGGCAAAGAACAGAGGGGTCACTTGACTTTCCCTCAGTCCCGTTCGTCGAATCTTTTCGACTCTTCAAGAGCCTTGACCCCTTGAATGGTCGTCTCCACTATGGGAGCGCTCCCACTGGTTCAAGCCTTGACTTCTCCGAGCCGCACAAGGAGGAACCAGCAATGCCCCCCACCAGGAGACGCCGGGCCGTCCGGCGATTGTGGACCGCTGTCGTGGCGGCCATGGCACTGCCGTTCGCGATGCTGAGTGCGGCTTCAACTCCCGCACAGGCAGCTGCAGTTCAGTGCAGTGTCGACTACAAGACCAATGACTGGGGTTCCGGTTTCACCGCGGATCTGACGATCACCAACCGCGGCACGGACGCCATCAACGGCTGGACCCTGACGTACGGCTACGCGGGCAACCAGAAGCTGAGCAACGGCTGGAACGGGACCTGGTCCCAGTCCGGCCAGACGGTCACGGTCAACAGCGCCACGTACAACGCGAACATCGCCGCGGGCTCCGCCGTCACCACCGGCGCGCAGTTCACCTACAGCGGCGCCAACGCGGCGCCGACGAACTTCGCGATCAACGGCACCTCGTGCACTGGCGCCCACCAGCCGCCGATCACCGTGCTGACCAGCCCGGCCGCGGGCGCTGTCTACACCCAGGGCAACGCGGTCCCGCTCGCCGCGACGGCCGCCGCCGCGGACAACGCGACCATCAGCAAGGTGGAGTTCTACGACAACACCACACTGCTGGGCACCGACACGACGTCGCCGTACTCGCTCTCGGTCTCAAGTTTGACCGTGGGCAGTCATTCGCTGCTCGCGAAGGCGTACGACAGCCTGGGCGCGTCCGGGGAGTCGACGCCGGTCGGCATCACGGTCGCCTCGGGTCCCGCGGTCGTCGCCTCGGCGACCCAACTCGCCGTCCAGCAGGGCAAGACGGGCACGTACACCGTGAAGCTGTCGACGCAGCCCTCGGCCAACGTGACCGTCACGACCGCCCGCACCGGCGGCAACGCGGGTCTCTCGGTGACCGGCGGGGCCTCGCTCACCTTCACTCCGTCGAACTGGAACACCGCGCAGACGGTGACCATCACCGGCAACGCCTCCGGCACCGGCGCGGCGACCTTCGAGTCGACGGCGACCGGCCACGCCAAGGCCTCGGTGACGGTCACCCAGATCGCGGCGACGGGCACCTACAACGCCCGTTTCCTGGATCTGTACGGCAAGATCACCAACCCGGCGAACGGCTACTTCTCCCCCGAGGGCATCCCCTACCACTCGGTCGAGACGCTGATCGTCGAGGCGCCGGACCACGGCCACGAGACCACCTCGGAGGCGTACAGCTACCTCCTGTGGCTCCAGGCCATGTACGGCAAGGTGACGGGCGACTGGTCCAAGTTCAACGGTGCCTGGGACATCATGGAGAAGTACATGATCCCCACCCACGCCGACCAGCCGACCAACTCCTTCTACAACGCCTCCAAGCCGGCGACCTACGCGCCCGAGCTGGACACTCCGAACGAGTACCCGGCGAAGCTGGACACCGGGGTGTCGGTGGGTTCGGATCCGATCGCCGGTGAACTGAAGAGCGCATACGGCACCGACGACGTCTACGGCATGCACTGGCTGCAGGACGTCGACAACGTCTACGGCTACGGCAACTCGCCCGGCAAGTGCGAGGCGGGACCGACGGACACCGGACCGTCGTACATCAACACCTTCCAGCGCGGTGCGCAGGAGTCGGTGTGGGAGACGGTGCCGCAGCCGACCTGTGACCAGTTCAAGTACGGCGGCAAGAACGGGTACTTGGATCTCTTCACCGGTGACGCCTCCTACGCCAAGCAGTGGAAGTTCACCAACGCCCCGGACGCCGACGCACGTGCGGTGCAGGCCGCGTACTGGGCCGACAAGTGGGCGAAGGAGCAGGGCAAGGGCTCCGACGTCTCCGCCACCGTGGGCAAGGCCGCGAAGATGGGCGACTATCTGCGCTACGCCATGTACGACAAGTACTTCAAGAAGATCGGCAACTGTGTCGGTCCTTCCACCTGTGCGGCCGGTACCGGCAAGGACGCCTCGATGTACCTGCTGTCCTGGTACTACGCCTGGGGCGGCGCCACCGACACCTCGGCGGGCTGGGCCTGGCGCATCGGATCCAGTCACGCGCACGGCGGCTACCAGAACCCGATGGCCGCGTACGCGCTGAGCTCCTACGCCGACCTCAAGCCCAAGTCGGCGACGGGCGCGGCGGACTGGAACACCTCGTTGGGCCGGCAGCTGGAGTTCTACCGCTGGCTGCAGTCCGACGAGGGTGCCATCGCGGGCGGTGCGACGAACAGCTGGGCGGGCCGCTACGCGACTCCCCCGGCCGGCAAGTCGACCTTCTACGGCATGTACTACGACCAGCAGCCCGTCTACCACGACCCGCCGTCCAACCAGTGGTTCGGCTTCCAGGCGTGGTCGATGGAGCGGGTCGCCGAGTACTACCAGCAGACGGGGAACGCGCAGGCCAAGGCGGTCCTCGACAAGTGGGTCGACTGGGCGCTGTCCAAGACCACGATCAACCCGGACGGCACCTACCAGATCCCGTCGACGCTTCAGTGGTCGGGCCAGCCCGACACCTGGAACGCGTCAAGTCCCGGTGCCAACAGCGGACTTCACGTCACCGTCGCCGACTACACCAACGACGTCGGCGTGGCCGCAGCGTACGCCAAGACCCTGACGTACTACGCGGACCGCAGTGGTGACAC
Source organism: Streptomyces doebereineriae (assembly GCF_031845645.1). Classification (NCBI taxonomy): domain Bacteria; kingdom Bacillati; phylum Actinomycetota; class Actinomycetes; order Kitasatosporales; family Streptomycetaceae; genus Streptomyces; species Streptomyces doebereineriae. Next base: position 230,341 of record NZ_JAVREZ010000007.1, read on the forward strand.
CCAGGCCGCTTCCACGGCCAAGGCTCTGCTGGACGGCATGTGGACCAACTACCAGGACAGCCTGGGGATCGCGGTGCCGGAGAACCGGGCGGACTACAACCGGTTCGACGACGCGGTGTACGTCCCGAGCGGCTGGACCGGGACCATGCCGAACGGTGACGCGATCAACGCGTCGTCGACCTTCGAGTCCATCCGGTCGTTCTACGAGGACGACCCGGCCTGGTCGAAGATCGAGGCCTATCTCGCGGGCGGCGCGGTGCCGTCGTTCACCTATCACCGGTTCTGGGCCCAGGCGGACATCGCCCTGGCCATGGGGTCGTACGCGGAGCTTCTCGAATAACCAGCCCCCGCCGGGCGCTCCGCGGGTTGCGCCGTGTTCTGACTGCGGGTCCGTTGTAGCTGGTCGCGCAGTTCCCCGCGCCCCTTGAGGGGCGCCACAGTGCACGGCGCTTCCTCGGAACCGCCTGAAAGGCTCCGCGTATAAGGCTCCGCCACCGGACGGTGGGGCCGAAACGGCCGGGTGGCCCCCTCCCGCACTGGGGGTCGCCCGGCAACTCTCGCACTCCAAGGAAAGCGCTTACCTCCCACTCCCCCCTTTCCCGGAAAGGACCCCCCGTGCGAAGAACCCGCATCCTCACGGCCGTGCTCGCGCTCGCGGCCGGGCTGCTCGCCGGCACCCCACCCGCACTGGCGGCCGACAGCACCGCGAAGGTCTCGCTCGCCGCCGACACGTACACCTGGAAGAATGCCCGGGTCGACGGGGGCGGTTTCGTCCCCGGGATCGTCTTCAACCGCTCCGAGAAGAACCTGGCGTACGCCCGCACCGACATCGGCGGGGCCTACCGCTGGCAGCAGTCGTCCAAGACCTGGACGCCGCTGCTCGACTCGGTCGGCTGGGACGACTGGGGGCACACCGGCGTGGTGAGCCTGGCCTCAGACGCCGTGGATCCGAACAGGGTGTACGCGGCCGTCGGGACGTACACCAACAGCTGGGACCCGAAGAACGGCGCCGTCATGCGCTCCTCGAACCGGGGCGCGAGCTGGCAGAAAACCGACCTGCCCTTCAAGCTCGGCGGCAACATGCCGGGGCGGGGCATGGGCGAGCGGCTGGCGGTCGACCCGAACAAGAACAGCGTGCTCTATCTCGGGGCGCCGAGCGGCAAGGGGCTGTGGCGGTCGACGGACTCCGGGGTCAGCTGGTCGCAGGTGGCGAACTTCCCCAACGTCGGCAACTACCAACAGGACCCGAGCGACACCAGCGGCTACGCCAGCGACAACCAGGGCATCGTCTGGGTGACCTTCGACGAGTCGACGGGCACGTCCGGGAACGCCACCCGGGCGATCTACGTCGGCGTCGCGGACCTCCAGAACTCGGTGTACCGGTCGACGGACGCGGGCGCGACCTGGACTCGGCTCGCCGGCCAGCCGACGGGCTACCTTGCCCACAAGGGTGTCCTGGACGCGGCGGGCGGCTATCTGTATCTCTCCTACAGCGACAAGGGCGGCCCGTACGACGGCGGCAAGGGCCAGGTGTGGCGGTACGCGACGGCGACCGGCACCTGGACGAACATCAGCCCGGTCGCGGAGGCCGACACCTACTACGGCTTCAGCGGACTGACGGTGGACCGGCAGAAGCCCGGCACGGTCATGGCCACCGCCTACAGCTCCTGGTGGCCGGACACCCAGATCTTCCGGTCCACGGACAGCGGGGCGACCTGGACGCGGGCGTGGGACTACACGTCGTACCCCAATCGCGCGAACCGCTACACCATGGACGTCTCCTCCTCCCCGTGGCTGACCTGGGGGGCGAATCCGTCACCGCCCGAGCAGACGCCGAAGCTCGGCTGGATGACGGAGTCGCTGGAGATCGACCCGTTCGACTCGAACCGCATGATGTACGGGACGGGGGCGACGCTCTACGGCACGGAGAACCTCACGAACTGGGACTCCGGCGGCCAGTTCACCATCAAGCCGATGGTGCAGGGCCTGGAGGAGACCGCGGTCAACGACCTCGCCTCACCGCCCTCCGGCGCCCCGCTGCTGAGCGCGCTCGGTGACGTCGGCGGCTTCCGGCACACGGACCTCACCAAGGTCCCGTCGATGATGTTCACGTCCCCGAACTTCACCACGACCACGAGTCTGGACTTCGCCGAGACGAACGCGAACACGGTCGTACGGGTCGGCAACCTGGACTCGGGCCCGCACATCGCGTTCTCGACGGACAACGGGGCCAACTGGTTCGCGGGGACCGACCCCTCGGGCGTCAGCGGTGGCGGAACGGTGGCCGCCGCCTCGGACGGCAGCCGGTTCGTGTGGAGCCCCGACGGCACGGGCGTGCAGTACACGACGGGCTTCGGTTCGTCCTGGTCGGCGTCGAGCGGCATCCCGGCCGGGGCGATCGTGGAGCCGGACCGGGTGGACGCGAAGACCTTCTACGGCTTCAAGTCCGGGAAGTTCTACGTGAGTACGGACGGCGGGGCGACGTTCACGGCGTCCGCGGCGACCGGACTGCCGAGCGGTGACAGCGTGCGCTTCAAGGCGTTGCCCGGCGCGAAGGGTGACGTCTGGCTCGCGGGCGGGGCCACCGACGGGGCGTACGGTCTGTGGCACTCCACGGACGGCGGCGCGAGCTGGACGAAGCTTTCGAACGTCGACCAGGCCGACGCGATCGGATTCGGGAAGGCGGCCACGGGGGCGTCGTACCAGACGCTCTACACCAGCGCGAAGATCGGTGGCGTCCGTGGCGTCTTCCGCTCGACCGACAAGGGCACGACCTGGACCCGTATCAACGACGATGCCCACCAGTGGGGTTGGACCGGCGCGGCCATCACCGGTGACCCGCGGGTGTACGGCCGGGTGTACGTCTCGACCAACGGACGGGGCGTGATCTACGGCGACACCTCCGACACGAGCGGCGGAGGCGGGACCGATCCGACGGACCCGACGGATCCGACGCCGACGGGGGCCTGCGCGGTGACGTACAAGATCACCAACCAGTGGTCGGGCGGTTTCCAGGCGGACGTCCAGCTGAGCAACACGGGCTCGAGCGCCTGGACAGGCTGGTCACTCGGCTGGGCCTTCCCCAACGCCCAGACGATCTCCCAGACCTGGAACGCCGAGTCCGCCCAGTCGGGCTCGACGGTCACCGCGAAGAACGTCGGCTGGAACGCCAACGTGGCCGCGGGCTCCTCCGTGAGCTTCGGCTTCACGGGGAGCTGGTCGGGGACGAACGGGAAACCGACCGCGTTCAAGCTGGGTGACCAGGCCTGCACGGTGGCCTGACCCGACGACAGGGCGGCTGTCCGCAGCCGCCCTGTCGCTCATGTCACGGCGTGTACACCGTCGGCCTCGGCGCCGTCGCCATCCCGTTGCCGAGGAAGAAGCTCGGGTGCGGGGGCTGGTTGTATGCCGTGTTCTGCCAGGCCAGGCCCGTGCGGTACATCGTGTCGTGGAGCAGGGTGGTGATCTTCGTCGTCGTCTCGTACGGGGTCGAGTAGATCCGCAGGGCCGTGTTGGCCGACGTCGGCCAGACGACCTCCTCGCGCCAGTCGCCCAGGATGTCGCCGGACAGGGACGGGGTCGCCTTGGTGCTGTTGTTGGAGTGGACCGACGCCCCGGTCAGGAGGCGGGTGTCCGAGGAGGTGCCGTACTTGTCGATGTGGGTGCCGTCGAGGAGTTCGCGGACCGTGTCGCCGTCCCACCAGGACAGGAAGTTGGCGGAGGAGGGTTCGCGGCCCTTCGTGGCGCCCGCCTCGTCGCGGATCGAGGTGTCGGAGGCCGACCAGACCTCCGCACCGTCGTTGCCGGCCCAGATGTCGCCGGCGACACCCCGCCCGTTGTCGCAGCACGCGGCCAGTTTCCAGTTCACCGTGCCGTTCGCCGGGTTGATGTACAGCTCCGCCGGCTGGGAGGTGGACTCCGAGACCTTGAAGTACTCGAGACCCGCGTGGGAGGGATCGAGGTCGCCGAGGTGCTGGGCGTCGCCGTGGCCCGTCCTGGTGGTCCACAGCCCGTTGCCGTTGTCGTCGACCGCCATCGCCCCGTAGACGATCTCGTCCTTGCCGTCGTTGTCGACGTCCCCGACGGACAGACTGTGCGAGCCCTGACCGTCGTAGCCCTTGCCGCTGTTGGTCGAGGAGTTGGTGTCGAAGGTCCAGCGGCGGGTGAAGGTGCCGCCTCTCCAGTCCCAGGCCGCGATCACCGTACGGGTGTAGTAGCCGCGGGCCATGATCAGCGAAGGGCGGGCGCCGTCCAGGTACGCCGTTCCCGCGAGGAAGCGGTCGACCCGGTTGCCGTACGAGTCACCCCACGACGACACCGTGCCGCGTGCCGGGACGTAGTCGACGCTCTGCATCGCCCTGCCGGTCTGTCCGTTGAACATCGTCAGGTACTCGGGGCCTGACAGGACATAGCCGCTGGAGTTGCGGTAGTCGGCCGAGGAGCTGCCGATCACCGCGCCGGTGCCGTCGACCGTGCCGTCGGCGGTCTTCATGGCGACCTCGGCCTTGCCGTCGCCGTCGTAGTCGTACGCCTGGAACTGCGTGTAGTGGGCGCCGGAACGGATGTTGCGGCCCAGGTCGATCCGCCACAGCCGGGTGCCGTCCAGCTTGACGCCGTCGAGGATCGTGCTGCCGGTGTAGCCGGACTGGGAGTTGTCCTTTGCGTTGGTCGGCTGCCACTTGAGGACGAAGTCCAGTGCCCCGTCGCCGTCGAGGTCGGCGACGGACGCGTCGTTGGCCTCGTAGGTGTAGGCGACGCCGTCAGGGGTCGTGCCGCCGGCCGGCGGGCTGATGGGAACGTCCTTGTAGCCGCCGCGGAGTTGGACGGCGTGGACCGAGTCCGCCTGCTCGACACCGCCGACGATCGCCCGGACGGTGTAGTCGGCCTCGGCGGGCGCGCCGGAGTGGAAGTAGTTCGTGGAGCCGGTGACCGGGGTCGAGTTGACCTTCGTGCCGGCGCGGTAGACGTTGAAGGACACGTCGTTCGGGTCGGTGCCGAGCCAGCGCCAGCTGACCAGGTTGCCGCTGCTGGTGTGCACGCTGACGACTCCCCGGTCGAGTTTCTCGACCTGGCGGGCGGTGGCGGCCTCGGCCGTACCGGGCGACAGCGCGGTCAGACCGGCGGCCACCAGGGCCACGGCGGCGGTCGTCGCCGAGAGGAGGACTCGGCGTCTGCGGTGCGGGTGCGGGTGCTGCACGGGGTGAACCTCCGAAGCAGTGGGGACGGACGGGTTCCGCCCACTCAGTCGCCGCACGGGGAAGCGGAGTTGCCGTATCTTTCGGCCAGTTCGGCGATCGTCCGGGCGATCCGTTCGCGCAGCTCGGAGGGTTCCAGCACCTCGATGTCCGTGCCGAGGCGCAGGAATGCGCCATGGGCGTGCTCGACGGACTCGACGGGGACCCGGACGAGGGTCCAACCATCCTGATCCGTACGGATGTTGACTGCCCTCGGCAGCCGCACGCCCGGCGCCAGCCGCACGAGTGCCTCGCCCCGGTACAGCCGGTCGTGGAAGTCCCGCTGGTACGCCGTCCAGTAGGCCGCCAGGTCGAAGTCCTCGGGGCGGGCGAACTCCTCTTCGGAGGAGGCCAGTTCGAGGATCTGGTCGACGCGGAAGGTGCGCGGCCCCGGGCCCGCGACGACGTACCAGCGGCCCGCCTTGGACACCAGTCCGTACGGCTCCAACCGCCGCTCCACGTCGGTCGGTTCGGCCCAGCGGCGGTACAGGACATGGAGCACCCGGCTGCTCCACACCGCCTCCGCCACCGCCGGGAGGAACGGCGCCTGTTCGGCCTCCGCGTACCACCCGGGCGCATCGAGATGGAAACGCCCGCTGATCCGGTCCGCGTGGGCCCGCAGTTCCTCCGGAAGTGCGGCCCGCACCTTGAGCTGGGCGGCGGCGAGGACGGAGCCCAGGCCCAGCTCGGCGGCGGGACCGGGCGCTCCGGCGAGGAAGAGAGCTTCGGCCTCCCCGGGGGTGAGGCCGGTCAGCCGGGTGCGGTAGCCGTCGAGGAGGCGGTAGCCACCGGCGTGGCCCGCGTCGCCGTACAGCGGGACGCCCGCCGCGCTCAGCGCCTCGACGTCCCGGTAGACCGTGCGCACGGACACCTCCAGCTCCTCGGCGAGCTGGGCGGCGGTCATCCGGCCCCGGGTCTGGAGCAGGAGGAGGATCGAGACGAGTCGGCCGGACTTCACTGACACAGGGTGTCAGTGAAGTGGGCCTAGCGTCCTGCGCATGGCCTTCACCGAGAAGCTGCTGACCGTGCGACCACCGATCGAGGTCGCCGGGCGGCACATCAAGCGCTACCACGTCACCGCCGACCCGGCCGGCATCGCGCCCGACGTCGAGAAGGCGGCGTACGAGATCCTCCCGGAGCTGCTGCCGGAGCCGGACGGCACCCCGCCCGCGGCCTTCGCCGTCCTGCACCGGGGCGCGGACACCGGCGCCTACCTCAACGTCTACAGCTGGGTGTGGGACAACGTGCTCCACTTCCGGGGTGCCGCCGCCGGGCAGCCGGCGCTCCGGTGCCCGGACGTCGACCCCACGCACTTCGTCACACCGGACCTGCCCTGGATCGGCTGCGTCTTCGAGCTCCCGCCGATCCTGCACGAACGGGACGCCTGGGTACGGCATCTGCTCGCACCCGAAGTCCCTGACCTGGCCGCCTACTTGGCCGATTCCCTGCCCGAAGGAACCACGGGAGACCGCGCATGAGCAGTCCGCACGACTTCGACTTCTTCCACGGCGACTGGAAGGTCGTGAACCGCCGCCGCACCGACTTCCTCGACCCGGACAGCGGGTGGGAGGAGTTCCCTGCGACCAGCCGTTGCCGTCCGCTGTTCGACGGGGCCGCGAACGTCGACGAGATCGACATGCCGCACCTCGGAGCCAAGGGCGCGACCCTGCGGCTCTTCGACCGCGAGACCGAGCAGTGGTCGCTGAACTGGGCCGCGAGCCGCAGCGGGAAGCTGTACCCGCCGGTGACCGGACGGTTCGAGGGCGGCCGCGGCGAGTTCTACGGCGACGACTCCTACCACGGGAAGGACGTGCGGGTGCGGTTCGTGTGGGCGGACGTCTCAGCGGCCGGAGCCCGCTGGGAGCAGGCGTTCTCCGCCGACGGCGGGGAGACCTGGGTGACCAACTGGACCATGGACTTCAGCCGGCCTTCCGGTACGCCCGGAGGCTGAACACCGGGTCGGGGCGCGGGAGTTCCTGGTCGGGCAGCGCCTCCAGGCGGTTGGCGAACCGTTCCGTGAGCGGGTCGCCGGGCGGCAGCCGGGTGAACCAGCCGCGCCGCAGGTCGGCGGCGGTACGCCGGGGGCTGCGGCCCTGCCCCCGGCCCGGGAAACGGGCCTGCCCGGCCGGGTGCAGAAGGTGGGCGGCGGCGTACGACTCGACGAGCGGCGCCGCGTCCGGGGCCGGGCGGCGCGGCCGCCGGGCGAGGACGGCGTCGATGTCGCTGCCCACATCGTGTGCGGCGGCCTTGTCGACGGTGGTCACGTAGACCCCGCCGGGTCTGAGGACCCGGGCGCATTCGGCGACCGCGGCGCGGACGTCCTCGGGCCGGTCGAGCAGGTGCAGCAGCCACACGCTGGTGACCGCGTCGAACATCCCGTCGGGGAACGGCAGCGCACGGCCGTCGGCGAGCACGACCGCGCCGGGCAGCCGTACGGCGGCCATACGGGCCATGCCGTACGTCAGGTCGGCGCCCGACACCCGGGTCGCGGGCCGGGCGGCGGCGAGTCTGCGGGTGACGATCCCGGTGCCGCAGGCCACGTCGAGGAGCCGCCGGGTCTGCGCGGGGATCAGCCCGAGCACGGCGTCCGCGGCCGCGGCGGCCCGGGGCTCGCCGCCGCGGGTGACGTCGTAGGCGTCGGCCTCCTTGTCGTAGTCGAGCACGGCCTCACTGGGCTCCGTGACCCTGGGCGAGCGCCTCCACCCGCTGCGCGAGCTCGAAGTCCTTCGCGGTGACGGCGCCGCCCGCGCTGTGCGTGTGCACGGACAGCGCGACCGTGTTGTAGCCGAGGGTGAGGTCGGAGTGGTGGTCGAGCTCCTCCTGGACCTGGGCGATGTGGACGACCATCGCGGTCGCGGCGAAGTGCGTGCCGAGGCGGTACGAACGGGTGAGGCGGCCGTCGTCGACGGACCAGCCCGGCAGTTCCGCGAGCCGGTCCTCGATCTCCTTCTGCGACAGGGGTTCGACGGGCATGACCTCGCTCCTTCCACGGTTGGGGGTACCTGTCCAGGCTCCCACAAGGCGACAGTCGCGGCCCTGGTCAGGGGGTTCCCCGGTCAGAGGCGGACACACGCCCCGGCAAGGTCGTCCGCGACCGCGGCGATCGCGCCCCGCCCCTCCACCCGCTCCACCCACTCCTGCGGCAAACCGACGTCACCGTGACGCGCGCCGACCAGGTTTCCGCAGATCGAACCGGTGGAGTCGCTGTCGCCGGAGTGGTTGACGGACAGCAGGAGCGCATGGCGGACGTCGCGGAGGTGGGGGTGGGCCAGTGCGCTGTAGACGCCGATGGCGAGTGCCTCCTCGGCGACCCAGCCGGCGCCGAGGGACTCGACCTTCCCGGCCGTCGGCTCACCACCCTGCGCGACAAGGTCGACGGCGCGTCCCAGTGCGGTCAAGGTCTCCTCATGGCCGGGGTGGCGTGCCAGCAGCCGCATCGCCCGCAGCACCGCGCCCTCCAGGGAGTCGCCGGCGACGAGGTGCGCGACGATCGCGGCGAACGCGCCCGCCGCGTAGTAGCCGGTCGGGTGGCCGTGGGTGATCTGGGCGCCGCGGGCGGCCTTCTCGAAGGCTTCCTGTCCTGTGTCGCACAGACCGAAGGGGGCCGAGCGCATGACCGTGCCGCAGCCCTTGGAGTCGGGGTTGACGTGGCCGGGCTTGCCTTCGAGCGCGAGCCACGGCTCGGGGTGGTACCGCTGGGCGGTCCCGGAGAGACAGGCGTTGCCGGGGGCGCGCCGGGAGTAGAGCCACGCCTGGTCGACCAGGCTGCCGCGGGGGCTGCCTTCCGGCACGGTGGCGTGCTCGGGGCCCGGCTTGCCCTGGGTCTCCAGCCACCGCTCGTAGCTCCAGCTCAGCAGCCGGGACCAGGCGCCGCTGACACCTCGCTCCTGCTCCCGCCGGACGGCCTGGGTGAGGGCCTCGGCGGTGAAGAGGGTCATCTGGGTGTCGTCGCTGATCAGCCCGACCGCGCCGTACGCGCCGGGCAGGAAGCCGGTGACTCCGCGCTCGCCGTGGGCGGAGCGGATACGGTCCAGAGAGGCGAACTCGATCGGGTAACCGAGGGCGTCCCCGATCGCCCCGCCCAGCAGGCAGCCCCGCACCCTGGCGCGGTACACCGCAGCGCTCTCCATCGTCCATGGCCCGATCAACGCACCCACTCCTCGACTACGGTCGTATGCATGGCCATTATTCCCTCCGGCAAGGTCACCACCGCCTCCGACCAGGGCGTCGGTCCGCTTCTGCGTGCCTGGCGGGAGCAACGGCGGGTCAGTCAGCTGGAGTTGGCGCTGCGGGCGGACTCCAGCGCCCGGCACATCAGCTTCGTCGAGACGGGACGCTCCCGCCCGAGCGAGGAGATGGTGCTGCGGCTCGCAGAGCACCTGGACGTGCCGGTACGGGAGCGCAATGCGCTGCTCCTCGCGGCGGGGTACGCCCCGCGCTTCCCGGAGACGCCGCTGGACGACCCGTCCCTGGACGCCCTGCGGGAGGGGATCGAGCGGCTGATCCAGGGCTATGAGCCCTACCCCGCTCTGGTGTTCGATGCCGCGTACCATGTCGTGGCCGCGAACCGGGGCATCATGATGCTCCTCGACGGCATCCCGGAGTCCCTGCTCCGGCCCCCTCTCAACACCATGCGGCTCACCCTGCACCCCGAGGGCCTCGCCCCGCGCATCCGCAACCTGCGGGAGTGGCGCGGCCATCTGCTGGAACAGATGCGGCGGCAGATCGCCCTGCGCCGCTCCGAGTCGCTGCGGAAGCTGTACGCGGAGGTGTCGGCGTACCCGGTGACGGTCCCCGAGACCGACGACAGCCCCGAACAGACGGATCCCGTCCCGTACTTCGCGCTGCCGATGCGGATCGAGCACGAGGGCCGCACGCTGTCGTTCATCTCGTCCACGTCCACGTTCAACACACCCATGGACGTGACGGTCGCCGAGCTGGCCATCGAGACGTTCCTCCCGGCAGACCCGTCGACGGTCAAGTACCTTCACTCACTGCTGCCCTGACGACGCGTGGGAGACGGATCCCGGACCGGAGTGCGCCGGCCCGGAACCCGTGACCACCACGATCCCGGCCGCCCGGCTCCCGGTCGATTACGCGGAAGGTAATGAAGGGGAAGCGGTCGTGACCGGTGAGACCGGCACGGGGACATGGCACACTGCACGCAAGCTTCGACGCGTAGGGGAGGCGTGGCGTGAGTGAGCGGCGACCTGCGCCGACCGTGGGCCAGGTGGTGCTCGGCAGACGGCTTCAGGAACTGCGGGAGGCGGCCGGCCTCAAGCGCGAGGAGGCCGCGCAGGTACTGCGGGTGGCCCCCGCGACCGTGCGGCGCATAGAAATGGCCGAGGTCGCCCTGAAGATCCCGTATGTCCAGGTGCTTCTGGAGACGTACGGCGTCTCAGGGGAACAGGTCGAGGCCTTCGTCCAGCTGGCCGAGGAGGCGAACAAACCGGGCTGGTGGCAGCGGTTCCACGATGTGCTGCCCGAGTGGTTCAGCCTGTACGTGAGCCTGGAGGGCGCGGCCGGGATCATCCGGTCCTACGAGCCGCACTTCGTGCCCGGACTGCTGCAGACCGAGGACTACGCGCGTGCCGTCATGGAGGCCGGGACCATCGGGCAGGCGGGTTCTGAGGCACTGGAGCGGCATGTGTCGCTGCGCATGGCCCGGCAGCGACTGCTGGAGCGCCCGAACGCACCCCATCTGTGGGTGATCATGGACGAGACGGTGCTGCGCCGCCCGGTGAGCATCCGCTCCGAGGTGATGCGCGAGCAGCTGGACAAGCTCCTGGAGTTCGCGGAGCGCGACCGGGTCACGCTCCAGGTGTGCGAGTTCGAGGAGGGCCCGCACCCGGGGACGTACGCGCCTTTCTCGCTGTTCCGCTTCTCCGAGCCGGAGCTGCCCGACCTGGTCTTCACCGAGTACCTGACCGGTGCGCTGTATCTCGACTCCCGCCAGGAGGTCGCCACGCATCTGGAGGTCCTGGACCACATGTCGGCGCGAGCCGCGTCGGCCGAGCGCACGAAGAAGCTGCTGCGGGAGCGCCGCGAGGACTTCTGAGGGGAGAGGACACCGCATGACCGGATCCGACGCACCCGGAATCGACACGAGCCGCCCGCACCCGGCGCGGGTGTACGACTGGTGGCTGGGTGGCAAGGACAACTACCCGGTGGACGAGGCACTGGCCCGCAAGATCCTCGAGGTGGACCCCACCGTGGTGCGCGGGGCGCGTGCCAACCGCCGCTTCATGCACCGGGCGGTGCGGACGGCCGCGGAGGCCGGTGTCCGCCAGTTCCTCGACATCGGCACCGGCATCCCCACCGAGCCCAATCTGCACCAGGTGGCGCAGGAGGTCGCCCCCGAGTCGAAGGTCGTGTACGCGGACAACGACCCGATCGTCCTGAGGCACGCGCAGGCCCTGCTGCACAGCACCCCCGAGGGCGCCACGAACTACGTGCACGCGGACGTCCGCGACCCGGACACCATCCTGCGGCCGGCCGCCGAGACCCTGGACTTCTCGGAGCCGATCGCACTGTCCCTGGTGGCGCTCACGCACTACCTGGACGACGACGCGTACGGGCTGCTCAAACGGTACGTCGCCGAGCTCGCCCCGGGCAGTTTCGTGATCCTCTCGCAGGTCACGCCCGATCTGAGCCCCGCGGCCATCGAGAAGGCAGCCGAGCAGTTCCGCCGCAACGGCACCCCCTTCTTCCCCCGCTCGCTCGCCGAGTTCTCCCGCTTCTTCGCCGGGCTTGAGCTGCTCGGCCCCGGGGTGATCCCGGTGTCGGGCTGGCGTCCGGGTCCGGAGGACGTGGCGGCCCAGGCGGAGGGCATCGTGCCGGTGTACGCGGGGGTCGCGCGCAAGGCCTGACCCGTACGGGTGCCGTGAACGGGTGCGCTCCCGCGCCCCGCCCTAGGTTCGAAGCAGCCGCGGGCAGGCCGAGGGAGCGCACGTGACCGACACCCGGACACCGCCGCGACCGCGATACGAGACACGGACGACGCTGAGGAGACCTGATGCCCTCGGACGCAGTGCTGTACCAGGCGGCGGCGCTCTGCCTGACGTATCCCGACGACGACTTCCGCGCGCGGCTGCCGCTGCTGCGTGAGGCGGCCCCGCAGCTGCGGGAGTTCGTCGACCACGCTGCGGTGATGCCCGCGCAGGACCTGGCGGCGCACTACGTCCGGGTCTTCGACTTCGGGAACCGGCACAGTCTGTATCTGAGCTCGTGGCAGGACGGGGACACACGGCGCGGTATGTCGCCGGCGCGGTTCCAGAACGTCTACCGGGCCGCCGGGCTGGAGTTCACCGGTGAGGAACTGCCGGACTTCCTGCCCTCGGTGCTGGAGTTCGCGGCCCGCACCGGGGACATCGACCTGCTCACCGAGCACCGCGACGCTCTGGAGCAACTCCGTTCCCGGCTCACCGGCTTCGGCACGCCGTACGCGACGGTCCTCGACGCCGTGTGCGCCACGCTGCCGACCGCGGGGACGGTGGTCTGACAGGGCCTCAGGCGGCCCCGCCCTTCTGGTCCTTCTCGTCGTCCACGATCTCCGCGTCGACGACGCCCTCCTCCTCCTGTTGCGGTGCGGCCGGTTCGTCCTGCGGGGGCGGTTGCTGGGCCTGGGCGTACATCGCCTGGCCCATCTTCTGGCTGACGGAGGCGAGGTTCTCGACACCGCCCCGGAGGGTGTTCGTGTCGGCGTTCTCCTCCAGGAGCCGCTTCAGTTCCGCGACCGCCGACGCGACCTCCGTCTTCGTGTCGGCGGGGACCTTGTCGCCGTTCTCCCGGACGAACTTCTCGGTCTGGTAGACGAGTTGCTCGGCCTGGTTGCGGGTCTCGGCGGCCTCGCGGCGGTTGCGGTCCTCCTCGGCGTACTGCTCGGCCTCGCGCATCATGCGGTCGATGTCGTCCTTGGGCAGCGCCGATCCGCCGGTGACCGTCATCTTCTGTTCGCGCCCGGTCGCGAGGTCCTTGGCCGAGACGTGCATGATCCCGTTGGCGTCGATGTCGAACGCGACCTCGATCTGGGGGACGCCTCGCGGGGCGGGCGGCAGGCCGGTCAGGTCGAAGACGCCGAGTTTCTTGTTGTACGCGGCGATCTCGCGTTCCCCCTGGTAGACCTGGATGCCGACCGAGGGCTGGTTGTCGGTCGCGGTGGTGAAGATCTCCGAACGGCGGGTGGGGATCGTGGTGTTGCGCTCGATGAGCTTCGTCATGATGCCGCCCTTGGTCTCGATCCCCAGGGACAGCGGGGTGACGTCGAGGAGGAGCACATCCTTCACGTCGCCGCGGATGACGCCCGCCTGGAGCGCCGCGCCGACCGCCACGACCTCGTCCGGGTTGACCCCCTTGTGCGGGTCCTTGCCCGTGAGCTCCTTGACCAGGTCCGTGACCGCGGGCATCCGCGTGGAGCCGCCGACGAGGATCACGTGGTCGATCGCGGCGAGCTTGATGCCGGCGTCCTTGACCGCCTGGTGGAAGGGGGTCTTGCAGCGGTCGAGCAGATCGGCGGTGAGCTCCTGGAACTGGGCGCGGGTCAGCTTCTCGTCGAGGTGCAGGGGCCCCTCGGCGGAGGCGGTGATGTAGGGCAGGTTGATCGTGGTCTCGGAGGACGACGACAGTTCGATCTTCGCCTTCTCGGCTCCCTCGCGCAGCCGTTGCAGCGCCATCTTGTCCTTGCCGAGGTCGACGCCGTACTGCCCCTGGAACTTCTTCACGAGGTGCTCGACGACCCGCTGGTCCCAGTCGTCGCCGCCCAGGTGGGTGTCGCCGTTGGTCGCCTTGACCTCGATGACCCCGTCGCCGATCTCCAGCAGGGACACGTCGAAGGTGCCGCCGCCCAGGTCGAAGACCAGGACCGTCTGCTCCTCGCCCCGGTCCAGGCCGTACGCCAGCGCGGCCGCCGTGGGTTCGTTGATGATCCTCAGGACCTTCAGCCCCGCGATCTCCCCGGCCTCCTTGGTGGCCTGCCGCTGGGAGTCGTCGAAGTAGGCGGGCACCGTGATCACGGCGTCGGTGACGTCCTCGCCGAGATAGGACTCGGCGTCCCGCTTCAGCTTCTGCAGCACCCGCGCCGACAGCTCCTGCGCCCGGTACCGGGTGCCGTCGATTGAGCCCTGGTCCGGGAAGCGCCAGCTCCCGTCGCCCATGTGCCGTTTCACGGAGCGCGCGGTGCGCTCGACGTTGGTCACGGCCTGCCGCTTGGCGACCTCGCCCACCAGCACCTCGCCGTTCTTCGCGAAGGCCACGACCGACGGTGTGGTCCTGGCCCCCTCCGCGTTGGCGACGACCGTGGGTTCACCGCCCTCCAGCACGGCGACCACCGAATTCGTGGTCCCGAGATCGATCCCTACCGCTCGTGCCATCGCTGTCCCCTTCCGCCAGGGATGTCCGCCAGGGAGCCGTCCCGCACTCCAGCACAAAACTTGAGTGCGCTCTTGTCAATGGCGCGGGTGGCCCTGCTCAGGGGGACGAGTACCCCGGCTCACGCTCCTCGTGCGCCTCCCCGCGCAGCGCGACGGCCCGTCGCGGCCGGTCGGTGATCAGGACGTCGACGCGTGGATGGCCCAGAAACGCCCGCATCAGGGTGTCGTCGTTGACCGTCCAGACCATGGTGAACAGGTCGTGCCGGGCCGCCTGGCGGAGCACGTTGGCGCGGGCCAGCCGCTGGTGCACGGCCACCCCGCTCGCGCCGCAGGCGCGCACCCGGCGCATCGGCAGCAGCTCGCTGAGCCGGGTGCCGGCAAGGCGGGCCCGGGCGATCTCCTTGCGGTCGCGCCCCAGCGACAGCGCGGTGCGCACGTGCGGGAAGGCTCGTGCGATGGCCGCGACGGATCGGTCCTCGAGAGTCGTGGCGACGAAGCCGTCCGCGCCGAGCAGGGCGACCGCCCGATCGATCAGCTCGCGCTCGTAGCCGCTCTCCTTCAGGTCCAGGTGCCCGGCCAGCTTTCCCGCGATCAGGGACATCACCTCGTCGACGACCGGCACGGGACGACCGGACCGTTCGTTGAGCTCGGCGTGGGTGATCTCGCTGAGCCGTGGGCCGGTGTGCCCCACCCGGGGGTCGTGGTGGACGACGAAGACCCCGTCCGCCGTACGCCGGATGTCGAACTCGACGTACTCCGCCCCGGACCGGATCGCGTCCTCGTAGGCCTCCCAGGTCGCGGCCCCGGCACGCTCGGATCCGCCCCGGTGGGCGGAGACGGCGGGACGTCGTGACATACGGCTCTCAGCTTCCGGACGGTGGACGGGACGGCGACCGCGGGGCGGGCACCGGGGCGGCCGTCGGGGTCGCCAGCAGCGCGCCGGAGCGCCTGCTGACCCGCCTGAGCAGGAGGTATCCGATCACGGCGAGGGCGATGAAGGGAAGCCAGGCCAGCAGGTAGGCCGGGAGGTAGTGGGCGTCGAAGATGGACCGCCGATTGTCCACGTTCGAGGCGTTGGCCCCGAAGAACGCCAGCAGCAGCGTCGGCGGCAGAGCGATGCCGGTGGCCACCGCGACGAGCGCCGACACCGTACGGTCCCTGCGGTCGTCGCGCTCGGCGAGCTGGGCCTGCAGAGCGGCCGAGCGGGCGCTGATCACCGAGGTCAGACGCTCGACCATCCTGGCGGAGTTGTCCAGGCTGTCGGGGATGCCGAGGGCGTCGCGCAGCGAGGACTGGAAGGCCTCCATGACCATCTCGGGGATCAGCAGGCTGTCGACGTACGCCTCGACGCCGAAGGCCAGGTCCAGCTGGAGTTCGTTCACGCCGTCGGAGAGAGTGGAGATCAGCCTGCGGATCTCGTACGGCGACTCGGCCGCGGCCCGTTCGTTGGCGCGCATGGTCTCGAAGGCGGCCAGCCGGGTGCGCTGCAGGACGGCGAGGGCGGAGATCACGCCGACGGCGACCAGGATCAGTCCGTTCTCCACGTGCTCGGCCCAGCCGGCGTGCACGGAGACCCCGCGGCCGTGCGCGGAGAGGGTGCGGCCGTTCTTGTGGAGGTGGGGCGGCTCGGACGTGGACAGCCGGCCGCGGTAGACGATCTCATTCAGCAGGGTGGGCAGGCGGGTCTCGTCGGGGCCCAGCAGGTCGTTCTCCAAGTCGCCACCGGGAAAGACCAGTTGGTGGACGTTCTGGCCGAAGGCGAGCGGCTCCCGCGGGGCGAGCCGTCCGCCCAGCGAGTCGAGCAGGGCTCTGGTGCCGAGCGTGATCCGATCCCGGTCGAAGCAGGTGTCGGCGAGCCACGCCGCGAGGGCGGAAGGAGGCGTCTGTCCGGCGAACCCGCAGTCCAGGGCCAGGGTGATGTCCCCGCGCGGGGTGGCGAGGACGGCGATCTCGACGGACGCGAGGTCGAGGCCGTGGTCGCCGTGCGGCAGCCGCAACTCCTCGGGGGCCACGTCCTCGACGAGCACCGGCACGGGCAGCACCGCCTCGCTGGACTTCAGGTGCAGGGCGAAGCGGCCGAAGTCGAATCTGTCGACGAGGCTGCCCAGCGAGGGCCGCCCCGGGTCCAGACGGCCGGTGAGGCTGAACAGCACGACGACACGGGTGAGTTCACGGGTGCCGGAGTCGAGTGCCGCCGTACCGCCGGCCGTTCCCACCGTCATCGCGTTCCCTCCCGCACCACCGAACCGATCCCCGAACCGCGCCGCGCGCAGACCGCCCCGGACGAGCGGCCTGCGCGACCTGGTGCCTTCGGGTTCAGGCGAGCTTCGCGTCCAGTGTGATCGGTACGGCCTTCAGGGCCTGGCTGACCGGGCAGTTGACCTTGGCCTGCTCGGCGGCGGCCACGAAACCCTCCTCGTCGAGACCCGGCACGGTGCCCTCGACGGTGAGGTGGATGCCGGTGATGCCCTCTCCCGGCTGGAAGGTGACATCGGCGGAGGTGATGAGCTTGGTGGGCGGGGTGCCGGCCCCGGCGAGGGCGTGCGAGAACGCCATGGAGAAGCAGCTGGAGTGGGCGGCCGCGATCAGCTCCTCGGGGCTGGTCTTGCCGTTCGCCTCCTGGGTGCGGGCAGCCCACGTCACCGGCTGCTCGTCGATGGCACCGGAGGAATCGAAGGTGACGACACCGTTGCCCTCGAGGAGGTTGCCTTCCCAGACGGTGTGTGCGGAGCGCGTGGTAGCCACGGTCAGTCCTTTCGTGTGGTCCCGCTGACGGGGGTGTACGGGAACCATCCGATCACACTACGGCTCAGCTCACGCGGAAGACCGGCCCCCCTGCGGTGAACGGCAGACTGGCCCCCTGCGGGATCAGATAGGCGTGCTCGCGCCGGACGCGCAGCACATCGCACCAGCCGTCGGTGATCACCAGCACGGGCGCGCTCGCGGGGAAGTCGTCTGCGCGGTGCAGCAGGTCGATGCCGGGCTGCAGGACGGTGCCGCCGCGGCCGTGCACCCGGACCCGCTCGGCGATCTCGGTGACGGGCAGATAGCCGGCGTCGTGCGGGGCCGCGTCGCAGAACACGACCCGGGCGGCCGGTACGTCCCGGGCCTCGGCGTACGAGGCGATCGCGCCGAGTGCCTTGCCGAGCAGGGTGCGGTTCATCGACCCGGAGGTGTCCAGGACCACGCCGAAGGTGCAGCGGGCGATCTCCTCGGGCGGGAAGTACCGGCCGGCGCGCGGGATGTCGGGGGTGGACGACTGACGGCGCGAGGGACGGGCGTAGGACCGCACGGGCTGGGGGCTGGGCACGAACTCGTCGAACCAGCGGGCGAGTTGCGCGTCCCAGGGCAGCGGCGGATGGCTGAGCGCGCGGATCTCCTCGACCAGGCCGCCGGGCAGGAACCCGCGCTCCTGCCGCTGGTGCAGGTCGAGGCCCTGGGCGAGGCCACGGCGGTAGAACTCGTCGAGGTCGACGTAGTCGCGGGGCGAGCCGAGCGGGCCGCCGAGGATGTCGCCGGCGCCCTTGCCGCGGAGGGTGGCCAGCCGGCGCATGCGGCGCAGATCGCCTGCGATGCGGTCGTAGACCTCCTCGGAGGAGAGGCCGGTGAGCTCGGGGTCGTACAGCAGGCCCTCGGGCATGGTGCCGATGCGCATCTCGTTGAGCCAGCCGTTGATGACGTAGTCGCAGGCGATGTTGAAGAGGTAGGGGTCGCGGGTGCCGCAGCGGTCGCCGTGGCGCAGGGCGGCGTGCAGCATCTCGTGGGCGAGGATGAACCGCCATTCCTCGTCGTCGAAGCGGCGCATCGGGTTGATGTAGATCTCGGCGGCCTCGGCGTTGACGGCGGCGATGGCGATGCCGTGGGCGCGGGCGAGTTCGGCGTCGGCGACCAGTTTGATGCCGGCCGCGATGCCGCCGAGCAGCGGGTAGGAGGAGATGAACCAGCTCAGGGCCTGCTGCCAGGGGCGCAGCGTGGGCGCCTCGCCGTCGAGGGAGTCGCGGCGGCCGCCCGCCATGTCCATCGCCGCGGACACGGTCCGGGTCAGGGCGGTGGCGAACGCCAGCTGCCAGTCGGGCGGCTGGGACCAGCCCACCCACCTGAGCAGCAGCTGGTCGGGCTCGGGGCCCGCCGTACCGCAGTGTTCGTAGACGGCCGGGATGCCGTCGCGCCGCCAGCGGGCGGCGAGTTGCTCCTCGTCGCCGTCGGGGTAGGAAGCGGGCAGGTGCTCGGGGGTCCTGCCGACGGGGAAGCCGAGCAGGAAACGGTTGACGACGAGACAGCGGGCGGCGAGGTCGAAGCGGTCGGGCTGGATGCGTTCGCTCTTCACCGCCGGTACGTGGCCGAAGCCGAGGTGCAGGACGGCGTGGGCGAGCGCCCAGGCCCAGGCGGTGGGTTCGGCGAGCCGGTCGGGGTGGGCGTGGAGATCGCCGTCGGAGTCGACGACCACGAGCCCGTCCCGGGGCGCGAACCGGCACTCCTGCCGGCGGCAGACGTCGAACTCGACGGCCGCGAGGGCGGGGTTGGCCCGCATCAGCTTCATTCCCTCGGCGAACGCCTCACCCGCCAGGTCCCGCTTCTTCTTCTTTTCGGGGCTTCGGTTCACCGCCGCGCCTCCACCAGCCGGGGCATGTCACGGGCCGCCTCGACGAGGAACCAGGAGGGCAGTACGGGGTTGCCGTCGGCATCGGAGGCGATGACGGTCTGGGCGACCTCGACGGAGATCTCGGCGAGCTGGACGAGCAGCGACTTGGCGCGGTACGCGGTCTGGCGGCCGGCCGCCGACATGTGCTCCTTGCTGACCGGGAGTTCGCTGATCAGGCGGCCGCGGAAGGACTCGGCGAGGTAGTAGAGCAGGTCGCGGTCCTCCAGGCGGTTCGGCCAGCGTGCGTCGCCCTTGATGATCGCCTCGATCCCGAACCGGCTGCGCACGATCTTGACGTAGCCGCAGAACGCGGTCGCGTGCCTGGGCGTCAGCGTGCCGTGCGCGAGGACCTTCAGGGTCTCCTCGTCGAGGTCCCGGCCGAAGGAGTGCAGCGCGTCGGAGAGCATGTGCCAGGAGCGGGGCGTGGAGAAGGGCTCCTCGGTCTTCGGCGGCTTGGACCACAGGTGGTCGGGCCGGTCGGTGAGGTGGTCGAGGATCCAGGGGTGGATGCCGTTCTCGGCGGCCCAGACCAGCCAGTCCTTCGCGGACGCCTCCAGATGGACATGGGTGAGACGGTTGACGAGGGCGGAGGCGATGGGCCGGGCGAGGGCGTTGTCGGTGGCCCGGTTTCCGGCACCGATGACGATGGAGCCCTTGGGGAGTTCGTAGTCGCCGATACGGCGGTCCAGGATCAGCGAGTAGAACGCCTTCTGCACATCCGGCGTGGCCGCGTTCAGCTCGTCCAGGAACAGACAGTACGGCTCGTCGCGGGCGATGGATTCCGGCGGACAGAACACCGACCGGCCGTCCCGGATCTGGGGCACCCCGATGAGGTCCTCGGGAGCGAGCTGCGTACCGATCAGGCTCACGCACTCCAGCCCCAGCGAGGCGGCGAACTCCCTGACGAGGGACGACTTGCCGATGCCGGGGGCACCCCAGACGAAGACGGGCCGCACGGTGGCGAGGCCGAGGAGAAGCTCGGGGATACGGGAGGGCGACACGGTGACGGCAGCCTGCAAAGCGGTGGCTCCAGGGAGTGTTCGAGAAAGGGATGCTCGAACAGTGTCTGCGCCGGGCCGGACGAACGCAGCTGGTTTTTCTCAGCCCGCCCGCAGCCGAACGACTACGCGGCCTTCTCCTCGGCCTTCTGCACCGGCACTTGAGGACCCCCGGCCTCGTCGAGCCACCCCCGCAGCACGTCGTGCACCCGCTCCGCCCCGGCAAGCCCCTCGGGCGGCGCGGACAGGGCGAGCGGCGACAACAGGAACGGCTTGGCCTGCGCACCCCCCAGCCCACCGTGCGACCCGATCTGCTCCTCGAAGGCGAGCACCTCCCCCTCCGCCGGGTCGTACCAGGAGTTGACCATGATGTCGGCGGTGTGCGGAAAGGAGTGCGTACGCCGTACCGCCTCGACCGCGCCAGGCCCGAAGTCCGCCAACGGCCCCGGATTCTCGTCCAGTTGCTCCAGCGGGATCTCCGTACCGAACGGCCCCAGCACCACCCCACCGTGCTCCTCGCTGCTCACCAGGAGGAAACCGACACCAGGATGATTGGCGAGAGTGGTCAGCAGAGCCGGGTGTCTCGCGTCCATCTCCTCCTTGCTCATCCGGTGATGCACGTCCGGGAAGGAGACAAGGCCGAGGTTGCCGGAGGCCAGCACGATCGGCTCGGAGTCGCGCGCGGGCCGGTACTGCTCACGCCCCTCCTTGCCCGGCCGGCGCAGCGCGGCACGGACGGCGGCGCGGGCCTCGGCCCCGCTGTGGGTGCGCTCGGCCTTGCGCGACACGGGCAGCCCGCAGCCGGCCCGGACCAGGTCGCCGAGGGTGAGCCCGTAGCGGGTGCGGAAGGTCTCGCCGGGGCTCTGGCCGTGGTCGGAGAGGACGACGATGCGGTACGGGCGCGGGGCGTGTTCGGCGACGTTCTCGATCAGGGCGAGCGAGCGGTCCAGGCGCTGAAGGACCTTCGCGGCGTCGCGGCTCGTCGGCCCGGAGTGGTGGGCGACCTCGTCGTAGGCGACGAGGTCGGCGTAGACGGCCGTACGCCCGGCGAGCATGTCGCCCATGACGGCGGCGACCACGACATCGCGTTCCACGACGGTCGCGAAGGCGCGGACGAGCGGGTACAGGCCCCCGCGGCCCACCCGGGGACGGTCCTTGCGTATCCGGGTGCGGGTCGACTGGCCGATCTCGCGGCCGACCTCGGCGAGGAACGACATGGCGGTGCGGACGGCGTTGGCGGGGTCGGAGAAGTAGGCGAAGTAGCCGGCCCTGGAGCGGGTCTCACGGCTGCGGCGGCGGGTGGCGATGGACAGGACGAGGGCCTGTTCCTCCGCGCCGCCCGAGAAGAGGTTGCCTCGGCTCGCGCCGTCGACGGCGAGCAGTCCGCCGTGTCCCGCCTGTGCCACGGCCCGGTGCTGGAGTTCGACGGCGCTGGTCGGGCGGTTGCAGACCATCACCTCGCCGCGGTCCTTCTCGTACCAGCGGAAGGCGGGGACGTCGTGGTTGCTGCCGTGCAGGATGCCGAGCTGGCTGGCACCGGTCTGGCTGGACCAGTCGGTGCGCCAGGGGGTGAGCCGGTGGGTGGGGCGTACCCCACGGCCGGAGTGGTCGCCGTGGCCCAGCCATCGGGCGATCGTCGGCATGAGTCCGTTGCGGACCGCGGCCAGCAGGACGTCGTGGCCCACTCCGTCGAGCTGGAGGAAGACCGTGCCGGGGGTGGCCGGACCCACGGGGCCGCGTCTGCGGCGGCGGTCGGCGAGACGGTACAGGCGGCGCCGGTAGGCGTCGTCGTCGCGCACCGCGAGGGCACCGCCGGTGGCGGAGGCGACCGCGGACATCACGGCGGCCACCACGACCGCGGTCTCCGGGGCGGCGTCGCCGCGCTCGGCGGGGTTCAGGCGCAGGGCGAGCAGCAGCAGTGCCCCGTTGAGGAAGAAGACCAGGAGCCCGAGCACCAGGGTCGGTACGAGCAGGAACAGCCGTACGAGCAGCGGCCACACGACGGCCGACAGCACACCGAAGGCACCGGCGCCGAACGCCGCCGTGACCGCGATCCGGGTCGCGCTGTCACCGGTCGGGGACTGGAGCCGGAAGTCCGGCAGGATGCCCGCCAGCACCAGCATCGTCAGGGTCGAGACGACCCATACCGTGACGCTCCGCCCGACCTGACTGGCCACCCGCCGCCAACGCCTTGCACGCACGCCCCGTACACCTCACGTCCCGGCCCGTCGTCGGTGCGGGCGCTGGGACCAGCGTGTCATACGGGTGGCTAACGGCCGTCGTATCCCGCCGTCGGCATCGACAGCCTGCGGTGCACCCTGGCCTTCATCTGGGCGTCGTAGAGGGGCTCCGCGAAGCCCACCGTCTCGACCCGTACCCCCCGGCGGGCGCACTCTGCGGTGAACTCCTCCACGGAGGACAGGGCGCTCTCCAGGACCCTGCGGCTCGGGGCCACGAAGAGGTCCCGCCCCGCCCGTACCCCGTCCCACAGCACGCAGTGGTCGGCCCTGAGCCCCCGCACCAGCAGCTCCCGCCGCACGGTGTACCCCCGCTCCGCGGCCCAGCGCGCGCACATCGCGTGCTGGCTGCGGGAGTCCACCAGGAAGGGGTCGGCGTCCAGCTCCTCCAGCGGCGTCAGACTCGCGATCGCCGTGACATGAACCGCTCCCATGGTGTCCCCCTCACCTCCGGGTTTCGCCGCCGACCCTACTCCAGCCCGTAGGCTTCGGGGAGTCGCGCGAAGGAGGCAAAGAGGTGCCGGTGGAGATCACCTGGTGGGGCCATGCCACCTGCACGGTGACGGATTCGGACGTACGTGTGCTCACCGACCCTCTGTTCGCCCGCCGTCTCGCCCATCTGCGCCGGCGCCGCGGTGCGGTACCGCCGCCCGGCGCCCGGCGTGCGGACGTGGCCCTCGTCTCCCATCTGCACGCCGACCACCTGCATGTTCCCTCGCTGGCCCGGCTCGAGCCGGGCACGCGCCTGTTCGTGCCCCGGGGCGCACCACGCCAGGTGCCGGGGATGCGCCGACTCACCCACCTCCGGGTGGACGAGGTGGCGCCCGGCGACGAGCGACGCGTCGGCGACCTCCTGATACGCGTGGTCCCGGCCTGGCACGACGGGCGCCGGCTGCCGGTCGGGCCGCACCGCTCCCCCGCGCTCGGTTACGTCGTCGAGGGCTCGGCGCGGACGTACTTCGCCGGGGACACCGGGCTGTTCGACGACATGGCCAAGGAGGTCGGGCCGGTCGACGTGGCGTTGCTGCCGGTCGGCGGATGGGGGCCGTATCTCGGGGAGGGACACCTCGACGCCGGGCGCGCGGCCCAGGCCCTGGCGCGGTTGGCGCCGCGCAGTGCGGTGCCGGTGCACTACGGAACGTACTGGCCGATCGGGATGGACGCGGTGCGGCCGCATGAGTTCCATGCGCCGGGTGCGGAGTTCGTGCGGCTGGCGGCGGAGTTCGCGCCGGGCGTGGATGTGCACCGGCTGGAGCACGGGGAGAGCGTGCGGCTGGAGGTTGCGCGATGACGTGGCTCGCGGCCGCCACCACGGGGGCGACGCCGGGGGCTGCCGGACAGGCGATCGGGTACCCGACGTTGTTCCTGCTGGTGTTTCTGGGAGCGTTGGTACCGGTGGTGCCCACCGGGGCGCTGGTGAGTTCGGCCGCCGTCGTGGCGTTTCATCAGACGGCGCCTCTCGCTCTGCTGTTTGTGTTCGTCACGGCCTCCAGCGCCGCGTTTCTCGGCGACATCGCCCTGTACTGGCTGGGGCGGCGGGGGATGAAGTCGAAGAACGGGTCGCGGTGGCTGGAGGCGCTTCGGTCCCGGGCGCCGGAGGAGCGGCTCTCCCAGGCGCAGGGGAAGCTGGCCGACCACGGGGTGGCCGTCCTCGTCCTTTCCCGGCTGGTGCCGGCGGGGCGGATTCCGGTGATGCTGGCCTGTCTCATGGCCGAATGGCCGTTGCGGCGGTTCGTCCGGGGGAATCTGCCGGCTTGTCTGGCCTGGGCCGTGACGTATCAGCTGATCGGGATTCTGGGTGGGTCGCTGTTCCCGGAGCCTTGGCAGGGTGTGGTGGCGGCGGTCGCGCTGACCGTGGCGATCAGCGCGGCGCCGACGGTGTGGAAGCGGGTCCGTTCCTAGGGACGCTCCCAGGGCGCTTCCAGGGGTGCTCCAGCACCCGTGAGCCCCCGATCGGCAGGTCCCACAGGTCCTCGCGTGCCAGGCCCGCCTTCTCCCACGCCTGCCTGACCCTCTTCAGCGGTTCCAGCACCGGTTCCGCCGACAGCACGAACGTCGCCCAGTGCATGGGGGCCATGCGGCGGGCGCCCAGGTCCTGGGCCGCTCGCACCGCCTCCTCCGGGTCGCAGTGCACGTCGCTGAGCCACCAGCGGGGGTCGTAGGCGCCGATCGGCAGGAGGGCGAGGTCGATGCCGGGATAGCGGTGGCCGATACGGGAGAACCAGTGGCCGTAGCCCGTGTCGCCCGCGAAGTAGACGCGCTGCCCGTCCTGCGCGGTGAGGACCCAGCCGCCCCAGAGGGTGCGACAGGTGTCCGTGAGGGAGCGCTTGGACCAGTGGTGGGCGGGCACGAAGTCGAAGCGCACGCCGTGCAGTTCGGCCGCCTCCCACCAGTCCAGTTCGGTCACGGCGGTGAAGCGGCGGCGGTGGAACCAGCGGGCCAGTCCGGCCGGGACGAAGACCGGGGTGTCGCGCGGGAGGCGGCGCAGGGTCGGGGCGTCCAGGTGGTCGTAGTGGTTGTGGCTGATGACGACCGCATCGATGCGCGGCAGAGCGTCCCAGTCGATGCCGACCGGGGTGATGCGGGCCGGGGTGCCGAGGATGCGGCGGGACCAGACCGGGTCGGTGAGGACGGTCAGGCCGCCGATCCGCACCACCCAACTGGCGTGCCCCGCCCAGGAGACGGCGACCGTGCGGGCATCGACGGCGGGGACCGGGGCGGGCGCGTAGGGCAGTTTCGGGATGTCGGCGAGGCCCTCGGGCCCGGGGCGTACGGCGCCCTCGCGGGCGAAGCGGGCCATGGCCTTCAGGCCGGGCAGCGGGGCGGTCAGACGGTCGTGGAAGGACCGCGGCCACGCTCTGCGCTCCCCCAGCGGGCGGGGTTCGGCGAGCGGCGGGGACGGCGGCGCGAAGGAGGGGGCCGGGGGCTCGTCGGCCACTCGGGGGCGGGTGGTCGACTCGGACTGCTGCGTCATCGAGGAGGCTCCCATCGCTGAGCGTCGTCGCGGAGGTCGTCGAAGACCGACTCCAGGGTGATCAACGCGCGTTGCACGTGCGGCAGTTCCAACGGTGTGGGTGAGGTGAGGCATTCCGCGCGTTCCTCGTCGGAACCGCCGAGCAGGGGGCCGGTGGACAGCCGTACGCGCAGCGCGCCGAGGTCGTCGCCGAAGCGGTGGCCGCCGGGTGCGGGCATGCCGAGCCGGGCGGTGAGGAAGTCCTCCAGGTCCTGGGCGTCTCCGACGCCGTGCGCGGCGAGCGCGGGGCGCAGGGGGTCGAGGTCGACGTAGAGGTGGCGGCCGGCCCGCGGGGGCCGGGAGAGCGCGCCCGCACCGATGACGGCAGAGTGCGCCGCGGCGGCCACACACGCGTGGAGGCGTCCTACGGCGGCGCGGTGGGCGGTGACCGGTTCGGGCTCGGTGAGGGCATATGCGGCGGCCGCGGCGACGGGGGCGGCGATGCGGGCGCCGAGGGCGGTCAGGACGTCCAGCACGCGCGCGTGGAGGCCGTCACCGTCGCCGTTCGCCGGGAAGCGGGCGAAGGCGGCCGGCCAGCCGGTCGGGAGCAGGCTGCCGGCCAGGTCGGTGACGACGGTGACCCGGTCGGGCAGCATCTCGGCGGGGCTGAGCAGGACCGTCTCGCGCGGGGCGTGCACGGTGTCGCGCCAGGTCTCGTCGCTGACCAGGTGCAGACCCTCGCCCGCGGCGGCCTCGACGGTCTCGTGCAGCACCTCGGGCGGGGCGACGGTGGCGGTGGGGTCGTCGGCGACGGACAGCACCAGCAGCCGGGGGTCACCGCCCTCGGCACGCACTCGGCGCACGGTCTCCAGAAGGGCGTACGGATCCGGGACACCGCCGCACTCGGCCGGTGTCGCCACGTGGAATACGCGTCTGCCCAACAGGCGTGCGTACGGCGCCCACCAGGCGGCGCAGGGGCGGGGCACCAGGACGTCGCCGCCGATTGCGGCGGTCAGGGCGAGCAGGAGGGAGGGGGCGCCGGGGGCGGCGGCCACGTGGTCGGGTTCGGCGGGCAGACCGCGCCGGGCCGCGTAGTCGCAGGCGGCCTCCAGGAGCGGGGTGCCGCCGCCGACCGGTTCGGCGTGGGGGCGGCCCGCCGCGGCGGCGAGAACGGCGGTGAGTTCGGGCAGTACGGGAAGCCCGTCGTCGGGCAGCGGAGGGCCGTAGCGGACGGGGCCGTGGCCCTCCGGGTCGGTCCGCATCGGTCACCTCCGTAAGGCGCTGTCCGGTGGCTCGTCCGGTCCACCGTCTCGTGTTCTCGCGCCTGGCGCGCTCCTCGCGCTCTGAGTACCCACGGTGCCGCCCGGCCATGGGCACCCGTGCGGGTTGCGCCCGTCACACGGACCTGACGTTTCGTCTCAGGCGTCCGCCGAGGGGGACTTGCGGCGCAGCCGGTAGACGGCGCCCGCGGCCGCGCCCGCGATCAGCAGGGCGCCGGCGGCCAGAGCGGGCACGGAGTCGGTGAAGCTGCCGCCCTGACCGGCGTGGACCGGGCTCTGGATGACCGCGGTGCCGCAGCTCTCGGTGCGCGGCTCTGTGCGGGGCTCGGTCTGCGGCTCGGCCTGCGGCTCGGTCTGCGGCTTGGTGCAGGGGCGGTGGCTGCTGCCGGTGGCGGGGCCGCTGGTGACCGTGAAGGTGGCGCTCCAGGCCTGGCCCGGTGCGCGGTCCGCGGTCGGGCAGGTGCCGTCGACGGTCCACGCGGAGTCCGGGCCGACGCCGCCGGCACCTTCCTGAAGTTCCTGGTCGGCGGAGATGTGCGCGGTGCCGCTGTAGGCGGGGCCGGAGACCTTGTCGTCGTTGCCGGGCACCAGCTGCAGCCGGACGGTCTGCGCCTCGAAGGCCTCCGAGGTGGCGTCGACGGTGGCGGGCGGCGTCCCGGTACCGGGATCGCAGGAGACGGACACGGTGACGCTGCCGCCCGGCTGGACACTGCTCGGGCTGACCTCGGCGGCCGGTTCCGCGAAGGCGCTCGGCGGGGCGACGCCCAGGGTGACCCCGAGCGCGGGGAGAACGACGGACAGGGCCCGGAGACGGGCGGTGCGGCGCATGGGGTGGACTCCTTCGGCCGACGACTGCGGGGCCCGTCGTCGGACGTCGGGGTGACGACGACTGGACGGTGACGACGACTGGACCGAGGGCACGACGGTCGCACCCACAGCCATCACAGCCCGGCCCTCCCCGTCCCGCGCGCGGCCGGAGGCCATTGGCGGGACGGAGAGGGCCGAGTGGGTGACGCCGGGGCGCCGGGGGGCGCTTACTCAGAGCGGTTTCGTCACGCGGCGGCGTCCCGCATGATCTGCTCACGCAGCCGTCCGCAGCAGCGGCTGATCAGGCGGGACACGTGCATCTGGGAGATGCCCAGCTGCTCGGCGATCCGGCTCTGGGTCATGTCGCCGAAGAAACGCATGTAGAGGATGGCGCGCTCCCGCTCGGGCAGCGCGGCCAGCCGGGGCCTGACGGACTCGCGGTCGACGACCGTGTCCAGTGCGGGGTCGGCCGAGCCGAGGGCGTCGGCGAGCGAGTAGCCGTCCTCGCTGCCGGGCAGTTCGGCGTCGAGGGAGAGGGCGGTGAAGCTCTCCAGGGCCTCGAGGCCCACCAGGACGTCCTCCTCGCTCATGTTCGCGTGCTCGGCGATCTCCGCGACGGTGGGCCTGCGCCCCGGGATGGTCTGGGCGAGGTCCTGGGAGGCGAAGCGGACCCGGTTGCGCAGGTCCTGGACCCGGCGCGGCACGTGTAGGGTCCACATGTGGTCGCGGAAGTGCCGCTTGATCTCGCCGGTGATGGTGGGGACGGCGTAGCTCTCGAAGGCGTTGCCGCGCGCGGGGTCGTAGCGGTCGACGGCCTTGACCAGGCCGAGGGCCGCGACCTGGCGCAGGTCGTCGAAGCTCTCGCCGCGGCTGCGGAAGCGGCCGGCGAGCCGGTGGGCCATGGGCAGCCATGCCTCGACGATCCGTCCGCGCAGGGTGTCGCGCTCGGGTCCCGGGGGGAGGTCAGCGAGCCTGCGGAAGGAGTCGGCGGTGTCGGGTGCGTCGTCGTGCGGGTGGTGCTTCGCGCTCACTGAAGTGGGCATGTGCGTCGCAACTCCCTTGATAATGCTCTGGGTTGGACGATCGGCGGGGAGCGCGTCCGCACTCGGACAGGCGCGGCCGTGGCGGCCGGGCGCCGCTTCCCCACACGTGCCTCCGGTCCGAAGCACTGTGACGCGCCTGCCCCCGGCCCCCGGCGGCAAACCCGGGGCAGGTTTTCCGGGGCCGCGCAGGGTGACTCGTAAGGCTGCTGCCTGTGCCATCCATGTCGGGAGGTCAGTCCATGAGCACCAAGGTGTCCGATCACATCCTCGAGCGGCTCCGTGAGTGGGGTGTGGACCATGTCTTCGGCTATCCGGGCGACGGCATCAACGGCCTGCTGGCGGCCTGGGGCCGGGCCGACAACCAGCCACGGTTCGTGCAGTCCCGGCACGAGGAGATGTCCGCGTTCGAGGCGGTCGGTTACGCCAAGTTCAGCGGTCGCATCGGAGTGTGCGCGGCGACCTCGGGTCCCGGCGCGATCCACCTGCTCAACGGTCTGTACGACGCCAAGCTGGACCATGTGCCGGTGCTGGCGATCGTCGGCCAGACGCACCGCACCGCGATGGGCGGTTCGTACCAGCAGGAGGTGGACCTGCACACTCTGTTCAAGGACGTCGCCTCGGAGTTCGTGGAGACGGTGACGGTCCCCGAGCAGCTGCCGAACGTCCTGGACCGGGCGATCCGCACCGCGTACGCCCGCCGCTGCCCCACGGCGATCATCATCCCCGGGGACGTGCAGGAGCTCGACTACTCGGCGCCCACCCACGAGTTCAAGATGGTGCCGTCCAGCCTGGACCGCAGCGACTGGACGGCGGTTCCGTCCCAGGAGTCCCTGGAGCGGGCCGCGGAGATCCTCAACTCCGGTGACAAGCCCGCGATCCTGATCGGTCAGGGCGCGGCCGGAGCGCGGGTCGAGGTGGAGCGGATCGCCGAGCTGCTCGGCGCGGGCGTCGCCAAGGCGCTGCTCGGCAAGGACGCGCTGAGCGACGAACTCCCGTACGTCACCGGCTCGATCGGCCTGCTGGGCACGCGACCGTCGTACGAACTCATGCGGGACTGCGACACCCTGCTGACCATCGGGTCGTCGTTCCCCTACACGCAGTTCCTGCCGGACTTCGGCAAGGCGCGGGGCGTGCAGATCGACATCGACCCGCACATGGTCGGGATGCGTTATCCGTACGAGGTGAATCTCGTCGGCGACGCGAAGGCGACGCTGCAGCGGCTGATCCCGATGCTGGACGTGGAGCGCGGCGGGCGCGAGTGGTACGACACGGTGTGCGACAACGTCACGCGCTGGCGCGAGGTGATGGAGCGGCGGGCGCAGCAGACGGCCGACCCGATCAACCCGGAGTACGTGGCACACGCCCTCGACCCGCTGCTGCCCGACAACGCGATCGTCACCTCCGACTCCGGTTCCACCGCCAACTGGTACGCCCGGCACCTGACCATGCGTCCCGGCATGCGCGCGTCGCTGTCCGGCACGCTGGCGACGATGGGTCCCGGGGTGCCGTACGCGATCGGCGCGAAGTTCGCGCACCCGGACCGGCCGGCGATCGCGCTGGTCGGGGACGGGGCGATGCAGATGAACGGCATGGCCGAGCTGATCACCGCGGCCAAGTACCGGGACCTGTGGGAGGACCCGCGGCTGATCGTCGCCATCTGGAACAACCACGACCTCAACCAGGTCACCTGGGAGATGCGGGCCATGGAGGGCGCCCCGTCCTTCCTGCCCTCGCAGCAGCTCCCGGACGTCCAGTACGCCGCGTTCGCCCGCTCCCTCGGTCTGACCGGGATCCGGGTGGAGAAGCCGGAGGACGTGGAGGCGGCCTGGCGGGCCGGTCTCGAGGCGGACGGGCCCGCGGTCCTGGAGTTCCTCACCGACCCGGCCGTACCGCCGATCCCGCCGCACGCGACCTGGGAGCAGATGGAGGCCGCGGCCGCGTCGATCCTCAAGGGTGACGCGGACCGGGCCTCCATGGTGAAGCAGGGCTTCAAGGCGAAGGTGCAGGAGTTCCTGCCGGGGCGGGAGAAGAAGTAGCCACCGGGAGGGCGGCCGGTTCGCGCCGGTCGTCCTCCTGCTCCGACAGCATCAGCTCCTCGTACCGGCCGAGCGCGAGCACGACGCCGAGCATGAGGATCGGTATGAGCGCGGCGAGGACGACCATCGCCATGTCCTTCCCAGGGGAGGTGCGCGGGGGGTGCGGGCCGGGTCTCCCGGCTTCGGTCCGGCAAACCCTGTGTCGGCCTCCGGTGCACGGGTACGCGGTGCGGACCCCGAAGATCTGGAGGGAGACATGCAGCGAGGCAGCGACCGGCTGAGTCGCCACCGTGACGACGAGATGAAGCACGAACTCCAGGGTCTGCTCCGTTCCGGGCATCCCACCCGGAGTGAGGAGTGGAACGACCCGGAGCCGACCGCCGACGACGATCCGCAGGTCTGGGGCGGACCCGTGGCGCCGGGCAGCGACGGGGCGTCGCTGGAGACCGTCCGACTGGAGCTGGCCCGGCTCCTGGGCCGCAGTCCGTTCCCCGCCACTTCCGTGGAGCTGGGGCGGGTGCTGCGCCGCAAGAACGCCCCCGACGCCCTCGCAGAGGCGGTGGAGGGACTGCCACGCAAGGAGAGCTACGCCAACGTCCAGGAGCTCGCTCGGGCACTCACCCGGACCGAGGGCACCCGGTGACGGCGGAGCTCGTGAGGGACGTGATGACGCCCGGTGTGGTGGCCGTCCGCCCGGACGCCTCGCTGGTCGAGGCTGCGCGGCTGATGCGCGCGCAGGACATCGGCGATGTCGTGGTGGCCGACGGTCAGCACGTGGTGGGTCTGCTCACCGACCGGGACATCACGGTCCGGGCCGTCGCCGACGGCGCCGACCCGCTGACGGTGAGTGCCCAGTCGGTGTGCACGCCGGATCCGCTGACCGTCGCCCCCGGCGACCCGGTGACGCAGGCGGTCGCGCTGATGCGCGCGCACGCCGTACGGCGACTGCCGGTGATCGAGGACGGCCTGCCCGTCGGCATCGTGAGCCTCGGGGACATCGCCGAGGGCCGGGACCCGGGGTCGGCGCTCGCCGACATCAGCCGTGCTGATCCGGACGACGGGGCCCCCGTATGAACCGGGGCCAGGCCGCGGAGATCAGTGCCACCGCTGCCACGGTCGACGTCGGGGACGTGACCACCCGGTATCTCCTCTACGGGCTGCTGCCCGGCTGGTTCGTGCCGGGGCTCGCCGACTGGGTGATGCACCGGCGCACCCGCAGTGATCCACTCCCTGATGATGGCCGAAGTGGGCATCCCCATCGCGCTCACCCTGCGCTACGACGTCAATCCCCTGCTCCTCACCGTGCAGTTGGGCGGTGCCGCCCTGCACGAGGCGACCGCGTTGTGGGACGTGAAGACGGCCGTCGACAGCGACCGCGAGGTCAAGCCGGTCGAGCAGCACATCCACAGCTTCCTGGAGTCGCTGCCGTTCGCCGCGCTGGCCGCCCTCATGTGTCTGGGCTGGTGCCACGGCAGCGGCCGCTGTCCCCTGGTTATCTCGCCGGCATCGGCGCCGCGATCGGCGCCTGTGTGCTGCTGCCGTACGGCGAGGAGCTGCTGCGCTGTGCGCGCGCTTCCCGAGCAAGGAAAAAGCTTTCCAGGAAAGGACGTTGAACCATCATGCGTATCGCGTTTCTGACCGCACCCGAGGGCGTCGAGCAGATCGAGCTCACCGATCCGTGGCAGGCGGCGGTGAACGCGGGGCACGAACCCGTGCTCGTGTCGACGGAGCCCGGCAAGATCCAGGCGTTCAACCATCTCGACAAGGCGGACACCTTCCCCGTGCAGGAGGTCGTGGGCGAGACGTCCGCGGACTCCTTCGGCGGGCTGGTGCTGCCCGGCGGGGTGGCCAACCCGGACTTCCTGCGGATGGACGAGAAGGCCGTGGCGTTCGTCCGGGACTTCTTCACCCAGGAGCGCCCGGTGGCCGCGATCTGCCACGCGCCGTGGACGCTCGTCGAGGCGGACGTCGTACGGGGCCGGGTGCTCACCTCCTGGCCGAGTCTCGAGACGGACATCCGCAACGCGGGCGGCACCTGGGTGGACGAGCAGGTGAAGGTCTGCGAACACGGGAACAACAAGCTGGTCACCAGCCGCAAGCCGGACGACCTCAAGGCGTTCTGCGAGACGTTCCTGGACGTGTTCGCGAAGGAGGCCGCCTAGTGGACTCCGCCGACCGCAAACAGCGTCAGCGCGAAGGTTTTCACGCCGACGACCCGACCGCCGGGCCACTCACCACCGACCAGGGCGTCGGAGTCGACCACACCGACGACTCGCTCGCCGCCGGTGAGCGCGGTCCGACGCTCATGGAGGACTTCCACTTCCGGGAGAAGCTCACCCACTTCGACCACGAGCGGATCCCGGAGCGAGTGGTGCACGCGCGGGGCGCGGGCGCGTACGGCTACTTCGAACCGTACGAGTCCTGCGCGGAGTTCACCCGTGCCGCCTTCCTCCAGGACCCGGCGGTCCGCACCCCCGTCTTCGTGCGGTTCTCGACCGTGCAGGGGCCCAAGGGTTCCGCGGACACCGTGCGGGACGTGCGGGGCTTCGCCACCAAGTTCTATACGTCGGAAGGCAATTACGACCTCGTCGGGAACAATTTCCCGGTCTTCTTCATCCAGGACGGCATCAAGTTCCCGGACTTCGTGCACGCGGTGAAGCCGGAGCCGCACAACGACATCCCCACCGGCGCCTCGGCGCACGACACCCTGTGGGACTTCGTGTCGCTCCAGCCGGAGACCCTGCACGCGATCATGTGGCTGATGTCGGACCGGGCGATCCCGCGCAGCTACCGCATGATGCAGGGCTTCGGTGTGCACACCTTCCGGTTCGTGAACGCGGAGGGCAGGGGCACCTTCGTGAAGTTCCACTGGAAGCCGCGGCTGGGCGCGCACTCGCTGGTGTGGGACGAGGCACAGGAGTGCCAGGGCCGTGACCCGGACTTCAACCGGCGCGACCTGTGGGACGCCATCGAGGCCGGCGAGTACCCGGAGTGGGAGCTCGGCGTGCAACTCGTGCCGGAGGAGGACGAGTTCGCGTTCGACTTCGATCTGCTCGACGCCACGAAGCTCATCCCGGAGGAGCAGGTGCCCGTCCGGCCGATCGGCCGGATGGTGCTCGACCGCAATCCGGAGAACTTCTTCGCCGAGACCGAGCAGGTCGCCTTCCACACCGCCAACGTCGTGCCCGGTATCGACTTCACCAACGACCCGCTGCTCCAGGCCCGCAACTTCTCCTACCTGGACACCCAGTTGATCCGGCTGGGCGGGCCCAACTTCTCGCAGCTGCCGGTGAACCGGCCGGTGGCGCCGGTGCGCAACAACCAGCGCGACGGCTACCACCAGAGCACGATCCACCGGGGCACGAACTACTTCCCGAACTCACTCGGCGGCGGCTGCCCGGCCCACGCCGGTGTCGACGGGAACGCGTTCACGCACTACGCGGAACGCGTGGACGGACACAAGATCCGGCGGCGCAGCCCGAGTTTCCAGGACCACTACAGCCAGCCCGCGCTGTTCTGGAACAGCATGGCCGACTGGGAGAAGCAGCACATCGTCGAGGCGTTCCGGTTCGAGCTGGGCAAGGTGGGCGCGCGGACCGTGCGAGCCCGGACGGTCGAGCACCTCGCGAAGGTGGACGGCGCGCTGGCGACGCAGGTGGCGCGCGGCATCGGGGTACCGGAACCGACCGCGGGCGAGACGGTGTCCAAGCTCTCCTCCCCCGCTCTCAGCCTGGAGTCGCTGCGCGGCGACGGTTCCATCCGCACCCGGCAGATCGCGGTCCTGGTCACCGACGGGATCGACGCCGATCAGGTGACCTCGGTGCGGGAGCGGCTGGCCGCCGAGGGCGCGATCGTGGAGGCGCTGGCTCCGACGGACGGCGAGGTGCGGGGCTCCGACGGCGAGCTGTACACGGTGGACCGCGCGCTGCCGACCGTCGCGTCCGTGCTGTACGACGCCGTCCTGCTGCCCGGGGGTCCCGTGGGCACCCCGCCGACGGCCGCCGACCAGGACGTCATGCGTTTCGTGCGGGACGCCTACCGGCACGGCAAGCCGATCGGCGCGCTCGGCTCGGGCGTCGGGATCCTGTCATCGCTTGAGCCGGAGGGACTGCGGCTGTCCACCGAGTTCCACCGCGTGGAGAGCGACCAGGGCGTGGTGACGGAGACGTCCCCGGGTCCGGCGGGCGAGGACTTCCTGAACGCGTTCGTGGCCGCGATCGCGTCGCACCGGCACTGGGACCGGCTGCCCACGCGCCACTGAGCCTGCGGGCACCTCATCGGTGGCCTGCTGATCATGTGATCGGCAGGTCACCGTCGGCTGTCCGCGCAGGTCCCCCCTGGTCGGTCCGGTCAGTCCAGCGCCGGTGTGGCCGATTCCCCCGGCCCACGGTCCCGCGCGCCCTCACGCGTGCGGCCCGCGGCGACCGTCCGGCGCGGGTTGCGGCGCAGATACTCGCCCTCGAGCCGGGCCATGCGCTGGTTGTGGGTACTGAGCGCGTCGTTCGAGCCGTGGAGCAGCGTTTCGTGCCGGGTGCGATGGATCGTCTCCAGCTCTTTCATGAGCTGCTGGTCGTCCAACCTGCTGGGGTCGACTCCGGTCATGGTGGTACCCCGCTCGTCGTGTTCGTTCATGTGCTTCGGGTACCCGCCCGGCAAGCATTACCGCATTGCCCCCGAGCGGCATCCGGGAGGGAACCCATGGATCTCGCCTTTCTGCATCCACTCTACGAACATCCGGGCCCCTGGGCCTCTGTGTACGTCGACGCCCCCCGCCCCACGGAGGACACCCTCCACGAACGGCATCTCGCGGCGGTCGCGGTCGCCCGCGAGCTGTCCACGCAGGGGGCCGACGAGGAGACCTGCGTGGCCGTGCGGGAGGCGATCGAGGAACTGCGGCACTCGTCCGAACCCCACGGCCGGGCCCTCTTCGCACGGGCCGGCGAGGTCGTCCTGGACCCGGTGCTGACCAGGTCCCCCGAGGGCAGCCTGGTCCGCTGGGCCCCGCTGCCGCACACCGCGCCGCTGCTGGAGCTGGCCGGCGAGGACCCGGTGTGCGTGGTGGCGTACGTCGACCGCAAGGGCGCCGACTTCGAGCTGCGCGGGGCGCTCGGCCGGCAGGGCGCCGGTTCGGTGACCGGCAAGCAGTGGCCCGTGCACCGGACGACCAGCTCGGACTGGTCGGAGCGGCACTTCCAGCTGCGGGTGGAGAACACCTGGGAGCACAACGCGGCCGAGATCGCGGACGCGCTCGCCGTCTGCCAGGAGGAGACCGGCGCCGACCTGCTGATCCTGGTCGGTGACGAGCGGGAGAAGCGGTCCGTGCACGAGCGGCTGCCGAAGCGGCTGCAGGGCCGGGTCGTCGAGGCCGAGCACGGCGCCGGCAGCCGGCTGCTCGACGAGGACGTGGAAAAGGCGCGTGCCGAGCATGTACGGCAGCGCGCGGAGCGGGAGCTGGAACGGTTCCTCGCGGCCCGCACTCCGGGCGACGACGGGCAGCCCGGAGCCGTGGAGGGCGTGCCCGCGCTGGTCGAGGCGGCGCGCGAGCACCGGATAGACCAGCTCCTGATCCGCCCGGACGGGCCCGACGCGCACCGCGAGGTGTGGGTCGGGGAGGACCCGGACCAGTTGGCGGTCCGCCGCACGGATCTGAAGATCCTCGGCGAACAGAACTCCTGGTCGGCCCGGGCGGACGACGCGCTGATCAGGTCGGCGGTGGCGACGGGGGCTCCGGCGCTCTCGGTGACACCGGTGAGCGAGGAGACCCCGGTGGGCGGCCTGGGCGCACTGCTGCGCTGGGCCTGAGACGCCTCGGACGGGCCCGGTGACCTGCGGTTACCGGGCCCGTTCCACGCGTCGCTCGTCCCACACCGGCTCCGCCGTCTCGCGCACCCGCCCGTCCGCGCCGAAGACCAGGTACCGGTCGAAGGAGCGCGCGAACCAGCGGTCGTGGGTGACCGCGAGGACCGTGCCGTCGAATGCCTCCAGGCCCTCCTGGAGGGCCTCCGCGGACTCCAGGTCAAGGTTGTCCGTGGGCTCGTCCAAGAGGAGCGCGGTGACGCCCTGGAGCTCCAGGAGGAGGATCTGGAAGCGGGCCTGCTGGCCGCCGGAGAGCCGGTCGAAGCCCTGCTCGGCCTGGCCGGTCAGTTCGTAGCGGCGCAGCCGGGACATCGCGGCGCCCCGGTCCTGGGCGTGCTCCTTCCAGAGGATGTCGAGAAGGGTGCGGCCGAAGAGCTCGGGGTGGGCGTGCGTCTGCGCGAAGTGCCCGGGCACGACCCGCGCCCCGAGCTTCCACTGCCCGGTGTGCGCCACGGTGGAGTCCCCCGCCAGCAGCCGCAGGAAGTGCGACTTGCCGGAGCCGTTGGAGCCGAGGACGGCGACGCGTTCGCCGTAGAAGACCTCCAGGTCGAAGGGCTTCATCAGGCCGGTCAGTTCAAGTCCCGTACAGGTGACGGCCCTTACGCCGGTACGACCGCCCTTGAGCCGCATCTTGATGTCCTGCTCGCGCGGCGGCTCGGGCGGCGGGCCGGCTTCCTCGAACTTGCGCAGCCGGGTCTGGGCCGCCTGGTAGCGGGACGCCAACTCGTGGCTGATGCTGGCCGCCTGACGGAGATTCAGCACCAGCTTCTTGAGCTGCGCGTGCTTCTCGTCCCAGCGCCGGCGCAACTCCTCGAAACGGGCGAAGCGTTCGCGCCGCGCCTCGTGATACGTGCCGAAACCGCCGCCGTGCACCCAGGCGTCCGCCCCGGCGGGCGAGGGCTCCACCGACACGATCTTCTCGGCGGCCCGGGAGAGCAGCTCCCGGTCGTGGGAGACGAAGAGCACCGTCTTGCGGGTCTCCTTCAGCCGCTCCTCCAGCCAGCGCTTGCCGGGCACGTCGAGGTAGTTGTCCGGCTCGTCGAGCAGCAGCACCTGGTCCGTGCCGCGCAGCAGAGCCTCCAGCACCAGCCGCTTCTGCTCACCGCCGGACAGGGTCCGTACCTGCCGGAACTGTGCCTTGTCGTACGGCACCCCGAGCGCGGCCATGGTGCACATGTCCCAGAGCGTCTCGGACTCGTACCCGCGCACCTCGGCCCAGTCGGAGAGGGCCTGCGCGTACTTCAGCTGGGCGGCCTCGTCGTCGACGGTCATGATCAGGTGCTCGGCCCGGTCGACGGCCTGCGCGGCCTCCCTGATCCGCGGCGGCGCGACCGACACGAGCAGGTCCCGGACGGTCGTCTCGTCCCGTACGGACCCCACGAACTGGCGCATCACCCCGAGGCCGCCACTCACGGTCACCGTCCCGCCGTGCGGTTTCAGCTCGCCGGAGATCAGCCGCAGCAGGGTGGTCTTGCCGGCGCCGTTGGGCCCGACGAGGGCCACGACGGCTCCTTCCCCCACCCGGAAGGACACATCGCCGAGCAGCGCCCTCCCGTCGGGGAGGTAGTACTCGAGGTGCGCGGCTTCCAGATGTCCCATGGGGCGCATTGTCGACGCGAGGACGGGACCAGGGCAAACCCATATTGCTTGGTACCGGGCAAGGGGTCCAGGGGCGCGGCGCATGCCCGCCGGTTGCGGGTACCCGACTCACCATGAGCCCAGACGTAGACCTCACCGCCCGCCGCCCCGGCCCCCGCTTCCTACGCGACCGCCTCCTCGCCCTGGACTCCCGTCTCTTCGAGTTCGCGGCCGGCCGGAACTGGCCCGCGGCCGAGCCGATCCTCCCCCGACTGAGCAGAAGCGCGAACCACGGCGTGCTCTGGTTCGCCACCGCCGCCGCGATGGCCGCGAGCCGCACCCCGCGCTCCCGCCGTGCGGCAGCCCGGGGCCTGGCCTCCCTGACCCTCGCCTCCCTGACCATCAATACCCTCGGCAAGCGCTCGGTCCGCCGCACCCGCCCCGTCCTGGACCCGGTCCCCCTGGTCCGGCAACTGAAGCGGCAGCCGATCACGACCTCGTTCCCCTCCGGCCACTCCGCGTCGGCGGCGGCCTTCGCGACCGGCGTCGCGCTGGAGTCCCCGGCCTGGGGCGCCGCCGTGGCCCCGGCCGCCTGGTCGGTCGCGCTCTCCCGGGTCTACACGGGTGTGCACTTCCCGAGCGACGTCCTGGCCGGTGCGGCGCTGGGCGCGGGCGCCGCGTTCGCCGTACGGGGCCTGGTGCCGACGCGCGCCCAGGTCGTACCGCCGGCCCGGCCCCGTGCGCAGGTGCCCGCACTGCCGGACGGCGAGGGTCTGGTGATGGTGGCGAACACCGCCTCGGGCACCGCCGACCGGGTGCGCGCCCTGCACGACGGGCTGCCGCTGGCCGAGATCGTCGAGTGCGAACCGACGGACGTGCGGGCCGAGTTGGAGAAGGCGGCGGCCCGTGCCACGGTGCTCGGCGTGTGCGGCGGCGACGGCACGGTCAACGCGGCCGCCGAGATCGCCCTGCGGCACGGCGTACCGCTCGCGGTGCTGCCCGGCGGCACCCTGAACCACTTCGCCTACGACCTCGGCGTGGAGGGAGCGCGGGACCTGACCCGGGCCGTCCAGCAGGGCGAGGCCGTGCGCGTGGACGCGGGCCGGTTCAGCAGCGACGGCCGCGAGGGTGTCTTCGTCAACGCGTGCAGCCTGGGCGTGTATCCGGAGCTGGTGCGCGAGCGGGAGCGCTGGTCGCGCCGGGTCGGCGGCTGGCCTGCCGGGGTGGTCGGGGCGCTGCGGGTGCTGCGGGCCGACCGGCATCCGCTGGAGGCCGGGTTCCGGGGCCGGACCAGGCCGCTGTGGCTGCTGTTCGTCGGCAACGGCACCTATCACCGGATGGGGCTCACCCCCGGCCGCCGCACCGACCTCGCCGATGGACAGTTCGACGTGCGGGTCGTGCACGGCGGACGCCGGCCCGCGCTGCGCCTGCTCGCCGCCGCGGTCGCGGGCCCCCTGACCCGGTCCCCCGCCCACGCGGCGGTCCAGGTGGGGCGACTGCATCTGTCGGGCGTCGCGCCGGGCACGCTGCTCGCCTACGACGGTGAGGTGACCGACGTGGAGGGCGCGGTGACGCTGGAGAAGCTGCCGGAGGCACTCACCGTGTACCGCCCTCTGCCCGGGAACTGATCGCCCGTCAGTCCACATGGCAATACACGGGTCTCACCATTCGACATACGGGCGTACGGTTCTGCGTACCGACGGACATGTCGAAAAGGGGAGCTCAGTCATGCCGGAATCGCAGGACAAGGCGCAGGACAAGCCGCGGGAGACCGCCGTCTACACGCACGGCCACCACGAGTCCGTGCTGCGCTCGCACACCTGGCGCACCGCCGCCAACTCAGCCGCCTACCTGCTCGGTTCACTGAAGCCCCACATGAAGATCCTGGACATCGGCTGCGGGCCCGGCACGATCACCGCCGACCTGGCGGCCCTGGTCCCGGACGGGCATGTCACGGGCGTCGACCACGCGCCCGGCATCCTGGACCAGGCCCGCGCCACGGCGGCCGAGCGGCATCTGACGAACGTCGACTTCGCGGTCGCGGACGTGCACGCCCTGGACTTCGAGGACGACACCTTCTGCGTGGTCCACGCCCACCAGGTGCTGCAGCACGTCGGAGACCCGGTGCGGGCGCTGCGCGAGATGAGGCGGGTCACCAGGCCGGGCGGATTCATCGCGGTACGCGACTCGGACTACGCGGCCATGACCTGGTACCCGGCCTCCGCGGGGCTGGACGACTGGCTGGACCTGTACCGCCGGGTGGCCCGGGCCAACGGCGGTGAGCCGGATGCCGGGCGGCGGCTGAAGTCCTGGGCGCTGCGGGCGGGTCTGACGGACATCACGGCGAGCTCCGGCACCTGGACCTACTCCACCGCCGAGGAGCGGGAGTGGTGGAGCGGGCTGTGGGCGGACCGCACGGTTGCCTCGGCGTACGCACAGCGGGCCACCGAGGGCGGCCACGCCACCACGGAGCGCCTGCGGGCCGTCTCGGACGCCTGGCGGGACTGGGGCAAGAAGGACGACGGCTGGTTCTGTGTGCTGCACGGAGAAATTCTGTGCCGAAAGGAAGTCTGAAACGCAGATTCCGGGAAACTCAGGAATGCAGGAGGTTCACATTATGATTGCCATCCTGCTCGTGCTGCTTCTGGTGCTGATTCTTTTCGGCGCCGGTTTCGCAGTGAAGATTCTCTGGTGGATCGCACTGGCTGTGCTCGTACTGTGGTTGCTGGGGTTCCTGATGCGTGGGACGACATCGGCCGGAAGCAGGGGTCGTTGGTACAGGTGGTGACCTTCCCCGGAATTCATTCCCGGGGAAGCAACGGTCCCAGCGGCCCGAGGTCCAGGTTCAGGTCCTCGGGCCGCAGTCCGTACCGCTCGCGCAGTTCGGTCATGCGGTCGTCGAGGAGCATCAGGGTGAGCCCGATCCGCTCCTCCTGCTCCTCGCTCAGGTCGCCCACGTCGAACCGGCGCAGCGCCTGGCGCTCCATGAGCTGCCGCAGCAACTCCACGACGGTCAACACGAGCTTGACCAGGTCACGTTCGACCGTGTCGGGCTCCAGGTCCAGCCGGTTGCGTCGGGTAGTCACAGCAACTCCTCCCACGGTGAGGGGACTTGGGCGTTGACCGAGCTGATCAGCGCGTTCAGGTCGATGCGCACGAGGTCGACGTCCGCGATGCGAAGGGTGATGTCCCCCGTGATGACGACCCCGCCGGCCAGCAGCCGGTCGAGCAGGTCGACGAGGGCCACCTCACGGCGTTCGATGACGGTCACGGCTGCTGTTCCTCCCCCGCGAAGGAATAGGCCGCCCAGGGCCCTGTGAGTTCCACACGCATTCCCGGGACGTCGTCCTTGGTCCGGTCCACCATTTCCACGAATTCCTCGGACTCGCCGCGCGGTACGAGATAGGCGGCATTCAGAACATTCTGCCCTGAGGCCCCGGAAAGCGTGGGGTTCTGCGGGGCGTGCAGCCGCGCGTCCTCGGCGTAAGCGGAAAGCTTTTCGTGCAGCCGGGTCGCGAAAGCCTCCGCCTGCTGCCACATGTCCTCGTGCGAACGCACCCGCTGGCGCCGCTGCCGCAGATAGTCCCGGCCCGAGACCGGCTTGGCCGGCGTCTCGGTGGTCTCCGCACGGGCCGGGGCCGCCGGCTCGACGTACACCTTGACGCCCCATTCCACCCGGCCCTTCAGCCGGTCGAGGGTGCGCCGGAAGCCTTCCTCGCGTTCCTCGATCATCACCCGGACGCCGCTGTCGTCACGGAAGACGGTGCCGAGCCTGAGCGGCAGCGGGGTGGTGACGACGGTGAGCGCGTCGATCACGCTCTGGTGGGCACGCACGGTCGTGCTGAGCCACTCCAGGTCCTCCAGATGCCTGTGGAGCGGTTCTTCGGCGAAGTCCCGCTCCGGCACATGACTGACGACGGCCACCAGGTCGTGGTGATGCAGCAGTCTGGGCGGATCACCGGCCACCCCCGCCAGCTGGGCCTGCAACGGGGTGCCGAAGGGGCGGCAGACGGCGTACACGTACCGCAGTCCGGTCATGAACTCTCCTCCTCGGCACGGCGGCTGGGCTCCAGCTCCTCCAGGCGCGCGAGCCTCTCGCGCAACTCGGCGTTCTCCCGGGTGAGTTCGTCACGGCGGGCGCGGGTGGACAACGCCGGGTCGTCCTCCCACCAGTCGATACCCATCTCCTTGGCCTTGTCGACCGAGGCGACGATGAGCCGCAGTTTGATGGTGAGCAGCTCGATGTCGAGAAGGTTGATGCGGATGTCCCCCGCTATGACGATGCCTTTGTCCAGCACACGCTCCAGGATGTCGGCCAGGTTGGCGCCGCTCCCCTGGCCGTACGGATCCGGGAGCCGGCTGGGCATGCTCATCGTCGGCTCCCGCCCTCGGCGTACTCGTATTCCTCTTCCTCTTCCTCGGGCACGTCTTCCTCGTCCGCGGGCGCCTCGGCCTCAGCCTCTTCCTCGGGCTCCTCCTCGGCCTCCTCGTCGTATTCCTCGTACTCGTCCTCGGGCTCGCCCTCGTCCTCGGGCTCGTCCTCGGTCTCGTCCTCGGCGTACGGGCCTTCCTGTTCTTCCTCTTCCTCCTCGGTGCCCTCGGCCTCTTCCTCTTCCGCCACCGCGTCCTCGTGGCTCTTGACGACCTCGCCGTCCTCGATCTCGCCGCGCCAGCCGTCCTCCGCCTCTCCCTTGAGGGTGATGAAGCGGGCGAAGTGCTTGAGGTCCAGCCGGGCCCGGCGGCCCTGGGCGCGCCAGATGTTGCCGGTCTTCTCGAACAGGCCCTGGGGGTAGTACTCGATCACCAGCAGGACACGGGTGAGGTTGTCGGCGAGCTTGTGGAAGGAGACGACGCCCTTGGTCGTGCCCTTGGCGCCCTCCGACGTCCACTGGATCCG
The DNA here is from genome assembly GCF_031845645.1 of Streptomyces doebereineriae. Lineage (NCBI taxonomy): Bacteria > Bacillati > Actinomycetota > Actinomycetes > Kitasatosporales > Streptomycetaceae > Streptomyces > Streptomyces doebereineriae. Next base: position 273,270 of record NZ_JAVREZ010000007.1, read on the forward strand.
CTCGTCGGGGACCTGCTCGGTGGTGGTCGCCTTCCAGCCGCGACTGGACCAGAAGATCTTCGCCTGCCAGTCGGTGTGGGTGTCGTCGGCGCGGTTCGCGCTCTTGACGCCCTTCGCGAAGGTGGAGAAGTCCTGGTACTGGGTCCACTGGTCGTAGGCGGTGCGCAGCGGCACGCCGACGTCGATGAACTCGATGATCACCGTGGGCTTCTGGCCCGCGCCGCCCTTGCCCTTGCCTTTGCCCTTGCCGCCGCCGAGGTTCTTCAGCGCGCCGACCACGTTGTCCTTCGCACGGGTGGCACCGACCTCCACCGCGGAGCGCAGTGGTCCCTTGCCCTCGGCGAGCTTGCGGCCGCCGTCGAGGGCGAGCTTGCCGAAGCCGGGGCTGTTGCCCTCGGCGATGTCGTTCAGCTTGCCGGTGGTCTCGCCCAGCTTGCGGCCGACGCCGACCAGCATGCGCTGGGCCTGCGCGGAGACGTACTCCTGCAGCTCGGCCTTGAGCCGGTCGGCGGCCTCGCTGTGGGCCACGTCGGTGAGCGGGTTGTTCTTCGCCTTGTCAGTCGCCTTGCCGGCGGATCCGAGCGTTTCGGTCATCACTCACCGCCTCCCTTCGGCAGCCGGGCCCGGGCACCTCGGCCTGCCCCGCCACCCGCGGTCGCCTTCTTGGCGGCCGTCCTCTTCGCCGTGGTCTTCTTGGCCGCGGTCTTCTTGCCGGCCGTACGGCCCTGGCTCTGCGCCGTCTTCTTCGTGGGCGGCTTGCGGCCCGGCGCCTTCTGCGCGGTCTTCTTGGCGGGGGCCTTCTTGGCGGTCTTCTTCGCCGCGGCCGGAGCCTCGTCCTGCTCGTCCCCGGCCTCGTCGGCCTCGTCGTCCTCGTACTCGTCCGAGGGCTCCTCGTCGGCCTCGGCCTCCGTGTCCCCAGTCTCCTCCTCGCGGGGCTCCTCGTCGCCCTCGGACTCCTCGTCCTCGGAGAGGCCGGGCACCTCCGGCACCACGCCCGAGAGCTGGTCGCGGACCTCGGCGGTACGGCCGTGCAGCCGGTCGGCGATCGCGTCGATCTGCCGCTCCACCATGGCACCCGAGGCCGCCTTGCCGACGCCTCGCAGGTCCTCGCGGAGCGTGTCCCCTATCTCCTTGAACTGCGGGTTCTTCAGCAGTTGCTGGGAGACCAGGTCAGCCACGGCCTTCGGGCTGAGGTGCATCCGCTTGCCGGCCACGAGGGTGCCGACGGCGAAGGCGAACTTCAGTTTTTTCGTACGTCCGAGGACGTATCCGGCCCCTATCGCGAGGCCCATTCCCACTCGGTTCATAGTGTCGTCCCGTCGCCAGTCCCCGCGCCGCCGCGCAGGCCGATCTCCAGTCGTTCGAGGAGTTCGTCCTCCTGTCGGTCGAATTCCTCCTCGTCGATCTCGCCCGCCTCGAGTCGCTCCTCGAGCCGGGCGAGTTCGGCCCGGACCGTGGCCGGGTCGTAGTAGAGGCGCTCCGCTTCGTTCAGCACCTGTCTGATCACCCAGCCGCTGCCGCGTACCGGGGCGAACGGCAGCAGCAGCACCTCTCCGATGAGACCCATCGCCGCCTCACTCCTCCGCGTGGTCGATGCCGACCGTGGTGCCCGCGGGTTCGGCCGGGCCCGGGTCGACGAAGCTGTACGGCGGCAGCGGACCGTTGACCCGCAGGTCGAGGTGCGGATGGTCCTTGCGCAGCTGGTCCACCGCCTCCAGGAAGGACGCCGCCGCGTCGCGCTCCACGAGGAAGGACACGTTGGCGAGCCAGCCCGAGGATTCGGGGCCCACGCTGATCGCGTCGGCGAGCGGTTCCAGGGCGCGCTGCACCTCGTCGGCGTCCTCGGCCTCACGGGCCTTGACCGCGGCTACGACCATCTCGCCGAGCCTGAGGCGCTCGTCGTAACTGCCGCCGCCCGCCTGCCGGTTGGCCTCGGTCACGGCGCGGATCTCCGGGTTGTCGGACATCACGCGGTGCAGTACGGCCTCTTCGTCGTGCGTGGCCTTGACGTTGTACTCGACCTTGCCGTCGAGGGTCCGCAGGCGCTCCTTGTAGTGCTCGGAGCGTTCCGCGAGCACCCCGGTGACGGTGCCGTCGTCGGGCGCCACGCTGCCGAACCGCATGGGCAGGATGCAGCCGCCCGCGCCCGCCTCGCTCAGGACGTTCTGGTGGGCGAGGAGGTCACGTCGCTTGGGCCGCAGCCCTTCGGGGGAGTCACTGACGATGGCCGCCAGATCGCCCTCCGTCAGCACCCGCACCGGAAGCGCGGGGTCGCCGACCCCTCCCAGGCCCTCGGGCAGCGCGGGGTGGGAGGCGGCGGTGATGCCGTACACATACGTGCTCACTCCTCTTCCTCCTTCCGGCGCGAGGACGAGGACGTCGCCTTGCGGGCTCGCGGCCTGGACTCCGGCTGGCCCTCCTCACGGGCCTGCTTGAAGGCACCGGAGATGGTCTCGGCGGCACCGGAGAGCGCTCCCTTGGACTTGCCGCGGGCGCCGGACTCGGTCATCTCGCCGACCAGGTCGGGCAGGCCGGGGTCCTTGCGCGGCCCGGCCTCCAGGTCCAGCCGGTTGCACGCTTCGGCGAAGCGCAGATAGGTGTCGACGCTGGCCACGACGACCCGGACGTCGATCTTCAGGATTTCGATGCCGACCAGAGAGACCCGTACGAACGCGTCGATGACGAGACCCCTGTCGAGGACCAGTTCCAGAACGTCGTAGAGGCCGCTGGAGCCACCTCCGCCACCGCCCTGTTGTGCCGGGACAACGGTCATATCGGCCGCGCCTCCTCTTCTGTGTGCTGGTGAACGGATGTCTGTGCGGGTGGGCGGCCTAACGGCCGCCCTGCCTGTGTGCGTCCGCGCGCCCGCGTTCATAACGGCGAACGCGCCGATAGCCGGTGAGCTGTCCGTCGGGGTCGAGCTCGACCTGGTAGCTCGCCATCAGGCTCATCGTGTCGGGCACGCGGGACAGCTCCAGGACCTCGATCTCGAGCGCCCAGCCGTCCTCCGTCTGTTCGAAGGACGACACGTTCTCGGCGGCCATGCCGGTCAGCTCGGCCAGCTGGGTGCGCGCGTTGCGCAGCACCTCCATGGGGTTCGGCCGCCGGTTTTCAGCCACGCTCTCTTCGGTGTCCTTTTCTGCCCGCTCAGGGGCATTTCGTGAATTCTGTGATTCCGATGAGTTTTTTGTGTTCGACATGGCCACCTCTCACCTCGGGTGGCCGCTCGTTCCTTCGCCAAACCTTCAAGAGGGCATCAACGCGTTCAACCTGCGCCGGGCGGGACCGAGGGCGCGTCCCTTGGCCATGACCCCGGCCCAGGGATTGCTGCGGGCCTGTTCGACCGCGTCGGCGATGGTCCAGCGGCGTGCGTCCAGGTCCGGGTCGTCCAGCTGGTCCCAGGCCATCGGGGTGGCCACGGGCGCGCCGGGTTTCGCCCGTACGGTGAAGGGTGCGACGGCGGTCTGCGCGTAGGCGTTGCGCTGTACGTCGAGGTAGAGCCGGTCGCCGCGGTCCTTCTTGCGGGCGGCGGTGGTGAGCCGGTCGGGACGGTCGGCGACCAGGGTGTCGGCGACGTCCTTGGCGAACTCCCGGACCTCGTCGAAGTCGTGCCGGCCGTTGAGGGGCACGATCACATGCAGCCCGCGCGAGCCGGTGGTCATCAGTGCCGAGGGCAGTTTCAGCTCGTCGAGCAGTTCCCCGAGCTGCCGGGCCGCCTCGTGGACCGCGGCGAAGTCGTCGTCCCCGGCCGGGTCGAGGTCGAAGACCATCCGGTCGGGCCGCTCGACGCTGCCGGCCCGGGACAGCCAGCGGTGAAGGGTGAGGGAAGCCTGGTCGGCGAGGTAAAGGAGGGTGGCGGTGTCGTCACAGACGGTGTGGCAGACGGTTCCGCCCTCCTTCGGCACCTCGACGCGACCGATCCACTCCGGGTAGGAGTCCGGGGTGTTCTTCTGCATGAACCGGGGGCCGGTGACGCCGTCCGGATGCCTTTCCAGCATCAGCGGACGGCCCCGCAGGTGCGGCAGCATGAAGGGCGCGACGGACCGGTAGTAGTCGACGAGATCGCCCTTGGTGTACTCCTTGGCGCCGTCGCCGCCGGGGAAGAGCACCTTGTCCGGCCGGTGCACCTCGACGGTGTGCTTCCCCGCCCGTACGGTCCGTACGTCGTCCCCGGTCATGGCACGATCGCCTGCTCCACCAGCAGCCGTCCGGCGGCCGCGATCGACTCGGCGTCGATGCCCGCGGCGTGCAGTTGCTCCTCGGGCGAGGCCGAGCCCGGCATCGTACGGACGGCAAGGCGCACCAGGCGCGGTACCGGCCGGCCGTCGGCGAACGCGTCGAGGACGGCGTCGCCGAGACCGCCCTCCTCGCGGTGGTCCTCCACGGTCAGCAGGCAGCCGGTGTCCTCGGCGGCCTGCCGCAGGGTGGCGCGGTCGACGGGCTTGATCGAGTACAGGTCGACGACCCGGACGCGGATGCCCTCCTGCTCCAGTGCCTCGGCGGCCTTCAGTGCCTCGTGCACGGTGACGCCCGCGGCGACGACCGTCAGCCGGTCGCTCTGGGAGAAGCGCAGCACCTTGCTGCCACCGATCGGGAAGTCCTCGTCGGGGCCGTAGATCACCGGGCTCTCGCCGCGGCCCGTGCGCAGATAGCGGATGCCGTCCAGGCCCGCCATCTCGGCGACCAGGTGGGCGGTCTGGTTGGCGTCGCACGGGTACAGCACGGTCGAGCCGTGCACCGCCCGCATCATCGCCAGGTCCTCCAGGCCCATCTGGCTGGGCCCGTCCTGCCCGATGGCCACGCCCGCGTGCGAGCCGACCAGGTTGATGCCGGCCCCGCTGATGGAGGCCATGCGCACGAAGTCGTAGGCGCGCGTGAGGAAGGCCGCGAAGGTGGCGGCGTACGGCACCCAGCCGCGCGCGGCGAGTCCCACGGCGGCCGCGACCATCTGCTGCTCGGCGATGTAACACTCGAAGTAGCGGTCGGGGTGTTCCTTGGCGAAGAACTCGGAGCGGGTGGAGTCACCGACCTCGCCGTCGAGGGCGACGACGTCACCGCGTCCGGTGCCCAGGGCGGTGAGGGCCTGCCCGTAGGCGTTCCGGGTCGCCACTTCCTCACCGGTGTCCCATCGGGGCAGTTCCAGGTGCCCGGAGCGGACGGCGTGCAGCAAGCGGGCGGCCGGCGGCTCGTGCACCTGGACACGGAGGTCACGTACGCCGCCGAGTTCCTCGATGGCGTCGTCGGCGTTCTTCAGCGGCTTCCCGTGCAGTCCCTCGCGGTCCTCGACGTCGGCGACGCCCTTGCCCTTGAGGGTGCGGGCGAGGATCGCGGTGGGCTGGCCCTTGGTGGACTCGGCCTCGCCGTACGCGCGGTCGACGGCGTCCACGTCGTGCCCGTCGACCTCGACCGTGTGCCAGCCGAAGGCCTGGAAGCGGCGGGCGTAGGCGTCGAGGTCGTGGCCGTGCCGGGTGGGGCCGCGCTGGCCGAGCCGGTTGACGTCGACGATCGCGGTGAGGTTGTCGAGGTGCTCGTGACCGGCGTGTTCGGCGGCCTCCCAGACCGAGCCCTCGGCAAGTTCGCTGTCGCCGCACAGCACCCACACGCGGTAGCCGGTGCGGTCAAGGCGCTTCCCCGACAGCGCGATGCCGACGCCCACCGGCAGCCCCTGGCCCAGCGATCCGGTGGCCGTCTCGACCCAGGGCAGCTTGCGCGGCGTCGGGTGTCCTTCGAGGCGGCTGCCGAGCTTGCGGAAGGTCAGCAACTCTTCGTCGTCGACGGCGCCGGCCGCCTTGTACGCGGAGTACAGCAGCGGCGAGGCATGGCCCTTGGACAGCACGAAGCGGTCGTTGCCGGGGTGTTCGGGGCGGTCGAAGTCGTAGCGGAAGTGGTTCGCGAGGAGTACGGCCATCAGGTCCGCGGCGGACATCGAGGAGGTCGGGTGCCCGGAGCCCGCGGCCCCTGCGGCGCGCACACTGTCCACGCGCAACTGCTGTCCGAGTTCGACGAGTTCACCGGTGTTCATGAGTCTCCTTCTGCGGGATCCGCGTCGGTGCGCTTGACGGGGCCGGGGGCTTTGGCCGGCTCACCGTCGGGTTGGTTCCTGGCGGGCTCGGGGGTGGGTTGGCTTTTGGCGGGGTGGAGGCCGGGCTGGTTCTTCGCGGGCTCGGGGCCGGGCTGCTTCTTCGCCGGTTCACCGCCGGGCTGGTTCTTCGCAGGCTCGGGCGCCTTCTGCTCAGGCGACTTCTGTTCTGGCGCCCTCCGCTCAGGCCCCCGCCGCTCGGGCGACTCCTGCTCGGCCGCCTCGCGCGCCTTCGCCTCCGAGATCACCGCCTCGCCCGCGCTCGCCACCTCGGTCGGCTCCCACTCATCGGTCTGCTCCACCGCGGGAACCCCCGGCTCGGCCTCCTCCACCGCGGGCGCGGCCGGCTCGATCGCCCTGCGCCCCGGCCTCGTCTCCTGCTCCGTCGCCGCCCCGGGCCCCGAGCGCGCGTCGGCGTTCTGGCGGGCCTGCGGTCGGCCCGGGACCCGTGCCAGCTCCGGAGAGGCCGTGTCCAGCGGTACCGACCAGGACCGTACGAGGCCCAACTGGACGGCCTGGCGCGGGAGTACGGCGTCCAGCAGCCAGTCGGCGGCGACCCGGACGCGGTTGCCCGGCATCGCGGCGAGGTGGTAGCCGCGGGTGACGGCCCCGGCCACGAGGCCGGACAGCGGGACGCCCAGCGGGTTGGCGGCGGCCTTCACTCCGCCGAGGTCCACCACGAAGCCGAGGTCCCGATGTTCGTAGGGGCGGCGCACACCGGCGCCCAGGGAGGCGGCGACATTGAGCGCCGCCGTACGCCCCTGCCGCCAGGCGTGCTGCGCCGTCATCGGCGTGAACTGCCCCGGATTCTCCAGATCGGGCACCGCGGCCGCGTCACCGCACGCGAACACCTCGGGCCGCCCCGGTACTTGCAGGTTCGGATCGACGAGCAGCCGGCCGCGCTCCATGGGCAGCCCGAGCGATTCGGCGAGCGGATCGGGCCGTACACCCACGCACCACACCAGCGACCGTGTCGCGACGAACTCACCGTCGGTCAGCAGCACTCCGTCCGGCGTGGCCTCCTTCACGGAGGTGCCCATCCGCACCTCCACGCCCCGTTCCCTGAGCGTGCGGTCGGCGGTGCGGGAGAGATGCTCGTCGAGCTCGGGCAGAACCCGCTCCGCGATGTCCAGGAGGAGCCAGCGCGGCCGCATGCCCTTGCGCAGCGGATGCCTGCGCACCTGCGCGTCGGTGAACAGCTGGCCCTGCGCGGCGACCTCGGTGCCCGTGTAACCCGCGCCGACCACGACGAAGGTGCACCGGGCGGCGCAGGTCTCGGGATCGTCGGCGGCCGCGGCGAGTTCCACCTGCCGGGTCACGTGGTCACGCAGATACAGCGCCTCGGGCAGACCGCGGAAGCCGTGCGCGTGCTCGGCGACGCCGGGGATGGGCAGCAGCTTGTTGACGCTTCCGGCGGCCAGCACCAGCCGGTCGTAGCCGAGCGTGCCGCCGGTGCCCTCGGGGTCGGTGTAGTGGACGGTGCGTCCGTCCAGGTCGATGCCGTCGGCCTCGCCGAGCACCAGCCGCACCTGCGGCAGCGTGTCGGAGAGGGAGACGGTCACCCGCCGGGGTTCCAGGATCCCGGCGGCGACCTGGGGCAGCAGGGGCAGATACAGGAAGTAGTCGGTCGGGTTCAGCAGGGTGATGTCGGCCTTGCCGCGGGCTTTTCGGGACAGTTCCTTGGCCGTCCGGTACCCGGCGAAGCCGGCACCGACGATCACGATGCGGGGTCGACTCACGGTTCGCCTCCGGGGCTGTCGCGTACCTCGGGAGCCTTCCGCGTCCCCCTGGCCAGGGCGCCCAAACGCCGGTTTCCGTACGGGCCGCCGGGTACTCGGACGAAGCCCCCTATTCATGGAGCCGACGGAGGTACCCCCATGCCCGAATACGGCTATTTCCTGTCGTGCGAGGAGTTCGGTCCCGCGGAGCTGGTCGAACAGGCGCGGATGGCGGAGCAGGCGGGCTTCGGCTCGCTGTGGATCTCCGACCACTACCACCCGTGGAACGACGCTCAGGGCCAGAGTCCCTTCGTGTGGTCGGTGATCGGGGCGCTCTCGGAGGCGGTTTCTCTTCCGATCGAGACGGCCGTGACCTGCCCGACCGTGCGGATCCACCCGGCGGTCGTGGCGCAGGCCGCGGCGACCTCGGCCGTGATGACGAACGGCCGCTTCCGCCTCGGCGTCGGCTCCGGGGAGGCCCTCAACGAGCACGTCCTCGGCCATGTCTGGCCGCCCGCGCACATCCGGCTCGAGATGCTGGAGGAGTCGATCCAGGTGATGCGGCGCCTGTTCACGGGCGAGGAGGTCAACCACCACGGCACGCACTACACGGTGGAGAACGCCCGCCTCTACACGGTCCCCGACGAGCCCGTGCCCATCGACATCTCCGGCTTCGGCCCGGCGGCCACGGCGCTCGCGTCCCGGGTCGGCGACGGCTACATCACGATGACGCCCGACGAGTCGATGGTCGAGCAGTTCCGCAAGGGCGGCGGGGGCGGGAAGCCGGTCATCGGCGGTACGAAGGTCTGCTACGGCGTCGACCGGGACGAGAGCGTCCGTACGGTCCGCAAGCTGTGGTTCAACCAGTTCCTGCCCGGTGAGATGGCCCAGATCCTGCCCTCGCCGAGCCATTTCGAGCAGCTGGAGCCGCTGGTCACCGAGGAGATGGTGCGCGAGAAGGCGGTGTGCGGGGACGACGTGGACGAGCACGTCGCCGCGCTGAGCGCGTTCGCCGACGCGGGCTTCGACCGCGTCTACGTCAACCAGATCGGACCCGACCAGCGCGGCTTCTTCGACTTCTACCGTACGAAGGTGCTGCCCCAGCTCCAGCAGGGGTGAACGATGAAACTCCTCAGGCCGGTCGTCTCGGTGTTCACGGTGCCGACCGACGCCCCCGAGGCCGACGGCACGCTGTCCTGGGACACCACGACCATGGTGATCGTCGAGGTGACGACGGGTGACGAGACCGGCACGGGCTGGACCTACGGCCCGGCCGCGGTCGGCGACTTCCTCACCGAGCACCTCGCCCCGCTGGTCGAGGGCCGCAGCGCGCTGGACATCCCGGCGCTGCACGAGACGATGTGCCGTTCGGTCCGCAACGCGGGCCGCCCCGGCATCGCGGCCTGCGCGATCTCGGCCCTCGACATCGCCCTGTGGGACCTGAAGGCCCGCCTTCTGGAGCTCCCGCTGGCGCACCTGCTCGGCGTGGCCCGCGAACGCGTTCCCGTCTACGGCAGCGGCGGCTTCACGACGTACCACGACACGCATCTGGCCGCGCAGCTCAACGGCTGGGTGCACGGTCAGGGCATTCCCCGCGTCAAGCTGAAGATCGGCGAGAGCTGGGGGCGCGCGGTCCCGCGCGATCTGTCCCGGGTCCGGACGGCCCGCGAAGTCATCGGCCCGGACGCGGAGTTGTACGTCGACGCGAACGGCGCGTACACCCGCAAGCAGGCGATCCGGGTGGGCAACGCCCTGGTGGAGCACGGCGTCGGCTGGTTCGAGGAGCCGGTGTCCTCCGACGACCTGACCGGTCTGCGCCTGGTCCGCGACGCACTCGTCTGTGACGTCACGGCCGGCGAGTACGGCTACGACCTCCCGTACTTCGCCCGCATGATCACGGCCGGCGCGGTGGACTGTCTCCAGGTGGACGTGACCCGCTGCGGCGGCATCACGGAGTTCCTGCGCGCGGCGGCCCTGGCCCAGTCCCACGGCCTGGAGATCTCCACCCACTGCGCGCCGCACGCGCACGCTGCGGCGGCCGCCGCGATCCCCAACATCCGGCATCTGGAGTGGTTCCACGACCACGTCCGCATCGAGGACATGTTCTTCGACGGGGCACTGGATCCGACGGGCGGCACGGTCCGCCCGGTGGCGGGAGTGGGACACGGCCTCACGCTGCGCACGGAGGAGGTGGAGGAGTACCGGGTGGCTTGAACACCGCTGCTCCCCACCGCACGACCAGCCCGCGTCACCGCACGACCAGCCCGCGTCGGGGCTCAGCCCCGACGCCGCAGCCCGGCGGTCACCGCGGCGCCCAGCCCACCGGCCGCGGCGGCCACGAGCATGCGTCCCCGGTTCCGGGACAGCCAGTCCTGCGGGCTGCTGGACACAGCCTCCTCGTCGAACCGCCCGTGGGCCCCGAAGTCCCGTCCGTGCGGCCCGTCCGCGGGCACCCACAGGTTCCCCGGGCCGCCGTGCTCCCCCTCTTCCTGCTGCGCCTCGACGTTGGTGCGCGCGAGGTATCGGTCCAGCGCGCCCGGCGCGACCGCGTTGGCGATGAGCGTGGCCACCGTGGACCCGCCGACCCAGTACTCCCGCCGCCGCGCGTGGAAGGCCGCGTGCACGATCGCGCGAGCGGCGACCTCCGGCTGATACACCGGTGCGACCGGACGCGCCCGCCCCGGCATCCGGTTCAACACCCAGTCGAACTGGGGTGTGTTGACGCCCGGCAGCTGCACCATCGTCGTACGGACACCGCTGCGCGTGTGGAGCAGCTCGCACCGCAGGGACTCGTTGAAGCCCTGGATGGCGTGCTTGGCCCCGCAGTACGCCGACTGCAGCGGAATGCCCCGGTAGGCCAGCGCGGATCCCACCTGCACGACGGTCCCGCGGTCCCGTGGCAGCATGTGGTGGAGAGCGGCCCGGGTGCCGAACACATAGCCGAGGTACGTCACTTCGGTCACTCGCCGGAACTCGTCCGGCGTGATCTCCGTGAACCTCGCGAAGACCCCGGAGAAGGCGTTGTTGACCCAGACGTCGATGTGCCCGAAGGCGTCCACGACCTTCTGGGCCGCGTCGTCGACCGCCTTGGAGTCGGCCATGTCGACGCTCACGACGAGCGCCTCACCGCCCGCCTGCTGCACCTCGTCGGCGGCGGCCGCGAGGCCCTCGCGGCCCCGGGCCAGCAGGGCGACCCGGGCCCCGCGTTCGGCGAAGGCCCGGGCCGTGGCCCGTCCCACACCGCCGCTGGCCCCGGTCACCACGACGACCTTGCCGCGCTTCACACCCGTTCCTTCCCTGCGTCGCGCACCACGCGTCACGCCCGGTGATGCGGCTGCTCGGGGTCGGTGTCGTCCTGCCGCGGCGCCGCGGCGGGTTCCGATGTGCCCGGTGCCCCGGGGGCGACCGGCGGCATGGGCGGATACGGCGTCCCGAGCCCGCTCGGCGGCGCGGCCACCGTCTCCGCCTGCCCGGTCGTGGGCCGGGACGCGGCGGGCCTGGCGGCACCGCGCAGCACATAGGCCACGGCCCCCAGGATCACGGCGGTGATCAGCGCGGCGGCCCAGTCGGGCAGCCCGAGAGCGAGGGCGAGTCCCACGGCAAGGGCCAGGGCCGCTCCCGCGTACAGCGCGACGGCACCGGACGCGGCGTACAGCGTGGCCGTACGGCGCTGCTTGCGCGTCTGCTCGCGCAGCTCGTCCCGTACGGTCTCACGCGCCACCTTCGCCAGCTCGTCGACCAGATGCTTGTCCAGATGCTCCAGGTGATCCAAGCGCTCCATGGCCGCCGGGTACCCGCACAGGCGTGCGCATAACGCCGGGGCCACCTGTGCGGTGCGGGCGGTCGGGTCGGGAGGATCGCGTGAAACGATCTCCGCCGCCCGGCCGCCCCAATTAGGCTCGTCCGCATGGACATTCTGGGAACCACGCTGCGTGTCTGTGTCGATGACCTGGAGGCCGCGGTCGTCTTCTACGAACGGCTGGCGGGCGCCAAGGCTCTCCGTTTCGAGCGCGGCGGCGTCCAGGTGGCCGCGGTGGGCTGCTTCCTGCTGATGAGCGGCCCCGAGGCCGAGCTGGAGGTACTGCGCAAGGTCGCGGCGACCATCGCGGTGAAGGACGTCGACGAGGCCAACCAACTGCTCAGCGAGTTGGGCGCCCGCGTCATCGCAGGCCCCGTACCGACGCCGGTGGGCCGCAATCTGATCGCGATGCATCCGGACGGCGTGGTGTACGAGTACGTGGACCGCAACGTCGGCTAGAGGGACGGGCTCCCTGGGTCTCGGGCCGCATCCGGAAGTCGTGGCACGGCGGCAGCGGTTCGTCGCTGACGCGGCTCCACAGCTCGCTGATCGCCTCAGCCCCCGTGAGTCGGCCAGGGGAGCTGCCGGTCAGGATTGCGCAAAGGCGTCCACGACGATGTCGGTGAGCAGCGCGCCGGCCGTGCCCTCGGGGTCCAGGTCGGGGTCGTAGATGGTGATGTTGAGGCCGACGCAGGAGGGGGAGGCGAGCAACGGCCGTAGCAGGGAGGTGAGTTCGGCGGGCAGGAGCCCCTCCGGGTCGGGGCTGTCGACGGCGGGCATGACGGACGGGTCGAGGACGTCGGCGTCCAGATGTACCCAGAAGCCGTCGATCTCGGGGATCTCGAAGGCCTGGGCGGTGGCCCGGGCGAGGGCGTCGGCGCCCCACCCCCGGAGGTCGCCGACGGTCACGACCGGGATCTTCAGGGCGGCGAGCTCGGCCCGGTCCTCCTCGAACTCGTCACGGATCCCGAAGAACCGCACGTCCTCGTCCCGCAGATAAGGCCGCAGGCCTTCCAGGTTCGTCAGGTCCTCCTGCCCGCGCCCTGTGGCCAGCGCGACCTCTTCGCCGCCCGCCGCGCCGATCCGGTCGGAGTTGCCGGTGTGCCGGAAGTCCGGCGAGGCGTCGATCGCGGCCAGACCGTAGCGTCCGACCCGGCGCAGCGCGAGCGAGGCGCCGAGCTGGATGGAGCAGTCGCCGCCGAGGACGACGGGGAAATCCCCGGCGCGCACATGGCGCTCGATGCGGTCGGCGAGCCTGACGGTGTACGAGGCGATCGCGGCGGCGTTGAAGACACCGTCACCCTCCTGCCAGTCCCCGCGGTCGTAGCGCGGCGGCACCACCACGCCGCCTTCCAGGGCGTGCAGCCGCTGTACGATCCGCTGCTCGCGGAGAGCGCCGGCGAGCTTGTAGCAGCCGGGCACGGTGCCGGGGGCGGGCGGGCGCAGGCCGAGATTGGAGGGGGCGTCCAGCACGACGATATTCCGCATGCGGATCATCCTCGCCGACGTACAGTCGACCGTCCACGGAGATTGACGAGGGAGCGACAGTGAGTGAGCAGCACACCTACCGGGTGATCGTGCGCGGAACCTGGGACGGGCTCACCGACGAGGCCCGCGTCCGGCTGCTCGCCGAGGCGGCGGACCACGGCATGGCGAGCATGCGGTTCACCGAGGAGGGCTCGCTGTCGTACGAGCCGGCGCCGCTGAAGCACTTCTCGATGCGGTACGTGGTGGTCTCGGACGCGGCGGACGGCGAGGAGATGGCGGGGGCGATCGCCGAGGACCGCGCCGAGGGCACGCTGCGGGATCTCGGCTACGGCTTCCGGGACCTGAAGTCGACGGTCACGGACCTCGACACCATGAAGATCAACCGGAAGCCCGCATCTCGGCGGTGATGGCCCAGCGCTCATGGTCCCGCCAGTCCCCGTCGATGTAGATCATCTTCGGTGAGAAGCCTTCGCGCCGGAAGCCGCAGCTGCGGGCGAGGGCGAGGGAGGCGGTGTTCCGGGGCTGCGCGTTGATCTCGAGGCGGTGCAGCCGCATCGGACCGAAGGCGTGGTCGACCACGAGGTTCAGCCCCTCGCGCATCAGCCCGCGTCCGGCGGCGTGCGCGAAGGCGCCGTAGCCCAGGGCCCCGCACAGGAAGCCGCCCTCGACGATGTTGTTGATGTTGATGTACCCGGCGATGGCCCCGTCGCCCAGCTCGCCGTCCTTCTCACAGACCAGGAACCCCGCCTTGGTCCGGTCCTCGATCAGCCTGCCGGCGTAGGCGAGATAGGCACTCTCGCTGTCGGGCGGGAACAGCCACGGCTGGTGGAGTTCCTTGCTCTCCCGGGCCCGGGCGGTGAACTCGGCGCCGTCCTCGTAGGTGAAGTGGCGTATGCCCACGCGGGGGCCTTCGGCGAGATAGCGGGAAGCGGTGTGCGGCATCTGGCCACCCTACGATCCGCCGGGCGGTCCTAGCCGCGCCGCTTCATGAAATACGCCCCGCACAGGGCGCCGATGAGGCCGGTGGCGAGCAGAGCCGTCCACAGGGGCATCGTCACCTCGGGGACCAGCAGCCGGATCCTCGTCGCCCGGGTGTTCTCGAAGATGAAGGTCAGGGCGAGGACGGCCAGCAGCAGGACGACGACCCTGGCGGGCGTCATCGCCCCGCTCCTGTCCTTGGTGGTGCCGCCTGCGGAGGTCTTCGGGCTCATGCGACCAGGGTGAGCCCGAAGTCTCGGTCACGCACGGTGAGAGCTGCCCTCCGGGTGACTCACCGTCCCGCGACCGGCAGCTCCAGCACCCCGGCCCGCCCGGGCGCGCTCACCACGGTCACCGGCTTGATCCCCCGGTTCCCGAAGTAGGCGTCGTCGCTCGCCGCGATGACGAACTGGAGCCGGTGCCCCTTCTCGTAGCGGTGGACGACCCCCGGCAGGGTCACCGTGAACGGCTTCGTCACGTCGGGCACCCGGACCGGGGCGACCAGCCGGTGGGCGAGCGTCTTCGTGCCGTTCGGAGCGATGTCGTAGATCTTGGCGAACAGCACCAGTTTGTCGGCGGCGTCGCCCGAGTCCTGCGTCCGCTCGGCCTTCGGGGAACTCACCTCGAGGGTGACCTTCGGGGCACCGACGACGTCGAGGGTCCGGGGCAGCGGCGCACTGGTCCAGTCGGCGTAGGTGCCCGCGGTGTCGTACGGCGCCGGGTCCGGGAGGCCGAGGGCGCCGTACAGCGAACTCTCCGAATGGCTCGTCGGAACCAGCCGGTTGCTGTACGACCGGCTGCCCGGTGTCACCTTCCTGCTGTTGTCGACGAGTTTGCCGTCCCCGGAGAGGTAGAGCTTCTGGCTGAGCACGGGCAGGTGGTCGGCGGTGGCGTAGGTGCCGTTCGGGTCGGTGATCCAGTCGCGGTAGTAGGCGAAGCCCGGGCCCGTGTCGACGTTCCGCTGCCCGTGCAGGTACCGGTCGAACCAGGCGAGGACCCGCCGGCCGACATAACTGGTCTCCAAGTTGCCCTGGACCAGGTTGAGTTCACCGGCCGCCGGATCGGTGAGACCGCCACTGTGCCCTCCGGACTGCCAGATCATCCTGGCCGTCGTGCCCTGCACCTTGAGCGTCTTGTACGTCGCCGTCGCCTCGTTGAGATTGAAGAGACTGTCGGCCTGCCCCTGGATGAGCAGGGTGGGGGCCTTGACGCGGCGCAGGTACGACACCGGCGAGACACTGCGCGAGTAGTCGAGCAACTCGGCCGTGCGGGCCGCCGGAAAGCTCCCGGAGTTGAGCGTACGGACGGTGTCGCAGGCCTCGGTCACGAAGTGCAGACAGCCGAGGGAGTTGATCCGGGACGGGTCGAGGTTCACCTCGGTCAGCGGCTGGCTCTCGCCGATGAGGTAGAAGCCGTTGGCCCACTGCCACTTGAAGGCACCGGGGACGCTCCCGCCGCGCGTCGCGTTGTTGGGGGCCAGTGCGTACGCCAGGTCGTTCCAGGTGATCATCGGCACGAGCGCGTCCACCCGGTGGTCCACGGCGGCGGTCGCCAGCTGGATCGCGCCTCCGTAGGAGCCTCCGATCATGCCGACCCGCGGGTCGCCCGGGCCGTCGAGGGTGACGAAGTCGGCCCTGGTCCCGTCGTCGGCGGCACGCCTCCCGCCCAGGAAGTCGATCAGCGCCGAGGCGGCCGTCCCGTCGATGCCGGGATCGTCGAGGGAGATCAGACAGCCGGACCTGCCGAAGCCGAGCCCCGACCAGGCGAGCGAGACATAGCCGCGCTGGGCGAAGGCCCTGGCGGTGGCGTCCGTGGAACCGTCGGACTTGCTGCCGCCGAAACCGTTGGTGGTGAGCACGGCGGGCGCCCGCTCCACACCCGAAGGGCGGTACAGGTCGGCGTCGATCGTGCAGCTGCGACTGCCGGCCTGGATCGTGAACTTCAGTGCGCTGACGGTGTATTGGCCTGTCGCGGGGGCGGGGGTGGTGAGCGCGGCGGCGAGCAGGAGCGCGAGCGGGACGGAATGTCCGAGCACACGACGGGACACGGAGATACCTCCACACAGGGGACACAACCCGATACTTACCGACCGGTAGTCATGGTGTGACACGTGTCAGAGGAGGTCAATCGCCCGACCGGGTGTTTCTGACGGAGTTTCAGTGGAGGGCGGGTTCCTCCAGCGTCAGCGTGCCCGCGTCGGCGTCGAGCTCGGCGGCAACCCCGAACGGGATCGTCAACGCCCCTTCGCAGTGCCCGAATCCGAACTCCTCGACGACGGGCACGCCGAGTCCTCCGAGCCGGTCGATGAGCAGGGCGCGCACCCTCTCGTACGGTTCGCACCTCTCCCAGGACCCGAGGAGCACCCCGCGCACCCCGTCGAACCAGTCGGCGCGCAGGAGCTGGGTCAGATAGCGGTCGAGGCGGTACGTCTCCTCGCCGACGTCCTCCAGGCAGAGCAGGCCCCCGCGGGCGCCGGGCCGGGCGTACGCGGAGCCCAGTTCGGAGGCGAGCAGGCACAGACAGCCGCCCAGGATGACACCGCGGGCCCGGCCGGGGACGAGGGCCCTGCCGCCGGAAGCGATCGTGCGGACCGTCTCCGGCGCGAACAACGTGGACCTCAGATGCTCCTGGGACCGCGCGTTCTTGATGAAGTCGATGCCGGCGGCCATCGGACCGTACAGCGTGACCAGGCCGAGCCGGGTGGCGAACGCCTCGTGCAGCGCGGTCACGTCACTGAACCCGACCAGCACCTTCGGACCGGCCGCGCGCATGGCGTTCCAGTCGAGCAGTTCGACCATGCGCATCACGCCGTATCCGCCGCGGGCGCACAGCACGGCGTCCACGGACGGGTCGCACCAGGCGTTCTGGAGATCTGCCGCCCGGTCGGCGTCCGTGCCCGCGAGGTAGCCGAACTCGCCGTGCCGGTCGAGGACATGGGGTCCCACGACGGGGTCCAGATCCCAGCCGCGCAGGATGTCCAGGCCCGCCTGGAGCCGTTCCTCGGGCACCGGCCCGCTGGTCGCGACCACGGCCACGCGCGCGCCCGGGGTGAGTCTGGACGGCCTGACGAGTTCCTTCACCTGATGAGCTCCAATGTCGGTACGCCGGGCGGGTTCAGCCCGAACACCTGGGCATACAGGGAGAGTTCGGCCTCCAGCGCCCGGATCATCGTCTCGGCCAGACGGAACCCGTGCCCCTCCCCCTCGAAGGCGATGTACGCGTGCGGCACCTGTCGGCCGGCGATCCGGGCCAGGAACCGCTCGCACTGCGCGGGCGGGCAGATCACGTCGTCCAGGCCCTGGAGCAGCAGGAAGGGCACGGTGACCCGGTCGGCGTGCTCGACGGGCGAGCGTTCCGCGTACCGGCCGGGGACCTCGGCGAGCGGTCCGACCAGGCTCTCCAGGTACTGGGACTCGAAGTCATGGGTCTCCCCCGTGCCCCAGCCGGCCAGGTCGAGGATCGGGTAGACGATCGTGCCGCACGCGTAGACGTCGGTCGCGGTGAGCGAGGCGGCCGCGGTCCAGCCGCCCGCGCTGCCGCCGCGGACGGCGAGCCGGTCGCGGTCGGCGGTGCCCTCGTCGGCGAGGGCGAGCGCGACGGCGGCGCAGTCCTCGACGTCGACCACGCCCCACTGCTCGCGCAGCCGGTTGCGGTACTCCCGCCCGTACCCGGTCGAGCCGCCGTAGTTGACCTCGGCGACCCCGATGCCGCGCGAGGTGAAGTAGGCGATCGAGAGGTCGAGCACGAGGGGCGCGTGTCCGGTGGGTCCGCCGTGCGCCCAGACGACGTAGGGCGGCAGCTCGCCGCCGGGCGCCCGGTGTCCGGGGTGGTGGGGCGGGTAGACGTGGGCGTGGATGTCGCGGCCGTCCGGTCCGGTGAAGACGCGGATCAGGGGCTCGGGGTAGTACACGGGGTCGACGGGGTCGTCGTGCGGGGCGCCGATCACCCGGGCGCGGCCGGTGCAGGTGTCGAGCTCCACGACCTCGTAGGCGGTGCGGGGGCTGGCGCCGACGGCGACGACCCGCTCGCCGTGCACCGCGAGGGTGGGCGCGAACTCGGTCCAGGGCCCTGCCGCGTCGACGAGTTCGCCGGACTCGGGGTCCAGGATCCCGAGGGCGGTCGAGCCGCTGCCGTGTACAACGGCGATCAGTCCGCTGTCCAGGGGCGCGAACCAGCGGTGGCCGAGCTTCCAGAGGGCGCCGCCGAACTCCTCCTCGCGCGGGCAGAGTTGCTCACCGTCGCGGTAGAGGTTCCACCAGCCGGTGCGGTCGCTCGCGTACAGGAGACGGCCGTCGGGCGACCAGTCGGCCTGGGCGATCGACTCCTCCGGACCGCCGGCCAGGGTGCGGGGCTCGACGAGCGTGCCGTGGGAGCCGATGTCCGCGACAACCAGTTCCGTGCCGTCCCAGGGCATGCGCGGGTGGTCCCAGGCGAGCCAGGCCGCACGCGAGCCGTCGGGAGAGATGCGGGGGCCGGTGACGAACCGATGGCGGTCGTCGGTGAGTTCGCGCACCGCGTCCCGGTCCCGCACGGCCGAGCCGTCCAGCGGTACGGCGGCGAGGACCCGGCGGACGTCGGTGGGCCCGTCGCCGGTGAACTCCTCGAGGACACACCACACTTCACCCAGGTCGAGTCTCAACTGCGGTTCCGCCCAGCGCAGTCCGCCGCCCACCGGGGAGACCGGTGTCAGGGGACGCGGCTCGCTTCCGGGCTCGTACCGGTACAGCCGCTGGTCGGCGAAGTGCACGAACACGACGAGCGGTTCGCCGGCCACCACCGCGCCGGCCCAGGGGTGGCCGCCGTACTCGATGACCCGGCTGCGCACGTTCCACGGCGCGGGCAGCACCGACTCCTCCTGCCCGTCGGCGCGCCTGCGCACCAGGGTGCGGCGACCGCCCTCGGTGGGCCGGGGCTCGGTCCACCACACCTCGTCCCCGACGAAGCCCAGCCATTCGGGGTGCCCGTCGTGCGCGGCCGCGAGCGCCGCGTCGATGGGCGAGGGCCAGGAACCGTATGCCGACGTCTGCACGTTCTCCCCCACTTGCTCAGGCCGTACGCAGGAAGCGGTCGAGTACCCGCACGCCGAAGTGCAGTGCCTCGACGGGGACGCGCTCGTCGACCCCGTGGAACAGGGCCTGGTAGTCGAAGCCCTCCGGGAGCTTCAGGGGCGCGAACCCGTACCCGGTGATGCCGAGGCGGGAGAACTGCTTGGCGTCCGTGCCGCCGGACATGCAGTACGGCACGACGTGCCCCTCCGGCGCGAACTCCTCGACGGCGGCACGCATCCTGGCGTACGTCGGCGAGTCCACCGGTGCCTGGAGGGCGACCTCGCGATGACTGAACTCCCAGTCCACGTCGGGGCCGGTGAGCAGGTCGAGGGTCGTCCGGAACTCCTCCTCGCCGCCGGGCAGATAGCGGCCGTCGACGTAGGCCACGGCCTCCCCCGGGATCACGTTGAGCTTGTAACCGGCCTCCAGCATGGTCGGGTTGGCGCTGTTGCGGACGGTCGCCTCGACCAGCTTGGCGGCGGGACCCAGCTTCTCCAGCAGCCGGTCCACGTCGGTGAGGTCCGTCTCGATGCCGTAGAGCGCGGCGAGTTCGGCGAGGGCCGCGCGGACGGTCGGGGTGAGCCGCAGCGGCCACTCGTGCTCGCCGATGCGGGTGACGGCGGCGGCGAGCCGGGTGACCGCGTTCTCCTTGTTGACCTTGGAGCCGTGCCCGGCCCGGCCGCGCGCGCTGAGCTTCAGCCAGCCTGTGCCTCGCTCCCCCGCGGCGATGGGGTAGATCTGCCGCCCGGCGCCGTCGTGGAAGGTGAACGCCCCCGACTCACTGACCCCCTCCGTGCACCCCTCGAAGAGCTCCGCGTGCTCGTCGGCGAGGAACCCGGAGCCGTCCTCGGCACTGGCCTCCTCGTCGGCGGTGAACGCGATCACTAGGTCCCGCCGGGGCCGTACACCCTGCCGGGCCCAGCCCCGCACCACGGCCAGGATCATCGCGTCCATGTTCTTCATGTCGACCGCGCCGCGCCCCCAGACGACCCCGTCGCGGATCTCCCCCGAGAAGGGGTGAACGCTCCAGTCGGCGGCCTCGGCGGGCACGACGTCCAGATGACCGTGGACGAGCAGCGCGTCCGCCGACGGGTCGCTGCCCTCGATGCGGGCGACGACGTTCGTACGGCCCTTGGTGCGCTCCAGCATCATGGGCTGAAGGCCGGCCCCGGCCAGTTGCTCGGCCGCGTACTCGGCGGCGGGGCGCTCCTGGCAGTCTCCGCCGCCCCGGTTGGTGGTGTCGATGCGGATGAGGTCGGAAGTGAACCGGACGACCTCGTCCAGTGCCTGCTGGTCAGCCATACTGCTCCTCCACGGCGGCCGAGACGATGGTGGTGACCGCCTTGAAGGTACGGATTCCCGCGTACATGGTCTCGCTGGTGTACGCCACCTTCCGCTCCCCGATCCGCCGCACCCCCGGTACCACGGTGGCGGCCATCGCGAGATGCTCGGCGTCGAACTCGACCGCGATCGTGAACGGCCCTGCCTGCACCGGTTCCTGACGGACCGCCAGCTGAGCCGCCTCCTTGGCGGCGGCCCGGATGTCGGCGGCCGTGCGGGTCGGCGTACGGCACACGGCCGCGTAGCGCGAGACATGGTCCTTGACCGCGACCTTCAGCGCCTGAGGAGCGTAGCCGAGGGCGTCCTCGCAGGCCACGTCGTCGCCGGTGACGAGGACGACGGGGACGCCGTACTCGGCGACCACGTGCGCGTTGAGATGTCCCTCGCTCGCGGGCACGTCGTTCAGCCACACCCCGGTGATGGAGTTGGCGAGGTAGGTGTGGGCGAGAACGCCCTCCTGGCCCGCGCCCGCGTGGTAGCCGAGGAACGCGATGCCGTCGACGTCGCCGTGCTGGACGCCCTCGACCATGGACAGCGACTTGTGCCGGCCGGTGAGCATCTGTGCGCGCTCGTCGAGCTGCTCGAGGAGCAGGTTGCGCATGGTCCAGTGGGCCTCGTTGACGAGTACCTCGTCGGCGCCCCCGTCGAAGAAGCCCAGCACGGCGGCGTTCACGTCCGAGGTGAACATCGCACGGCACCGCTCCCACTGCGGTGTGCCCGGCAGCACGTCGGCCGGCCAGGTCACTCCGGTCGCGCCCTCCATGTCGGCGCTGATCAGGATCTTCATGGTGCGCCACGTTACGCGTCGCGGAGGTTTACGTCGCCCGCAGGTGGTGAGGCGAGCCCCATGTCGCTCACCCCTGCCGCACAGGCAACCCCTGGAAGACGCGTATCCTCCCCCGCGGGTTCCACAGGAGACGGACAGGGAGAAGCGTGAGCGACACCGCACAGCCCGTACAGTCGGCGCGACGGACGACGGCGACCACCGCGCCGGGGAACCCGCCCGAACGCCCGAAGCAGCGCGACGCGTTCTTCGACAACGCCAAGTACCTCGCGATCGTGCTGGTGGCCATGGGGCATGCCTGGGAGCCGCTGCGCTCGGACAGCCGTGCCGTCACCGCGCTCTACACGATCGTCTACGCCTTCCACATGCCGGCGTTCATCATCGTCTCGGGCTACTTCTCCCGCTCCTTCGACGCGAGCCCGGCGAAGATCAAGCGACTGGTCACCGGGGTCGTCGTCCCTTACGTCGTGTTCGAGACGGCGTACACCTATTTCACCCGGTGGTCCGACGGTGTTCCGGACCGTGCGATCAGCCTCCTGAACCCGCTGTACCTGACGTGGTTCCTGGCCGCCCTGTTCATCTGGCGGCTGACCACCCCGATCTGGCGGAGCGTGCGGTGGCCGCTGCCGATCGCCCTGACCATCGCCGCGCTCGCCACCCTGAGCCCGTCCATCGGCGACGACCTCGACCTCCAGCGCACCCTGCAGTTCCTGCCGTACTTCGTGCTCGGCCTGTGTCTGCGCCCCGCGCACTTCTCGCTGCTACGGCAGTGGCGGGTGCGCATCCTCGCGGTCCCGGTCTTCGCGGCCGCGGTGGTGTTCTCGTACTGGGCGGTCCCGCGCATGGACTACGCCTGGTTCTTCCACCGCGGCGCCGCCGAGGACTTCGGGGTGCCCGCCTGGTACGGGCCGCTGATGACGCTCGCCCTCTTCGGCTGCTCGCTCGTCCTGGTCGCCTGCTTCCTGTCCTGGGTGCCCGGGCGCCGGATGTGGTTCACGGCACTGGGCGCGGGCACGCTCTACGGCTATCTGCTGCACGGTTTCGTCGTCCAGGCCGGCAACCACGTCGACTGGGCCGGCCACCACTGGCCGCACACGCCGCTCGGCGAGATCGCCGTGACCGTCGTCGCCGCCGTGGTGGTGACCGTGCTGTGCACCGCGCCCGTGAGGCGGGTCTTCCGGTGTGTGATGGAGCCGAGGATGGAGTGGGCGTTCCGGAAGACCTCGCCCGTCACGGGCGGGGTGCCCGCCCAGGTGCGCCGGTAAGGCCTGCCTCCGGGGAAGAGGTCCACCCGGTCGTCAGGCGGTGCGTCCCACCACCCACCACTTCGACGGCAGTTCGATCCGGGTGCCGTCGGACCGGTACTCGGTGGTGACGAGCGGCAGGTCACCGCTCGCCACGATCGTCAGCCCGGCCGCCCCGAGGTACACGGGCACCGCCTCGTCGGCCACCTCACCGGGGGCGATGCCGTGCGCGAAGATGGGCGCCAGTTTGGCGGGCGGCCCGTCGGGGCTCTGCGCGAGGCCCACGAGGACGGTCTTGGCCGCCTCGGAGAGCTCGACGAGGAAGGCCCGGCCGCGTTCCCCGACGAGCGTGGCGATCCCGTCGACCATCTGCTGCCGATCCTCGGGCGCGGCCTGGTGCAGCACGCCCCGCATGTAGACGTTGGCGTCCCCGAGTTCGGCGTGCAGGTTCTCCGGGTCGCCCTTGTCGGAGGCGTCCAGCAGCCGGTACGTCACCTGCTCGTCGGGGTCGGCGTCACGGGCGCGGTCGAGGGCGGCGGCGGACAGGTCGACGCCGATCACCTGGGTGAAGTGGGCGGCGAGAAAACGGCTCTGCGTGCCGTTCCCGCAGCCCAGGTCCACGAGTGGCAGCCCGGGATCGACCAGCAGCGGCTCGAAGTGGGCAAGATGGACTCCGGCGGTCAACACCGGCTCCGCATCCCAGAACACGGCCCCCTGCCGTCCCGGGGCCTCCCGCCAGAACCCCTCCCAGGACTCCCGGTATCGACCGCTCACGCTCATGCCCAACTCCCCAGGATGCGAACACAACCCGCCAAAGCTGACAGGCCAGTACGGTGTATCGCGCCGAGGTTACGCGGACAAGCGCATGGCGCATTCCTTCACTGCCAGTTCGAGAGACCACGCCCGTAGGCCGTGTTGCCAAAGGAAGCTGGTGAGCCGGGTGCAGCCGCGTGGTGTCCATCTCGCTGAGTAAACTGTGCACACTGCTGGTTTCCCGTTCGACCGAAGGGCTGAGCCGTGCCCGACCGACCTGAGATCGTCTGCATCTGCGGCTCCACCCGGTTCGTGGACGAGATGCGTGCGGCGAACCGTGATCTGACCTTCGCAGGTGTCATCGTCGTCGCGCCGGGCGAAGCAGACGAGTTGATCACCAACGAGCAGAAGACCGCGCTGGACGCCCTCCACCTGCGCAAGATCGACCTGGCTGACCGGGTTCTGGTCGTCAACCCCGGCGGGTATATCGGCGAGTCCACGAGCAGGGAGATCGCATACGCCCACGCCACCGGCAAGCCGATCTCGTTCACCGATCCCGTCTGACCAGTAGACGCCTCGTCGGGCGCAGCCTTGTGCTTGTGTCGCGTGACGTGATCTCCGGCACGATGACGACGAAGAACACTTTGCGACTTGCGTCGTAACGGCTCTCCCCGATGACGCGCACGTGGTCGCGCAAGGACTTGCTGGTGACGGACTCCTCTTCCACGAGCGAGTCACGGTCCGGCTTGCCAGCGTCAACGACCCCTCGGAGACAGCTCTTTGAGTAAGCGGCGCGCGGCTCGCAGAGTGGTAGGTGAGCCCGCAAGGGCATGATCGTTCTCACCGGCATTGTCTGTACCGGAGCAACGGTGGTAACCGGATCACCGTAGCGGCGGCCTACCTCCGCGCGCCGAGCAACAGCCGAAACTCATCCGCCCAACCTGCGCGGACATGTCCGGTTCTGCCAGGGAAGCGCCTCAACCGATGCAATGTCGCCCGCTGCCAGCAGCCCGAAGAGCCGGAGAATCTCCTGGTGGGCGACCTCGTGCATCTCCCCCGGGGCCGGCGAATCGTCGTCCGGGTTCTCCCAGACCAACAGGCCGCCGTGGAACGCGCTGAGGCACCACCCGCTCTCATGGTTCAGCGACACGTCGGGGTGCTCGTCATCGGCCTCCGCCAGCCCGTCGAGCACTCGCCTCATCGTCTCCGGATCCGGCTTGTCGACCGTCCCGCCCATGACGTCGTACATGAAGTAGCTCACGGACGAATTACCTCACGCCGTGATCCGACCTTGGTTCGGCCGAACGGCACGTGTGCGGCCCTCGGCCGTCACACGATGGGATCCACGTTCCACGTCTCCGGCAGATCGTCGCCGCAGAAGACGCAGACGAAGTGGTCCCCACCTCATGGGTGAAGCCGGAGGGCCGCTCGAGTCCTGCATCGTCCAGAGCACGAGCGGCTTCCGACCAGGAGGTGACGTACGGGCAGTGTCCGGTGGGCTGATTGCTGACCTCGCGCACGAAGCCGATCTCGCCGGCACTCAGCACCATCGGCCCGGCGGCACAGGCCATGTGCTCGCTTCGCCGCGGCGCCAGGCAAAGCGCCCCGTCCAGGCCGACCACACGAAGGTGAACGGTTCGGCCAGATTCGCCGCCGAACTGATCCGGCATCCGCCGCCACCAGGCCGGATGGCAGCCTTCAGCTAGATCGGTCCGACATATCGGTAGCTCCGCCCCCACGTCCTCACGTGAGCCAACCCAGAGTTTCCGACACCCGCCTCAGCAATAGGCGTACTCGACAGCGCCGTCGCCGTCGTCGTCGTAAGCGATGGTGCTGAAGTTGTCCAACGACGTCCAGCCGTAGTTCGAGCCCTTATCGGTCCGGAGGTACACCCACCAGTGCGAGGTGGCGCTGTTCCACTTGAGGCACCGGACCCAGACCCAGTCGTTGGCCGAGATCGAGGCGAGGTTGTCGCATCCGGAGTAGTTACTGTTCTTGAGGTGGGTGGATATGTTGATGGAGCCGCCCCCCTCGCCGTTCGCGCTGGGGTTCCAGGTGGTACAGGCTGCCGCTGAGGCCGACGGTGTGACGGCCACGGTCATGCCGAACATCATCAGGCCGGTGGTCAGGACGGACGCGAACAGCCGCAGCGGACGGCGGTGTGAAACGTTGCGCAACACGCAGATCCCCTCTCACTCACAAACAGTCGAACGGTCGTTTGTCGGACCGAAAGCTATGGCGCGGCGGCACGTGCGGGCGTTATCAGACAGCGACGGCTGATTAGCAACGCGCGCCAGGCCGGATTACGCCTCACCGCCAGATCGAACGGAGGGCCAGAATGTCGGCCCACGGGGGTGCTGCACGTGTTCGAGACGGTGTACAGCAGTGACGAGTGGCCGCCGGGCGAGAGATTCGACCGCTGGCGCGAGATGATCACCCAGTCGTATCTGCCGTCGGTGGTCAGCAGCGATGAAGCCGCCGACTTCCGCGGCGTGGCCAGGGTGTTGCAGGCCGGGCCGGTGCATGTGGCGACGCTGAGACTTCCCGCACTGCAGGTGGTGCGCACGCCGGTGCATGTGCGCAGGTTCGATCCGGATCAGTACCAGCTGGCCGTGACGCTGCAGGGACGGCGGACCATGGCGCAAAGTGGACTTGAGGTCGCACCGGAGGTGGGGGACCTGGTGCTCAACGACTCCTCGCATCCGTACGAGTCGTGGATGCTGCCTGACAGGGGCGCGGTCGAGACGATCACCGTGGGCATACCGCGAGCCGCCCTGCCCCTGCCACGGGAGAAGGTCGACCGGCTGCTTGCGGCGCCGATGGCCGGAGGTACGGGGCTCGGGGGGCTCCTCGCGCAGTTCCTGGTAGGCCTGGTCGCCGAGTCGGAGTCATACCGTCCGCAGGACACCGTACGACTGGGCACGGTGGTCCTGGACCTTGCCACGGCAGTGCTGGCTCATCGCACGGAGACCGGCGGCGCTGTCCCGCCGGAGAGCCGTCAGCGCGTACTGCTGGTCAGCATCAATGCCTTCATCGAGCGCCGGCTGGGCACGGTCCAGCTGTCGCCCGCCCTCGTCGCCGCCGCGCACCACATCTCCGTACGCCAGCTGCACCGGCTCTTTCTGCCCCAGGGGACGACGGTGAGCGAGTGGATCCGGCACCGCAGGCTGGAGCGTTGCCGCCGCGATCTCCTCGACCCCCGCCTCGCCGAGCTGCCGGTCCACGCGGTGGGGGCACGGTGGGGTTTCAGGTGTGCGGCGGACTTCAGCCGGGCCTTCAAGACCGCCTACGGGACCCCACCGGGCGACTACCGGCGGCGAAACCGGCCGGGACCGACCAAGCGGCGGGCCTGACGCCTCCCGTCCCGACTCGCTGTCACTGGGGCACCGGCGATACCCTCGCCGCTCGCTTGCGATGACCAGCCAACCGACCGACTCAGCGACGCGGCAGGGTCAGTTCGAACCAGACGGTCTTCCCGGCCTTCGTACGACTCGCCCCCCACTCCCGGGCAAGCGTGCTGACCACCCTGAGTCCCCGCCCGTGCTCATCGGTGGGCCCGGCGCTCAGCAGGTTCGGCAGATCATGGTCGTCGTCGTCCACCTCGCACAGCAGGGAGTCCCCCCGCACGAGCCGCAGCTCGACGGGACGGCTGTGGGAGTGCCGCACCGCATTGGTCACCAGCTCGCTCACCATGAGCTCGGCGCCGCCGGCCAACCTCCCCAGCCCCCAGTCGTGCAGTTGTTCCCGCACCACCGCGCGGGCCCGCCCCACCTCGACCGGATCCAGGGAGATCCGCCACTCGGCGACGTCGTCCGGCTCGATGCCGTTGAGCCGGGCCATGAGCAGCGCCACGTCGTCCTTGCGGCCGCCGCGTGGGTTGAGCGCGCGGATGATGGCGTCGCAGGCGTCGTCCATGGACGCGGCCGGATGCGCGGCGGACTCGGTGAGCGTCGCGAGACCCACCCCGATGTCCTCGCCGCGCACCTCCACCAGCCCGTCGGTGCACATCAGCAGCCGGTCACCGGGCGCCACGCGCACGCGTACCGCCTCGAACGGCACCCCGCCGACACCGATGGGCGCACCGGTGGGCAGGTCGAGCAGCTCACTGCGGCCGTCCCCGGCCCGCACGATCACCGGCGGGATATGGCCCGCGTTGGCGATGTGGAGTTCGCTCGCGATCGGGTCGTAGACGGCGTAGAGGCAGGTCGCGAGGTAGGTGTCCCCGAGTCTCTGGGCGAGGTCGTCGAGGTTGCGCAGCAGTTGGGCCGGCGGCAGGTCGAGCGCTGCCATGGTCTGTACGGCCGTACGCAACTGGCCCATCATGGCGGCCGAGTTGAGCCCGTGCCCCATCACGTCGCCGACGACCAGGGCCGTCCGCGCACCGGGCAGCTTGACGGCGTCGAACCAGTCGCCGCCGACGCGTCCCAGAAGCGTGCCCGGCAGATAGCGGGTGGCGATGTCGCAGCCCGCCATGCGAGGCGGGATGTGCGGCAGCATGCTGTCCTGGAGGGTCTCGGCGACGGACTCCTGGAAGGTGTACATGCGCGCGTTGTCGAGCACGAGGCCCGCGCGGGCGGCGAGTTCGGCGCCGGTGACCCGGTCCATGTCGTTGAACTCGACGCGCTCGGGGTGACGCAGAAGGATCATGAAGCCGAGGACCACATTGCGGGCCTTCAGCGGTACGACCAGCATGGAGCGGCCGGTGATCAGCGGCCTGATGTCCCGCTTCTCGAACTGCGAGGCGATCGCGTGCCCCATCTGCTCGCTGATCCGCGGCACGAGGACGGGCTCACCGGTGGTCATGCACTGGAAGAAGGGGGTGTGCGCGGGGAACGGCATGGCCTCGCCGACCGGCACGACGTCGTCCCAGCGGCCGGGTTCGTCGGTGTGCTCCAGGGCCACCCGGTGCCACATGGTGGTGGTGTCGGGCACACCGTCGGGGAACCCCTCGCCGGCGACGACCTGTTCGCGCAGATAGGTGCCGGCGACATCGGTGAAGCGGGGCACGACGGCCCTGCTGACCTCGACGATGGTCCGGGACAGGTCGAGGGACGTGCCGATCCTCCCGCTGACCTCGTTGAGGAACTCCAGCCGCTCGCGTACGGCGACGTACTCGAGGTCCTCGCCCTCGTCCAGCTCCTCCTGCGGCAGCGGCAGGCCCTCCGCGGCCGCCCGGGCCGCCCGCTCGCGGCGGGCCTTGCGCTCGGCACGCCGCGGCACGCCCCAATCCGGGGTGACGGGCACCCGGTCGTTCTGGCTGAACTCCATGACGGGATAGCCCAGTTCGAGGATCTGCGCGACGATGCGGGCGCTCTCGCCGACGCTCATGCTGGGCAGGATCTCGGGGAGCCGGCGGGCGAGTTCGTCGGCGCCCGGGAAGTCGGTGTGCAGGGCGAAGGCGGGAGCGATCCGCTCGACGGCCACGGTGCCCTCGTCCAGGTCCAGGTCCTGGTGGAGCGCGCCCGCGTCGGCGGCCAGCACCAGCAGACGCTCCCGGCCGGGGCCCACCAGCGGGTAGGCCCACCACAGGACGTCCACGCGGTCCGCGCCGGGCACGGTGAGACGGGCGCGGCCGGCGGCCGGGTAGGAAAGGCCGCCGTCGAGGGACGACTCGAGATCGGGTCCGAGTCCGTCGTAGGCGGCGTACACGCCGTAGGGCGGGGTGTCCTCGGCGAGTGCTCCGGAGACGGGCAGCAGGTCGGCCGCCGAGCGGCCGATGGCCTCCTCCTTGGTGGCGCCGAACAGACGGCTCGCGCCGCGGCTCCAGTGGGAGACCATGCCGTCGCGGTCCACCACGACCACGGCCAGCGGGACACGTCCGGCCGCGGCAGGTCCGTCCGCCGCGCCGTTCCCAGCTCCGCGGCTGGGAGGTGCGCCCCTCTCGGTGCCACGGTCCATGGCCCAGGCCCTCTCTCCGCAAGATCTGTGCCCGCCTACTCCACCGTACGGCGCCGGGCAGTCACGGGGTGCGGCAATGCGGGAATTGGCCCGGACCGGACCGCACCGGCGCGCGCCCCCGTCCTGACGCCCCGTCAGTCTCCGTGTCCCAGCTGGAGATCCCGCTCCGTCCGGCCGCCTCCGGCCACCTGGAGGACGGTGGCGACCGGCGGGTAGCCGGCGGCGATGACGGTGTACTCGCCGCAGGACAGGTCGGCGAAGCGGAAGGTGCCGTCGGGGCCGGTCGTGAGGGTGTCCACGACGTTGCCGGCCATGTCCAGGAGCGTCACGCGCGCGTCCTCGACGGACCGTCCGGCACCGGCCCGCACGGTGCCCCGCAGCACCGCGCCGCCAGCGAGTTCGACGTCCTGGCGGGTCTCCCGGGAGGCCTGGACGGTGACGGGGAGCGCCGCGGGGCGGAACGCGGGCGCGCTGGCGGCGAGGGTGTACTCCCCGGCGACCAGTTCGGTGACCGCGTAGCCGCCCTCCTCTCCGCTGCGGGTGGTGGCCACGACCTCGCCGTGCACATCGGTGAGGGTGACGGCGGCGTCCCGCACGGGCGTGCCGTCGGCGGTCCGCACCCGGCCTGCGAGCCGTCCGGCGCCGCCGAGGACGATGTCCAGTTCGACGGGACGCTCGCCGACGGTCACGGAGACGGCCTGCGGCTGGTGACCGCCCGCGGCGGCGATGAGGACGTACGCCCCCGGTCCGGGCGTCGACAGCGCGTACCGCCCGTCCCGCCGCTGGCACCGCGCCCGATCTGTGCTCCGGCCACGTCGATGAGCGTGAGCGCGGCCCGCGGCAGGACGGTGCCGTCACAGTGCTGCACCGTGCCGTGGACGGGAGCCGCCCCCGCGGTGTCGGTGTACGGCGGACGCGACGGCGGGATCGTGACGTTCACCGGCGCGGTCGCCGTCGCGGGGGCGTCGTGGGTCACCAGCGGTTTCTCCTTGAGGAACAAGGCGATGAGCAGGCCGAGGACGAGCACGGGCACGAGGTAGAGGAAGATCCTCGGCATGGCGTCGGCGTAGGCCCGGATATAGCCGTCGCGGAGCTCCGGGGGCAGGGCGTGGACGAGCTGCGGGGTGATGGACTCGGGATCGGGCAGCCCGGCACCGGTCGGCAGCCGCTCGGCGAGCGCGTCGGCGAGCCGGTCGGCGAAGAGCGTGCCGAAGACCGCCGCTCCGACGCTTCCGCCGATCTGCCGGAAGTAGTTGTTGGCGCTGGTGGCGGTGCCCAGGTCGGCGGGGCGGACGGAGTTCTGCACGGCGAGGATCAGCACGGGCATCACCATGCCGATCCCGGCGCCGAGGACGGCCATCCAGACGCTGTAGTGCAGCCGGGGTGTGTCGACCTCCAGGCGGGACAGCAGCCACATGCCCACGACGGAGAGGGCGCTGCCGAGGATCGGCCAGATCCGGTAGCGGCCGGTGTGGCTGATGAGCTGCCCGGAGACGATGGAGGCGCCGACGATCCCGGCCATCATGGGCAGCATCAGCAGTCCGGACTCGGTGGCGCTCGCCCCGTCGACCATCTGGAGGAAGGTCGGCAGATAGCTCGCCGCCCCGAAGAGCGCGACGCCGATCACCAGGCCCACCAGACCGGTGATGTTGAAGACGGAGTCCCTGAACAGCCTCAGCGGCATGAGGGGTTCGGCGGCGAAGTGCTCGGCGACGAGGAAGAGCACCGCGGAGGCGGCGGCCCCGGCGCCCAGTCCGAGGACGACCCGCGAGTCCCAGGCGTACTCGGTCCCGCCCCAACTGGTCAGCAGCACCAGGCAGGTGGAGGCGGCGGCGAGCAGGAGGGTGCCGAGGATGTCGAGCCGGGGTTTGACCCGGGGCTTGGGGAGCTTCAGTACGGCGGTGACGACGGCCAGGGTCAGCAGACCGAAGGGCACGTTGACGTAGAAGCACCACCGCCAGGAGAGGTGGTCCGTGAAGTAGCCGCCGAGCAGCGGGCCCGCGACGGAGGCCAGTCCGAAGGCGGCGCCGATCAGGCCCATGAAGCGGCCGCGCCGCCGGGGCGGCACGATGTCGGCGATGATCGCCTGCACCCCGATCATGAGGCCGCCCGCGCCGACACCCTGGACCGCGCGGAAGGCGATCAACTGGTCCATGGTCCCGGCCCGTCCGGCGAGCGCGGAGCCGGCGACGAACACGACGATCGCGAACTGGAAGACACCCTTGCGGCCGAGCAGGTCGCCGAGCTTGCCGTAGACCGGCAGTCCGATCGTGGCGGTGAGCAGGTAGGCGGTGATCGCCCAGGACATCCGGTCCAGGCCGTGCAGCTCACCGACGATCTTCGGGAGCGCGGTGGCGACGATCATCTGCTCCAGCGCCGCGAGGAGCAGCGCGAGCATCAGCCCGAAGAAGACCAACCGCACCCGGCGCGGGCCGAGTTCGACGGGCGGGGCGGGGTGCCCGGGTGGCGCTTCGACCCGTTCCTCGTGCACCGGAGTCGTCACGCCCACGTCCCGCTCCCCTCGTCGCGCCTGCCACGCAATTCCCGCTTTAGGCGACAACTACGACCAAGCGCGACGAGTTACGGCATACCGGGAGGTCCTGTGGAGATCCACTCGATCCGGTGACCGAGATCAACATCCGCCGAGCGCCGGGGACTTACTTCTCGACCTCGGTGGCGAGCCGGCCGAGGAGGGAGTCGTAGATCCGGCCGAGGCCCTTGGGCGCGAAGGTCTTCTCGAAGAAGCCGCCGATGCCGCCGGCGCCGTCCCAGGTGGTGGTCACGACGACCCGGGACTTGCCCTCGCCGGCCGGGGTGACCCGCCAGGTGGTGACCATGGAGGAGTTGCGGTCCTTCTCGACGAGCTCGCCGTCGGTGGGCTCGGTGACCTCCAGGAGGCAGTCACGCACGCGCTTGCTGGTGGCCTGGAGCTTCCAGTGGACAAGGGTGCCCTCGCCGTCGCCGCCCTCGCGCACCTCGTACTCGCTGAACTGCTCGGGCAGCACCTTCCCGCGCGTGCCGCTGTAGTCGGCGACGGCGTCGAACACCTTCTCCGCGTCCGCCGCGACGATCCGCTCCGTAGTGGCCTCGACCTGCGCCATCGACTTCCTCCAGGACTTCAAGTTCTCGGGGTCGGGGCAAGCCAACCACCCGCGCCCACGGGCACCCAAATCGGGGGTTGCACAGGAATTCGAACAAGTGTTTCACTCGAGGGGCAGTGCTACCGAGGAGGCCTCATGCGCTGGGAGAACCTCACCGAGTCCGCCGAACACGGGCGGGCCGACGCCGCCCTGTTCGGCGCCGACGCGGTGGTCAGCCGTACCTTCGACACGCCCGAGTTCGCCGGGATCACGTTCCACGAGATCCGGGCCCGCTCGATCATCAACCGGGTGCCGGGCGCCTCCCGCATGCCCTTCGAGTGGACGGTCAACCCCTACCGGGGCTGCACGCACGCGTGTGTGTACTGCTTCGCCCGCAAGACCCACAGCTATCTCGACCTGGACACCGGTCTCGGCTTCGACTCGCAGATCGTGGTCAAGGTGAACGCCCCCGAGCTGCTGCGCCGCCAGCTGGGCTCGCGCCGCTGGGCGGGCGACCACATAGCGATGGGCACCAACGTCGACTGCTACCAGCGCGCGGAGGGCCGCTACCGTCTGATGCCGGGCATCCTCGCCGCCCTGCGCGACCACGCGAACCCCTTCTCGATCCTGACGAAGGGCACGCTGATCCTGCGGGACCTCGACCTCCTCACGCAGGCCGCCGAGGTGACGGACGTCGGGATCTCCGTGTCGGTCGGCTTCACCGACCCCGAGCTGTGGCGCACCGTCGAGCCGGGCACACCGGCTCCGGAACGGCGCCTGGACGTCGTACGGACACTGGGCGAGCACGGGATCGGGTGCGGGGTGCTGATGGCGCCCGTGATCCCGTTCCTGAGCGACCGGCCGGCACAGCTGCGGGCCACCGTGCGCGCGATCGCCGCCGCGGGGGCCACCTCGGTCACCCCGCTGGTGCTGCATCTGCGGCCGGGCGCCAGGGAGTGGTTCATGGCCTGGCTGAACCGGGAGCACCCGTATCTGGTACGCCGTTACGAGCGGCTCTACGCGGACGGCGCCTACGCCCCGAAGTGGTACCAGCGCCGGATCACCCGTCAGGTACACGAGCTGGCCCAGGAGTACGGCATCGGTCCCGCGGGCGCGGGGATGCCGCGACGGATCCGGGAGCCGGAGCCCGAGGTCGAGCCGATGTCCGAACCTACCCAACTCACGTTGATCTGAGAGCGTTCGAGCGCAACGGGCGGCCCAATCGGGTCAAGTATTGTCAGAACACGTTCTTCCGGGCGGACTTTCCGGGACGATGCGGCGTGGACCGTGACCCTCGCGGCCCGAAACCCTCCGTCCTGGGAGGACTTCATGAGAAAACGCGCAGCCGTGCTGTGCGGTGCCGCGATCGTCGTGGCCGGGACCTTCACCGCCGTCCCTGCCGACGCCAGCGCCCCGCAGTCCGCACCCACCGCATCCGCCGCCGGGCTCACCTGGAAGAAGTGCGGCACCGCCGACTACCCGACCCTCCAGTGCGCGTCCCTCAAGGTGCCGCTCGACCACGCGAACCCGCGCGGGCGGCAGATCACCCTCGCGCTGTCCCGGGTCCCCCACACCGCGAAGAAGTACCATGGCCCGCTGCTGGTCAACCCCGGCGGCCCCGGCGGCAGCGGTCTGACCTTCGCCGGGTTCATCGCCTCCGGCCTGCCCAAGGCCGTCGCGGCCCAGTACGACGTCATCGGCTTCGACCCGCGCGGGGTGGGCGCGAGCAAGCCCGCCCTGAACTGCAAGCCGGGCTACTTCAACCCGGTGCGCCCGGACTCCGTGCCGAGCACGCCCGCGATCGAGAAGGCCAACCTCAAGCGGGCGAAGTCCTTCGCCGCGGCCTGCGGCCAGAAGTACGCGAGCGTGCTGCCGTACATCAACACCATCAACGCCGTGCAGGACATGGACTCCATCCGCCGGGCCCTCGGCGCCAAGAGGATCAACTACTTCGGTTACTCGTACGGCACCTACCTGGGCGCGCTCTACGCCAAGCTCTTCCCGCACCAGGTGCGCCGCCTGGTCCTGGACTCGATCGTGGACCCGACCGGCGTCTGGTACGACGACAACCTCGGCCAGGACTACGCGTTCAACGACCGGCACCGCGCCCTGATGGCCTGGATCGCCAAGTACGACGCGACGTACAAGCTCGGCACCGACCCCGAGAAGATCGAGGCCAAGTGGTACGCGATGCGGGCGGCCCTCGCCAAGAAGCCCGCGGGCGGCAAGGTCGGCGCCTCGGAGCTGGAGGACACCTACATCCCGGGCGGCTACTACAACGGCTACTGGCCCTACCTGGCCGAGGCGTTCGCGGCGTACGTGAACAGCAAGAACGCCGACCCGCTGGTCGACGCGTACGAGAACTTCGGCGCCGTGGACGCGTCCGGGGACAACGGCTACAGCATCTACACGTCCGTGCAGTGCCGTGACGCCTCCTGGCCCCGCGACTGGCGGCAGTGGCAGAAGGACAACTGGGCCGTGTACGAGAAGGCCCCGTTCATGGCCTGGAGCAATGCCTGGTACAACGCGCCGTGCGCGTTCTGGCCGACCGACTCGCTGAAGCCGGTGAACATCGCCAACGGCAAGCTGCCGCCGGCGCTGCTCTTCCAGGCGACGAACGACGCGGCCACCCCGTACGAGGGTGGTGCGACGGTCCACCGTCTGCTGGCCGGATCCAGCCTCGTCGTCGAGGAGGGCGGCGGCAACCACGGCATCACGCTGAGCGGGAACACCTGCCTGGACAAGTACCTCGCCGCGTATCTGACCGACGGCAAGGTGCCGCGTGGCGGCGGCGAGGCCGACGCAGTCTGCAAGGCGCTGCCCGATCCGAAGCCGCTGACCGCCAAGACGGCGTCGACGTCCTCGCGCGGCGGGGAACTGCACCGGCTGCTCGGCGCCAGAAGCTGAGCGCCTGACGCTCCGTCGGGGACGGGCGTTGTCAGTGCCGTGGTCCACCATGGACGCATGAGTGAGCTGACCAGGATTCCCGCCCCCGCCGGCGTCGCCCCCGCGGCCCAGTACTCCCACGTGGTGCTGGGCCGCGGCCGTTTCGTCGCGCTCTCGGGCCAGGTGCCCCTCGACGAGGACGGCAAGCTCGTCGGCGAGGGCGACGCCGCGGCACAGGCCCGCCAGGTCTTCGAGAATCTCCGCCGCTGTCTGACCGCAGCCGGAGCGACCTTCGACGACGTCGTCAAGCTCACCTACTTCGTCACGGACATGGCTCACATGCCGGCCCTCCGCGCGGCCCGCGCCGAGCACATACCCGACGACCGCCTGCCGGCGGCCTCGGCCGTGCAGGTGGCGGCGCTGGTGCGGCCGGAGTTCCTGATGGAGGTGGAGGCGTTCGCGGTGGTGGGCGAATAAATCCGAGGCCGGAGCGGGTGGATGGTGCCTAGGGTGCCGCCATGGACGACGACCGACTCCTCATCCGCCCGATGGTCCTCGCCGACTGCGACCGCGTGGCCGAGATCCGCGTCCGCGGCTGGCAGAGCGCGTACCGGGGCCTGATCCCGCAGTCGTACCTCGACGCCATGAGCGTGGCGCGGGACGCCGAGCGGCACCGCGCCCGCTTCGGGCAGGGGGACGGCAGCGTCGTGAACCTCGTGGCCGAGTGGGACGGCGAGGTCGTGGGCTGGGCCTGTCACGGCCCGTACAGGGACGGCGAAGTCCGCACCGCCGACGCCGAGTTGTACGCCGTCTACGTGGACCCGCGGAGATACGGCACCGGCATCGGACACGCCCTGCTGCTGGAGGCCCTGTGGAACCGCACGGCCGTGGGCCACGAGCGCATGTACCTGTGGGTCCTCAAGGACAACACCCGCGCGCGCCGCTTCTACGAACGGGCGGGCTTCGAGGCCGACGGCACCGAGGAGCCCTTCGAGGCGGACGGCGTCCCGGTACCGGAGGTGCGGTACGCCCGCGCGCTCAACGCGTGACCGCCCGCCGCCTGTGCGGTGGAGCGCGGCCGGCTGACCGAACGGGGGGGCGCGGACGCCCTCACCCGCGTCCGTAGCTCCGCCGCCCGGCAAGGTCCACGGCACGCACGCGCTGTCGGGCACGGCGCTCACCGGCGCCGATCCGGCGTCCCCGCCCGCGTCCATGCCTCCCCGACCTCCGGGCCGCGGCCGACGCCTGACGCCGACGCCCGCCAACTCACCCTCCCCCACCCGCACCCGCCGCGCCCGACAGCTCCCCGCACGCCCCCGGCCGGCTACCGCTGCTTCGGGATCCGCGCCAGCGCCCGCACCGCCGCCTCCGCGAGCGCGGGATGCGCGAGCGCCTCGTTCAGTACGGATCTGGCGCGGGTGTCCGCCAGGGTACCCAGGCCCTCCACGCAGGCGAGGGCCACACGGCGGTAGGGGTCGTGCGGGCGCAGCCGGCGTTCCAGCGTGGTGATGAGGGCGGGGACGGACTCGGGGGCGCGCAGTTCGGCCAGGAGCCGGACCGGGTGCAGGGCGTAGGCGACCCGCAGTTCGTTGGTGGCGAGGGCGGCGGCCGCGCGGGCCGTGCGCGGGTCGTCGAGACAGGCGAGCGCGTACGCGGCGGCGGCGCAGCGCGGCGGGTCACGGTGGTTGAGCAGCAGGACGAGGGACTCGAAGGCCCGGCGGTCCCCGGCCAGGCCGAGCCGGAACGCGGCGAGCTCCCGGGCCCACAGCGGCTGTCCGGGCTCGGTGAGTACCCCGGCCAGCTCGTCGAGGTCCTCGGTCGCCATCAGACGGTCGTAGGCGGCCGACGCTCCCGACTCCTGCCGTAAACGCTCCGTGAGCGATCGCAACTCTTCGTCCATGAACCCGAGGTTAGGCGGCCCGCCCGGCGCTCGGGACGTACATCACAAATCCGGGGGCTGGCGCGCTCGTTACCCACCGGTTAAGCTCAGACGAGCGAGTTACCCACTCGTGGAACTCCTTGCGGTGGCCTGGTGACGCAGCCGCCGCGAGAGCAGTCGGTTCGGTACCTCGGGTACCACCAGTACGACCCCGGCCTGGGACAGGGCCGGTCGGTTCCACCGTTCTCCGGGCATGTGCGATGCCCGCGACGACGGCCCGGGCGTGTGCGCTCGCAGCCCGGCAACACCCGCATACAGCAGTTCCTCACGCACCCGGTGCGCCCCTCGGCGTACCGGGTCGCGCTCCCAGTCGTCACCCTCATTCCTGGAGTTCCGCGATGGCCACTCCCCTGTCCGACCCCTCCCTGTCCCCGCTCAAGACGATCGCCGTCGTCGGCCTCGGCACCATGGGCACCGGCATCGCCGAGGTCCTCGCCAGGGCCGGCCGCGAGGTCGTCGGCATCGACATCAGCGAGGCCGCGGCCGCCAAGGCCGCCGCCACCCTGGAGACCGCGACCGCCCGTGCCGTGCAGCGCGGCCGGCTGACCGAGCAGGAGCGCGCGGACGCCCTCGCCCGTGTCCGCACCACCACCGACCTCACCGCCGCGGCCGACGCCGACCTCGTCATCGAGGTGGCTCCGGAGTCGTACGAGATCAAGCACCAGATCTTCCGCGAGCTCGACGGGATCGTGCGCCCCGAGACGATCCTCGCGACCGGCACCAACGCCCTGTCCGTGACCCGTCTGGCCGCCGACTCGGCCCGCCCGGAGCGCGTGCTGGGCCTGCACTTCTTCAACCCGGCGCCCGCGATGAA
Source organism: Streptomyces doebereineriae (assembly GCF_031845645.1). Taxonomy (NCBI): domain Bacteria; kingdom Bacillati; phylum Actinomycetota; class Actinomycetes; order Kitasatosporales; family Streptomycetaceae; genus Streptomyces; species Streptomyces doebereineriae. Next base: position 311,119 of record NZ_JAVREZ010000007.1, read on the forward strand.
GCTGGTCGAGGTCGTCTCCTCGGTGCTCACCGCGCCGACGGCGGTCACCGCGGTCACCAACCTCGCCCTGGACCTCGGCAAGGAGCCCGTCGCGGTCGGCGACCGGCCCGGCTTCGTCGCGGACGGGCTGCTGTTCGGCTATCTCAACCAGGCGGCCGCGATGTACGAGGCGAAGTACGCCTCCCGCGAGGACATCGACGCGGCGATGCGGCTCGGTTGCGGTCTGCCGATGGGCCCGCTGGCGCTGCTGGACCTGATCGGCATCGACACCGCGCGGACGGTCCTGGAGGCCATGTACGCCGAGTCCCACGACCGGCTGCACGCACCCGCCCCGGTTCTCAAGCAGCTCAGCGAGGCGGGCCTGACGGGACGTAAGTCGGGACGCGGCTTCTACACCTACGAGGCTCCGGGCAGCGCGACGGTCGTGCGGGACGCGCTGTCGCCCTTGGAGAGCTCCGCGCAGAACCAGGGCCGCGAGGTCCGCTCCGTCGGTGTCGCGGGCTCCGGCACCATGGCGTCCGGTATCGCGGAGGTCTTCGCCAAGGCCGGTTACGAGGTCGTGCTCGCCGCCCGCAGCGAGGAGAAGGCGCAGACCGCGAAGGCCCGTATCGGCAAGTCCCTTTCCCGTTCAGTCGACAAGGGCCGGATGACCGCCGAGGCGGCCGCACGGACCCTGGATCTGATCACCGCGGCGGGCTCGTACGAGTCCTTCGCGGACGTCGACCTGGCCGTCGAGGCCGTCGCCGAGGACCTGGAGATCAAGCAGCAGCTCTTCCAGACGCTGGACAAGGTCTGCAAGCCGGGCGCGGTCCTGGCCACCACGACCTCCTCGCTGCCCGTCGTCGCCTGCGCCCGCGCCACCTCGCGGCCGCAGGACGTGATCGGCATGCACTTCTTCAACCCGGCGCCCGCGATGAAGCTGGTCGAGGTCGTCCGTACGGTCCTGACGGCCGAGGACGTCCACGCGACGGTCCGCGAGGTCTGCGTCAAGATCAAGAAGCATGCGGTCGACTGCGGCGACCGTGCGGGCTTCATCGTGAACGCCCTGCTCTTCCCGTACCTCAACAACGCGATCAAGATGGTGCAGGAGCACTACGCGTCCCTCGACGACATCGACGCGGCGATGAAGCTGGGCGGCGGCTACCCGATGGGCCCCTTCGAGCTGCTGGACGTCGTCGGCCTGGACGTCTCGCTCGCGATCGAGAAGGTCCTGCACCGCGAGTTCCGTGACCCGGGCCTGGCTCCGGCCCCGCTCCTGGAGCACCTGGTGGCAGCGGGCTGCCTCGGCCGCAAGACCGGCCGTGGCTTCCGCGAATATGCCCGGCGCTGAGCGTCCCGGCGACTGGTTCACAGACGGTGAGGACTGGGGTGGACTGCTCGACCCGGGCAGTCATCCCCCGCTGACGGGGTCCGGCCTCTGCCCGCCGGCCCCTGGCGGGACAACCCCGGGACACGCGCACCAACCTGCGCACATGCAGTACGTTCGGGTCATGTCCCAGCCCGCCAAGTCCTCCCGTACACCAGCCACGTCCGACGCGCCGGAAAGTGCCGCAGGCAGTCGTGCGGCCGCCCAGCGGCTCAAGATGCGCCGAGAGCTGGCGGCCGCCGCGATGGAGCTGTTCTCCACCAAGGGGTACGAGGCAACCACTGTCGACGAGATCGCGGCCGCGGCCGGGGTCGCCCGTCGCACCTTCTTCCGTCACTTCCGCTCCAAGGAAGAGGCGATCTTCCCCGATCACGACGACACGCTGATCCGGGCGGAAGCCGTGCTGAACGCGGCCCCCGCGCACGAGCACCCGCTCGACACGGTGTGCCGCGGCATCAAGGAAGTCATGAAGATGTACGCGGCCCGGCCGGAGATCTCGGTCGCCCGCTACAAGTTGACGCGCGAGGTGCCGACGCTGCGCGAGGCGGAGATCGCGTCGGTGGCCCGCTACGAGCGGCTGTTCACGCGGTATCTGCTCGGGCATTTCGACGAGCACGCCCACGACGACGACGCGAACGACGATCCCCTGCTGGCGGAGGTCGCCGCCTCCGCCGTGGTGACCGCGCACAACCATGTGCTGCGGCGGTGGCTCCGGGCCGGGGGCCAGGGGGACGTGGAGGCGCAGTTGGACCACGCCTTCGCGATCGTGCGGAAGACCTTCGGAACGGGGATCGGGGCGGGGCGGGACACCGCCGCGCCGCGGCCGGCTCCGGCTTCCGTGGCCTCTCAGGGAGAGGTCCTGGTAACCGTCGCTCGCACGGATGCGCCGCTCGATGAAGTGATGCGGGCCATTGAGCAGGCACTCAAGGAGCGTTGACGAGCGCGGGTGCGTCGAGTCCGGCGACCGATAGCACCCGATTGATGCCTACTCACCAGTAGCTTTGATCGATCATCGCTCATTTGTTACGTAAAGATTTCATCTGAGGGGAATCTCTGGCACTCAGTGCCTTGCACGGTGGCACGCGGTGTCTTACGTTGAAGGTGTCCGGGCGGCCGGCGTGCAGAGACCATTCGTACGCCGGCTGTCCCAGCAAGTCATCGACCTGCCCGCCCGGACGCCTGCGTCACAGGCAACCTCCCGCGCCACAAAGCGCTGCCGAACAGCATGACCGCCGAACCGACGGCACCGACGTAACCCTCAGCGTCTCCCCTCAAGACGCCATTCGCCGGAGGCAACACCGTGACCGTGAAGGAAATCCTGGACGCGATCCAGTCGCCGGACTCGACTCCGGCCGACTTCGCCGCCCTGCCGCTCCCCGAGTCGTACCGCGCCATCACCGTCCACAAGGACGAGACGGAGATGTTCGCGGGCCTGCAGACCCGCGACAAGGACCCGCGCAAGTCGATCCACCTCGACGACGTGCCGGTGCCCGAGCTCGGCCCGGGCGAGGCCCTGGTCGCCGTCATGGCATCGAGTGTCAACTACAACTCGGTGTGGACCTCGATCTTCGAGCCGCTGTCGACCTTCGGGTTCCTGGAGCGCTACGGCCGCACCAACGACCTGGCCAAGCGGCACGACCTGCCGTACCACATCATCGGCTCCGACCTCGCGGGCGTCGTCCTGCGCACCGGCCCGGGCGTCAACGCCTGGAAGCCCGGCGACGAGGTCGTCGCGCACTGTCTCTCGGTCGAGATGGAGTCCTCGGACGGCCACAACGACACGATGCTCGACCCCGAGCAGCGCATCTGGGGCTTCGAGACCAACTTCGGCGGCCTCGCGGAGGTCGCGCTGGTCAAGTCCAACCAGCTGATGCCGAAGCCGGGCCACCTCAGCTGGGAGGAGGCCGCCGCCCCGGGGCTCGTGAACTCCACCGCCTACCGGCAGCTCGTCTCCCGCAACGGCGCCGCCATGAAGCAGGGCGACAACGTCCTGATCTGGGGTGCGAGCGGCGGACTCGGCTCGTACGCCACGCAGTTCGCGCTGGCCGGAGGCGCCAATCCGATCTGTGTCGTCTCCAGCGACCAGAAGGCGGACATCTGCCGCTCGATGGGCGCCGAGGCGATCATCGACCGCAACGCCGAGGACTACAAGTTCTGGAAGGACGAGACCACCCAGGACCCGAAGGAGTGGAAGCGCTTCGGCAAGCGCATCCGCGAACTCACCGGCGGCGAGGACATCGACATCGTCTTCGAGCACCCCGGCCGCGAGACCTTCGGCGCGAGTGTCTTCGTCACCCGCAAGGGCGGCACGATCACCACCTGCGCCTCGACCTCGGGCTACATGCACGAGTACGACAACCGCTACCTGTGGATGTCCCTGAAGCGGATCATCGGCTCGCACTTCGCCAACTACCGCGAGGCCTGGGAGGCCAACCGGCTCATCGCGAAGGGCAAGATCCACCCGACGCTGTCGAAGGTCTACTCCCTGGAGGAGACCGGCCAGGCGGCCTACGACGTGCACCGCAACCTCCACCAGGGCAAGGTCGGCGTGCTGTGCCTGGCCCCCGAGGCAGGTCTCGGCGTGCGCGACGAGGAGATGCGCGCCAAGCACATCGACGCCATCAACCGCTTCCGCAACATCTGAGACACCCGGGGTCATAGATGACTGAGCGTCAGAACGCCAACGGGGCAAGGGAGAAGGACCGGCCGTGGCTCATGCGCACGTACGCCGGTCACTCCACGGCCGAGGCGTCCAACGAGCTGTACCGGCGCAACCTCGCCAAGGGCCAGACCGGTCTGTCGGTCGCGTTCGACCTGCCGACGCAGACCGGCTACGACTCCGACCACATCCTCGCCCGCGGCGAGGTCGGCCGGGTCGGCGTGCCGATCGCGCACCTCGGTGACATGCGCCGGCTGTTCCAGGACATCCCCTTGGAGCAGATGAACACCTCGATGACGATCAACGCCACCGCCATGTGGCTGCTGGCGCTCTACCAGGTCGTCGCCGAGGAGCAGGGCGCGGACATCACCCAGCTCCAGGGCACGACCCAGAACGACATCGTCAAGGAGTACCTGTCCCGCGGGACGCACGTCTTCCCGCCGGGGCCGAGCCTCCGTCTGACGACCGACATGATCGCGTACACGGTCTCCCACATCCCGAAGTGGAACCCGATCAACATCTGCAGTTACCACCTGCAGGAGGCGGGCGCCACACCGGTCCAGGAGATCGCGTACGCGATGTCGACGGCGATCGCGGTCCTGGACGCCGTCCGGGACTCCGGCCAGGTGCCGCAGGAGCGCATGGGCGATGTCGTCGGCCGTATCTCCTTCTTCGTGAACGCGGGCGTCCGGTTCATCGAGGAGATGTGCAAGATGCGCGCCTTCGGCCGTATCTGGGACAAGGTCACGCGTGAGCGCTACGGCATCGAGAACCCCAAGCACCGGCGCTTCCGGTACGGCGTCCAGGTCAACTCCCTCGGGCTGACCGAGGCGCAGCCGGAGAACAACGTCCAGCGGATCGTGCTCGAGATGCTGGCCGTGACCCTCTCGAAGGACGCACGCGCGCGTGCCGTCCAGTTGCCGGCCTGGAACGAGGCCCTCGGTCTCCCCCGGCCCTGGGACCAGCAGTGGTCGCTGCGGATGCAGCAGGTGCTGGCCTACGAGAGCGACCTGCTGGAGTACGCGGACATCTTCGAGGGCTCGCACGTCGTCGAGGCGAAGGTCTCCACGCTCGTCGAGGAGTCCCTCGCGGAGATCGATCGGATCCAGGAGATGGGTGGCGCGATGGCCGCCGTCGAGTCGGGCTATCTGAAGTCGCAGCTCGTCTCCTCGCACGCCGAGCGCCGGGCCCGTATCGAGTCCGGGCAGGAGAAGATCATCGGCGTCAACATCTTCGAGACGACCGAGCCGAACCCGCTGACGGCCGACCTGGACACCGCGATCCAGACGGTGGACCCGGCCGTCGAGGCCCGGGTCATCTCGGGGCTCCAGCACTGGCGCGACACCCGCTACCAGCCGCCTTTCAACCATCCGCGCCCCTGCAAGGCCCTGGAGAGGCTGAAGGAGGCCGCCAAGGGGACCGCCAACCTCATGGAGGCCACCCTGGAGTGCGCCCGCGCCGGGGTCACGACCGGCGAGTGGGCCGGGGCGCTGCGCGAGGTGTTCGGCGAGTTCCGCGCCCCGACCGGCGTGTCGTCGGCGCCGGTGGCGGTCCCGGCGGAGGAGGGCTCGGCCATGGCCGACGTCCGCCGCAGGGTCGACGTGACCGCGAAGGACATGGGCGTCGGCAAGCTGCGCTTCCTGGTCGGCAAGCCGGGCCTGGACGGGCACTCCAACGGCGCCGAGCAGATAGCCGTACGCGCGCGGGACGCCGGCTTCGAGGTGGTGTACCAGGGCATCCGGCTCACCCCCGAGCAGATCGTGGACGCGGCCCTCGCCGAGGACGTGCACGCGGTCGGCCTGTCCATCCTGTCCGGCTCGCACGCGCAGCTGGTGCCGGACGTGCTCGAGAGGCTGCATGTGGCAGGCGCCACAGATGTACCTGTCATCGCCGGTGGGATCATCCCCAATGGAGACGCCGAACAGCTCAGGGCTGCCGGCGTGGCCGCGGTCTTCACCCCGAAGGACTTCGACATCACCGGAATCATCGGCCGCATCGTCGACGAGATCCGGAAAGCGAACAAGCTCGACCCCCTGGAGGTCCCCGCATGACCGTCAACCGTCTGCGTCCCCGCCGCTCGTGTCTCGCGGTGCCGGGAAGCAACCCCCGCTTCCTGGAGAAGGCGCAGGGCCTCCCGGCGGACCAGGTCTTCCTCGACCTGGAGGACGCGTGCGCCCCGCTCGCCAAGCCCGAGGCGCGGCACACCATCGTCAAGTTCCTCAACGAGGGCGACTGGACCGGCAAGACGAGGGTCGTGCGCGTCAACGACTGGACGACCGAGTGGACGTACCGCGATGTCGTCACGGTCGTCGAGGGGGCCGGCCAGAACCTCGACTGCATCATGCTGCCGAAGGTGCAGACCGCCGAGCAGGTCGTCGCGCTCGACCTCCTGCTGACCCAGATCGAGAAGACGATGGGCTTCGAGGTCGGCAAGATCGGCATCGAGGCGCAGATCGAGAACGCACAGGGCCTCAACAACGTCAACGAGATCGCGACGGCGTCCCCCCGCGTCGAGACGATCATCTTCGGCCCGGCCGACTTCATGGCGTCGATCAACATGAAGTCGCTGGTCGTGGGTGAGCAGCCGCCCGGCTACCCGGCGGACGCCTACCACTACATCCTGATGAAGATCCTGATGGCCGCCCGCGCCAACAACCTCCAGGCGATCGACGGCCCCTACCTGCAGATCCGCAACGTCGACGGCTACCGCGAGGTCGCCCAGCGCGCCGCGGCCCTCGGTTTCGACGGCAAGTGGGTGCTGCACCCGGGCCAGGTCGAGGCGTCCAACGAGATCTTCTCGCCCTCGCAGGAGGACTACGACCACGCCGAGCTGATCCTGGACGCGTACGAGTACTACACGTCCGAGGCGGGCGGCAAGAAGGGCTCGGCGATGATCGGCGACGAGATGATCGACGAGGCCAGCCGCAAGATGGCGCTGGTCATCTCCGGCAAGGGCCGTGCGGCCGGCATGCAGCGCACGTCCAAGTTCGAGATCCCCGACAACTAAGGAGCGCTGAGCGCGATGCAGTTCGGACGCACCTACGAGGAGTTCGAGGTCGGGGCGGTCTACAAGCACTGGCCCGGGAAGACGGTCACGGAGTACGACGACCATCTCTTCTGTCTCCTGACCATGAATCACCACCCGCTCCACATGGACAGCAATTACGCGGAGAAGACGACCGACTTCGGCAAGAACGTCGTGGTCGGGAACTACATCTACTCCCTGCTGCTCGGCATGTCCGTGCCGGACGTCTCCGGCAAGGCGATCGCCAACCTGGAGATCGAGTCACTCAGGCACGTGGCGCCGACCTTCCACGGCGACACGATCTACGGCGAGACGACCGTGCTCGACAAGTGGCCTTCCAAGTCGAAGAACGACCGCGGGATCGTGTACGTCGAGACCAAGGGCTACAAGCAGGACGGCACGCTGGTCTGCGTGTTCCGCCGCAAGGTCATGGTCCCCACCGAGACCTACATCAAGGAGCGCGGCGGCGAGCAGCCCGGCCGCCCCGAGCTCACCGCACCTGCGGAAAAGAACACGGAGAAGTAGTCATGGCGCGACTCGCCCAGACCGCCGGTCTGACCGACATCCAGCAGGAGATCCTCTCCACCGTCCGCGACTTCGTGGACAAGGAGATCATCCCGGTCGCCACCGAGCTGGAACACCGCGACGAGTACCCGCAGCAGATCGTCGACGGGCTCAAGGAGTTGGGCCTGTTCGGGCTGATGATCCCCGAGGAGTACGGCGGTCTGGGCGAGTCCCTCCTGACGTACGCGCTGTGTGTGGAGGAGATCGCCCGCGGCTGGATGTCGGTCTCCGGCATCATCAACACCCACTTCATCGTGGCGTACATGCTCAAGCAGCACGGCACTCAGGAGCAGAAGGACCACTTCCTGCCGAGGATGGCGGCCGGCGACATCCGCGGAGCCTTCTCGATGTCGGAGCCGGCGCTCGGCTCGGACGTGTCCGCCATCACGTCCAAGGCGGTCAAGGACGGCGACGAGTACGTCCTGAACGGTCAGAAGATGTGGCTGACGAACGGTGGAACGTCAAGTCTGGTCGCCGTTCTCGTCCGAAGTGATGAAGGACACCCTGAGGGCACCGCGCCCCACAAGTCGATGACGACCTTCCTGATCGAGAAGGAGCCCGGCTTCGGAGAGGTCCGCCCCGGCCTCACCATCCCCGGGAAGATCGACAAGATGGGCTACAAGGGGGTCGACACCACCGAGATGATCATGGATGGCCTGCGACTTCCGGCCAACCGTGTGCTCGGCGGGGCCACCGGCCGAGGTTTTTACCAAATGATGGACGGAGTCGAGGTGGGCCGCGTCAACGTGGCGGCGCGTGGCTGCGGCGTCGCTCAGCGTGCCTTCGAGCTGGGCGTCTCGTACGCCCAGCAGCGTCACACCTTCGGCAAGCCGATCGCTCAGCACCAGGCGATTCAGTTCAAGCTGGCCGAGATGGCTACCAAGGTCGAGGCCGCGCATGCGATGATGGTCAACGCGGCACGCAAAAAGGACTCCGGTGAGCGAAACGACCTTGAGGCAGGGATGGCGAAGTACCTCGCCTCCGAGTACTGCAAGGAGGTCGTGGAGGACGCCTTCCGGATCCACGGCGGCTACGGCTTCTCCAAGGAGTACGAGATCGAGCGCCTCTACCGTGAGGCTCCGATGCTGCTGATCGGTGAAGGTACCGCCGAGATCCAGAAAATGATCATCGGTCGCAGGCTGCTCGAAGAGTATCGGTTCCAGGGCTAGATGTCCGGATACGGGGTGTTTTCTTGGAGAAGAAGATCACACCCCGTCAAGTCGGTTCAGCCGCCGACTCGGCTTCCTGGCTTGCCCAGTTGTGGCCCACGACCGGTACGATCCCGGAAAGCCGCCGTCCCCCGTCTAGTGCGCGGCATCATCCGCTACGAAGGTCATCCATGCCCCACAGCCAAACCTCTGCACCTCGCGACAGCCTGGCAGGCGTACGCCTCGCGCGCGGAGCATCGCCGTGGCTCCTCCCGACCGTCGCCACCGCAGCACTGAGCCTGGTACGCGCGCGCAAGTCCGGCGCCGCCAAGGCCGTCGCCGTGCCCGCCACCGCGCTGGCGGCGGGCATGCTGTGGTTCTTCCGCGACCCCGAGCGCGAGATCGCCCCGGGCCGGGTCATCTCGCCCGCCGACGGTGTGGTGCAGAGCATCATGCCGTGGAAGGACGGTCGCACCCGGGTCGCGATCTTCATGAGCCCGCTCAACGTCCACGTCAACCGCGCGCCGCTCTCCGGCACGGTGACCTCGGTCGAGCACATCCCCGGCGGGTTCGTTCCGGCGTTCAACAAGGAGAGCGAGAACAACGAGCGCGTCGTCTGGCACTTCGACACCGAACTCGGTGACATCGAAATGATCCAGATCGCCGGCGCGGTGGCCCGCCGCATCGTTCCCTACATCCCGCAGGGCACGAAGGTCGAGCAGGGCGACCGCATCGGTCTGATCCGCTTCGGCTCGCGCGTCGACATCTACCTGCCGGAGGGCGTGGAGGTCGCGGTCGAGGTCGGCCAGAAGACGGTGGCTGGGGTGACTCGCATTGACCGTGATTGATCCTGAGACCCAGGCGGGCTGGGTGCCCGAGGCCGACGAGGTCGACGACGAGGAGGAGATGCCTCTTTCTCTCCGCCTCTCAATAGCGGACACCCTCACCCTCGGCAACGCCACGTGCGGCTTCATGGCGGTGTACTTCACCACCACCGGCATCCTGATCCCGCACCTGACCGACAGCCAGGAGACCGGCATGGCGCGCAACAGCGCGGCCACCGCCGTCATCCTGATGCTCTGCGCGGCGGTCTTCGACCTGTTCGACGGCCTGGTGGCGCGCAAGCTGCGTTCGTCGCCGATGGGTGCGGAGCTGGACAACCTCTCGGACCTGATCAGCTTCGGTCTCGCGCCGGCGTACTTCGTCCTCGTCTACGGCATGGTGGCGGACGACGCGTCGCAGCGGGTGGCCGCGGTCGGAGCGGTGGTGGTACTGCTCGCGGTGGTGCTGAGACTCGCGCGGTTCTCCTGTGTGACGGTGAAGGACGGCACCTTCCAGGGCATGCCCTCGCCGTTCGGCGCGCTGACAGTGGTCTCGATCGTCCTGCTGGAGCTCCCCTTCGTGGCGACGCTCCTGGCGATCCTGGGCACCGCCTGGCTGATGGTGAGCCGGGTCGAGTACCCGAAGCCGCGGGGCCGCCTCGCGGTCGCGATGCTCTCCTGGATCGTCCTCGGGATGGGCCTCCTCGCGGCCTGGGCGTTCGGCGCCCCGGGCGGCCAGCTCCTCCTCCAGACGGGCTGCGCCCTCCAGCTGGTCATGGGCGCGGTGATCCCCCTGTTCGCCACGGCCCGCCGGGTGAACAACTTCCGAGGCAACCGGCGCGAGGCCCGCGCGGCCCAGCTGCCGTAAGGCTCCGCCGTCGCACTTCCGAGGGCCCGAACCGACACCGGTTCGGGCCCTCGCTGGTGTGACCGGCTTACTGCCGCCGCCTCACGCCCCCGGCGTATACCCCTCCGCCACCTCGGACGCCCCCGCCTCCCGTACGACCTTCATGCCGCCCGTCACGCTCTTGTCCGGCTGGAGGATCACGCTCTCGCGAGAGGACGGGGCCTTGGGGTCGGTGAAGTTCTGGGCGACGCCGAAGCCGATGTCGTAGGAGTCGATCGACAACAGGGCCTTGTCGACGCCCTCCCTGGTGAGGTCCTTGTTCGCGCAGGCCTTCTTCAGTGCCTCGCCGAAGGCCGACACGGCGGTCCAGCCGGCGACGATGCCGTTGTCCAGGGCGTCGTTCGGGTAAGCGGCCCCGTAGTCGGCCACGAGCTTCTTCGCCTCCGGGGTGTCCGCGCCGATGGGGAGCGAGGGCGAGGCGACGTAGTAGTTCTTCGTCAGGGCCGGGCCGGCCTGGGTGGCCAGGAGCTGCGGCGCGAAGGCCGAGTTGTTGCCGATGACCGGTACGGCGAAGCCGCTCGCCGCCGCCACCCCCACCAGCGAAGCCGCCTGCCGCGGGCCCGCGCTGATCACGATCGCCTTGACGCCGGCCTGTTTGAGGGCGGTGACCTGGGCGGTCATGTCGTTGTCGGTCGGCTTGATCTTCTGCTCGACGACGGTGAGACCGGCCTCTTTCGCGATGTGCTTGGAGCCGACCAGGGCGCTCTCGCCGTAATCGCCCTCGAAATACACATGGCCGATCTTGTCCCCCTTCTTCACCCCTTTCTCCTTGATCAGGAAGTCCACCGCGTTGATCGTCTCGATGTCGTAGGTGGATCCGATGACCCGGATGTACGGGCTGCCGAGCAGCGCGGCCGACCAGGCCTGCGGGAGCACCAGCGCCTTGTCCTGGCCGTCGATCCGCTGCTTGACCGCCGCGACGAACGGTGAGCCGATGAACTGCGCGAAGCCCAGCACCTTCGGCTCCAGCTCGGTGTAGCCGGAGACGGCCTTCTGCGGGTCGTAGCCGTGGTCGCGGACCGAGAGGGCCACCTTGTAGCCGCAGACCCCTCCGGCGGCGTTCAGCTGCTTCACGTACAGCTGCTGGGCCTGCGTGACGCTCTTGCCGAGGGTCGCGTAGACGCCGGTCATGTCGGTGAGCGCGCCCAGCGTGATCGTCTTGCCGGAGATGCCCTCCCCGGTCTTGACCCCGCCGGCCGCCTTGTCACCGTCCCCGTCGTCGGAGTCCTTGGCCTTGGAACTGCATCCGGCCAGCACCAGCAGTGCGGCGAGCGCGCCCGCGGTGGCCCTGGCGGCGTACCTCGTGGTCATCGTTCCTCCCCTGGATGGATCTCCCCTGAACGGGGTCTGACGTGACGCCGGGCGGCCGCCCCGACCAGGCCGCCGGGCAGGAACAGCACCACCAGTACGACGGCGGCGCCGTAGAGGTACCGGGATGCCTCGCCCGGTGCGATCCCGCCCGTGCCGGGGGCGGAGACCAGGGGCAGCGCATCGCTGTAGCGGGTCAGCAGCTGCGGCAGCAGGGACACGAACACGGCCCCCGCCACCGCCCCGGAGACGGAACCGAGCCCGCCGATGACGATCATCGCGAGGTACTCGAGCGAGAGCGTGATGCCGAAGTAGTCGGGCACCGTGCGCTGGAAGACCAGCGCGAGCAGTACGCCCGCGAGGCCCGCGTACATCGACGACAGCACGAAGACCGCGGCCCGGTGCCGGGCGACCGGCACGCCCAGCACACCGGCGGCGATGCGGTGGTCACGGATCGCGTTCATGGCCCGGCCGGGACGGCCACGCAGCACCCCGCGTGCGAACAGCGCGCCGGCCGCCAGCAGGACCAGGCCCGCGTACCAGAGCTTCTCAGCCGACCCGAACGGCACGGCGGCGACGAGGAGTTCGCGGTCGTCGAAGGTGAGGCCGAACAGGCTCAGCGGCGGTACGTCACGGCCGTTGGCGCCGCCGGTCAGGTCGTGGGCGTTGAACATCACGTGCTGGCCGATGAAGACGAGCGCGAGTGTGGCGATGCCCAGGTAGGCGCCGCTGAGGCGGCCCGAGATGGGGCTGAACAGCCCGCCCGCGGCGCCCGCGACCAGCACCGCGAGCACGGCCGCGAGCCAGGTCGGCAGCCCGAGCCCGGTCAGCCCGTGGCCGCCGTCCGCCGCGAACACGCAGTAGCCGTAGGCGCCGACGGCGAGGAAGAAGGCGTGCCCCATGGAGAGCTGGCCGGTCGCCCCGGTGAGGAGGTTGATGCCGATCGCGCCGATCGCGGCGGCCATCGCGAACAGGCCCGCCTGGAGCCAGAACCGGTCCAGGTAGAAGGGCAGGGCCAGCAGGACCACTCCCCCGGCGGCCCAGAGGTACGTACGGGAGCGGACCAGTCGCAGCGGCTTCACCAGGACCTCAGACACGGGCGAGCTCCTTCGTGCCGAACAGCCCGGCGGGCCGCATGAGCAGGATCGCGACCATCACGAGGTAGGGCGCGAGGTCTCCCAGCCCCCGTCCCAGGAAGGTCAGATCGCTCTGGTAGCCGGTCGCGAGGGACTCCGTGACGCCGACCAGCAGCCCGCCCACCAGCGCGCCCGTCGTCGAGTCAAGGCCGCCGAGGATGGCCGCGGGAAACGCCTTCAGCGCGGCCAGCGAGGTCGCCCGCTCCAGCCCCGGCGTCGGGAACACGGTCAGGAACAGGGCGGCCACGGCGGCGAGTCCGCCGGCCACCGCCCACGCACCCATCGACACCCGCCCCAGCTGGACCCCCATCAGCGCGGCCGTCTCCGCGCTCTCCGCCGCCGCCCGCATCGCCACGCCCCACGATGTGTACCGGAAGGCCAGCAGGAACGCCGTGATGAGCAGCGCGGCGGCCACGAACGCGGCGATCCGGGTGTGGGCCAGCGAGATCGGCCCGATCCTCAGCACGGCGTCGCCCCACGGGTCGCCGAGCGTCAGCACGTCCGTGCCGATACGGCGGGTCAGCTCGGTCGTGAGGAGGATGTCGACGCCGATGGTGACGATGGCCAGGACGCTGTGGTCGGTGCCCCGGTACCGCCGCATCACCAGGAACTCCACGGCGGCACCGACCAGCGCGGCACCCGCGATCCCGGCGAGCAGCGCGGGCCAGAAACCGATGTCGTCGTGGAGGACCGCGGTGACGTATCCGCCCGCCAGCAGCAGCGAGGCGTGGGCGAAGTTGACGACCTCGGTGGCCCGGAAGATCACCACGAAGCCGAGCGCGATGAGCGCGTACACCGACCCCAGCGAGAGGCCGTTCAGGAGGATTTCGGCGAAGGTGCTCATGACGCGGCCCCCAAGTACGCCTGTACGACGGCCGGATCGTTCTGTACGTCGGCGGGGGCGCCGTCGGCGATCCGGCGCCCGAAGTCCAGTACGGTCACCGCGTCCGCGAGCCGCATCACCACCCCCATGTCGTGTTCCACCAGCACGATCGAGATGCCGAGGGAGTCGCGCACACCCGCGATCACGGCGGCTGTCCGGCGTCGTTCGTCGGCGGTCATGCCGGCGACCGGCTCGTCGAGGAGCAGCAGGCGCGGTTCCATGCAGAGCGCGCGGGCGAGTTCGGCGAGCTTCTGCTGTCCGTACGGGAGAGAGCCCGCGGGCCGTGCCAGGCAGTCCGCGATGCCGACGAACTCGGCGATCTCCCGGACGCGTTCGCGGTGCCGGCGTTCCTCGCGGACCGCCGACGGCAGCCGGAGTCCCGCGGCGAGGAAGCCGGTCCGGGTGAGCCGGTGGCGGCCGAGGAGCAGACAGTCCTCGACCGAGGCCCGGGGCGGCAGCGCGAGGTTCTGGAAGATGCGGGCGACACCGAGGGCGGCGATGCGGTGCGAGGGCATGCCGGTCAGCTCGTGCGCGCCGAAGCGGACGCTGCCCGCGGTGGCCCGGTAGACGCCGGACAGGACGTTGAAGCAGGTGGACTTTCCGGCGCCGTTGGGGCCGATGAGGGCGTGGACGGTGCCGGGGCGCACGGTGAAGCCGACCTCGTCGAGGGCGGTGAGTCCGGCGAACCGGACGGTCAGCCCCCGCACTTCCAGGGAGTCCATCGCCGTCACCCCTCCCACCGGGCCAGGGTCCGGTCCGTCGCCTGTTCCGCGTCGGCCGCCGCGTCCTCGTCGACCACCCCGAGGTAGCGGCGGCGCACCTCGTCGGAGGCGGACAGTTCCGCGGCCGGGCCCGAGAGGGTGACCTCGCCGACTTCGAGGACGTACGCGCGCGTGGCGAGCCGCAGGGCGAGGGCCGCGTTCTGTTCGACGAGGAGGACCGAAGTGCCCTGGGTGTTGATCTCCCGGACGGTGTCGGCGATCCGCCGGGCCATGAGCGGGGCGAGGCCGAGGGAGGGTTCGTCGAGGAGGAGCACACGAGGGGTGGCCATCAGGGCGCGGGCGACCGCGAGCATCTGCTGTTCGCCGCCGGAGAGGAGTCCGGCGCGCTGGCCCGCGCGTTCGGCGAGTACGGGGAACAGTTCGTGGACGCGGGCCAGGGCCGCGGACCGGCCGGATCCGGTGCCGCCGAGGGCGCCCGCGCGCAGGTTGTCGGCGACCGTCATGCGCGCGAACACCCGTCGCCCCTCGGGTACCTGGCAGACGCCGGCGGCGACCACCCGGTCCGGGCTCAGCCCGTCGAGGCGGCGGCCGTCCAGGGTGACCGTGCCCTCGGTGACCGCGCCGCCGTGGAAGGAGAGGGTCCGGCTGATCGCGCGCAGGAGCGTGGACTTTCCCGCGCCGTTGGCGCCGAGCACCGTCACCACGGCCCCCTCGGGCACCTCGAGGGACACCCGGCGCAGGGCCCGCACGGGGCCGTATCCGACCGACAGGTCGTGGACGACCAGTCCGGATCCGGTCATGGACTCCCCCTTGTCGCACTCGGTGTGGCGCTCACCCCAGCACCGCCGCGGGCGTCCGTCCACGGCCCGCGGCACAATCGCTGCGGGTGCCCAGCGGGCCGGTGCCGTCGTTGTGCGTGTGCACAACAGTGCGTGTCAGGGGCCTGTGCGCGGCCGGGTCGCGGTGGCATCCTCCGGCCATGGGAGGGCGACGGCCGCGGACCGGTCATGACTGGAAGCTGCTCGCGGAGTCCTGCACGGCTCTGCTGGAACGGGTGCCGGAGCTCGTCGACGAGCACCTGCGCCAACTCACCGAGCACTCCGCCGTCTACGGCCAGGTGCTGCCGTACGACCAGCAGTGGCGGGAGGCCGAGGAGGCGATGCGGATCGGCATCGAGACGATCTCCGCGCCCCGGGACTCCCCGCGCCGCGACCTGGAGTACGCCGAGGACGCGGGCCGGCGCCGGGCCCATCAGGGGCTGCCGCTGGACCTTCTGGTGCACGCATACCGGAACGCCGGTTACCTGGTGTGGGACGCGCTCGTGGAGGGGACCGCCGGTCGGGAGCCGGAGCGGCTGGCGGCGCTGATGCGGTCGACCACGATGGTGTGGTCGGCGGTGGACGCGCAGGCGCAGGCGGCGTCGGAGGCGTACCGGGCCACCGAGGCGGAGCTCAGGCGGCGTACGGACGAGCAGCTGCAGGCGCTCCTCGACGCCCTGCTGGAGGGGCAGGCGACGCCCGGGCTCGCGGCGCGGGCGGCGGCGGGCCTCGATCTGCCGGAGCACGGGCCGTACGCGGTGGTGGTGCTGCGGGCCGAGCGGCGGGAGGCGGCCGAGCGGCCGGTGCGGGGCGCCGGGTTCCGGTTCATCTGGCGGATGCGGGCCGACGGCGAGGTGGCGGTCGTGGCGCTCGCGCCCGGGCAGGGCCTGGACGCGGTGGCGCGTGCGCTGGACGGGCGGTGCGCGGGGCCGGGAGGAATCAGTCCTGTGGTCCCCGGCCTCGCCGAGCTGGGGCGGGCCCGGCGGCTCGCCGAGCTGGCGCTGCGCACCTGTCCGCCGGACGGCACCGCGGTCGTACGCCTTGATCAGCGGATGCCGACCGCGCTGGTGGTGAGCCAGCCGGAGCTGGCCGACCGGCTGGTGTCGGACGTGTTCGGCGCGCTCCTGGAGCTGGAGCCCGCCGACCGGGCCGTACTGCTGGAGACCCTCGATGTGTGGCTGGTGTGCGAGGGCTCGGCGGGGCGGGCCGCCGGACGGCTGTACTGCCACCGCAACACGGTCTTCAACCGGCTGCGGCGGCTCGAGCAGCTCACGTCCCGTTCGCTGGCCCGGCCCCGGGACCTGATCGAGATGACGCTGGCGCTGGACGCGTACCGGCTGTCGGGGCCACGTCAGTGATCTGCGGGGGGGGTGGTCCGGGTCAGACCAGGAAGTCCCGGCCGATCTGCTCCGCCACGTTTTCCAGGATCGGCCCCGCCTCGGTGATGCACCGCTGGATGTCGGGCTCGGCGTCGGTGAGCGGGTAGACGCGGCGGATGCCCGCGCGGCCGAGGGCCTCCGGGGGCAGCGCGAGGCGGCCGCACACGGCGACGACCTCCTTGCCCTTGGCGCGGGCTGCCGCGGCGACGCCCGCCGGGGCCTTGCCGTGCAGGGTCTGCTCGTCGAGGGAGCCCTCGCCGGTGATCACCAGGTCCGCCCACTCCAGCGCGGGTGCGAAGCCCAGGACATCGAGCATGACCTCGATGCCGGGGCGGAACCGGGCGCCGAGGAGGAGGGCACCGTAGCCGATGCCGCCGGCCGCGCCCGCACCCGGCGAGGCGGCGTACCCGGCGGCCTTCGCGCCGACGGCCTCCTCCAGCACCTTCGCGTAGTGGGCGAGGGCGCTGTCGAGGGCCTCGACGTCGTCCGGGGAGGCGCCCTTCTGCGGGCCGTAGACCGCGGGGGCGCCCTTGGGGCCGGTCAGCGGGTTGTCGACGTCGCTGGCCAGGATGAACTCGACGGAGGCGAACCGCGGATCCAAGCCCGACAGGTCGGCCGAGGCGAGATCGGCGAGGCCTCCGCCGCCGGGGGCCACGGGCTCGCCGTCGGCGTCCAGGAAGCGGGCGCCGAGCGCGGAGAGCATGCCGGCACCGCCGTCGGTGGTGGCGCTGCCGCCGACCCCGAACACGATCGTGCGGGCGCCGGCGTCCAGCGCGGCGCGCAGGAGCTCTCCGGAGCCGTACGTCGACGCCGTGAGCGGGGCGAAGACGCCTGCGGGCAGCCGCTGCAGACCGCTGGCCTCGGCCATCTCGACGACGGCGGTGTCCCCGCGGACCGCGAAGGCGGCGGTGGTCTCCTGCCCGAGGGGCCCGGCGACCGGCACTTCCCGGCGCTCGAAACCGGCCGCGACAGCCGCGGCGACAGTCCCGTCACCGCCGTCGGCGACGGGCAGTGCCTCGACCTCCAGGTCCGGCACGACCCGGCGCAGCCCGGCCGTCACACGCTCGGCGACCTGCACGGCCGTGAGCGAGCCCTTGAACTTGTCCGCGGCGATGAGCACGCGCAGTGTCACGTTTTCCCCTTGCTCTCCGGGCCTCGCGCACGTCAAGGCCAGTCGCGCCGCTGCGACCTTAACCGGAGACGCCCCCCGACGTCATGCACCGCCCGGTCCCTGAGAAGGAGGGAGCTCGTACGTCCCGTCAGCGCGGCTCGCGGATGCTGTCGATGACGCGGGTCCAGTTGTCGCTGCCGTGGCCGTTCTCGATCGCGCGTCGGTAGTGGGCCTGCACGGCCAGGGGGAGCGCGAGGTCGAGGCCGAGTGACCTGCTGGTCTCGACGATGTGGTCGGACGTCGCGCCCATCATGGTGACCGTGCTGAGGTCGCCGGGATGCTCACCGGCGTCCAGCGCGGCACCGGGGGTCTCCTCCCCGGCCCTCAGGATGGCGCCGATCGAGTCGGTGAAGGTGAGCAGCTCCGGCAGGGCTTCCGTGGCCTTCATTCCCGCCGTGCCCAGCATCGCGGTGGCGTGCATCAGTGCGGACAAGGTGGTGAGGAACACCGCGAGCTGCGCTTGGTACATCATCTGGGCGAGGCCCGGGTCCTCACCCAGATACCTCGGCGTGCCGAGCGTGGCCAGCCTCGCCCGATGGTGCTCCATCACCGCGCCGGGGCCGCTGTAGTAGACATGGGCCGCCTCCGTGCCGACCATCGGCGCCGGGACCATGACACCACCGGTGAGGAAGGCGGCGCCGTGGCCCGCCGCCCAGGTCGCCGCCTCGCGTGTGCGGTCGGGCGTGTCCGAGCTCAGGTTGACCAGCGTCCGGCCGGCGAGTAACGCGGTGGAGCCGTCGAGAATGTCGTACATCGCCCGGTAGTCGGTGAGGCTGAGGATCACGAGGTCACTCGCTTCGACCGCCTCGCCGGGAGTCGCCGCGCGCGTCGCTCCCTCGGCGACGACGCCGTCGGCCCGGCCGGCGGTGCGGTTCCAGACGGTGACCGGGTGGCCTGCGGTGAGGAGGGTGCGGGTCATCGCCTGGCCCATCGGGCCGAGCCCGATCACGGTGACAGCGTTGCCCTGCGTGCTGGTGGGGTTCTGGTGTCCGTTCACCCCTCCATCCTGGAAGAGCGCCCCAAAGCACGGAAGTACCCACTATTTTCTTCGGTACTTACCTTTTAGTAAGGGGGGCAGTGATGGCCAAAGGACCGAGGCGCGGGCCTTACATCTGCGGCATCGACGCCGCGCTGGACGTGGTGAGCGGGAAGTGGAAGGGGCTCATCCTCTGGGAGCTCGACACTCATCGGATACGCCGCTTCGCCGAACTCCGCCGCGGTCTGCCCGGAGTGAGCGAGAAGATGCTGACCCAGCACCTGCGGGAGATGGAGGCGGACGGACTCGTCCACCGGGAGGTCTACGCCGAGGTGCCACCGCGGGTGGAGTACTCCCTGACCGAGGACGGGTGCACGCTCCATCAGGCGCTCGGGCCGCTCGGCGTCTGGGGGACCGAACGGACGCGTCGCGAAGGCCTCGAAAAGGTCGACGTGGCCGAGACCTCTCCCAGCAGGGCATGAACCGGTCCCGAGGCCGGAGCGACGACACCACCACCTCGGAGGGGGACTGTGCGGTGCTCCGGAATCGGGTACACCGGAGCTATGACCCCTGTGGGCACCGAACCAGAGCTCGCCGACCGCATCCTCGGGGGCTGGCTCGGCCGGATCGCGGGCAACATGCTCGGCAAGCCGGTCGAGCAGGGCGACCTGTGGACGCGGGACCGGATCGACCGCTATCTCCGGCAGGCCGCCGCCCTGCCGCTGACCGACTACCTTCCCGAACCCGTCGGCGAGAGCGACGGCTTCGAGCTGCGGCCCGAGTGGCGTGAGTGCGTGCGCGGCCGCATCCACGGCAGCTGCCGTGACGACGACGTGGACTACGCCATCCTCGGCCTCGACCTCCTGGAGACCCACGGCTTCGGCTTCAGCACCGAACAGGTGGGCGATCTGTGGCTGCTGAGGCTGCCGTATCTGCAGACGTTCACCGCGGAGCGGGCCGCCTATCGCAACCTCGCCAACGGGCTGAAACCGCCGCTGACGGCGACGTACGACAATCCCTGCCAGGAGTGGATCGGCGCTCTCATCCGTGCCGACATCTACGGCTGGACCTGCCCCGGCGACCCGCGCCGCGCCGCCGCACTGGCCCGCCGGGACGCGGTGCTCTCGCACACCGGCAACGGCGTGTACGGGGCGATGTGGGCGGCGGCGCTGATCTCGGCGGCGTTCACGGTCGACACCGTGCGGCAGGCCGTCGACCAGGCGCTCACGGTGATCCCCGCGAGCAGCCGCCTCGCGCGCACGGTACGCCGGGTGGTGTCCCTGCACGACACCCGGATGACCTGGGAGGACACCCTGACGACGGTCTCGGAGGAGACCGCCGGGCTCGGCTGGATCCACACGATCCCGAACGCGGCCGTCCTGACCGCCGGACTGCTCTACGGCGACGGCGACTTCACCCGGACCATCACGCTCACCGTGCGGGGCGGTCTGGACACCGACTCGAACGGAGCCACGGCCGGTTCGGTGGCCGGGGTGCTCACCGGCGCGGACGCGATCCCGGACCAGTGGAAGGAGCCGCTGGAGGACCGGGTGCGCAGCGCGGTGTTCGGTTTCGACGGGGTGCACATCAGCGAACTGGCCGAGCGGACGGTGCGGTTGGCGGGGGCGGAGGCCTGAGCCGACCGGGGCGAGGCGCACACCATGGTGACCGTACGGGACGCCCTCGCCCCCGTGACCCCCCGCTGAGCCGGCGAAGGCGGCCGCGGATGCTGGTTACCCTTCGAGGATGACCACCACCCCTGACTTCGCCACGTACATCGCCGGTCTTCCCCGGATCCTCGCCGGTGCCGCCGCTCTCTTCCGTGACGCCTCGGGCCGGGTCCTGCTCGTCGAGCCCAACTACCGTGAGGGCTGGGCGCTTCCGGGCGGCACGATCGAGTCCGACGAGGGTGAGACACCGCGCCAGGGCGCGCGTCGCGAGACGCTCGAGGAGATCGGGCTCGACCGCGACCTCGGCCGGCTGCTCGCGGTGGACTGGGTGTACCGGCCGACCTGGCCGCCCCTGGTGGCGTACCTCTACGACGGCGGTGTCCTCGGCGAGGACGATCTCAAGGCGATCCGGCTCCAGGAGGAGGAGCTGCTGTCGTGGCGCCTGGTGCCGCACGAGGAGCTGGCCGAGTATCTGCCCGACGGGCTCGGCCGCCGGGTCCTGGTCGCGCTGGACGTGCTGGCGGACGGGTCGGGGACGGTGGAGCTGGAGAACGGGCGCCGGGTGGGCTGATCCAGCACGCTGTCGGTGCTCGTGGTTGCTCGCGCCCAGGCGTGGGATATCCACTCGCCGCATCCGGATCACCCGCCCTACCCTCGGCACCATGACCAAGCCCCTCGTCGCGCTCCTCAGCGGCGCCGGTATCTCCACCGACTCCGGGATCCCCGACTACCGCGGTCCGAACGGGCTGTGGCGCAAGGACCCCGAGGCCGAGAAGCTCGTGACGTACGACTACTACATGAGCGATCCGGAGATCCGCCGCCGCTCGTGGCAGATGCGGCGCGCGAACCGGACCCTGAAGGCCGAGCCCAACGCCGCACACGTGGCGGTGGCCGAGCTGGAGAAGTCCGGGGTGCCGGTGCGGGTGATCACGCAGAACGTGGACGGGCTGCACCAGCTCGCCGGGATGCCCGCCCGCAAGGTCCTCGAACTGCACGGCACCGCACGGCAGGTGGTGTGCACGAAGTGCCACGCCCGCGGCCCGATGGAGGACGCGCTCGCCCGGGTCGAGGCCGGCGAAGGGGACCCGCCGTGCCTGACCTGCGGCGGCATCCTCAAGTCGGCGACCGTGATGTTCGGCGAGCGCCTCGACCCCGTCGTCATGGGCGAGGCCGTCGCCATCACCAAGGCCTGCCAGATCTTCATCGCCGTCGGCACCACCCTCCAGGTCCAGCCGGCCGCGGGCCTCGCGGGCATCGCCGCCGACCACGGCGCCCGTCTCGTCATCGTCAACGCCGACCCGACACCGTACGACGACCGGGCCGACGAGGTGATCCGCGAACCGATCGGCACGGCACTGCCCGAACTCATGCACCGGATCAGATCGTTCGGAAGACTGTGATCGATGCCGAGAGCTACTACCCGATGGCATGGAGGACGGAGTCACCGATCGGCCCCAGCCAGGCCGCGAAGGAGGACAGGGCTCCTGCGAGGGTCCCGCCGGCGGTGACGGCTGCACCCGCAGCGGTCACCAGCCTGGTGATCTGCACCAGACGCTGGGCCATGGTGGTGCGATCAGGAGAAGGGGAAGCGAGCTCGGCATCCAGGGACGCGACTTCGGTGTTCACCTGGCTCGCGACCTCGGGCGGTAGGGCCAGGCGGTCGAGTTCCGAACGCAGCAGATCGAGCATGGCACGCGGATCCGTGGTCATCGCGAATTGTCCGTGCTGGCCACCGTGAATGGTCTGGTCACCGGCGACGTTGTTGATGTTGCCCTGTTGGCTGCCGATATTGAAGCTCACTGGATGTCCCCTCGCCTGCGTCACTGGCGGCGCACGGCCGCGTCGAACGAGCGTTGACGGGATGCGGCGATGACGTGCATCACCAGCCCGGTCATCATCAGGACCGTGCCGACGCCGGCGGCTGCCCAGCCGAGAAGGAACACCGGAAAGCCGCCGATCTCCGTGCCGAACATATCTCCCGGGTCGGGCCATTCATTGGGATCCTCAGACACGGGATCCCCGATATGACCCATGAAGCGCAGAATTCCATAGGCGAAGACAGCGAAGCCGATCAAGAAGAGCACGAAACCGAACAGAATGATTCTTCGCGCTCTCGTGCGAGCTGCCGCGATCTGCCGGAGAAAGCTCTCCTGTCTTTGATCGACATACTGGTGCCCACCCACATTGTTGATGTGGGCACCGTACTGCTGACCCACATCGAATCGCGGGGCACTGTTCACTTCCGGCATCAGGACGGTGCCCTGTTCGGCTTCACGCTCTTGCGGAGCACTGCCGGGCCATTCGTAGCGAATGCTGACGCTCCCCAAGGTGAGGACATCCCCGTCGTGCAGCGTCTGCGGGGCGGCGAGAGGACGATCGTTCACCGAAGTGCCGTTGGCGGAACCGAGGTCTTCCAAGACCACGTTCGCTCCCGAACGACTCAGGATTGCGTGCCTGCCGCTCACATACGGATCGTCTATACGAATGTCACAGCCGGGATCCCGGCCGAGGACCGACCTGGCAGCGGACAGACGGAGAGGGGAGCCATATAGGCGCGATGGATGAATGAACGTGAGCTGGGGACCGGAGCGCTCTGGATAACTCGCCATAATCCCACCCCCGTGAGGAGTGGACGGAGGAATCTTTTTATTCGTGGCGGTTTATGCATACCCCACGCAGAACCTGCCATTCCTCACCAGAATACACCGATAAGTAGAGGAGTGCCCGCGGACCTCGGCTACCGGGTCGCCCAGCACGCCACCGGCCGGGGCGTGGCGACGGCGACGGTCCGCGAGCTGTGCCGTCTCGCGGCGACCCGGTACGGGCTGGACACCCTGTGCGCGGCCACCAGCCACGAGAACACCGCGTCCCAGAGGGGGCCGGATCAGAACAGCGCCGCTCCCCGCTCGAAGTCCAGCAACTGCTGCTTGCGTTCCAGTCCGCCGCCGTAGCCCGTGAGGCTGCCGTCCGCGCCGACCACGCGGTGGCAGGGGACGATGATGCCGATCGGGTTCCTGCCGTTGGCGAGGCCGACCGCGCGGGAGGCCTTGGGGTTGCCGAGGGCGTCGGCGAGTTCGCCGTAGGTGCGGGTCTCGCCGTGCGGGATCCGGCGGAGCTGTTCCCAGACCGTGCGCTGGAAAGCCGTTCCTTGCAGGCGCACTTCCAGGGTGAACTCCTTCAACTCGCCCTCGAAGTAGGCCATCAGCTGGCCCTCCGCCTCCTTGGACCATCCGTCGTCCGGCTCACCGAAGCTCTCCTGCGGTGGGCGGTGGCGTTGGTCGGTCATGTAGAGGCCGCACAGGACACCGTCGTCGGCGACGAGGGTCAGAGGGCCGTAGGGGCTGTCGATCACATTGTGCTGTTTCACTGGATGTCCTTATACGGGCAGGAAGTTGATCGGGTGACTGTCGGTCGCCCACAGGTACTGGACCGCGTAGGCCCGCCACGGCCGCCAGGCCGCCGCCCGGGCCGTCAGCGCGGCCGGCGTGGAGGGCAGGCCCAACTCCTGGGCCGCTCGGCGGATTCCGAGGTCGGTGGGGAGGAAGGCGTCCGGGTCACCGAGGGCGCGCATGGCGATGACGTCGACCGTCCAGGGGCCGAAGCCGGGGAGGCCGAGAAGGCGGGTCCGGGTCTCCGTCCAGTCGGTCTCCACGCCCAACTGGAGCGTTCCGTCGGCCAGTTCACCGACCAGGGTGGTAAAGGTCGTGCGGCGGGTGCGGGGCATCGCGAGTGCGGCGGGGTCCACCGCGGCCAGTGCCTCGGGGGACGGGAAGAGATGCGTCAGGCCGCCCTCGGGGTCGTCGACCGGTTCGCCGTGGGCCGTGACCAGGCGTGCCGCGTGGGTGCGGGCCGCCGCCGTGGAGACCTGCTGGCCCAGCACGGCCCGTACGGCGAACTCCGCCTCGTCGACCGTACGCGGGACGCGTCGGCCGGGCGCCTTGTCCACCAGGGGCGCCAGGAGCGGGTCCGTGCGCAGCTGGTCGTCGATCGCGACGGGATCGGCGTCCAGGTCGAGCATGCGGCGGCAGCGGCTGATGGCGACGGTCAGGTCGCGCAGGTCGCTCAGCATCAACCGGCAGGCGATGTGGTCGGGCTGGGGTGCGAGCGCCACGATGCCGTGTCCGTACGGCAGCCGCAGCGTGCGGCGGTACGCGCCGTCCAGCCACTCCTCCACCCCCGGGACGGCGGTGGCCGCGAGGTGACCGAAGAGGTTGTCGGGGTTGAGTGGGACGCGGAACGGCAGGCGCAGGGACAGGAAGCCGGGGGTGTCCGGCGTGGACTTCTTGGCGGCGCGTGTGCGCAGGTCGCTCGGCGAGAGCGCGAAGACCTCGCGCACGGTGTCGTTGAAGGTGCGGATCGCGGAGAAGCCGGCCGCGAAGGCGATGTCCGCCATCGGGAGCGCGGTCGTCTCGATGAGGATCCTCGCCGTCTGGGCGCGCTGGGCCCGGGCGAGGGCGAGCGGGCCCGCGCCGAGTTCGGCGAGCAGCTGGCGTTCGATCTGCCGGGCGCTGTAGCCGAGCCGGGCGGCGAGGCCGGGCACGCCCTCGCGGTCGACCACGCCGTCGGCGATCAGCCGCATCGCGCGGGCCACGAGGTCGGCGCGCTGGTTCCACTCCGGGGAACCAGGGCTGGTGTCGGGCCGGCACCGCTTGCAGGCCCGGAAACCCGCCTGCTGGCAGGCCGCCGCACTCGGATAGAAGGTCATGTTCTGGGGCTTGGGCGGTACGACCGGACAGCTCGGCCGGCAGTAGATGCGGGTCGTCAGGACCGCCGTGAAGAACCATCCGTCGAACCGTGCGTCCTTGGACTGCACGGCACGCACACAGCGCTCGGTCTCGGTGTACATCCCCGTCTGCATGCGTCCAGCATCGGCCACCGGCCGGGCCCGGGCTGGCGAGAATCCGACATCAACCTCGCGTGCCCTGGAACGGGGCCTGGCCCGAACGCCACGCGGACTCGCGCAGCAGCCGCAGTCCGTTGAGGCCGACGAGGACCGTGGAGCCCTCGTGCCCCGCGACGCCGAGCGGGAGCGGGAGGTGGCCGAGGAGGTCCCACAGGACGAGTCCGGTGATGAAGGTACCCGCGATCACCAGGTTCTGGACGACCAGCCGGCGGGCGGCCCGGGACAGCCGTACGACCGAAGGAACCGTCGCGAGCTCGTCCCGTACGACGACCGCGTCCGCCGTCTCCAGCGCGAGGTCGGAGCCCGCACGGCCCATCGCGATGCCGGAGTGGGCGGCGGCGAGCGCGGGCGCGTCGTTGACGCCGTCCCCGACGAACAGCACCTTGCGTCCGGCGTCCTGCAGCTGTCGTACGGCGTCCACCTTGCCCTCGGGCAGCAGGTCCGCGCGGACGTCCACCAGTCCGGTGGCCTCGGCGACCCGCGCGGCGGCCCGGGCGTTGTCGCCGGTGAGCAGGACGGGAGCCGTGCCGGTCAGGGCGGCGAGTGCGGCGGTGGTGGCGGGGGCGTGTGGGCGCAGGCGATCGGTGAGGGCGAGGGTGCCGAGGGGGACGCCGTCGCCGGTCACCAGGACGACGGTGTCGCCGTCCTCGGTGCCGGGGACCCCGGTCGCATCGGCATCGGCATCGGGACTTAGGTCCACGCTCCCGGTCACCGGGTCACCCGCGCGCCCGACCCCGATCACTCGCCCCCCGACCACCGCCGTCACCCCGCGCCCGGGCACGGCGACGAAGTCCCGCGCGTCCGCGATCCGCAGCCCCCGCTCCCGCGCCGCCCTCACCACCGCACGCCCCAGCGGATGCTCGCTGGGGTGCTCGGCCGCGGCGGCCAGCGCGAGAAGAGCGTCCGGAGTCAGCCCGGAGCCCGGCAGCGGCCGTACCGCCGAGACCTCCGGTGTCCCCTCCGTCAGCGTCCCGGTCTTGTCGAGGGCCACGGCGTCCACCTCGCCCAGTCGCTCCATCGCGACCGCCGACTTGACCAGGACGCCGTGCCGCCCGGCGTTGGCGATGGCGGACAGCAGGGGCGGCATGGTCGCGAGGACCACTGCGCACGGCGAGGCGACGATCATGAAGGTCATGGCGCGCAGCAACGCGTCGGTGAGGTCGGCGCCGAAGATCAGCGGCACACCGAACACGGCGAGCGTGGCGATCACCATCCCCAGCGCGTACCACTGCTCGACCTTCTCGATGAACAACTGCGTCGGCGCCTTGGTCCGGGAAGCCTCCTCGACCAGCGTCACGATGCGAGCGATCACGGAGTCGGCGGGGTCGCGCTCGACGCGGACACGCAGCACGCCTGTGCCGTTGAGGGTGCCGGCGAAGACCTCGTCGCCGGGGCCCTTGGCGACCGGGAGCGGTTCACCGGTGATGGTGGCCTGGTCGGCCTCGCTCGCCCCTTCCACGACCCGTCCGTCCGCGCCGATGCGCTCGCCCGGCCGGATCAACAGGACGTCTCCCACGGCGAGTTCGCTCGTCGGGATCGGTTCCTCGCCGTGCTCCGTCACCCGGGTCGCCATCGAGGGCGCGAGGTCGAGCAGGCCGCGTACCGAGTCGGCGGTGCGGGCGGTGGCCAGTGCCTCCAGCGCGCCGGACGTGGCGAAGATGACGATCAGCAGGGCGCCGTCCCGGACCTGTCCGATCGCGGCGGCGCCCAGCGCGGCGACGATCATCAGCAGGTCGACGTCCAGGGTTCTGCCGCGCAGCGCCCTGAGCCCCTCGAGGGCCGGTTCCCAGCCGCCGGTGACATAGGCGACCACGTACAGCAGGCCGTACGCCCACCACGGCAGGCCGCCGAGGTCCAGGGCGAGGGCCGCCAGGAAGGCGACGGTCGACGCCAGCGCCCAGCGGGCCTCGGGCAGTGCCAGGACGCGGGTGCGGCGGCGGGGTGCCGGGCGGGCGGGCGAGGGGACACGAACGGGGGTGAGAGTCGTGGACACCCGAGCACCATACAGGAACACATGAAGACCCATTCATCTGTTCATGTGCGGTGGGTAAGATACCGCCCATGGGTCATGGAGCCGTCACCACCGCGCAGGAAACCGCCGAGCGCGTACGCCTGGACGCGGCCAACGTGGCAAAGGTGGCCACCACGCTCCAGGCCCTGTCCACCCCCTCCCGGCTGCTGATCCTCGCGAGGCTGCGCGAAGGACCGCTGCCGGCCACGGAGCTGGCCACCGAGGTGGGGATGGAGCAGTCGGCGTGCTCGCACCAGCTGCGCCTGCTGCGCAATCTGGGCCTGGTCGTGGGCGAACGCCGGGGCCGGTCGGTGGTGTACGCGCTGCACGACCACCATGTCGCCGAGCTACTCGACCAGGCCGTGTACCACGTCGAACATCTGCGGCTCGGGCTCAGTGACACCACCGAGTGAGCCGCCTCGGCATCTGATGTGGCCGCTGTACGCGGCCGGTTTCACCACCGCCTTCGGTGCGCACGGCATCGCCGCGAACCTCGGCGCGGACTCGGCGGACGCGGTCACCTCACTGCTCGTGCTGGGCGGTCTGCTCGCTCTGTACGACGGCGCCGAAGTCCTGCTCAAGCCGCTGTTCGGCACGATCGCCGACCGGATCGGTGCGCGCCCCGTGCTCCTCGGCGGACTGGTCGCCTTCGCCGTCGCGTCCGCGCTCTACGCCCTCGCCGACAGCCCCGGGTGGCTGTGGGCCGCGCGGCTGGGGCAGGGCGCGGCGGCCTCCGCCTTCTCCCCCGCCGCGTCCGCGCTGGTGGCCCGGATGAATCCGGCCGCCAAACGCGGGCGGGCCTTCGGGAGTTACGGCTTCTACAAGTCCGTCGGCTACACCCTGGGCCCGCTCCTCGGCGGGGCGCTGGTGTGGGCGGGCGGGCTGCGGCTGCTGTTCACGGTGCTGGCGGTGCTGGGTGCGGCCGTGGCGGTGTGGGCGCTGATCGCCGTGCCCGTCGTACCGCCGCTCCCCCGGGCCCGGCAGACGGTCCTCGACCTGGCCCGGCGGCTGGCCGACCCGGTGTTCCTGGTCCCGACGGCCGCGCTCGCCGGGGCGACCGCCGCGCTCTCGGTGGGCGTGGGCTTCCTGCCCGTGTCGGGCGCGGTGGCGGGGCTCGGCACGGTGGCGACGGGTGCCGCGGTGTCGGTGCTCGCGGCCTGCGCGGCGGTCGTACAGCCGCGCGCCGGGCGGGCGCTGGACGCGGGGCGGCTCACGGTACGGGGTGGGCTGACCGCCGGACTGCTGCTGGCGGCGGCCGGTCTGGGCTGCGCGATGCTGCCGGGGCTCGCGGGTGTGCTGCTGGGGGCCGCGCTGATCGGCGTCGGGACGGGGCTGATCACCCCGCTGGGGTTCGCGGCGCTCGCGGCCTCGACTCCGCCGGAACGGCTGGGGCAGACGATGGGGGCGGCCGAGCTGGGACGCGAACTGGGAGACGCCGGCGGGCCGTTGCTGGTGGCCGGGGTGGCTGCGGCGGCGACTCTGACATACGGGTACGGGGTGCTGGCGGTCCTCCTCGCGTGCGGTCCGGTGGTCGCTGTGGCCCTGCTTCGCCGACGTGGGTGAGGCGTCCCCGGGGCCCGGGGCCGCCCCACCCACGCGGTGGGCTAGGCGGAGGCCGTCGGCCGCCGTGAGGCCGCCGTCGCCCGGGCCACATCCGTCAGCGGGCGCAGCCGATACGTGTACGAGTAGTCCCGGTTGGCGAACAGCTTGTACTCGTCGTGGGTGTGCGCGCCCCAGCTGTTGTCGCCGCCGACGCCCATCTGCCGGTGGTTCACCCGCAGCACGACCGCGTCGCGCGGGGTGAGCTGGTAGTCGTGGCGCACCCCGCCGGACAGGTCCTCCGGGGTGAAGTGCGAGGCGTTGACCTCCAGGAGGGGCTCACCTGAGACCAGCAGTCCCACGCCGTCGCGGCCGGTCAGGGCGACCCAGCGGACGTCGGTCTTGTTGCCGTTCTCCTGCGGGCGGATGTAGGGGGTCCACTGCTCGGCGACGGTCCCGGAGTAGAGCCCCACGTCCGTGCCGTCGTTGCGGTCCCAGTGGTTCTCCTCGGGTCCGCGGCCGTAGTAGTGCAGCCGGTCCAGGCGGCGCGGCAGGAACAGGATCGTGCCGACCTCCGGGATGTACGGCAGTGAACTCGCCCCCGGATGGAGGGTGTTGTCGACCTTGATCTCGCCGTTGCCGAAGACCGTGTAGGTCGTGGTGTACGTCGACTCGGTCGTCGTCGGCAGGGTGCCGCTCACCTTGATCTCGACGGCCCGGTTCCGCAGCGCCCGCACGCTCACGTCGGTCACCTTGCGGTTCGTGCCGGCGTCGCGCCAGGTCTGGTTGCGGGTGTGCTGCCCGTTGCCGTGGTCGTTGTCGGTGGGCGCCCGCCAGAAGTTGGGCACGGGTCCGGACGTGAGCAGGCGGGCGCCGTGGGCCTTGTACGACGTGATGGTCCCGCTGCTCTTGTCGACGGCGACGGAGAAGTCCTTTCCCTTGACGGTGACTTGACCGGAGGCGTCTTCGTA
The DNA here is from genome assembly GCF_031845645.1 of Streptomyces doebereineriae. Classification (NCBI taxonomy): domain Bacteria; kingdom Bacillati; phylum Actinomycetota; class Actinomycetes; order Kitasatosporales; family Streptomycetaceae; genus Streptomyces; species Streptomyces doebereineriae. The sequence continues at coordinate 341,096 of NZ_JAVREZ010000007.1, forward strand.
CGTCACTGCCGGGACCTTCGCGAGCGGCACCGGGGTCACCGCCGGGCTGTCCGCGTCTACGGCGAGCTGCTGCTTGGCCACCTCGAAGCCGGCCCGCGCCCACGGGGTGGACTCCTTGGTGGTGAAGGAGAGTTGGAGGAAGTACTCGGTGCCGGGCGCGGCGGCGCTCGGGAGCTTGTACGGGACGGTGATGTCCTTGCTCGACAGCGGTGCCAGGTTCAGCTGTTCGCGTGTCAGCTTCCCTCGCTGCACCACCTTTCCGTCGGCGGAGAGCGTCCAACTTCCGTCGAGCTCGCGGAGGTTGGTGAAGAGGTGCTCGTTGGTCAGGGTCACCGACCCGTCCGCGGTCCAGGCCGCGTTGACCGCCTGATAGATCTGCTTGACCTCGGCGGCCTTGCCGGTGTGGCCGCGGTCGGCGGTGACGATGCCGTCGGCGACGAAGGCACCGTCGTTGGGGTTGTCGCCCCAGTCGCCGCCGAACGCGAAGAAGGTCTTCTGGGCGGGCCGCTTCTCGCTGAGCCCCACGGTCGCCGCGTCGAACCAGAACCGCACGCCCTCGTCGCCGGGCCCCCGGCTGTCGGAGGCCAGTTCGGCGGCGCTCAGGGCACGGCCGTACACGCGCGCCTTCCTGATCGTGCCGCTGAACTCCCTTGTGGGGTTGTCGACATCGACGGCCAGCGCGAGGGGCGCGGTGTTGCTGCTGGGCCGCTGCGTGGTTGTCCTGGTCGCCCTGACCTGGCCGTCCACATGGAGGGTCAGCGTGCCCGCGGCCGCGTCGAAGACACCGGCGACGTGGTGTTCCCGACCCGTCCAGTCGTCCGGGAGCGCCCAGGTGGCGGTGATCCACTGACCGCCGCCGTAGATGAAGAACTCCAGTGTCTTCCCGGACTGTTTGAGGGCGTACTGGGTGTCGCCCTTGGCGATGAGCGGCTGGTGATAGCCCGTCACCTTCGGGGTGACCCAGGCCTCCAGGGTCAGCGAGCCGGTGAGGTCGAGGCTCTTGTCTCGGGCGAAGACCGTGGCACCGGAAACGCCCTTGTCCCGGTCGAACCTGGCGCTCGCGGGCAGGACTTCGCCCTTCAGGGCGCCGGGTCCGCTCTCGGTCAGCAACTGGCGTACCGGGACCGGCTCGCTGAGGGACTGGTCGACGAAGTCCCAGATCCAGCCGCCCTGGAGGACGGGGTAGCGGCGGACGATGTCCCAGTACTTCTTGAAGTTGCCGTTGGAGTTCCCCATCGCGTGGCAGTACTCGATCATCACGTACGGCCGGGTGTCGGAGGTGTCCTTGGCGCGCTGCTCGACGCGTGCGGGGCTCTCGTACATCTCCGAGCGGATGTCGCTGATGGTGGGCCGGTCGTCGCCCTCGTACTGGACGACGCGGGTGGTGTCGTACGACTTGATCCAGTCGCGCATGTTGACGAAGGTGCTGCCGCCGCCCGCCTCGTTGCCGAGGGACCAGATCACCACCGAGGCGTGGTTCTTGTCGCGGTGGACCATGTTCTGGGCGCGGGCCACACAGGCCGCGCTCCAGTCGGGGTGGTTGCCCGGGTACTCGCCGCGGATGCCGTGGGTCTCCAGGTTGGTCTCGTCGACGAGGTAGAGGCCGTACTCGTCGGCGAGTTCGAGCCACAGCGGGTTGTTGGGGTAGTGGGAGGTGCGGACCGAGTTGATGTTCAGCCGCTTGATGATCGTGATGTCCTTCACGAGGTCCGCGCGGGTGAGTGCGGTGCCGCGGTCGGGGTGCATCTCGTGGCGGTTGGTGCCCCGGAAGGAGACGGGTTTGCCGTTGATGCGCATCAGCCCGTCCTTCAGGGCGAACTCACGCAGGCCGACGCGGTGCGAGAGGGTCTCGATCACCTTGCCCGCGGGGTCGCGCAGCCGCAGGACGGCGGTGTAGAGGTTCGGGTGTTCGGCCGACCACAGCTTCGGGGCGGGCACCGCCTTGGCCGCCTGTACGGTCGTCTCGTCGCCGGAGTCGAGTGCGACGGCCTGCTGGAGGGGGCGGGACCAGACCGCGTGGCCGCCCGAGTCGTACAGCTGTGTCTCGACCGTGTAGCGGCCCTGGTTGCCGCCGGCGTAGTCCCGCACGCTCGCGGTGACCGAGAGCTCGGCGGAGGTGTAGTCGTCGCCGATCGGGGTGTCCAGCTTGAAGTCGCGCAGGTGGACGGCCGGGGTGGAGTAGAGATAGACCGAGCGGAAGATGCCGCTCAGCCGGATCATGTCCTGGTCCTCCAGCCAGTCGCCGTCGGAGTAGCGGTAGACCTCGACCGCGATCTGGTTCGTGCCCGGCTTGAGGTGCGGGGTGATGTCGTACTCGGCGGGCGTGTAGGAGTCCTCGTGGTAGCCGACGAGTTCACCGTTGATCCACACGTAGTGGGCGGACTTGACGCCTTCGAAGTGCAGGAAGGTCCGCCGTCCCGACCAGTCCTTCGGGACGGTGAAGGTGCGTCTGTACTGGCCGACGGGGTTGTAGCGGGTGGGCGCGGCGGGCGGCTGCGCCTCCTCGCCGAGGCCGTTGGGGCCCCACCAGGGGTAGGTGATGTTGATGTAGATCGGGAAGTCGTAGCCATGCACCTGCCATACCGAGGGGACAGGAATGGTGTCCCAGTCCGAGTCGTCGACATCGGTGCGGTGGAAGTCGGTGTCGCGGTCATCGGGGCGGTCCGCGTAGGCGAACCTCCACCTGCCGTCGAGACTCAGGCGGTACGGCGAGCGGGTGCGGTCGGCGGCGAGCGCCTGGCCGGTGCCGGCGTACGGCATGAGGGTGGTGTGCGGGGGCTCGGTGCCCACCCGGAAGAGGTCGATGGCGCCGTTCCACTCCGGGGCGCCCTCCGCCGCGTGGCCGCGACCGGCCAGGGGACCCGAGGAGAGGGCGAGGGCGCCGAGGACGGCGGCCCCCGACTCCAGCAGACGCCGGCGGCTGATGGGGGCAGGCAGATACGGGTGGGGCATCGGTGGAACCTTCCTCGGGACGACAGTGCGGTGTACGTACTGAGGGAGCGTCAATTCCTGTGCGCTATTGGTGACTTTGAGGCACAGGATGCGACTCAACCTAGATCCCGAAGACTTATGAGGCAATGACTCTGTCGGACTTTGTGGGGTCCTGGTGACATGACGACATGCGACACCCCCGCGTGCGCTCACGCGGGGGTGCCGTGGGATGCCGTGGCGTCAGCCGGCGGCCGGCAAGGAGGGCAGTCCGCCGCCGAGGAGCCCGGTGACGGCTCCGACCACGGAGCCCAGGAGGCCGGTGACCGAGCCCACCACACCGCCCAGATCCAGCGAGGTCAGTGACGTGAGCAGGTCGTCGACCGCGGACTGGAGCGCGGCCAGGAGGTCGGAGACCGGGTCGGCCGCCGCCACGGACCGGTCCGTGTCGCTGAGCTGCCGCAGCTGTTCCTGGACCTCGGCGTTCGCCGCCTTCACGGCCTTCGCGTGGGCGGCCGCCTCGCTCGCGTCGAGGTGGGTGCCGTCCAGGGCGGTGAGGTCGGTGACGGCGTCCAGGAGGGGCTGGAGGACGCTGCCGTGCATGGAGCGGTCCAGTGCGTCGAGGCGGTCCGTCAGGGTGTCCGAGTCGTCGGTGCCGTACCAGGTGGCCGCCTGTGCCACACCGTGGTCCGACGCGCCGCGGCCTGCGTCGACGACGGCGGCCGCGGTGCCGACCGGGCCGAGGATCAGCGCGGTACAGACCAGCGTCGGCAGGAGGAGGCCGCGGGAGACGAGGGGGCGCATGCAGGGGTCCTTTCGAAGTGCTTCCTTTGGCCCACCGTGAGAATCCCTCCCGCACCTCGCAACCGGTCACGGGGCCCACACTCGGACGAGCATCGCGCTGAGGCGCCCCTGACCAGCGGTTTTCCCCCGCCTGCACCCCCGCTTTCGGCGCCCGCGGCCATTCGGCCGTCAGGGTAGGAGCCCGGCGAGGTCAGTCGACCTGTCGCGCGAACGCCTGGTACGCCTTCTCGTCGAACAGCACGAACCGGGCTTCCTCGACCCCGGTCTCCGCCTTCCGTACGGTCTCCACGGCGATCCGGGCGGCGTCGTCGATCGGCCAGCCGTAGATACCGGCGGAGACGGCAGGGAAGGCGACGGTCCGGGCGCCCAGTTCGTCGGCGACGCGCAGCGACTCCCGGTAGCAGGAGGCCAGCAGATCCGAGCGGTCCTCCTGCTGGCTGTAGCGGGGGCCGACGGTGTGGATCACCCAGCGCGCGTCCAGGTCGCCCGCGGTGGTGGCGACCGCCTTTCCGGTGGCGAGCCCCTTGCCGTAGTGACCGGCGCGCAGCTTGCGGCAGTCCGCCAGGATCGCGGGGCCGCCGCGGCGGTGAATGGCGCCGTCGACTCCTCCGCCGCCGAGGAGGGAGGAGTTCGCGGCGTTGACGATCGCTTCGGCGCTCTCTCGGGTGATGTCGCCCCGGACGAGCCTGATGGTGGTCATGACCACCACTCTTCCAGCCCGCCCCGCCGGGGGCAGCCCGGTCAGATCTGCTGTCGCAGCCTCCGCCATACGGCCTTCGCGGCGTTGTGGCCCGACATGCCGTGCACGCCCGGTCCCGGCGGGGTCGCCGACGAGCAGATGAAGACGGCCGGGTGAGGGGTGCTGTACGGGGACAGGGAGAGCTTGGGGCGCAGCATGACCTGGAGTCCGCTGACCGCGCCGGAGCCGATGTCGCCGCCGACGTAGTTGGCGTTGCGGGCGGCCAGTTCGGGCGGGCCTGCGGTGGCGCGTGCGAGGACGCGGTCACGGAACCCCGGGGCGAAACGCTCCAGTTGACGCTCCATGGCGTCGGTGAGGTCGCCGGTCCAGCCGCTGGGCACATGGCCGTAGGCCCAGAACACGTGCTTCCCGGCGGGGGCGCGGCCGGGGTCGACGACGCTCGGCTGCACCGTGATCATGAAGGGCCTCTCGGGTGCGCGGTCCTCCCGGGACGCGGCGCGCAGGGCGGTGCCGATCTCCGCGGAGTCGGCGCCGATCTGCACGGTGCCCGCGCCGCGCGCCTCCTTCGCGGTCCACGGCACGGGGCCGTCGAGGGCGTAGTCGACCTTGAAGACGCCCGGGCCGTAGCGGTAGCCCTCGTAGTAGTTGCCGAAGCCGGCGATGCGGGCCAGGGCGGTGGGCGAGGTGTCGAAGACGTACGCGCGCGCGGGCGGCAGGTCGTCGAGCCGCTTGACCTCGTAGTCGGTGTGGACGGTGCCGCCGAGATCCTTGAGGTACGCGGCGAGCGCGTCGGAGATGGACTGGGAGCCGCCGCGGGCCACGGGCCAGCCGCGGGCGTGCGCGGCGAGGGCGAAGACCAGGCCGATGGCGCCGGTGGCGAAGCCGCCGAGCGGGGCCATGACATGCGCGACGAGCCCGGCGAACAGGGTCTTCGCGCGCTCGTCGCGGAACCGGCGCATCAGCCAGGTCGACGGGGGCAGGCCGACGAGACCGAAGCGGGCGAGGGTGACCGGGTCACGGGGCAGCGCGGTCGCGGGCAGGGACATGAAGTCGCGGGCCAGGGTGTCCCACTGGGGCAGGAACGGCTCGACGAGCCTTCGGTACGTCCCCGCGTCCCGCGGTCCGAACGAGGCGGCCGTCTCGGCGACCGACCTCGACAGCACGGCGGCGGTGCCGTCGGTGAAGGGGTGCGCCATGGGCAGCTCGGCATGCAGCCACTCCAGGCCGTAGCGCTCCAGGGGCAGGGCGCGGAACGCCGGGGAGTTGATGCCGAGGGGGTGGGCCGCGGAGCACGGGTCGTGCAGGAAGCCGGGAAGGGTCAGTTCCTCGGTGCGGGCTCCCCCGCCCACGGTGTCTCGCGCCTCGAAGACGGCCACGGAGAAGCCGCGGCGGGCCAGCTCCACGGCAGCCGTCAGTCCGTTCGGCCCCGCACCCACTACGACCGCATCGAGCATCGACGGCACCTTCGGACCCCTTCGTCAGCCGATGGCCAGAGGATCAGGATATGCCGGGGGACCGACAGTCTCGGGGTTCGGGGGTAAGTCGGGGTCGGTTCGGGTTCCGGGGCCGCTCCGGCCCGGCTGCGGCGCCCGACTCGGGGTTCCGGGGGAAGCCGGGGCCGGTTCGGGTTCCGGGGCCCCTCCCGTTCCGACGCATGCACCCGCCTGGGCGTTCGGGGGCAGGCGGGCACGGTTCGGGTTCCGGCGCCCGCTCCGGCTGCGGCGCCCGACTCGGGGTTCGGGCGGAAGTCGAAGCCGGTTCGGGTCCCGGCTCCAGCCCCCACGGCTCCCACTCCGGCGCCCGACTCGGGGTTCGGGCGGAAGCCGAGGCCGGGCCGGGTTCCGGGGCCGCTCCGGCTCCAGCTCCGACGCCAACGCAGGCTCGCTCCAGCCCTGGCCTCCCGGCGTGGGCCCCGCCCGCCCCCGCGGTCGCGTCAGGCCTCGGCCGCCAGCAGCGCCCGCACCCTGCGGGCCGTCGCCGCGTCGCGGGCCGCGGTGAAGGGGAGGGTGTTGCCGCCCTTGATGCGGAACGGTTCGCCGGTGAGGGTCAGGTGGGTGCCGCCCGCCTCCTCGACCAGCAGCAGGCCCGCCGCGTGGTCCCAGGCCGCCTCCCAGGAGAAGGCGACGGCATCCGACTCGCCGCGGGCGACGGCGAGATACTCCAGGCCGGCCGAGCCGCACGCCCGCGGTGTCACGCCGTCCGTCCACAGTCCCAGCAGGCCGCGCTTCTGCTCGTCCGTCGTGTAGTCCGGGTGGGAGGTGGCCACTTGGAGGTCGCGGCCCGGGTCGGGGACGCCCGCGTACAGCCGCTCGCCGTCGAGGAACGCGCCCCGGCCGCGTATCGCCGTGGCCAGTTGGTCCCGGGCCGGGGCGTACGTCCAGGAAGCGAGCAGAACACCGCTCTTGGCCAGCGCGACCAGCATGCAGAAGCCGGGGTCGCCGTGCACGAACTGCCGGGTGCCGTCGACCGGGTCGACGATCCAGACCGGGGTGTCGCCCTGCAGCGCCTCGTACGACGCCGGGTTGGCGTGGACCGCCTCCTCGCCGACCACGACCGAGCCGGGCAGGAGGGCGCCGAGTGCCTCGGTGAGATACCGCTCGGCCAGCCGGTCGGCGTCCGTCACCAGGTCGTGCGGTCCGGCCTTCTGGTCGACCTCGTGCGCGGCGAGCCGCCGGAAGCGCGGCATGACCTCGGCCGCGGCGGCCTTGCGCACCGCCTCTTCCACGTCGTCCGCGTGCCGGTCGAGAAACTCGTCGATGGTTTCCGTGTCTTCGATCATGACTCCATGAGAGCACGCGGGACTGACAATCCCCACCCGCCCGGTGGAGGGTGAGTGGAATCGCCGTGAACACCGGGATCCGGAAGCAACGAGGCGTATATCGGGGCAAATTACGCAGTCAGGATCCGAGACGCAGACCTCGTCCACACCGGCGGGCCCCGCGCAGCTTCGTCACCGCCCCACCGCATACCCCTGCATCCCTCGCGGATTGGCCCCCGCCGACAGCACCCCCGTCTCCGGGTCCCGGGCCACCGCGCACAACCGTCCCTCCGACCACGGCTCCCCCACCGTCACGTCGTGCCCCCGCCGCCGCAGCCCTTCGACCACCCCGGGATCCGTCCGCGCCTCCACGGTGACGCTCCCCGGCCGCATCCCCCGCGGATAGAACGACCCCGGGAAGCTGTCGTTGTGCCAGTTCGGGGCGTCGATCGCGCCTTGGAGGTCGAGGCCGCCGCGGACCGGGGAGCGCAGGGCGAGGGCCAGGAAGAAGTGGAGCTGCCACTGGTCCTGCTGGTCTCCGCCGGGTGTGCCGAAGGCCAGCACCGGCACCCCGTCGCGCAGGGCGATCGAGGGGGTGAGGGTGGTGCGGGGGCGGCGGCCGGGAGTGAGGGAGTTGGGCAGGCCCTCCTCCAGCCAGGCCATCTGGAGCCGGGTGCCCAGGGGGAAGCCCAGTTCGGGTACGACGGGGTTGGACTGGAGCCATCCCCCGCTGGGCGTGGCGGCCACCATGTTGCCCCAGCGGTCGACGACGTCGAGATGGCAGGTGTCACCCCGGGTCGTGCCGTCGGGGCCGACCTCGGGTTCACCCGGCACGGGGGACGTGGGGTTCTTCGCGACCGTCGGCTCGCCCACGCCCATCGGGCTGAAGCCGGGCTCGTCGGTGACGACCACGCGCGCGTGCGCGCTCAGCCGGGGAACACGCCCACCCGGACCGCCCGGCCGGAGCTCGTGGGAGGCCTTGTCGCCGACGAGCTCACGCCGTCCCGCGTTGTACTGCGCCGACAGCAGCTCACCCAGCGGCACCTCGGCCGCGTCCCCGTACCAGGCCTCCCGGTCGGCCATCGCCAGTTTGCAGCCCTCGACCAGCAGATGGACGTACTCGACGGACCCGTAGCGCGGCAACTCGGGCGGCAACAGCGCGAGCTGCTGGAGGAGGACGGGACCCTGGCTCCAGGGGCCGGCCTTGCACAGGGTCCAGCCGTTCCAGTCGTACGTCGCCGGCGCCTCGTAGGTCGCGGACCACCCGGCGAGATCGGCGGCCGTGAGCGTGCCGGTGTGCCGCGAGCCGCTGGTGTCCATGGTGGGTCGCCGCGCCTGCCGTACGAGCGCCTCGGCGATGAATCCGGTACGCCACACCTCACGCGCCGCGTCGATCTGCGCGGCCCGGTCGCCCGTCCCCGCCACCTCGTCGATCAGCCGCTTCCAGGTGGCGGCCAGGGCGGGGTTGCGGAACAACTCGCCGGGCCGCGGGGCCTTGCCGCCCGGCAGGTACACCTCCGCCGACGAGGTCCACTCCGTCTCGAACAGCTCCCGCACACTCTCGACGGTCGCGCCGACGTTCTCCACGGGCGCGTGCCCGTCCTCGGCATATCCGATGGCGTACTTCAGCACATCGGCGAGGGACTTGGTGCCGTGATCGCGCAGCAGCAGCATCCAGGCGTCGAAGGCACCCGGGACGGCGGCGGCGAGGGGGCCGGTGCCGGGGACGAGGTCCAGGCCCAGCCCCTTGTAGTGGGCCACGGTCGCCCCGGCGGGCGCGACGCCCTGCCCGCACAGCACCCGCACCTCCCCACCGGCGGGCGCGAGCAGGATCGGCACCTCACCGGCGGGCCCGTTGAGGTGCGGCTCGACGACGTGCAGCACGAAGGCCCCGGCCACCGCCGCGTCGTACGCGTTGCCGCCGTCCTCCAGCACCGCCATGGCCGACTGCGAAGCCAGCCAATGGGTGGAGGACACCATGCCGAAGGTGCCTTGAAGAGTGGGACGGGTGGTGAACACGCCTTACACCTCGCAGTTTCCGCGCATCGGCCGGACCTCTCCCCGACAGGCTATCGATCGCCCTTCGCAGGTCGGCACGACGGGAGGTGAGCGTCGTGGTTCTCGCAACGCACAGGCCGGACTACGAAGACTTTGCGATCGCACGAGAAGTCCATGAACCACCCCTCACCTGCACGGAGTCCCTTTTGCCTGACCGTATGGACCGCCGGTAACGCCGAGTTCACCGGACGCCTCTTCCCGCGCGTTCTACGCGCGTGGTGCCATGCGGATGCCCGCGACCCCCACGCGGGCATCAACTCGACCAGGAGTCACGCATGTTGTGGAAGGTCCTCACCCGTACCGGTGTAGCTGTCGCCGCCGGTGCCGCCGTGTTCGCCGCCTCCGTCCCCGCCAGTGCCGCGAGCTACACCGCCTTCGCCTTCTCGCAGAGCGGCGGTCAGCCCACGATCTACGACTTCGTCAATTCGGCGACCACCTCCCTCGACATGACCATGTACGAGCTCGAGGACACCACGGCCGTCAACGACCTGATAGCCCTCAAGAACAAGGGCGTCACCGTGCGGGTCGTCCTGGACCGTGCGCACCAGAGCGCCAACAGCTCGGCCTACACGGCGCTGACGAACGCGGGCGTGGGCGTGGTGTGGTCGCCGTCGAGCTTCGTCTACACGCACCAGAAGACGATCACCGTGGACGCCACCAAGTCGCTGGTCCTCACCGGCAATCTCACCTCCCAGTACTACGCCACCGGCCGTGACTACGGCGTGTTCACCGACGACACCCGCGATGTCGCCGCGATCGAGAAGGTCTTCGCCGCGGACTACGCCGGCACCTCGGTCACCCCCACCGACGGCGACCACCTGCTCTGGTCCCCCACCGATTCCCGCAGCCGTCTGCTGTCCGTCGTCAACGCCGCCACCAAGACGCTCGAGGTCGAGGAACTGGAGTTCAGCGACAGCACGGTGGTGGACGCCATCGCGGCGCGCGCCAAGGCGGGGGTGAAGGTACGGGTGGTGCTGGAGACGCCGGGCGACTACGCGAGCGAGGTCTCCGAGATCAAGGCGGCAGGCGGGACCGTCGTCGGGTACTCCGACCCCGACGGCTTCTACATCCACGCCAAGGCCATGGTCGCCGACTACGGCCTCGCCACCCAGGAGGTGGAGGCCGGCTCCATGAACATCAGCAGCAACTCGCTGTCCAACAACCGAGAGTTGGGCATCGTCCTCACTGGCACCGGTGTGGCGCAGTCCGTGGCCACCACGGTCGAGGGGACGTTCAACAGCGACTACTCGGGCGGTACGGCCGCCTAGTCACCCCCGGGCAGACGGCCGCCCTGTCACGCCGACGGCCGTCTGCCCACGGTGAGCAGATGCCCGCTCGCCCCCAGCAGCGTCGGCTCCGACTCGATGTGCCGGCACGCTGCCAGCACGGTCTCGCGCCGGGCCGGGTCGTCCAGCCAGTCCTCGACGCCGCCCATCAGCCAGGCCACACCCTCGACGCCGTACTGCCCCTCGACGGCCAGCCGCGCGTCGATGAACTCCGCCGTCACCTGGCCCGGTTGGGCGAAGTGGGCGACCGTGAAGAAGCCCTCGTCATGGAACGGATGCCGGCCGTCCGCGAGGACGGCGTCGGTGCGTTCGCGGTGCTCCGGGGTGAAGTAGCGCTCCTCGCGCAGCAGGTCGTGCAGTTGCGCGTACCGGTTGATGCTGGCCGCGACCACCAGCCCGCCCGGCCGGACCACCCGGCCGGACTCGGCCAACGCCCGTACGCGGTCGGTCTGTTCAGGCAGGTGGTACAACGGGCCGAGCAGGAGCACCACGTCGTACGAGGAGTCGGACGCGGCCAGCTCACGCGCGTCCCCGAGTTGAGCGGCCACCCCCGGCAGCCGCGAGGCCTGTTCGACGTGGAGCGGCACGGGGTCGACGAGTTCGACCGCGTACCCGTCCCGCGCCAGCCACTCCGCGTGCACCCCGCTGCCGCCGCCGACGTCCAGCACGCGCGCGGGCGCGGCCGGCAGCAGCCGTCGCAGTACGTCCTGCGTGCGCCAGAACTCCAGCCGTCCGGACGGGGCGCCGCCCGGTCTGAGGCGGGCGTCCTCCTTGCCCCGGGCGTAGTAGGCGAGGATCTCTTCGCGCATCCGCGGTGGTGTCTCGGTCATCGCCTCAGAGTGCTGATCGCAGGCCCTGGCGGGCAACGGAATTTCAGGAGCCGCGTGCCGTCACCAGCCCCGACTCATAGGCGAACACGACCAGTTGGGCGCGGTCACGGGCACCCAGTTTCGTCATCGCCCGGCTGATGTGCGTCTTGGCCGTGAGGGGGCTGATCACCATGTGCTCGGCGATCTCCTCGTTGGTCAGGCCGCGGGCGGCCAGGGCGGTCACCTCGCGTTCGCGGCGGGTGAGGCACTCCAGGCCGGGGGCGGTGGACCGGTCGGGTGGGCGGGAGACGAACTCGCCGATCAGGGTGCGGGTGACCGCGGGGGACAGCAGTGCCTCGCCCCGGGCCACCACCTCGATGGCCTGGAGCAGGTCGGCCGGTTCGGTGTCCTTCAGCAGAAAGCCACTGGCGCCCGCCCGCAGTGCCTCGAAGACGTACTCGTCGAGACCGTAGTTGGTGAGGATCACCACGCGGACCCCCGACAGCTCCGGATCGGCGGCGATCCGCCGGGTCGCTTCGATGCCCGTCATCACCGGCATCTGTACGTCGATCAGCGCGATGTCGGGCACCTGCGCGCGCACCAGCTCCACGCCCCGCTCCCCGTCCGCCGCCTCCCCGACCACCTCGATCCCGTCCTCGGCGTCGAGCAGGGCCCGGAACCCGGCCCGCATCAACGCCTGGTCGTCGACGAGCGCCACCCTGATCACCCCGACACCCCCACGCCCACAGAGAAGCCGCCCCTCGCCTTACTCACGCCGCCCCCCGACACCGGTACTGGGCCCCCGGGAAGCCGCGGCGGTCGATCCCGCGCCCACTGTGAACCCGCCCCGCGTCCTGGCGAGCGATCCCCCGCACACCGTGAAGCCACCCCCCGCCCCGATCACACCGCCTCCCCCACCCCCAAAGGCAGCTCCGCCCGCACCGAGAACCCGCCCTCCGCGCGCGGGCCGGTGTGCAGTGTGCCGCCCAGGGCCGTGACACGTTCGCGCATGCCCGTGAGGCCGTGGCCGGGCTGCGGTGGTCGGTCCGGGTTCGCGGCCCCGTCGTCGTCCACTCGGATCGTCACGTCGTCCTTGCCGTAGGACAGTTCGACCCGTACCTTGGCCGGTCCCGCGTGCCGGGCCGCGTTCGTCAGGGACTCCTGGACGATGCGGTACACGGCCCGGTCGAGCGGAGCGGGCAGGGCGCACTCCTCGCCCGTCACGCTCAGTTCGACGGCGAGGCCCGCCGCCCGTGCCCGCTCCACGAGCAGCGCCGGGGTACCGGTCGGCTCGTCGGTGCGCAGGACCTCGAGAGTCGCGCGCAGCTCGCGCATGGCCTCGCCGCCCGCCTCCTGGATGGCGAGCAGGGCGGGCGGCACCTCCTCGCCCCGCTTGCGGGCCAGATGGACGGCCACGCCCGCCTGGAGCTTGACGATGGAGATGCTGTGGGTGAGGGAGTCGTGCAACTCCCGGGCTATCCGCAGCCGTTCCTCCCCGGCGCGGCGCAAAGCGGCCTCCTCCCGGGTGCGCTCGGCCTCCAGCGCGCGCTGTTCGGTCTGACGCAGATACGCCTGCCAGTTGCGACCGGCGAGGCCCGTCACCACCGCGCACACGAACCAGCCCGCGAGCAGCCCGGTCTTCTCGACCGCATCCTGCATTGTCGGGCCCGTGATCGCGTACGCCCCGAGGAAGACCCCGCTCGCGGCGGCCGCCCAGCCCCGGTGCCCCAGCTGGGACGCCAGGTGCACGGCGGCGAAGACGGACAGCGCGCCGAGGGACCCCGGGTGGGCGTGCAGGACATAGGCCGCCCCGCTCACCGTGGCCACGGCCAGCACCGCCAGCGGCACCGCGCGGTAGAACGCGAGAGCGGCCGCACTCACCACGAGGAGTCCGTAGTCGAGGGCGGTCGTGTCCGCGTCCAGAGCCGCCGCGACCACGACGAGTGCGCCGACCACGACCACGAGGGCCAGATCGGCGAGTCGCTTGGAGGTGGCCGAGTCGACCGCATGCCCGCTCATGCCCACACGCTAGACCGCCGCACCGTCACCGGCGTCAGCCCTGTGGACAACTCCCGCGCTACTCCCCCCGTAGTAGTCCCCGACCTGGCCCGCGCTCACCGATGCAGCACCAACTCCCTTCGACCGTACGACGACCAGGGCCGCGGTCGGGGCGCACGCTGCTGTCCATGTCCACACCCTTCCGCTACACCCGGCCCCTGCCGCCCAAGGCCGCCACCGGCCATGTCGCCGAGGTCTATGAGCAGCTGTCCCGCGACTTCGGCATCGACGAGCCCGTCACCTTCGTGGTCCTCTCCTCCGCGCCGGAGCTCCTCGCCCCCACATGGGCGCTGATGCGCGAGTCGCTGATCGCGGGCCCCGGCAGCCGCACCGGCAAGGAACTGGCCGCGCTCGGCGTCTCGCTGGCCAACCGGTGCCCGTTCTGCGTGGACGCGCACACCATGCTGCTGCACGCCACCGGCGACCACGCACTCGCCGAACGCATCGCCCGAGGAGAGCGGCCGGAGAACGAGGAACACGCGCGCGTACTGGACTGGGGGAGGCACACGCGCGTGCCGGGCGGCCTCGGCGCCGGGCCGTACCCGTTCCCGCGCGAGCACGCTCCGGGCTACCTCGGCACGGCGTTCGCCTTCCACTTCATCAACCGGATCGTGTCCGCCCTGCTCACCGAGAACCTGCTGCCGGGCAACGCCCAGCGCTTCCGGGCCGTCCGCAGCCTCGCGGGCCGCACGCTCGGCCGGACCGTGCGCCGACCCGCCCGGCCCGGCGCGTCCCTCGCGCTGCTCGACCTGCCCGACCCCGGTGAGGCCCCCGCGTGGGCGGACGGTACGCCCGTCGGGCTCGCGTACGCGGCGCTGCTCCGGGCGGCCATGGCGGGCGCCCGCCTCCTCGGCCTCGAGGACCAGGACCTCGTGGAGGAGACCCTGCTGGACTGGGACGGATCACATCCGCCGCTCGACCTGAGCGGCTTCCCGGACCGGCGGGAGCGTCCCGGCGCGCGTCTGGTGCTGCTGGCCGCGCTCGCGCCGTACCGGATCACCGACGAGGACGTGGCGGCCTGGCGGCGGCCCGAGCACACCGACCAGCTTCTGGTGCATCTCGTGGCCTACGGGGCGTTCCTGGCCGTGGACCGCGTCGAATCGGCCCTCTACCGACCCATCGCCCGGACATAAAGGGACACATGACGCATCGACGGCAGGGCACGGTGACGGCTCAGGTACGGAGCGAGTTCACACTTCCACCCCACAGGCAGACGTGTGAAACTGGCGTCCCGTCCGCAGTGCGGACCCGTCCGCACCGTCCGTCCCCCACGAAAAGTGCGCCGTGCGAACTTTTTCCCTGCCGCTCGCCCTCACCGCGCGCATCTCGCCCGTCGTCGTGCTCGCCGCGGCGGGCTGGGCGCTGACGTCAGGCCCGGCCACGACGCCGGCCGCCGAGAAGGAGTCGGCGCCGCAGTCCGCCGACGAGACCCCCTCGGGCGCGTCCACGGCAGCGGCCTCGAAGCAGTACGCCGCTGCCCCCGCACCCTGCGGCAGCATCGCTACGGCCACGATCAAGTCGCTCGTGCCGGGCGCCAAGACGGCCGGCAAGGAGATCCCCTCCACGGACACGGCCCTGCGTCGCACCTGCTCGTGGAACGCGCTCAAAGGGTACGACTACCGCTGGCTCGACGTCTCCTTCGAGATCACGGAGTCCGACGCGGCGGCCGCCAAGTCGTACAAGGAGAACACCGCCGAGAGGAGCGGCGGCGGGAGTGTGCCCGGCGTCGGCGACGCCGGCTACTCGGTGGTGAACCTCACCACCGAGGACAAGCAGCAGACCCGTGAGGGCGTGGTCATCATCCAGGCGTCCAACGCGCTGGTGACCGTGACGTACAACGGCAGCGACTTCGAGTCGAAGAAGGCGCCCAGCACGGACGAGATCAACAAGGGCGCCATCAAGGCCGCCAAGGAGGCGGTGGCGGCACTGGAGAGCGGCCAGAAGGCCTGAGCCGACAGGCCGGGGCCGAGCCCGACCGCCCTCCACGCGCGCGTGACGCGAACCGTCAGGCCGCGATGCCCTCCTGCTCCCTGCCCTTCGGCAGCATCAGCGCGATGTACAGCAGCAGGGACGCACTCAGGCCCACCGCCCAGCCGTAGTCGGCCAGTGGCTTGAGGAACGGGATCAGACCGTCGGTCGGGAACGGCCCCGTCTTCTTTCCGTCCGCGCCCACCCCCGAGTACGAGCCGCCGACCGCGAGCAGACCGCCCACCACGAAGGCGACGATCGCCCGCCAGTTCCAGCCGTTGGTGTACCAGTAGCGGCCGCCGGGTGTGTAGAGGTCCGCGAGGTGCAGGACCGTACGCCGGACGATCCAGTAGTCGGCGATGAGGATGCCCGCGACCGTGCCGAGCAGACCGCCGACCACGCCGAGCCAGGTGAAGATGTAGAACTCCGGCGTGGAGATCAGCTTCCACGGGAAGATCAGGATGCCCACGACACCCGTGATCAGCGCGCCGGTGCGGAAGTTGATGAACTTCGGGGCCAGGTTGGACAGGTCGTACGCCGGTGAGACCACGTTCGCCGCGATGTTCACGGAGATGGTGGCGACCAGCACGATGATCAGCGCGAAGAGCAGCCCGAACGCGTTGTCCGCCTTGGCCGCCAGTGCGACCGGGTCCCAGATGGCCTCGCCGTAGACGACCTCGGAGCCGGAGGTGACCAGCACGGCGAGGACCGCGAAGAGGGTCATCGTGGTCGGCAGCCCCAGGGACTGACCCCAGGTCTGCGCCTTCTGACTGGCACCGAAACGAGTGAAGTCGGGAATGTTCAGGGACAAAGTCGCCCAAAAGCCGATCATTCCCATCAGGGACGGGAAGAAGACCGGCCAGAAGTCGGGGCCCCAGCCCAGCTTCGACGGCTGGTCGAGCAGCGCGCCGAAGCCGTCGGCCTTGACCGCGATCCAGATGAGCAGCACGAGCGCGCCGGCGATCACGAAGGGCGCGGCCCAGTTCTCGAAGTGGCGCAGGAAGTCCATGCCGCGGTAGATGATCGCTATCTGGAGCGCCCAGAACAGCAGGAAGCAGAGCCACAGGGGCCAGGGGTTGCCCGCGATCTTGCCCGCGTTCTCCCAGTGGCCGCCGGTGAGCTTGGAGCCCAGCGCGAAGATGCCGCTGCCGCCGATCCAGGTCTGGATGCCGAACCAGCCGCAGGCCACGGCCGCCCGGATCAGCGCCGGGATGTTGGCACCGCGCAGCCCGAAGGAGGCGCGGGCGAGGACCGGGAAGGGGATGCCGTACTTGGGTCCGGCGTGCCCGGTGGCCAGCATCGGCAGCAGCACGATGATGTTGGCCAGGGCGATGGTGAACACGGCCTGCTTCCAGTCCATGCCGAGGGCGACCAGGCCGGAGGCCAGGGTCCAGCTGGGGATGCAGTGCGCCATGGAGATCCACAGGGCGGCGAAGTTGTACGTCGTCCACTTGCGCTCGGAGACCGGTACGGGACGCAGGTCCTCGTTGGCGAAGGGGCTGTCGGCGGGGAAGGCCTCGGGGGCGAGCTCGACGCGGCCACCGACGGACTGGGATATCGGGGACCCCGTGGGGACTGTTTCGGTCATGGGCAGGCCAATCGATCAGAGCGGGACGGGAAAGGCCGTGCGGGGGCCTTGGGCCCCTCTCCGCCCCGGGACGGCGGGGAGGAGAGGGGGGAACAAGGTGTGGGGGGTCGGGGAGCGAGGGTCGGAAGTCAGGCGTTGAGGGCGGGGATGACCTTCGAGCCGTACGCGTCGATGGTGGCTTCCTGCGCGTCGTGCATGTCGTAGACGGCGAACTGGTCGACGCCCAGCTCGCGCAGCGCGTTCAGCTTCTCGATGTGCTTCTCGACCGGTCCGATGATGCAGAACCGGTCGACGATCTCGTCGGGCACGAACGCGGTGTCCGGGTTGTCGGCCCGCCCGTGGTGCGAGTAGTCGTACCCTTCCCGCGACTTGATGTAATCCGTCAGCTCGTCGGGGACGGCGGCCGAGTGCTCGCCGTACTTGGAGACCAGGTCGGCGACGTGGTTGCCGACCATCCCGCCGAACCAGCGGCACTGCTCGCGCGCGTGGGCGAGTGCCTCGGGGGAGTCGTCCGCGGTGACGTAGGCGGGGGCGGCCACGCAGATCTTGACCTCGTCCGCCGAGCGTCCGGCGGCGACGGCCGCGTCCTTGACCGCCTTCACCATGTACTCGGTCAGGTACAGGTCGGCCAGCTGGAGGATGAATCCGTCGGCCTCCTCGCCGGTCATCTTCAGCGCCTTGGGGCCGTACGCCGCCATCCATACGGGGAGTTCGGCTCCCGGCTTGATCCACGGGAACCTGATGACCGTGCCGCCGAGGTCGGCCTCGTCGCCCCGGCCGAGCGCCCGGATGACCTTCATGGCCTCGCTGATGCGGGCCAGTGTGTTGGGCTTGCGGCCCGCGACGCGCATCGCGGAGTCGCCGCGGCCGATGCCGCAGACCGTGCGGTTGCCGAACATGTCGTTGAGGGTGGCGAAGGTGGAGGCGGTGACCTCCCAGGTGCGGGTGCCCGGGTTGGTGACCATCGGGCCGACCTTCAACTTCGTGGTGTTCGAGAGGATCTGACTGTAGATCACGAACGGCTCCTGCCAGAGCACGGCGGAGTCGAAGGTCCACCCGTAGGTGAAGCCGTTGCGTTCGGCCCGCTTCATCAGGCTGATGACCTTCGAGGCGGGCGGATCCGTCTGCAGGACGAGTCCGAAGTCCATGGGCGCCGCTCCTAGTTGAGGTACTGACAGGTGGAGCGGGGGGTGTAGGTGCCGTGCCCGGCGTGCCCGGTGTACTCCCGCTCGGTGATGACGAGTTCGCCGCGCGAGAGAACCGTCTCGACGCGGCCCGTGAGGCGCTTTCCTTCGTACGCCGAGTAGTCGACGTTCATGTGGTGGGTCTCGGCGGAGACGATCTGCTCGGCGTGCGGGTCGTAGATGACGACGTCGGCGTCGGCGCCCGGGGCGATGGTCCCCTTCTTCGGGTACATGCCGAACATCCGGGCCGGGGTGGCGCAGGCGATCTCGATCCAGCGGCGGCGCGAGATGTGTCCGTCGACGACCCCCTGGTGGAGCAGGTCCATGCGGTTCTCGACGCCGGGGAGGCCGTTGGGGATCTTCGAGAAGTCGCCGCGGCCGAGCTCCTTCTGGCCCACGAAGCAGAAGGGGCAGTGGTCGGTGGAGACGACCTGGAGGTCGTTGGTGCGCAGGCCCTGCCAGAGTTTTGCCTGGTGCTCCTTCGGCCTCAAGGGAGTTGAGCACACGTACTTCGAGCCCTCGAAGTCCGGCTCCGCGAGGTTGTCCGTCGACAGGAACAGATACTGCGGGCAGGTCTCGCCGAAGACGTTGAGCCCCTCGTCCCGCGCCCGCGCCAGCTCGGCCACTGCCTCCATGGCCGAGACGTGCACGACGTAGAGGGGCGCGCCGGCGACCTGCGCGAGCTTGATGGCGCGGTGGGTGGCCTCGGCCTCGAGGAGGGCCTTGCGAACCTCGCCGTGATAGCGGGGGTCGGTCTCGCCGCGCGCCAGCGCCTGCTCGACCAGCACGTCGATCGCGATGCCGTTCTCGGCGTGCATCATGATCAGCCCGCCGTTCTCGGCGGAGCGCTGCATGGCGCGCAGGATCTGGCCGTCGTCGGAGTAGAAGACGCCGGGGTAGGCCATGAACTGCTTGAAGGAGGTGACCCCCTCCCCCACCAGCAGATCCATCTCCTTGAGCGTCTCCTGGTTCACATCGGAGACGATCATGTGGAAGCCGTAGTCGATGGCACAGTTGCCCTCGGCCTTGGCGTGCCAGGCGTCCAGGCCCTCGCGCAGTGAGTGGCCGACGCTCTGCACCGCGAAGTCGACGATCGTGGTCGTCCCGCCCCAGGCGGCGGCCCGGGTGCCGGTCTCGAAGGTGTCGGAGGCGAAGGTGCCACCGAACGGCAGCTCCATGTGGGTGTGGGCGTCGACGCCACCGGGGATGACGTACTTCCCGGTGGCGTCGATGGTCCGGTCGGCCGTGAATGACTCGGCTGCCGAGGTGCCCGAGGCGGCGAGGGCGGCGATGCGGCCGTCCTCGATCAGCACGTCGGCGTGGATCTCGTCGGACGCGGTGATGACGAGGCCACCGCGGATGACGGTACGGCTGCTCATGTTCCCTCTCCTGCCAGAGTGGACGGTTCGGTCAGGGTGCGGTCAGCGGGGGGTATGCGTCCGGACGGCGGTCGCGGTAGAACTGCCAGCGGTCGCGGACTTCCCGCAGCTTGGCCATGTCCAGGTCCCGGACGACCAGTTCGGTCTCCTTGTCGCTCGCCACCTCGCCGACGAACTGGGCCTCCGGGTCGACGAAGTACGTCGTCCCGTAGAAGTCGTTGTCGCCGTACTCCTCGACGCCCACCCGGTTGATGGCGCCGATGAAGTACTCGTTGGCGACGGCCGCGGCCGGCTGCTCCAGCTGCCACAGATAGGCGGACAGACCGCGCGAGGTGGCCGACGGGTTGAAGACGATCTCGGCTCCGGCCAGGCCCAACGCCCGCCAGCCCTCCGGGAAGTGGCGGTCGTAGCAGATGTACACACCGATCTTCCCGACCTTGGTGTCGAAGATCGGCCAGCCGAGGTTGCCGGGTCGGAAGTAGAACTTCTCCCAGAATCCCGGCACTTGGGGGATGTGATGCTTGCGGTACTTGCCGAGGTACGAGCCATCCGCGTCGATCACCGCGGCGGTGTTGTAGAGGACGCCGGGCTGCTCCTCCTCGTACATCGGCAGGATGAGGACGATGCCCAGCTCCTTGGCCAGCGCCTGGAACCGCTTGACGATCGGGCCGTCCGGAATCTGCTCGGCGTACTCGTAGAACGCCTTGTCCTGGACCTGGCAGAAGTACGGCCCGTAGAACAGCTCCTGGAAGCACAGGACCTGAGCACCCTGCGCGGCCGCGTCCCGGGCCGCCTGCTCGTGTACCTGGATCATCGACTCCTTGTCGCCCGTCCACGCGGTCTGGAAGAGGGCGGCACGAATCACTCTGCTCATCGGGACCTCCGGTCACTCGGTGTGCGAGAAGACTAGGAAGTCCGAAAACTGGCTTTGAGTTGCACGGTGTCACGTCTGCGGGCCTTGGGCGTGCCACGGTGTCACCCTGTCGTGAGCCCATGTTTCACCGCCGTTTTCCCAGGTCGTGGCATGTTTCAGCCCTGTTGCGCGTCGTGCGCGAGGAGCGCGATGTGCACGGAGGCCGCCTGTTCGAAGTCGTCGAGGTCGACCCCGAGGCGGCCCTGTATCGCTTCCAGCCGCCGGTAGAGCGCGGGGCGGGAGACGTGGTGGAGCTGGGCGGTGCGGGACTTGTTGCGGCCGGTGGCGAGATAGGTGCGCAGCACCGCCAGCAGATCCGCTCCCGCCCCGCACAGCAGCCCGTCCAGCTCGCGCTCGGCGAAGGACTGGACGTGCGGGTCGTCGCGCAACAGCCGGATCAGACCGCGCAGATGAACGTCCTTGAGACGGACGACGGCCGGGAGATCGAGGACCCCCGAGGCGACGGCGTCCGCGACATGCCGGGCCTCACGCATACCGGCGGGAACGTCGTCCCAGGCGGTCCTTGGATCCGCTGCCGCCACGACCGTCCCCGACAGCCGGGCCGCGAAGTTCGCCGTGAGCACGGTGGCGTCCTGGTCCCGGGCCAGGCTCAGCAGGACGGCGGTGGCTCCGTCGGCGAGCTCGGCGACGATGCCGGGCAGGCCCAGCAGCCGTAGCACCCGGTCGAGTTCGGCCGGATCGCCGTCCCGCACGACGAGCGGCACGAAGGTGCGCCGGTTGACGGGCAGGCCGGCCGCCCGCGCGCGGGGGAGCAGCTGCCTCGCCGGTACGACCCCGCTGACCAGGTCGGTGAGCAGGCTTTGCGCGGACTGCTCCTCCCAGGTGTGGGCGGAGGTGCCGCCCAGCATGCGGTGCAGGACGAGGGCCTCGGCGGCACGGTCGGCGAGCAGCCGCCCGGTGGCGGTGTCGCCCCGGTAGCCGCACAGCATGATCTGACCCCAGCGCTCCCCGCGGCCGCCCAGTTCGGCGCGGATCCAGCCGTCGCCCTCGCTGCCGCCGGCCTGGCGGGCGATGCGTTCCCAGTCGCGCAGCACGTCGTCGACCGCGGAGCGCTCCCCCGCGGTGGCGAGGACGCGGTGGGCGAGGTTGGTGACGACGACGGGACAGCCGCTGTGGTGGGCGATCTCGTCGAGCATCCGCTGGAGCGGGGCGCCCGCGGTGATGAGTCCGGTGAGGGCGGTGCGCACGGCCTCGGACATGCTGACGGCGGCGAACTTCCGCCGGATGAGCCGGGCTTGGACCTCCTCCGTCAACTCCGCGAAGGGGAAGGGCCGGTGGAGGACGACCATGGGCAGCCCGCACCGCTCGGCGGCCCGGCGCATCACGTCCGGCGGGGCCGGGAAGGCGCGGCCGAGTCCGAGGACCACGGCCGCGGCCTCCGCGCGGTGCAGAGACCGGATGTACTCGGCCTGCTTGTCGTCGTCACCGGCGAGCAGCACTCCGGTGGTGAGGACCATTTCGCCGCCGCTGAGCATGACGCCGACGTCGGCGGCCTCCGCCACGTGCACCCAGCGCACGGCCCGGTCGAGCTGGCTCGCACCGGCCACCACCTCGGGCTCCCCGGCCAGGACCCGTTCCAGCATGAGGACCTGACGGACCGACAGGGTCGGCGCCAAGGACTCCAGGGGCTCCAAGGTGGTGCTCATGACGGTGTTCCCTCGCTGTGGACCTACTGGATGGTGCTCCTCAGAGCGTGTTCGAGGATCGCGGCGCCCTCTTCGGCCTCCGCGACGGTCAGAGACAGGGGCGGGGCGATCCGCAGGGCGCTGGTGTTGTGCCCGCCACCCTTGCCGAGGAGCAGCCCCTCGGCGCGGGCCGCCTCCAGTACGGCGGACGCGGCCTGCGGGTCGGCCTCGTCCGTGCCGGGCTTCACCAGCTCGACGCCGAGCATGAGCCCACGCCCACGCACCTCCCGTACGCCCGGAACCTGCGCCGCGACGGCCCGCAGCCGCTCGATCAGCAGCCCGCCGACGCGCCGGGCGTTGCCCTGCAGGTCGTGTTCCAGGAGATACGTCAGGTTCGCGAGGCCGGCCGCCATGGTGATCTGGGTGCCGCCGAACGTCGAAATGCTGTTGGAGTCCAGGCAGTTCATGATCTCGGCGCGGGCCACCACCCCACCGATGGACATGCCGTTGCCGATGCCCTTCGCGAAGGTGAGGATGTCGGGCGGACCCGACCGGTCGTGCGCCTGCCAGCCCCAGAAGTGGTCGCCGGTGCGGCCCCAGCCGGTCTGCACCTCGTCGGCGATCCACAGGATGCCGTGCTCGTCGAGCACCTCGCGGAAGGCCGCGTAGAGGCCGTCGGGCGGGGAGGTGAAGCCGCCGACACCCTGGATCGGCTCGGCGATCAGGGCGGCGGGCGGGCGGGTGTGCCCGAGCAGGTCCTTGAGGTCGTCGACGCAGGCCGCGATGAAGTCGTCGTCGCCGAGGGAGGCGTACGGGCCGCGGGTGCGTACGCCTCCGTGGACGTACAGCGTCTGGAGCGGGGACAGCGAGGTGGGTGACCAGCCGCGGTTGCCGGTGATGCCGACCGCGCTGAAGGAGCGGCCGTGGTAGCTGTTGCGCATCGCCAGGATCGTGTTGCTGCGGCGGTAGGTGGTGGCGAGCATCAGGGCGGTGTCGTTGGCCTCGGTGCCGGAGGTGGTGAAGAAGACCCGGGCGTCCGGGATGCCGGACAACTGAGCGATGCGCTCGGCGAGTTCGACCATCGGACGGTTCAGGTACAGGGTCGACGAGTGGATGATCCGCCCGGCCTGTTCGCTCACCGCCTTGGTGATCTCGGGCAGGGCGTGCGCGGTCATCGTGGTCAGGATGCCGCCGAAGAAGTCGAGGTACTTGTTGCCCTCGGCGTCCCACACGTGCCGGCCCTCGCCGTGTGTGATCTCCAGCGGGTCCTGGTAGTAGAGGGCGAGCCAGTCGGGCAGGACGGCACGGTGACGTCCCAGCAGATCCTCGGTCACGGCTGCACCAGCCCTTCGTAGGCGTCGGGGCGGCGGTCGCGGTAGAACGCCCACTGCTGGCGCACTTCCTCGACGAGGTCGAAGTCCAGGTCGCGGACGACCAGCTCCTCCTCCTTGTCGCTCGCCGTGTCCCCGACGAACTGACCGCGCGGGTCGACGAAGTACGACGTCCCGTAGAAGTCGTTGTCGCCGTACTCCTCGACGCCGACCCGGTTGATCGCGGCGACGAAGTACTCGTTGGCGACGGCGGCCGCGGGCTGCTCCAGGCGCCACAGGTGGGAGGAGAGTCCCCGGTGCGTGGCGGACGGGTTGTAGACGAGCTGGGCGCCGTTCAGGCCCAGCTGCCGCCAGCCCTCCGGGAAGTGGCGGTCATAGCAGATGTAGACGCCGATCTTGCCCACGGCGGTGTCGAAGACCGGCCAGCCGAGGTTGCCGGGCTTGAAGTAGTACTTCTCCCAGAAGCCCTTGACCTGCGGGATGTGGTGCTTGCGGTACTTGCCGAGGACGCTGCCGTCGGCGTCGATCACGACCGCGGTGTTGTAGTAGAAGCCGGACTGCTCGACCTCGAACACCGGCACGACGATCACCATGCCGGTCTCGCGCGCGAGTTCCTGCATACGACTCGTGGTGGGGCCGTCGGGCACCGGCTCGGCCCAGCGGTAGTGCTCCGGTTCCTGGACCTGGCAGAAGTAGGGGGCGTTGAACACTTCCTGGAACCCGATGATCTTCGCGCCCTGTCGGGCCGCCTCGCGGGCGTGCTCCTCGTGTTTCGCCACCATGGACTCGGTGTCGCCGGTCCAGGTGGCCTGGACCAGAGCGGCACGTACGACGTTGGCCATGAGCTGCTCCTTCGGCGGGACGTCAGAGCCTCTACGCCCGTAGATGTAGCCGTAGAGGGACGAACGTAAGCCTCCTGGAGAGGCTTGCCAAGACCATCGTCGTTAACCCGCGAAGTCGATCACGTTTCACACTCCACTGGAGGAGTGACGCGGCCGGTCAGTGGGTTGTGGGGGACCTGTCAGGCGGAGAATCCGGCGACCCGCAGGGCGTGGACCAGGTCCCAGTGCCGCTCGTCCGAGACGCCTCGCGCGGCGGCCAGCAGGAGCGGTACGAGGGTCTGCGGGCCGGGCTCGGCGCTGCGGGCGGCCTCCTCGGGGGTGCGGACCCGGACGTAGGCGTCGAGGAGCGCGGTGACCTCACGGCGGCGGCCCTCGGCGACCAGCCCGAGCACGGCGGTGCCGATCTCACCCGCGGGCCGTGCGACGCCCTGCCGGAGCACCTGCTCCCCGTCCGCGCTCCGCCCGGCCGCGACCAGCGCGTCGGCCGCCGCCACCAGCCGGTCGGCGGGCAGCGAGGCGGCCTCCCACAGCAGGGTCGCCCAGTCGGCGCGGAGACCGGCGTGCTGAAGCTCCGCGGCGAGCAACGGAAAGCGGTCGGCGGGCCAGTGGGCGATCTCGGCGAGCAGCGCGTGTGCCTCGCCGGTCCGTCCCTCCGCGCGCAGCCGCATCAGCGTCGCGATGGTGTCGGCGGTCTCCCTCCGAGCGGCCACGTCCGCCGCCTCGCCCCGCTGTCCCGACCGCTCCTCCACCGCCTCCGCGGCCCCGGCGAAACGGGCCCCGCGCGGGGTGCGCCCCTTCGACACGGGCACGGTGGGCAGATCGGGCACGGCAGCCGGGGGTACGACGACGGGGGCGCCGCCCTCCTCGGCCATACCGGCGAAACGGGCACTGCCACGGCGGCGCTTGCGCTTGGACGTGAGGGCGGGAGCCTCCGGCGGTTGGGCGGCGGGGGTCGGCTGTTGCGGGGCCTCGGCGTCGGGCCGGGTGACTGCGGGCGAGGCCTGCTGATACGGGGCGTACGTCGTGTGGGACGCGTCGGCCTCGCTGTGCTGGTGCGGGCCGGGGCGTGTTGCGTCGGCGGAAGCGGAGGGATGCTGGCTGTATCCCGGAC
Organism: Streptomyces doebereineriae; assembly: GCF_031845645.1. Classification (NCBI taxonomy): domain Bacteria; kingdom Bacillati; phylum Actinomycetota; class Actinomycetes; order Kitasatosporales; family Streptomycetaceae; genus Streptomyces; species Streptomyces doebereineriae. The sequence continues at coordinate 366,459 of NZ_JAVREZ010000007.1, forward strand.
GGACCGCGTCGGAGGAGCCCGACCACTGCGGGGTACGCCCCGAGCGGGCCGCTTCGGCGGGGCCCGGCCACTGCTCGGCGGGGCCGCCGTGGGTCGCTCCGGTACCTGTGGTCGACGTGGTGTCGCGCTGCTGGGGCATGTCGGGGAACTCGTCGCCTCGGCCGTCGGCTCCGCGGACACCCGACTCGTGGCTGCCGAATCCAGTCACGGCATCCCCGTAGCGGCCGGCTTCACGCCCCCTGAGCCCGGTATCACCGGCTACGTGCCCACCACCCCCAGCGGCCTCACCCGCATAGCCGCCCAGCCCACGCCCACCGCTCCCGGCGTCACCCCCGTAGCCCCCGTAACCCCCGGCACCGCCTGGCGCATGCCCGCTCCCCCCGGACGCGTCGCCCCCGCCCTCGTACGCCCCCCGGAACACTCCACCGTCCGCGACCTGTCCCCGCCGGATCGCCCGGGCCCGGCCGCCCATCGACCGGCCGTCCAACTCTGCCATCCGGGACTGGAGTTCGGCGCAACGGCGGACCGCGCGCTCGTGGTCGTCGCGGGCCCAGGCGAGGTCCAGGCGGATGGCGTCGGCCTCCTCCTGGGTGGTGGCGGAGGCGAGCAGGCGGCCCAACTCGGCCTGCCGTTCCGCGGCGTAGCGCTGTTCGCGGAGCATGACGTCGAAGCGGTCGCCGAGGGCGTCCCGGCCGCCGGGGCGGGCGTCATGGGCGGCCTGGGCGGCGGCGTGCAGGGGGCGGGCCCGTTCCGCCTCGACGTGGGCCACCTCGGGGCCGTACGCCGTGGCGAGGTCCTGCAGGAGGGCCTCGACCACGTCCCAGGGCGGCACTTCGCGGCCGTCGAGGCAGGCTTGCATACCGTCCGGGTCGCGCTGCCAGAACACCGCGCACCAGCCGCCGCCCTGATCCAGGCGCGCCAGCAAGCCGTCCAGGTAGGCCACGAACTCCCGCAGCCGCCCCGGGAGTTGATCCACTGCCATCGCTCAACTCCCGTTAGACCGGAGCACTCCGGCCGTAAGGCAACACCAGCAGTGTTACGAACGGGCTACAGCCAGTTTGCAAAGGAGCAGCAGGAGCCTCCTGACGCGATCCCCGGCCGGTGAGCGAACTTCCGTCACACGCCCGCCAACTCGCACAGTCCGGCCAGCTCGTCCATGGAGAGCCCGAGGGCCCGGGCAAGGGCGGCCACCGTGAAGAAGGCCGGCGTGGGAGCCCGGCCGGTCTCGATCTTCCGGAGGGTCTCCGGGGAGATCCCGGCACTCGCCGCGACCTCGGCCATACTGCGGCCGCCGCGGGCTTCGCGCAGCAGCCGGCCGAGCCGCTCGCCGCGTTCGTGTTCTTCGGGAGTGAGAGGGGTGCGCACCATGCCCCCATTCTAATACCGGTATAGTAATTGGCATGGTGGAGCTGAAGACAGACACATCTATCGAGGCCATGTACGAGGCGGGACAGGTGGTCGGGCGCGCCCTGACCGCCGTACAAAAAGCCGCTGACGTGGGCGTTTCCCTGTTGGAGCTGGACGAGGTGGCACATGGGGTGCTGCGGGAGGCCGGGGCGTCCTCGCCCTTCCTCGGCTATCGCCCCACCTTCGCCACCACCCCCTTCCCCGCGGTCATCTGCGCCTCCGTGAACGACGCGATCGTGCACGGCATCCCCACCGGCTACCGGCTGCGCGACGGCGACCTCGTCTCGATCGACTGCGGGGCCCAACTCGGCGGCTGGGCCGGAGATTCGGCGATCAGCTTCACGGTCGGCAGGCCGCGCCCCGCCGACGTCCGGCTGATCGAGACCGCGGAGCAGGCGCTGGCGGCCGGGATCGCGGCGGCGGTCGTGGGCAACCGCATCGGGGACATCGCGCACGCGATCGGCACGGTGTGCCGGGACGGCGGCTACGGCATCATGGACGATTTCGGCGGACACGGCATCGGCCGCCGTATGCACGAGGACCCGCCGGTGCCGAACGAAGGGCGCCCGGGACGGGGCCTCGCACTGCGCCACGGCATGGTGCTCGCGATCGAGCCGATGCTCATCGCCGGCGGCACCGACGAGTACCACGCCGCGCCGGACGGCTGGACGCTGAAGACCAACGACGGTTCGCGGGCGGCACACACCGAGCACACCGTGGCGATCACGGACGCGGGCCCACGCGTCCTGACGGCGCGCTGAGTTAGCCTGCGTCCCTGGTCATCGCCGGCTCGGGGAGGGGCGCACGTGGGGTTCAAGCGGCTGTTCGGGGTCGGGGACACCGGCGACGCGATCGAGGTGGACACACACATCCTCGGCCCGGCGCTGCCCGGCGGGGAGTTGAGGGGCGAGGTCCTCCTCAGGGGCGGTCGACGCGACACGTACATCGACTACGTCGACCTGCACGTCCACGTCCGGTGCACCGACCACGACGGCCGGCAGAGCACGTACGAGATCGACACGCACTCGGCGGAGCCGGGTCGACTGACCCTGCGCAAGGGCGAGGAGCGGCGGCTCACGTTCTCACAGCGGCTGCCCTGGGAGACCCCGCCGAGCGAACTCGGCGGACGGGCCCTGGGCGTCGCACTCTCCGTGCGGAGCCGGATCACGCGCGGCGACGGTGACGACGGCATCGACGTCGACGAAGACCTGCTGCACGTCTCGGCGCTGCCGCTGCACGAGGCCCTCCTCGACCTGTTCGCCGAGGAGGGCTATCTCTGCGACGCGGCGGAGGTCGTCGAGGGGGATGTCCCGGGCACCGAACAGCGTCTCGGCATCATCCAGACCTTCCTGCTCACCGGCCACGTTCCCGGACCGGACCGGCCGGACGCGCTGGAGGTCACCTTCCAGACGAACGCCGTCGGCGCCACGGTCCATGTGCGGCGCGCCGCGCCCGGCGAGCGGTACTGGGAGGACAAGCCGCCCGCCCGCCGCTTTCCGGCCGCCCATCACGAGGTCGGCACCGTCGACTGGCAGCCGCAGGTCCGCGAGGCGCTGAGCGGACCGGCATGGCCGGCCCACCGCTGAAAGTGCCCCACTCCCCCATCCGTGCGAAGGTGTAACCGGCTGACACCCGGGTTACCCGGCCCCGGCACGTCGATCAGCGAGGGCATCCCCGGCCCTCTTCCAGTCCTCGAACGGGCTCGGCCCGGGGGGACCCTCATGGGGATGCCGGATGGGAACGCCATGACCAGCGGATTCAGCGGACCGGAAGGCTACGACGCCTTCGGAGAGTTTCTCGCCCGTTTCTTCGGCGGACCTCGTCCCGGCCCCCGGCAGATCAACATCGGCCAGCTGCTGAGCCAGCCGGCCCGGGAGCTGGTGCGAGGCGCCGCCCAGTACGCCGCCGAGCACGGCAGCCGGGATCTGGACACCCAGCATCTGCTGCGCGCCGCGCTCACCGCCGAGCCGACCCGGACCCTGCTGAGCCGGGCCGGTGCCGATCCCGACTCGCTCGCCTCGGAGATCGACGAACGCTCCGGCCCCGTCCAGCACCAGCCGGAAGAGGCCCCTCCACCCACCTCGCTGTCCCTCACCCCGGCCGCCAAGCGGGCCCTGCTGGACGCACACGACCTGGCCCGGGCCCGGGGCGCCGGTTACATCGGCCCGGAGCACGTCCTGAGCGCCCTGGCCGCGAACCCCGATTCGGCCGCCGGGCATATCCTGAACTCGGCCCGGTTCGCCTCCACCGGTCTGCCTCCCGAGACCGCCCCGGATTCCGGACAGCCCCGCGGCGAGGCACCGCGCAGCACGGGCACGCCCACGCTCGACAAGTACGGCCGCGATCTCACCGACCTGGCCCGCCAGGGCCGTATCGACCCGGTGATCGGACGGGACGAGGAAATCGAGCAGACCATCGAGGTGCTGTCCCGGCGTGGCAAGAACAACCCGGTGCTCATCGGTGACGCGGGGGTCGGCAAAACCGCCATCGTGGAGGGCCTGGCCCAGCGGATCGTCGACGGGGACGTGCCCGACGTACTGACCGGGCGTCGGGTCTTCGCCCTCGACCTGACCGGGGTGGTGGCCGGCACCCGCTACCGGGGCGACTTCGAGGAGCGCCTGACGAACATCGTGGGCGAGATCCGCGACAACTCCGACCGGCTGATCGTCTTCATCGACGAGCTGCACACGGTCGTCGGCGCGGGCGGGGGCGGCGAGGGCGGCTCGCTGGACGCCGGAAACATCCTCAAGCCCGCCCTGGCCCGCGGCGAGCTGCACATCGTGGGCGCGACCACGCTGGAGGAGTTCCGCCGGATCGAGAAGGACGCGGCCCTGGCCCGCCGCTTCCAGCCGATCCTGGTGCCGGAACCCACCGCGGCGGACGCGATCGAGATCCTGCGCGGCCTGCGCGACCGCTACGAGGCCCACCACCAGGTCCGCTACACCGACGAGGCACTGGTGGCCGCCGTGGAGCTGTCCGACCGCTATCTCCCCGACCGCCGCCTGCCGGACAAGGCGATCGACCTCATCGACCAGGCGGGGGCACGGGTACGCCTTCGCGCACGGACCAAAGGCACAGACGTACGAGCCCTGGAGCGCGAGGTCGAGCAGCTGACCCGGGACAAGGACCAGGCGGTCGCCGACGAGCAGTACGAGCAGGCCACACAACTGCGCGACCGCATCACGGAGTTGAAGCAGCGGATCGGCGAGGCCAATGGGCACGACGAGGCCGACGAGGGCCAGAACCTGGAGGTCACCGCGGAGGCCATCGCCCAGGTGGTGTCCCGGCTGACGGGCATCCCGGTGAGCAGCCTCACCGAGGAGGAGAAGGACCGGCTGCTCGGCCTGGAGCAGCACCTGCACGAGCGGGTGGTCGGCCAGGACGAGGCCGTACGGGTCGTCTCGGACGCCGTGCTGCGCTCCCGCGCGGGCCTCGCGAGCCCGGACCGCCCGATCGGCAGCTTCCTCTTCCTCGGCCCGACGGGCGTCGGCAAGACCGAACTGGCCCGCGCCCTCGCCGAGTCCCTGTTCGGCAGCGAGGAGCGCATGGTCCGGCTGGACATGAGCGAATACCAGGAGCGGCACACGGTCAGCCGTCTGGTGGGCGCCCCGCCCGGATACGTCGGCCACGAGGAGGCGGGCCAGCTCACCGAGGTGGTCCGCAGGCACCCCTATTCGCTGCTGCTCCTGGACGAGGTGGAGAAGGCCCACCCGGACGTGTTCAACATCCTCCTCCAGGTCCTGGACGACGGACGGCTGACCGACTCCCAGGGCCGCACGGTCGACTTCACCAACACCGTCATCGTGATGACGAGCAACCTGGGCTCGGAGGCGATCACCCGCAGGGGCGCGGGCATCGGCTTCGGGCCGGGCGGAGCGGACTCGGACGAGGAGGCCCGCCGAGAGCGGATCCTGCGCCCCCTGCGTGAGCACTTCCGCCCCGAGTTCCTGAACCGCATCGACGAGATCGTCGTCTTCCGGCAGCTGACGGGTGATCAACTACGCGAGATCACCAGGCTGTTGCTGGAGCGGACCCGCCGCCTGCTGCACGCCCAGGGCGTCACGGTCGACTTCTCCGACAGCGCGGTGGACTGGCTCGCCGAACGCGGCTACCAGCCGGAGTACGGCGCCCGGCCGCTGCGCCGCACGATCCAGCGGGAGGTGGACAACCAACTGTCCCGTCTCCTCCTGGACGGCAGGATCGCGGACGGCGGCCGGGTGACGGTGGACACGGAGGCAGGCGGCTTGACGTTCACCGCGACTGCGTAGGTACTACGGCGCGGGGTGCACCACTTGCGCGGAGCCCCCACCCCGGCGGACAGTCTCAGCGGCCGCCAACCACTCCCCGCCGGGCAACCGCTGCACGCCTGTCGCCGCCCCGATCTCCGGATTCAGCTTGAACGAGTGCCCGATCGCCTCCAGCTGAGACCGCACCCCACTGCTGTACAGCGCCGGCTCCAGCTCGGTCTGCGCGGCATTGCGCTGACTCGCCCGAGGCGCGGCGATCGCGTCCACCAGCGGCAGGCCGCGATCCACGAACTCGGTCAGCACCTGCAGCACGGTGGTGATGATGGTCGCCCCACCGGGTGAACCCAGCGCCACCACGGGCTTGTTGTGCCGGTCGAGCACGATCGTCGGCGAGATCGAGGACCGCGGCCGCTTGCCGGGGCCGGGCAGATTCGGGTCATGAACAGCCGGGTTGGCGGGTGCGAAGGAGAAGTCCGTCAGCTCGTTGTTGAGGATGAACCCACGCCCGGGCACGGTGATCGCGCTGCCACCGGTCTGCTCGATGGTCAGCGTGTAGGCGACGACGTTCCCCCACTTGTCGGCCACCGTCAGATGCGTGGTGTTCTCACCCTCGTATGTCGTCGGAGCCGCCATATCCCCGTCCGAGCAGGCCGCGGGATCGCGCGGGTCCCCCGGCGCCAGCGGACTTGTGAGCACCGCGTCGTCCCTGATCAGACAGGCCCGCGAGTCGGCGAACCGCTGCGACAGCAGCTCCTTCGTCGGTACGTCCTCGAAGGCGGGGTCGCCGACCCAGCGTCCCCGGTCCGCGAAGGCGATCCGGCTGGCCTCGATGTAGTGGTGCAGGTACTGGACCTCACTGGCCTTCGAGAGGTCGGTGTTCTCAAGGATGTTGAGGGCCTCACCGACCGTCGTGCCGCCGGAGGAGGAGGGCGCGATGGAGTAGACGCCGAGCCCTCGGTAGGAGGTGCTGGTCGGTTTCTGGAGCTTGGCCCGGTAGGCCGCGAGGTCCTTCTCGGACAGGTCCCCGGGCCGCGCGTTCCACCCTGAAGCCGGGTCCACGGGCGGGTTGTTCACGGTGTCGACGATGTCGTCACCGAGGTCGCCGTGGTAGATCGCGCCGACGCCCTTGCGGCCCAACTCCGCGTACGTGCGCGCGAGATCGGGGTTCTTGAAGGTGGAGCCGACGGCCGGCAGTTGCCCGCCCGGAAGGAACAGCTTCGCCGTGTCCGGGAAGTAGCGGAACCGCGTCTCGTTGGACGCGGTCTGCGAGCGGAAGGTGTCGTCGACGACGAAGCCCTGACGGGCGATCCGCTCGGCGGGCTTCAGGACGTTGCCGAGCGATCTGCTGCCCCACTGGCCCAACGCCGTGGCCCAGGTGGCCGGCGTGCCCGGCGTCCCGACGCTCAGTCCGCTGCTGACGGCGTCGGCGAAGGCGAGCGGCTTGCCGTTCTCGAGGAAGAGGTCGGAGTCGGCGGTCAGCGGTGCCGTCTCGCGCCCGTCGATCGTGTGGACCTTACGGGACTTGGCGTCGTAGTAGACGAAGTAGCCGCCTCCGCCGATGCCGGAGGAGTACGGCTCGGTGACACCGAGCGCGGCGGCGGTGGCGACGGCCGCGTCGACCGCGTTGCCGCCGCGCCTCAGGACCTCGATGCCCGCGGCGGACGCGTCCGCGTCGACGCTGGACACGGCGCCGCCGTAGCCGACGGCGACGGGGACTTTCTCGGGTGCCGAGGTGGCTTGGGGCGGCGCTGCCGCCCCCACCGACACCACGGCGGCCGAGACCGCCAGGACCGACAGTTTCCGTGCGACAGGGCGACGCATCCGTACCTCCAGGCCAGGACCGTCCGCGCAGCGTAACCACATCACCGGGGCCCCGACAGCCCTCATCGGGTCAGGTGTCATGCGAATGCCACACTTCGAACACCGGTACGTACCAACCGTGTCGGCCCGCTACCATGCGCGCACATGACTGACGACGTGCGCAATATCGTCCTGGGCGTGGTGGCGGCCGGCATCAGTGCCGCGCTCGGCTGGCTCGCCCGGACGTATCTGTGGAAGCGGAAGCTCCGCCGCAAGCAGGCCTTCTTCGGGCTGCCGGACAACTCCGAGTCGCTCCTGGTCGTGAACCGCGGCGCGAGCGGCCCGGACCTCGCGGTGATGCGCTACGACGTGTTCGCCCTCCTGGAGCTCGCCGCGCTCATCAAGGACTGCAACGCACACGCCCAGGTCCTCCCGCACGACGCGGCACGGCAGGGCTTCGGCGAGCGTACCGAGTTCTGTGTGGGCGGACCGGCCTCGAACCGCCGTATGGCCGCGCATCTTTCGTCCCTGCTGCCCGGAGTCCGCGTGAACGTGGACGCCGAGCCGAGCCCGGACCGCGGCGCCTTCCAGGTCGGCACCGAGCGCTACCGGGTGGAGGTCGGCACGACCGAGTACGCGCTCCTCGGCCGGCTCACCGTCGACCAGAGCAACGGCGCCCGGCCGGTCTTCCTCTTCTGCGGCCAGACTGCGATCACCAACCAGGCGGCGACCCGCTATCTGGCCCGCAATCAGGAGCGGTTGACCCGCAAGTACGGCGACAGCACCTTCGTGCTGCTGCTGAAGGTGGTCAACTCCGGGGCCTACGGGCCGGATGTCGTGGAGCTGGTCGCGGATGTGACTCGGGAGGCCAAGACGCCTCTTCCGGCGTCCGCTGCTCCACGCAACTCCCACCGCGCCTCCTGAATTGATTCACACCACAACAATCGTTACTCCCACGTAACTTACCGACGGGTTACCTCCGGTAAAGCGACGAGGTTACCGTCTGGTCACTTTGCAGTGACACGAGTAGGAAGTGACCCGTGGGACACCCTCGCAAGGCCCTGCGTACGACCACCGTGGGCGCCGTCTCCGCGACTCTGATCGCCGGTAGCGCCCTCGGACTCGCCCCCAACGCCCAGGCGGCGGACGCCATCCGCTTCGTCGACATCGCCGGCGACGGCGGCACGGTCCTCAAGGCGAACGTCATCACGCCCGCCGGAGCCGACGGCACCCGGCGCTACCCGTTGCTCGTCCTGCCCACGAGTTGGGGCCTGCCGCAGGTCGAGTACCTCGCCCAGGCCCAGAAGCTCGCGAACTCCGGCTACATCGTGGTCAGTTACAACGTCCGCGGTTTCTGGCAGTCGGGTGGGGAGATCGAGGTGGCGGGCCCGCCCGACATCGCCGACGCGTCCAAGGTCATCGACTGGGCGCTCGCCAACACCCCTGCGGACGAACGGCACATCGGCATGGCGGGCGTCTCCTACGGCGCCGGCATCAGCCTGCTCACCGCCGCAAAGGACAAGCGCGTCAAGGCGGTCGCGTCTCTCAGCGGCTGGGCCGACCTGATCGACTCGATCTACTCCGGCCGCACCCAGCACGTCCAGGCCGGGGCCCTGCTGGACGGCGCGAGCCTCGTCACCGGCCGCCAGAGCGCCGAGATCCGGCAGATCTTCGACAACTTCTACGCGTCGAACCTGTCGAAGGAACAGGAGATGATCGATTGGGGGAAGAAACGTTCGGCCGCCACATATGTGGACCAGCTGAACCAGAACGGCGCGGCGGTCATGATGGCCAACGCGTGGGGCGACACGGTCTTCCCGCCCAACCAGTACGCGGACTTCTACGAGAAGCTGACCGGCCCGAAGAGACTGGAGTTCCGTCCCGGCGACCACGCCACCGCCGAGCTGACCGGGCTGTTCGGTCTGCCCAACGACGTGTGGACCGACACCGAGCGCTGGTTCGACCACTACCTCAAGGGCGTGGACAACGGGATCAACCGCGAGGAGCCGGTCCGGCTCAAGTCCCGTTCCACAGGCGGCTACGAGGGCTATCCGGACTGGAAGTCGGTCGGCGCGACCCGAAAGAAGATCGCCCTTACGGGCACCACCACGATCCACACCAACGTCGACTCGGGCGCCGACGGCGGGATCGTCTTCCTGTCCAGCATCCTCGACCAGATCGCCCAGGCTCCCCCGGTCGCCTCGATCCCCCTGCTCCCCCGCCGCTGGGCCGCCGTATGGCAGTCGGAGAAGTACACGACCGCCCAACAGGTGCGCGGCACGGCGAAGTTGCACACCACGGTGACGCCCACCAAGGAGAGCGGCACCCTCGTCGCCTACCTCTACGACGTGGGGCCGCTCGGCCTCGGCAAGCTGGTCTCCAACGCGCCCTACACCTTCCACGGGCAGACGCCCGGGAAGCCGATCGGCGTCGACCTGGAGCTGTTCTCCACGGCCTACGACGTCCCGGCAGGGCACCGGCTGGCCCTGGTGGTCGACACGGTCGACCCGCTCTACATCGAGCACAACCCGTCCGGCGCCCAGCTGACCTTCTCCTCGCCGTCGAACGACCCGTCGTACGTGTCGATTCCGCTGCGCGAGCAGTGATCTCCGGCCGGCGCCGGGCGGGTATGGCTCTGTGACTGCCGCCCCCTACGGTTCTCAAGGGCCGTGGGGGTACCCCCAACCCGGCAGCGGCGACCCGGGAGGCTCGGTCGCCATCTCCGTGGGGAGGAGCGGACCATCGTAGTCGAGGTTCAAGGACATGGCCGCGCCCCCTCTCAGTGTTTGAGGATCTTGGAGAGGAAGTCCCTGGCGCGCTCGCTGTCGGGGTTGGTGAAGAAGTCGTCGGGTGCTCGGTCCTCGACGATACGGCCGTCGGCCATGAACACCACGCGGTTGGCGGCCGAGCGTGCGAAGCCCATCTCGTGGGTGACGACGACCATGGTCATGCCCTCCTGGGCCAGTTGACGCATGACTTCCAGCACCTCGTTGATCATCTCCGGGTCGAGGGCCGAGGTGGGCTCGTCGAAGAGCAGAGCCTTGGGCTCCATGGCGAGGGCACGGGCGATGGCCACGCGCTGTTGCTGGCCGCCGGAGAGTTGGGCCGGGTACTTGTCGGCCTGGTCGGCGAGGCCCACCCGGTCGAGGAGTTCACGGGAGCGACGGTCGGCCTGCTCCTTCTTGCGCCCCCGGACCTTGACCTGGGCCAGGGAGACGTTCTGCAGGACCGTCTTGTGGGCGAACAGGTTGAAGGACTGGAAGACCATGCCGACCTCGGCACGAAGCTTCGCGAGGGCCTTGCCCTCCTCGGGCAGCGGCTGCCCGTCGAGCGTGATGGAACCGGACTTGATGGTCTCCAGGCGGTTGATCGTCCTGCAGAGCGTGGACTTGCCCGACCCCGAAGGGCCGATGACCACGACCACCTCCCCCTTGCCGACGGTGAGGTTGATGTCCTGCAGGACATGCAGCTCCCCGTAGTACTTGTTGACGTCACGCAGTTCGATCAACGGATCGACAACGGCCATACCCAGCCCTACCCACTCTCAGCTGTGTCGTGGTTGCCGCAACTTATCGAGGCAAGATCGCACTTAAGGAACGACACGCACTTTTCGGTCATAAGCCGTATTTACGCCGCGCTTACGGCCATGGTTTCACTCCTCGGCGACCTCCGCGTAGAGCTGGGACAGCTCAGGCACCCCGCTCGCGGCCCACTCGTGTCCGGAGGCCACCACGTCGAACTCCCGGCCGGATTCCAGCCGGATCACGGGCTGGCCGTCCGAGCGCAGATCCCAGGCCGCTCCGGGCACGGTCCGCACGATGACCGTGCCCAGGTAGAGCCCGGCGTCGTTGCCCAGCCAGAGCAGGATCTCCTCGTCGTCGCGCCAGCCCGGCACCAGCTGATCGAGCGCCTCCAACGAGGCCGCCGTGTCGTCCAGTCGGACACCCGAACGGGACGCGTGGGAGCGCAGCAGCTCACACTCGGAGAGGAGTTCGGCGATGCCCTCGGGGTCGCGGGTTCCGGGCTTCTCACTCCGGCCGCCCAGAAAAGGGATCTTCATACGCCCAGCGTGTCACTCACCCGGCCGCATGCACCACAGGCGCGCGGGCCCTCGTTTCCGGCCGACTTCGCGCCCACTCCGCGCAGGACGCGTTGACGTGCCGCCGATGTCTCCTTGGCGGCGCGATGCGCCTTTCGTCCCTGTCGTGGGGCCTAGACGTCCAGGTCCACGACCACCGGCGCATGGTCGGACGCGCCCTTGCCCTTGCGCTCCTCACGGTCGACGTACGCGTCGGTGACGGCCTTCGCGAAGGGCTCGTTGCCGTACACCAGGTCGATGCGCATGCCGCGGTTCTTGGGGAAGCAGAGCTGGCGGTAGTCCCAGTACGTGAACGGGTGGTCGTACTTGAGGGGCCGCGGGACCACGTCCGACAGGCCGGCCTCGCGCAGGGAGGCGAGGGCCGCGCGCTCGGCCGGGGTGACGTGGGTGAGACCCTCGAAGGCGGCCACGTCGTGGACGTCGTCGTCCGTCGGCGCCACGTTGTAGTCGCCCAGGACCGCGAAGGGGCGGCTGCCCGCGGCGTCACCCGCCACGGCGGCCCTGAGGGCCTCGAACCACTGGAGCTTGTAGGCGTAGTGCGGGTGGTCGACCTCGCGGCCGTTCGGCACGTAGACCGACCAGACGCGGACCGGGCCGCAGGTCGCGGAGATGGCGCGGGGCTCCGGGGCGCCGTCGTAGCCCGGGTCGCCTGCCAGGCCCTTGACGACGTCCTCCAGGCCGACTCGGGAGATCACCGCCACGCCGTTCCACCGGCCGGTCGCGTGCACCGCCGCCTCGTAGCCCGCCTCGCGCAGCTGGTCGAACGGGAACTGCTCCTCGGCGATCTTGGCCTCCTGGAGGCACAGCACATCGGTGCCGGTGCTCTCCAGCCAGGCCAGCAGCCTCGGGAGACGGGCGGTGATCGAGTTGACGTTCCAGGTCGCGATGCGCATGCCCGACAACCTACCGGGCGGCACTGACACTCAGAGTGCCGTGCTCTCCCTCGGCTGTAGCCGCAGGTGCTCCGCGCCGCCGAGGGCGCCGATCTGGTTGTCGTAGACCGGGCGCGCGAGGTCCGTGAGAAGGGCGTCGTGGATGTCGTAGGCGCGCTGGGGCCTGACCTCACGGACGTAGTCGATGACCTCGGAGATCTTGCTCCAGGGGGCCATGACGGGAAGCATCAGCGTCTCGACGGCATGGTCGGGGACGGTGAGGGCGTCGCCGGGGTGGAAGATCTGGCCGCCGTCGACGAGGTAGCCGACGTTGGTGATGCGCGGGATGTCCGGGTGGATCACGGCGTGCAGTTCGCCGTGGACCTGGACGTCGAAACCCGCGGCGGTGAACGTGTCACCGTGGCCGACGGTGTGCACGCGGCCCGGGAAAGCGGTGGAGATCTTCTCGGCGACCGATTTCAGCGTCCAGATCTCCGCGGCCGGGTTGGCGTCCAGGGCCGTCCGCAGCCGCTCCTCGTTGAAGTGGTCGGGGTGTTCGTGCGTGACGAGGATCGCGTCCGCGCCGAGGGCGGCGTCCTCCTCGCTGAAGGCCCCGGGGTCGAGGACGAGCGTCTGTCCGTCCTTCTCCAGACGGACACAGGAGTGCGACATCTTCGTGAGCTTCATGGGTCCATCCTGCCCCTCGGCGAAGCGCCCGGCTCACTCGGTGGGGGTGGTCTCCTCGCGGATCACCTGCTGGGCCACCTTGAACGCGCTGTTGGCCGCAGGGACACCGCAGTACACGGCCGCCTGAAGGAGCACCTCCTTGATCTCGGACGGAGTGAGGCCGTTGCGCAGGGCGGCCCGGGTGTGGAAGGCGAGCTCGTCCAGATGTCCGCCCGCGACCAGAGCGGTGAGGGTGATGCAGCTGCGCGAGCGGCGGTCGAGGCCGGGCCGGTCCCAGATCTCGCCCCAGGCGTAGCGGGTGATGAACTCCTGGAAGTCACCGGAGAACTCGTCGGCCTGCGCGAGCGCCCGGTCCACGTGCGCGTCGCCGAGCACCTCACGGCGCACCTTGATGCCCGCGTCGTACGGGTCGGGACGAGTCCCGGACTGGGGGGCGGGGGCGATCTCGGCGATCGGCACCGGCTGCGGCGGCGCGGCCGTCAGGACCGCCTGGAGCGGGGTCGCGGGGATCGCGGTCTGGCCGGTGGCCGAGTCGAAGGCGGGCTGCCAGGCGGTGGAGAAGTGTCTGACCAGCAGGTCGGTGACGGCCGCGGGCTGCTCGACCGGCACCAGGTGGGAGGCGCCGGGCACGACGGCGAGCCGGGCGTCCGGAATGCCCGCGACCAGGGTGCGGGCCTCGGCGGGGCCGGTGACCTGGTCGTCGGAGCCGACGAGGACGAGGGTCGGCACCCCGACCCTCGCGAGGTCGGCCCGCATGTCGAACGCGGCGAGCGCCTCGCAGGCGGCGATGTAGCAGCCCGGGTCGGTGGTGCGCACCATCTGCACGGCCCACTCCGTGATCGCGGGCTGGGCGGCGGCGAACCCGGAGGTGAACCAGCGGTCGGGCGAGGTGCGGGCGATGGGATCGAGCCCGTTCGTCCGTACGATCACTCCGCGCTGGCGGAACTCGTCGGCCGTGCCGAAGCGGGGCGAGGCGGCGATCAGCGCGAGCGAGGCGAGCCGCTCCGGGTGGCGCAGCGCCAGCTCCATGCCGACCGCGCCGCCCAGCGAGCAGCCCGCGTAGCCGAAGCGCTGCACGCCGAACTGGTCGAGCGTGGCGAGCAGCCGGTCGGTGAGATCGCGGACCGAGCCCGCCGGGTAGGCGGGCGCGCCGCCGTGCCCCGGCAGGTCGAACCGGAAGATGCGCCACTGCTTGACCAGGTCGGGGACCTGGCGGTCCCACATGTGCCACGTGGTCCCGAGCGACGGCCCCAGGATGAGTACCGGGGCGTCTTCCGGGCCGTCGAAGCGGTACTGGAGGGCGGGGGTCTTCGTCTCACTCACGGCCCCCACGCTAACCGTCTTTTCTTACGTTCCGGACCCTGGGCCCTTGCTCCCCACACCTGGCTCCCGAACATCACCGCCGCACTCTCACACGGCCTTCACCGGGTGCCGGACTGCAGCGGCGTCGAGACGGCTCCTGGCCCGTGGGTGTCGAGGAGGGCGGCGCCCGGACGGGGGCGGTCCGCGGTCTGTGGGCACCGTCGATCCCTCGATCCTGTGGATCCGTCTGCGGAAGTCGGGCCGCAGGTGTCAGGACGCGGGCGGCCGGGCCGGGCACGTGCGGGGCATCGGTCGAGCCGGGTCTCGATCAGGCGCGCGGTCGGAGAGGGAGCGGGACAGGCGAGACGGGGGCCGACCTGGGTGTGGCCCGGTGGGACGGTGTCCCTGACCGACGTCTTGGGCCCGCAATGCCCTCACCCGCGGCATCGAACTCGCCCGAGAAAGTCCCGTCCCCTGCGACCGGAACGGACGAGCGCCGTTCCGGATGCGGCCGGATGGGGCGGACCGGGCGCGGACCCACGGGCAGGAACGATGGAGGGCCAATTCCGCTGTAGTCGGGTGAGACGGTGCCCCTGACCCACACAGCGGTCGGCTCCGGGGGTGGTCGAGTGGGAGGGTCCAGACATGGGGACGAGTCGTCCGGGGGCCCGGGGCGTGGGCGTCGGTCGGGTCAGAGGTCGGTCGGTGTGCCCAGGCCTGTGAGGGCGCCGACCGGGTCGAGGTCGGGGGTGCCGCGGGGCCACCAGTCGTCGTGGCCCGGTTCGGACTCGTAGGCGTACCACAGGCCGTCGCGGCCGAGGCGGAGTTGGATGTGGCCGCGCGGATGGGTGAGGTGGTTGTGCCAGGGGCGGAAAGCGGGGAGGTCGGCGGCGAGGAGGAGGGGGCGGGCGCGGTCGAAGCGGCCGGCCGGTGGGTCCCAGGGTTCTTCGAGGACGGCGAGTCCTTCGATCCCGCCCTGTCTCCAGGCGGCGACCGCGCGGGCCAGATCGGCCGGGGTGCGGTCGGTGGCTGCGGCGAGGGAGGCGTAGAGGGCTCGGGTGCCGGCGGTGAGGCCGGAACCGGGGCGGGCGGCGGCGAGGCGTACCGCGTCCTGCCACAGGGTGAGTTCGCCCACCGGATCGCGGCCGGTGCCGAGCAGAGCGTGGGCGCGGGCGGCGGCGTCGGTGGCCAGCTGGTCCAGGGCGAAGGGGTCGGGGCCGCCCGGGGACGCGGGGTAGGCCGGGGGCTGCTCGGGGTGCGCGGGGGCGGGCAACGGGGCCGGAAGCGGCGGGAGTCGGCGGGGCGCGAGGGCTTCACTGGCCCGTACGCCGGGCAGTGGCGCCGGTTCCTGTTCCTGGGCGGCACGGGCCGCGCGGGCGGCGCTGAGGCGGGACAGGGCGTCCAGCAGTTCCCGTTCGCCCCGGCCGCGCAGCAGGAGCAGGACGAAGGGATCGGCGTCGAGCAGGCGTGCCGTCTGGTAGCAGAGGGCGGCGGCGTGCTTGCAGGGGTGACCGCGGTCGGGGCAGCTGCACTGCGGTTCGAGGTCGCCCGGACCGGGGAGCAACGGCACTCCGCACTCGGCCAGCGCCTGAGGCATCTCCTTGTCGAGGAGTGCGGCGATGTGTCCGGTCCGGTCGGCGGCGAGGTCCAGGAACCGGTCCCAGTCGGCATCGCCGAGCGTCCGCAGCCGCACCTGCACGCGGTACGGCCGGGGGCGGCTTCCCTGGACATAGGCGAGCACCAGCCCCGGCGTCACGGTGATCGCGTCCACATGCCCCTGCTCGGCATAACTCCGGCCGCGCGCAAGCCGCTTGGCGTCCAGCGCGCCCTCCTCCAGCGCGGAGACCCAGGCGTTGCCCCACCAGGTGGCGGCGAACCGGGCGTCCTCGGAAGTCCGGGGAGGGAAGGCGGGGAAGGTGCGACGCAGGTCGTTGTCCCGGTTGGGGGCGGCCATGGAGTGGGGGCGTTGTGGGGAGGCCGGGGTCGGCGCGGGTGCGGGTGCCGGGAGGAGCCAGTTCTGGTCAATGCCGGTGTCCGTGGGGGCGTCGCCGGGCGGGCCCGACGGAGCCGTGCCGGTTCGGTTGCCGGTGCTCGGAGAGCTGTCGTCGGCAGCGGGTGGCCGTGGAACGTAACTCCCCTGCCGCATACCGTCGTTGGTCTCTGGGTCCTCCCCCGGCAGATCCACATCGTCGGGCATCCGGAACGCGTCGGCCAGCAACTCCCGTACATCACGCGCCCGGGCGCCGGCGGCTGGACGCGGTGCGGGGCTTGCGTCGCGGGATGCGGCCGGGGTGGTACGACGCGGCCGACCCGCGAGTGCGGCCTCGGCGGCATCGGCGGCCGCCCGCCTCTTGCGTGCCTCACGCAGCGCTTCACGGGCGGCATCCGCAGGGCGCGCCTCGGGACGCGCGGGCGCGGCGTCGTGGACAGCCGGGGCAGGCGGAGCCGGCTCGGCGACTTGCGTTTCCGCACCCGGGGAGTCGGCGGAAGCCACGGAGGGAACACCCGCTTCAAGCCGACCCGAGTCGACGTCCGTATCCGCACTCGGGGCACTCCGGGCCGCGACGGCTCCCCGTAGGGCCGCGCGGGCCGCGTCGGCTGGGCGGGACTCGGGCGGGGCCGGGTCGGGCACGGCGTTCTCGGGCGCCGCGCCCTCCGGGTCCTGATCGCCGGGTGTCCCTGGCTCATCGGCATCCGCGTGCGCCCGGTGAGCCGCACTCCCGGCCTCCGAGCGGTTCACCCCTTCGGCCACGAGACCATCGGCGTCCTTCGCCGCGGGACCTCCGACCCCGTCGCCCTCATGGCCCCCCGCGCCCCGCACCGCGAAGCCACCGACCCCCTCGGCAGCGGGGCCCTCCGTCCCCTGCACCGCAGAGCCGCCCGCCTCCTGCGCTTCCCCGCCGTGCGCCCCGGTGACCGTCTGCCCGCCCGCGTCCTCCGTCCCCTCCCGGCCCGCCCGCTCCCGTGCCGCTCGCAGGGCACGGCGGGCCTCGTCGGCGGGGCCGGGGGTCATGACGGCCTCCGGAGAGAGACCAGGTCGGACAGGTCGCGGTCGGTGAGTTCCGTGAGGGCGGACTCGCCGGAGCCGAGGATCGCGTCGGCGAGAGCGCGCTTGGACTCGAGCATCTCGGCGATACGGTCCTCCACCGTGCCCTCGGTGATGAGGCGGTGGACCTGGACGGGCTGGGTCTGGCCGATGCGGTAGGCGCGATCGGTGGCCTGTTCCTCGACGGCCGGGTTCCACCAGCGGTCGAAGTGGACGACATGGCCCGCGCGGGTGAGGTTGAGGCCGGTGCCCGCCGCCCGCAACGACAGGACGAGGACCGGAATCGCGCCGCTCTGGAAACGGTCCACCATGCGCTCGCGCTCCGGAACCGGCGTACCGCCGTGCAGCAGGTCCACCGGGACCGCGCGGGCGGCGAGGTGGGCGGTGATCAGACGGGCCATCCCCACGTACTGCGTGAAGACGAGCGCGGAGCCGTCCTCGGCCAGCAGGGTGTCCAACAGCTCGTCCAGCAGGGCGAGTTTGCCCGAGCGGGCGACCAGCCGCTCGCCGGCCGTCGGCGGGACCTCCTCCTTCAGATACAGCGCGGGGTGGTCGCAGATCTGCTTCAGCGCCCCCAGCAACTTCAGCACCAGGCCCCTGCGCGCGATGCCCTCCGCCGTCTCGATCGCCAGCATCGACTCGCGCACCACCGCCTCGTACAGCGAGGCCTGTTCGCGCGTGAGGGGGACCGGATGGTCCGTCTCCGTCTTGGGCGGCAGCTCGGGGACGATCCCGGGGTCGGACTTCTTGCGGCGCAGGAGGAAGGGCCGCACCAGTCTCGCCAGCCTGGTCACCGCCTCCTCGTCCTCGCCGTTCTCCACCGCGCGCGCGTGGCGGGCGCGGAAGGACTTCAGGGGGCCGAGGAGTCCGGGGGTCGTCCAGTCGAGCAGTGCCCACAGTTCGGAGAGGTTGTTCTCGACCGGTGTGCCGGTCAGGGCCACGCGCGCGGGCGACGGGATCGTGCGCAGGGCCTTCGCGGTCGCCGAGTACGGGTTCTTCACGTGCTGGGCCTCGTCCGCCACCACCATGCCCCAGCGCTGCTCGGCCAGCCTCACCGCCGCCGCCCGCATGGTGCCGTACGTGGTGAGGACGAAGCCGCCGTCCAGGTCGTCCAGGCTGCGGTCCGTGCCGTGGAAGCGGCGGACCGGGACGCCGGGCGCGAACCGGGTGATCTCCCGCTGCCAGTTGCCCAGGAGCGAGGCCGGGCAGACGACGAGGGTCGGCTCGCGGCGCGCCCGGCGCAGGTGGAGGGCGATGACGGTGATCGTCTTGCCGAGTCCCATGTCGTCGGCGAGGCAGCCGCCGAGGCCCAGGGAGGTCATGAGGTCCAGCCAGGCCAGGCCGCGGAGTTGGTAGTCGCGGAGGGTGGCGTGCAGGCCCGCGGGCGGTTCGGCGGGGTGGACGCCGGTCGTCAGGCGGTCACGCAGGGCGGCGAGCGCGCCGGCCGGCACCGCCTCCACCGTCTCTCCGTCGACCTCGGCGCTGCCGGTGAGGGCGACGGAGAGCGCGTCGACCGGGTCGAGCAGGCCCAGTTCACGCTTGCGGGCCTTGCGGACGAGGGCGGGGTCGACCAGCACCCACTGGTCCCTGAGGCGTACGACGGGGCGGTGGGCCTCGGCCAGCGCGTCCATCTCGGCCTCGCTGAGCGGGTCGCCGCCGAGCGCCAACTGCCAGCGGAACTGGAGGAGTTCCTCGCTCTCGAAGAAGCCGGTGCCGTCGGTCGCCGAGCCCGGCGCGGGTCGTACCACCGCCGCCGCGGTGAGGTCCTGGGCCAGGTCCCGCGGCCAGTGCACCGCGACTCCGGCAGCCGCGAGCCGGGGCGCCGCCACGCCGAGCAGGTCGCCCAACTCCCCGTCGGACAGGGCCAGTACATCGGGGACGTCCTGCTCGGCAAGCCGGTCCAGGGGCGGCCACACCCGGGCGGCGCGCCGCACCGCGAGGGCCGCGTCGACGCGTGCGCGTGGTCCGAAGACGGCGTCGGCGTCCCCCGCCCACAGGGCCGCCGCGTCGGCCACGAGGGTCGGGTCGGCGAGGCTGTGCACCTGGACGATCGCGGCGCCCGCGCTGCGCGCACCGTCGGCGTCGGCGTTGAACAGGTTGTACGCCGACAGGTCCAGGCGGAGCGAGATCCGCACGCCCGCGTCCATCCCGGCGGCGACCTCCGCGGCCCAGTCGTGGGCGTGCGGCAGCCGCTGCGGTGCGCGGGCCGCGAAGGGCTTGCCGGAGGCGAACGGCGCGGCGCGGGTGCGGGGCAGGGTGTCGGCGACCGCGTCCAGGAAGGAGCGCATCAGTGCTTCCGGTTCCGGCAGCCGGAGCGGGCCGGGGCCGGGCAGCGGGACCGCGTGGCCCTCGTGGGGCAGGGCGGCCGCGACGGCGCGGAGGTGGGCGATGTCGTCCGGGTCCAGCGGTCCGGCCCGCCAGGCGTCGTGGCCGGTGGCGGTGAGTCCGGGCAGCAGGCGGCCGCGGACGGTGAGCCGCAGCGCGTGGAGGGCGGCCGCGCCCCAGCAGGCTGTGGCGGGATGGGCGGCGGGATCGCGCCGGGCCCGGACCAGCAGGGGAAGGGCCGCGCCGACCGGGAGCGAGAGGGCGGGGGCGGTGCGACGTCGGACTCCCGCTCCGTGCGGTCGTACGACAGTGAGCTCGGTGCGCTCGAGCGACGCGGCGTCGGCCTCGGCCTCGGGGCTCTCGGCCGGCAGGGGCGCGCCTTCGGGATCCCAGAAGGCGATCCGCCCCTCACGGGGAAGTGGTGCGGGCAGGAAGACGGCTGCGAGCCGGACAGGAACGGCCGCCCTCTGCTGCTCGCCCGTGCGCTCGGCCACCACGGCGCTGTCGCTCATACGTCCTGTCACCTCCCGCCCGCATGTCGGATCACTCGTCTTCGACTCTACGGGCGAGGTCTGACAATCGGCTCCGGCGACGGGATCAGGGAACCGTGCGCGAGACGACGTACACCTTCGGGGCGTTCGGCACGGTCAGGTTGACCATGACGTCCTGCGTGGGCGCCGGGTCCTTCTGGGAGTGGCTCAGCCCCCACCAGGAGCGCGGTCCGTCGAACCGCCAGCCGCTGACCTTCTGGTCGCGTTCGCTGATGGAGATGTCGCCCTTCTTCAGGTCGGCGCGGCTGACACCCATGCCGGTGAGGAAGGCGGCCAGACCGGCGTCGGTCGTCCGGAACTTGACGTAGAGGCGGCTGGTCTTCCAGTTGTTGGTCTCGTAGGAGGCGACCAGGTCCGCGGGGTGCGGGACCGGCACCTGGTAGAGGCGGCGCTGGACCTTGGACGGCCAGCCGGGCGTGAGGCCCGTGGCCGAGTACTTCGCCTCCTTGTCCTTGCCGCTGTCCCGGCTCTGGTTGGCGGAGATCACCAGATAGCCGGCCGGGACGCCGATGAGCAGACCGATGATGAGCAGCGTGATCGCCCGGCGGCGGATCTTGTGACGGCGGTCCTCGGGGGGCCGCTCCGGCCCGCCGGGGGGCGCCGAGGCCTGGTGTGGCAAGGATGCCGTCATGCGGTGTCCCGGGACGTGCGGCGGGCCTCCACGTACCGTTCGTAGCGCTCGTGCCGCTCCACCCGGCGCCGGTTGGCACGCCGGAAGCGGCGGGCGACCAGGCGGGCGAGGTCGGCGGCGCCGACCATGCCGGCCTCGGGGCCGAGCTGGGCGCGGGCGATGCGGGCCTCGGGACGGTAGCCGCGGCCGGTGAGCTGGCGCTTGAAGGCGTCCCGCGCGGGGCCGATCAGCAGGTCGTCGGCCGCGCTGACGCCGCCGCCGATGACGAAGCAGGACGGGTCCAGGGCGGCCGCGAGGTTCGCGATGCCGACGCCGAGCCACTGGCCGATGTCCTGGAGCAGCTCGATGCACATCGCGTCGCCGTCACGGGCCAGCTCGGTGATCATCGGACCGGTGATGTCGGCGATGTTGCCCTTGACGTGCTCGATGATCCCGTACGCCACCGGGGAGTCCGCGGCGGCCAGCTCCCTGGCCTCCCTGACCAGCGCGTTGCCGGAGCTGTACTGCTCCCAGCAGCCGCGGTTGCCGCACGGGCAGCGGTGGCCGCCGGGGACCACCTGCATGTGACCGAACTCGCCGGCGACACCGTACTTGCCGCGCTTGACCTGGCCGTCCTCCAGGATCGCGCCGCCGATGCCGGTGCCGAGCGTGATCATGACGAGGTGGTCCTCGCCACGCCCTGCGCCGAAACGCCACTCGGCCCAGGCGGCGGTGTTCGCGTCGTTGTCCACCAGGACGGGGACCGCGAGGCGCCCGGCGATGCGGTCGCGCAGCGGCTCGTTGCGCCAGGACAGGTGGGGGGCGAACAGCACGCGGTTGCGGTCGGCGTCGACCCAGCCGGCCGCGCCGATGCCGACCGCGTGCACGTCGTGGCGGTCGGACAGGTCCAGGACCAGTTCGACGATGGTGTCCTCGACGACCTTGGGGCTCTTGGACTTGTCCGGGGTCTCGGTGCGGACCTTCTCCAGGATGTTGCCGTCGGCGTCGACGACACCCGCCATGACCTTGGTGCCGCCGATGTCGATGCCCACCGTCGGCACGCGGGGTGCGGTCAGGTGTGAGCGGCGTTCCCGCGTGCCGACGGTCCGCAGGGCGGGGGCGCGGCGGGAGCCTATGGGGGCGCTGAAGTTGCCGTAGGTGCTCATCGGCGTTGATTCTGCCGCACCCCCCGGGTCGGTGCCGAACGGGGGAGCGACGGGGAGCGCGCGTCATGCCGGGTGCGGGTGGTTCGTGGCTGGTCGCGCCGTCCCCGCGCCCCTTACGGGCGCACCAGTAGCTGGAATTCGAATGAGTAGCGCGTCGGCCGGTATGTGTGGGTGCCGTACTCCACCGCTCGGCCCGTGTCGTCGAACGTGACGCGTTGCATGGTGAGCAGGGGAGCGCCCGCCTCCTCGGCGAGGCGTTCCGCCTCCGCCTGCGTGGCCGCTCTCGCGCCGATGGACTGGCGGGCGCTGTGCAGGGTGATGCCGGCCGCGCGCATCATGCGGTACAGGCCGGTGGCCTCCAGCTGGGCGGTGTCCAGGTCCAGGAGGGCCGGGGGAATGTAGTTGCAGAGGTACGCCATCGGCTCGCCGTGGGCCATGCGCAAGCGTTCCACCCGGTGCACGTCGCTGCCCTCGGCGACGCCCAGCGCCGCGGCGATCTCGGCGGTGGCGGAGACGACGGTGTTGACGAGGACCTTGGTCGCGGGGCGCTGACCGGCCGCCTCCAGGTCGTCGTAGAGGCTGCTGAGCTCCAGGGGGCGCTTGACCTGGCTGTGCACGACCTGGGTGCCGACTCCGCGGCGCCGGACCAGCAGGCCCTTGTCGACGAGCGACTGGATGGCCTGGCGCACGGTGGGCCGGGACAGGCCGAGCCGGGCGGCGAGCTCGATCTCGTTGCCCAGCAGGCTGCCGGGGGTGAGCGTCCCGTGCTCGATCGCGGCCTCCAACTGCTGGGACAGCTGGAAGTACAACGGCACGGGGCTGCTGCGGTCCACACTGAGCTCGAGCGTCACGGTCGGGTCCACTCCTGGTTTCGGCACGGGCCCGAGCGTAGCTCCGTGCGTTGTTGACGGGAAGTCGTGTAGTCAGATTGTCCGGACATACAGATTGACAGCAGGGGGTTCCCGACCACACTTTGTTCACATGCGCATCGGGGTCATAGGGACGGGCCGCATCGGCACCATTCATGCGAACACGCTCAGCCGCCATCGGGAGGTCGGCTCCTTAATCCTCACGGACGCGGACGGCGCACGGGCCCAGGAGCTCGCGCACCGCCTCGGGGAGACCGCTGCCCCGGGCGTCGACGAGATCTTCAAGTGGGGCGTGGACGCCGTGGTGATCACTACGGCGACCTCGGCCCATGCCGAGCTGATCGGCCGGGCGGCGCGCTCGGGACTGCCGGTGTTCTGCGAGAAGCCCATCGCACTCGACCTGCCCGGCACGCTGCACGCCATCGCCGAGGTGGAGACCGCCGGGACGGTTCTCCAGATGGGCTTCCAGCGCCGCTTCGACGCGGGCTACACGGGCGCGCGCGAGGCGGTGCGCTCGGGACGGCTCGGACGGCTGCACACCGTGCGGGCGCTGACCTCCGACCAGGCGCCGCCGCCGGTCGAGTGGCTGCCGCTGTCCGGCGGGCTGTACCGGGACACCCTGATCCACGACTTCGACATCCTGCGCTGGGTGACCGGGCACGAGATCGTCGACGTGTACGCGGCCGGGTCCGACGCCGGTCCGCCGATGTTCCGGGCCGCGGGGGACGTCGACACCGCGGCGGTCCTGCTGACCCTCGACGACGGGACCCTCGCGACGGCCACGGCGACACGGCTCAACGGGGCCGGGTACGACGTGCGCATGGAGCTCGCCGGGGAGCTCGACCAGGTCGTGGTGGGCCTGGACGACCGTACGCCCATCGCGTCCACCGAGCCCACGGGGCCGCCCGCGGCGGACAAACCGTGGACGGGGTTCCTGGAGCGCTTCGGTCCGGCCTACGAGGCCGAGCTGGCCGCGTTCATCGAGGTGGTCCGGGGCGAGAGAGCGAACCCCTGCGACGGGCGCGAGGCGTTGCAGGCGCTACGGGTCGCCGAGGCCTGCGAGGTGTCCCGGCGCGAGCGCAGGGCCGTGCGGCTGGCGGAGATCCCGGGCGGCGCGAGCGCGGCCGCGTTCTGAACCCGTCACGCCCGATCGACCTTCACTCCAGCACACCCACCAACAGCCCCGCCCAGCCCTACCACCGCACCGGCAGGCTCCGCACTCCTCTGATCAGCATTCCCGGCAGCCACTCCCCCGCGGGCCCGGCGAGCGCGAGGGCCGGGGCACTGTCCAGCAGGGTCCGGATCGCCGTGCGGGCCTCCAGGCGGGCCAGCGGGGCGCCCAGGCAGTAGTGGATGCCGTGGCCGAAAGCGAGGTGGCCGCGGGGGTCGCGGCGGATGTCGAAGCGGTCCGGCGCCGGGTAACGGGAGTCGTCGCGGTCGGCCGCGCTCAGGCAGACCATCACCGGGTCGCCCTTGGCTATGGCCCGTCCCGCTATCTCCAGGGGCTCGGCGGCGAACCGGAACGTGGCGTTCTCCACCGGGCCCTCATAGCGCAGCGTCTCCTCGACCGCGCCGTCGATGAGGCTCATGTCGGCGCGCAGGGCGGCGAGTTGGTCCGGATGGGAGAGCAGGGCGTGCACGCCGTTGGTGATGAGGTTGACCGTGGTCTCGTGGCCCGCGATCAGCAGCAGGAAGGCCATGCCGCGCAGTTCCGACGGAGAGAGCCGGTCGCCGTCCTCGGCGGTGGTGCGAATGAGGTCGCCGAGCAGGTCGTCGCTCGGTCCGGCGCACCGCTTGTCCTCGATGAGCTCCGTCAGGTACTCGCCGAGGCGCAGGACGGCGTCGTACGAACTCTCCGCGCTGGTGGGTGCCACCACCTCCGTGGACAGCTTCCGGAACTCCGTGCGGTCCATCTCGGGTACGCCGAGGAGCTCGCAGATGACGGTGATCGGCAGCGGGTAGGCGAGGGACTGCACCAGGTCGGCGCGGCCGTGCGGCAGCATCGCATCGAGGAGGTCGTCGGTGATCTCCTGGATCCTGGGCCGCAGTTGCTCGACCCGGCGCATGGTGAAGGCGCGGGAGACGAGTCCGCGCAGCCGGGTGTGCTCGGGCGGGTCGCTGCCCAGCAGATGGCGGCCGATCAGCTCCTCGTCGTGGAACACCGCGCCGATTCTGCGGCCGTCCTTGGACAGCCTCGGATCGGCGAGTGCCGCGCGCGCCTCCTCGTGCCCGACGACGAGCCAGGTCGAGTAGCCGGCGTCGGAGCCGGGCGGTCGCACCCGGTGCACCGGGCCGAGGCCGCGCAACTCGGCGTACACGGGGTGCGGGTCGACACGGAACGCGTCGCCGTACTCCCCGAGATCGATCACTGCTTCGGTCATGGACTCCCCCTTCACACTGTCAACGCCCCGTGACCGCGCCTAGTGCCCGTCCGGCTCGGATTCCGCGGACTGTTCCAGCAGTCCCGCGTCGTACGCCAACAACGCGATCTGCACCCGGTTGTTGAGGTCGAGCTTGGCCAGCACCCGGGAGACGTGGGTCTTGACCGTGGCGACGCTCATGTAGAGGGCGGCGGCGATCTCGGCGTTGGACAGGCCCTGGCCGACGGCGACGGCGACCTCGCGTTCGCGGTCGTTGAGGGCGGCGACGCGCTCACGCGCGCGTGCCCGTCGGGTGTCGGCGGCGGTGCCGGCCGCGTGCTCCATCAGCTGGCGGGTGACGGTGGGCGACAAAACGGGGTCGCCGGCCGCGACCCGTCGTACGGCGGCGAGGATCTCGGCGGGCGGAGTGTCCTTGAGGACGAAACCGGCGGCGCCCGCGCGCAGGGCGCGCAGGACCTGCTCGTCGGCGTGGAAGGTGGTCAGGACCACGACCTGGGGGGCGTCGGGGCGGCCGCGCAGCCGTTCCGTGGCCGTGAGGCCGTCCACCGACGGCATTCTGATGTCCATGAGGACGACGTCCGGGCGGGTCCGGTCCACGGCCGCCTCGACCTCGGTGCCGTCCGCCGCCTCTCCGACGATCTCGATGTCCTCGGCGCCGCCCATCATCAGGGACAGGCCGGCCCGCACGAGGGGGTCGTCGTCGACGAGGAGCACTCTGATCGCAGTCATGGGCCTACGTAATCACGCGGAGGCAGGGCGCAATCACCCTTGTGGCCGGGCGAGTTGCACCACCGACGACAGCAAGGAACGTCACCCCCACGGCAGCCACGCCCGTACCCCGAACGCGCCGTCCGGCTCCGCCCCGTACTCCAGCCGGCCGCCGGCGAGCGTGGCGCGCTCGGTGAGGCCGATCAGGCCCTGTCCCGAGCCGGGGACGTGCGGCACCTCTCCCTCGGGCGCGGGGTTCTGCACGGTCACGACGAGGCCCTCGCCCGGGCCGCCGGTGACGGTGACCGTGACCTCCGTGCCCGGGGCGTGCTTGCGGGCGTTGGTGAGGCTCTCCTGGGCGATGCGGTAGGCGGTGCGGCCCACGGACGCGGGCACGGCGGCGGGCTCGGCCACGCGACTGTCGAGGATGACCTTCATGCCGGCCTCGCGGGACTCGGCGACCAGTGTGTCCAGCGCGGCGAGGGTCGGCTGGGGTCGGCCCGTGTCGTCGTGGTCCGCCGCCCGCAGCACCCCGATGATCTCCCTGAGATCCTGGAGCGCCTCGTGCGCGCTCTCCCGGATGACACCGGCCGCCCGCGCGACCTCCTCCTGGGGCGCGTCCGGCCGGAACTCCAGGGCACCCGCATGGACACTCAGCAGCGTCAGCCGGTGCGCGAGGACGTCGTGCATCTCGCGCGCGATGGCCTCGCGGGCGAGCCGCTGCGCCTGCTCGGCCCGCAGTCGCGCCTCGGTCTCGGCGCGCCGGGCGCGGTCACGCAGGCTGAACATGAGCTGCCGTTTCGCCCGCACCAGCAGGCCCCAGCCGACGATCGCGGCGACCAGCACCACGGAGAGGACGACCGAGACGAGGTACGGCAGGTCCGCGTCGGGCCGCAGCCGGAAGGTGAGTGGGGCCACGGCGATGTTGATGCCGCCCACCCAGGCGACGTACCGGAAGGGGCGGTGCACGGCGAGGGTGAAGACGGCGATCATGCAGGCGCCGCCGGCGGTGTCCGAGAGCAGCCCGAGCGGGATCGTGGCCAGGGCGAGGCCGAACGGCCAGCGGCGGCGCAGCCACACGGCGGCGCAGGCGAGCGCGCCGAGCAGCTGGTCGAGGGTGGCCGCGGTGTGCGACACATGGGGGTTGTTGCCCACCGCGTCCGCGGCGATCATGCCGATCAGGACGGCCAGGAGGAAGCAGGAGAAGTCGACGATCCAGTCGCGCGCGGTACGCCGTGGCCGCCGTCCGGGCCGAACGGCGGACGGGTCGAACTCGTGGATCACCGCGGACGGCAGCAACCAGCGTCGGCCGGGGAAGGCCGGAGGCTCGGGAACCGTCTTGTCTTCGCTCACGGTCGACAAATCTACGCAGCGCGGGCCCGCCGCACCCGTCCGTGGACGGCATCCGCGACCAAAGTCGCGACACCTCAGACTTTCGGCGCGGGCGGCCGCATGGTTCCGATGCTTTCGCGGGAGGAGGCTCGCCCCGCGGCCGATGTCCGTGGGGGGTCCGCGGGGCGAGGGTCCATCCATGAAGCAACTGCTGGAACTGCTCGGTTTTCTCGCGCTGGTGCAGGGCGGGGCGGGTCTGCTGCACGAGTTCACCGACTGGCACGTCGGCCTCGTCCAGCGCATCGGTTTCCTCGACGGCTACGAGGTCTACGCGAGCGTCGCCCTGATCGTGCTGGCGTTCGCGCTGTTCGCCGCCGCCGAGAGCCGGAGGTCCGGCTGAACGCCGCCGGACCTTCGGCCGGTCGCACCGTTCTCCGGGCTGCCGGGTGGGGGCTCAGCAGCCGTAGTCGACCAGGTCGAACGTGTCGTAGTGGTCGGCCGTGTAGTAGTCCTCCTGGGTCTTCTCACCGGTGACGATCCGGCGAGCTCCGCGCGTGGAGGATCCGGGCGTGATGACCGTGTACTCGTGGTAGTAGCCGGTCGATTGGCTCGGCAGGACGCCTTCGCGGTTCTGGAAGACGACGCCGTCCTGCGAGTAGGGGTAGGGGCCGCCCTGCTCGATGAGGTCCAGGGTGTCGTACGCCTGGGAAGGCAGGTCGCTGTAACAGATGCTGCCGACCGCGGCGGCCGCCGGGGTGGCGGTGACGGCGCCGCCGACGAGGAGAGCGGACAGGACCGCGGCCGCGGCGCCGATGCTAGTGATCCGTGGGGGGAATCTCATGCCCTCATGATGACGCGCGTAGACAGTGGCATGTCAATGACAACTCAGGAGATTTTCCCGTCAAGTCCGATGAGTTTTCGGGAAGTTAACCTGCGGCCCGGAGCCTTCACGCGAGGGGGCACGGCATGGATCAGGACTGGCTGCGGAGGTCTTCGATCCGTTGGGCGAAACTGTGGAACGAGTTCTGGACGTCCATGACTTCGGTGCGGGACGCGCGCTGACCGACCGGTGCTGAGGTCGGTGTCCGAGCGCCGCCAGCGATTCCGGGTCCGCGCCGGTGGGATGGGTGTCATGACAACGACTTACGGAACTCTGAACGGCAAGGTCGCGCTCGTCACCGGGGGCAGCCGGGGGATCGGTGCGGCAACCGCGGTGCGGCTGGCGCGAGAGGGCGCGGATGTGGCCCTGACGTACGTGGACGGCAAGGAGGCGGCCTCGGACGTCGTACGGCGGGTCGAGGCGCTGGGGCGGCGGGCCGTCGCCCTGCGGGCGGACTCCGCGGACGCGGAGGACGCGGCGGGGGCGGTTCTCCGTACGGCGGAGGCGCTCGGTGGGCTGGATGTGCTGGTGAACAACGCGGGCGTGGGGGTGCTCGGTCCGCTGGGCGAACTGTCCCTCGCGGAGGTCGACCGGGTGCTGGCCGTCAACGTGCGCGGGGTGTTTCTGGCCTCTCAGGCGGCGTCCGCGCGGATGCGGGACGGGGGGCGCATCATCACGATCGGCAGCTGTATGACCCAGCGGGTGCCGGGTCCGGGCGGGACCCTGTACGCGACGAGCAAGTCGGCGTTGACCGGGCTGACGAAGGCCCTCGCGCGTGAGCTGGGACCGCGGGGGATCACGGCGAACATCGTGCATCCCGGGCCCACGGACACCGACATGAACCCGGCGGACGGGCCGTTCGCGGCGGGACAGGCCGCGATGACCGCGGTGGGGCGGTTCGGGACGGCGGAGGAAGTGGCGTCGATGGTGGCGTATCTGGCGGACGCGGCGTACGTCACCGGCGCGGAGTTCTCGGTGGACGGGGGGCACGCGGCGTGAGGTAGCCGCCTGCTTCTCGCTCCCGCCGCCTCTCCCCCCGGGGTCCCCCGGGGGGAGGGCCCCGCTCAGCCGCCGAGCTCCTGGTGCCTCGCCGACAGCGTCGTCGCGCCGCCCTCCGTCAGCGAGCCGAACAACCGCAGTCGCGAGATCCCCCCGTCCGGGAAGATGTCCACGCGCGCGTGCGTGCCCACCGCAGGCGTCGGCAGCACGAAGCGGTGGTTCGTGTCGGGCTGGAGGCGCGTGCACGGGAGGATCTCCTGCCAGTCGCCGTCCTCGCCGTCGCGGACGGACACCGATGCCCAGCCCGCACTGTTCCCCTTCAGATACGCCGTGTCGATCTCGATCGCGCGGATCTGGGACTGGGCCACCAGCCGGTAGCGGATCCAGTCGTTCCCCTGGTCACGACGGCGGCGGGTCTCCCAGCCGTCGTCCATCTTGCGGGAGCGCCCCGGCTGGATGGTGTTCGACGCCGGCGAGTAGAAGAGGTTGGACGCGTCCTCCGCCTGGCCGCCGTTCTCCAGGGCGACCACGTCGAAGGTGCCGAGGATCTCCAGCCACGCGGGGTCCGGGACGACCTCGCCGTACACGCGCAGGCGGGCGATGCCGCCGTCGGGGTGCTGGTTGACCCGCAGGTGCGTGAAGCGCTGTTCCAGCGACACGGAGAAGCCGTTCGCCGCATGGCCGCCGACCGGCGTCCGCGGAACGAGCGTCGTCCACTTCACGTCGTCGCCCAGCAGTTCCTCGGGGGACGGGGAGCCTGCCACGGATGCGCCTTCGACCGACACCGCCTGCGGGTAGTTGCCGCGGAAGTGTGCCGTGTCGACCACGATCCCCCGGATGACCCCGGGCGCGCCCAGGCGCACCAGCGCCCAGTCGTGGTCCTCCGCCGTCGGCCAGGGGTGTTCGGCCGAGGCGCCCCGGCGGCGCCGCGTCTCCCAGCCGTCCATGATCTTGCCCTTGTGCCCGAAGTGCTCGGGGTCGAACTCGGCCCGCCCGGGCATCAGCAGGTTCTCGCGCTGGGCGAAGAACTCGTCGTTGGCGGCGATGACTCCGGCGCCGAGCGTCCGTGCGGCGAGGTTGGCGTACTGGGTGAAGGGGAAGTCGGCGGTGCGGTAGTCCGCGTACGGGTCACCGCCGCCGTACGGGTTCGCGTCGCCGGTGAAGCTGGGAATCGCCGTCACGTACATGTGCCTTTCTGGAGTGGGCCGGTGCGGGTGGATCAGGGCGTACGGGTGAGCAGTTGACCCTTGGGAGCGGTGAACTCGCCGTCCGTCACGATGCGTTCGCCGCGCAGCCAGGTCGACTTCACCACGCCGGACAGGGTCTTGCCCGCGTATGCCGTGACCCGGTTGCGGTGCTGGAGGGCCGCCGGGTCCACGGTGAAGGTCTCGTCGGGCGCGAGGACCGCGAAGTCGGCGTCGCGGCCGGCCTCGATGGCGCCCTTGCGGTCCAGGCCGACCAGTTGGGACGTCCGCGCGGACATCCAGCGGACCACGTCCTCCAGCGAGTGACCGCGCCCCCGGGCCTCCGTCCAGACCGCCGCCAGACTCAGTTGAAGGCCCGAGATGCCGCCCCACGCGGTGGCGAAGTCGTCCGTCTTCAGGTCTGCCGTGGACGGCGAGTGGTCGGTGACCACGCAGTCGATCGTGCCGTCGGCCAGCGCCTGCCACAGCAGGTCCTGGTTTGCGGACTCACGGATGGGCGGGCAGCACTTGAACTCGCTGGCGCCGTCCGGGACTTCCTCGGCGGTGAGGGTGAGGTAGTGCGGGCAGGTCTCGACCGTGATGCGAACGCCCTCCGCCTTGGCCCGGGCGATCAGCGGCAGGGCGTCGGACGACGACAGGTGAAGCACGTGCACGCGCGCGTCCAGCCGCTTCGCCTGGGCGATGAGCTGGGCGATCGCCGTATCCTCGGCGTCGCGCGGACGGGACGCCAGGAAGTCCGCGTACCTGGGACCGGCCTGCTGGGGGGCGGCCTCCAGGTGGTGCGGGTCCTCGGCGTGCACGATCAGCAGGCCGCCGAAGGAGGCGATCTCGGCCAGGGACCGGGCGAGCCCGTCCTGGTCGAGATGCGGGAACTCGTCCACACCCGACGGGGACAGGAACGCCTTGAAGCCGAAGACACCGGACTCGTGCAGCGGACGCAGGTCCTTGACGTTGTCCGGCAGGGCGCCGCCCCAGAAGCCGACGTCGATGTGGGCCTTGTCGGCGGCGACCGCCTGCTTGGTACGGAGGTTGTCGACCGTCGTCGTGGGCGGGAGGGAGTTGAGCGGCATGTCGACGAGGGTGGTGATGCCACCGGCCGCCGCCGCGCGCGTGGCGGTCCA
Source organism: Streptomyces doebereineriae (assembly GCF_031845645.1). Classification (NCBI taxonomy): domain Bacteria; kingdom Bacillati; phylum Actinomycetota; class Actinomycetes; order Kitasatosporales; family Streptomycetaceae; genus Streptomyces; species Streptomyces doebereineriae. Next base: position 398,066 of record NZ_JAVREZ010000007.1, read on the forward strand.
GAAGCCCTCCCACTCGGTGCGGCCGGGGTCGTTGACGTGCACATGGGTGTCGACGAGGCCGGGCAGCAGGACGTCGTCGCCGAGGTCCTCCATGCGGGCGCTCCCGGAGACGGAAGCCTCGTACGGCAGCACGGCCGTGATCCTCCCGCCGGCGACCGCGACCGACGCGGCCCGCGTCCCCTCGGGTGTGATGACGCGCGTGGAGCGCAGCACCAGTTCAGTGTCGGACACCCGGACCCCTCTCTGCCGCCGTTAACTTCCGCGTAACGGAATTCAACTTTCTGTTGAAGGAGTCTTCACTCCCGGTCGTGCGTCGTCAAGGGCGCACTTCCCCACAGTGCACCCTGTGCCGACACTCTGGACGTTTCCACAAAGCGGAATTAGAATTCCAACAAGCAGAACGTAGCTATGCACCAGCGGGGAGTCAACCGACTGCCGGGTAGGCTTCTGCCCTCCTGCCCAGACCCGAAAGGCAGCTCCGAAAGGAACGCGCCGTGCCGACGTCCAGCGCCAGCACCACCGACTCCGCCAAGTCCGCCGGCGGCGGGGTCCAGTCCCTCGAGCGCGCCTTCGATCTGCTGGAGCGGATGGCGGACGCGGGCGGAGAAGTCGGACTGAGCGAACTGTCCGCGAGCAGCGGGCTGCCGTTGCCCACCATCCACCGCCTGATGCGGACCCTCGTCTCCTGCGGATACGTCCGCCAGCAGGCCAACCGGCGCTACGCCCTCGGCCCGCGCCTGATCCGCCTCGGCGAGTCGGCCTCCCGGCTGCTCGGCACCTGGGCCCGCCCCTACCTCGCCCGCCTGGTCGAGGAGACCGGCGAGACGGCCAACATGGCGCTGCTCGACGGGGACGAGATCGTCTACGTCGCCCAGGTGCCCTCGAAGCACTCGATGCGGATGTTCACCGAGGTCGGTCGGCGCGTCCTGCCGCACTCCACGGGCGTCGGCAAGGCCCTGCTCGCCCACACCCCCGACGACGAGGTCCGCGCCCTTCTCTCCAGGACCGGCATGCCGGCCGCGACGGAGAAGACGATCACCACGCCGGACGGTTTCCTCGCGGCCCTCAAGGAGGTGCGCGGCCAGGGCTACGCGGTCGACGACAACGAGCAGGAGATCGGCGTCCGCTGCCTCGCGGTCTCGGTGCCCAACTCCCCCACCGCCGCCGCCATTTCGATCTCCGGACCGGCAGGGCGGGTCACGGAGGCGGCCACGGAGAAGATCGTCCCGGTGCTCCAGCAGGTCGCCTCGGAGCTGTCGGAGGCACTGGCCAGCCAGAACCCGGGGTGACGGCCCCGCACCGACCTAGCGCCGCGGCTCCCTGAACGACTCCACCGCGTTGCGTACGTCGGTCAGTCCCCGCGACAGCGCGCTCACCGATCCGATCGCCCCCGCGATCAGCAGCAACGACCTTCGCAGGCGCGGGATTTCGGGCGTTCCGTGGCTCGTCATGGCGGCCAGCGCGGCGAGTTCGTCCTCGGCGATGCCCCGATCGGGGAACTCGGCCGGGTGCGCGGCGAGTTCGCGGCGCAGCCGGGACACCGCGGTCCGTAGTTCCGCCACTCTCGGATCGTTGTCGCTGCCGGTCACTGGCCTCTGTCCCAAGCTCCGCAACACAGCTCTCCCCCTCGCACACCTTCGTGCGCCCAGCACCGTGAAGCCCCGTCGGCGTTGGTCGGACCCCTGGGGACGCGGGTCAGTAAACGCCACGCAGGGCGCCGCGCGCCACCGTACGGACCGAAATTCAGCCCGTGGAAACCCGGCGCACGCCGGCGCGTCAGGTATGCAGGACGCATGACGGAGAACGAACAGCAGGTCGCCGGACTCCTCCTGGCCGCGGGCGGCGGACGACGGCTCGGCGGGCGGCCCAAGGCGCTGCTCGAACACCGGGGCCGCCCGCTCGTCGAACACGCGGTCGGCGTCCTGCGCGCGGCCGGCTGCACCCGCGTGCACGTGGTCCTGGGGGCCGCCGCGGCGGTCGTACGGGAACGGGCGGAGCTCGGTGACTGCGTACTCGTGGAGAACCCGGAGTGGGCCGACGGCATGGGGTCCTCACTGCGGGCCGGGCTGGACTCGCTCACCGGAACGAAAGCGCGGGCCGCGCTGGTCTCGCTCGTCGACCAGCCCGGCATCGGGGCGGCGGCGGTGCGCCGGGTGCTCGCCGCGTACGAGGACGAGACCTCGCTCGTCTCGGCGGCCTACGACGGGGTACGCGGCCATCCCGTCCTCCTCGGCGCCGCGCACTGGGCCGGGATCAGCGCGACTGCGACCGGGGACCGGGGGGCACGCGCCTATCTGAAGGAGCACGAGGACGCCATCACGCTCGTCGAGTGCGCGGACGTGGCCGAGCCCTACGACATCGACACGACGGCCGACCTGACGCACCTTGAGTGAGCACACTGGCACTGAGCGCCACATTGGCTCGACTCGGAGAATCTCGACATCAACAAACCATTGAACTTCCACGATGAGGAAACTAGTATCCACTGTTCAGAAGCGTCCTGCCTCCCGTGAGGGGCGCCGCTCGCGTACCCGGTTCGACTGGCACCCGGTGCCACCGCTGAAGGAAGTGACAGCTCATGTCCGCACCAGCGCCGTCCCCGCTGGCCATCGTCGACGCCGAGCCCCTGCCGCGGCAGGAGGAGGTCCTCACCGAGGCGGCCCTCGCCTTCGTGGCCGAGCTGCACCGCCGGTTCACGCCACGGCGTGACGAACTCCTCGCCCGCCGCGCCGAGCGCCGCGCCGAGATCGCCCGCACCTCCACGCTCGACTTCCTCCCGGAGACCGCCGCGATCCGCGCGGACGACTCCTGGAAGGTGGCCCCCTCCCCCGCGGCCCTGGACGACCGCCGGGTCGAGATCACCGGCCCCACCGACCGCAAGATGACCATCAACGCCCTGAACTCCGGCGCCAGGGTGTGGCTCGCGGACTTCGAGGACGCCTCGGCACCGACCTGGGAGAACGTTGTCCTCGGGCAGGTCAACCTGGCCGACGCGTACACCCGGAACATCGACTTCACGGATGAGAAGTCCGGCAAGTCGTACGCGCTCAAGGCCGACGAGGAACTCGCCACGGTCGTCATGCGCCCGCGCGGCTGGCACCTGAACGAACGCCACCTGGTCGACGCGAACGGCGCCCAGGTCCCTGGCCCACTTGTCGACTTCGGCCTGTACTTCTTCCACAACGCCCAGCGTCTGCTGGACCTCGGCAAGGGCCCGTACTTCTACCTCCCGAAGACGGAGTCGCACCTGGAGGCCCGCCTCTGGAACGACGTGTTCGTCTTCGCGCAGGAGTACACCGGCATCCCCCAGGGCACCATCCGCGCCACCGTCCTCATCGAGACGATCACGGCGGCCTACGAGATGGAGGAGATCCTCTACGAACTCCGCGACCACGCCTCGGGGTTGAACGCCGGCCGCTGGGACTACCTGTTCTCCATCGTCAAGAACTTCCGTGACGGCGGCGCCAAGTTCGTCCTGCCGGACCGCAACGCGGTCACGATGACGGCCCCGTTCATGCGCGCGTACACCGAACTCCTCGTCCGCACCTGCCACAAGCGCGGCGCGCACGCGATCGGCGGCATGGCGGCCTTCATCCCGTCCCGCCGGGACGCCGAGGTCAACAAGGTGGCCTTCGAGAAGGTCCGCGCCGACAAGGACCGCGAGGCCGGCGACGGCTTCGACGGCTCCTGGGTCGCCCACCCCGACCTGGTCCCGATCGCCCTGGAGTCCTTCGACAAGGTCCTCGGCGACAAGCCGAACCAGAAGGACCGGCTGCGCGAGGACGTCCACGTCGAGGCGGCCGACCTCATCGCGATCGACTCGCTGGAGGCCAAGCCGACGTACAACGGCCTCGTGAACGCCGTCCAGGTCGGTATCCGTTACATCGAGGCCTGGCTGCGCGGGCTCGGCGCGGTCGCCATCTTCAACCTCATGGAGGACGCGGCCACCGCGGAGATCTCCCGCTCGCAGATCTGGCAGTGGATCAACGCGGGTGTCGAGTTCGAGAACGGTGAACTCGCCACCCCGGAGCTGGCCCGCAAGGTCGCCGCCGAGGAACTGTCCGCCATCCGCCAGGAGATCGGCGAGGAGGCCTTCGCGGGCGGCCACTGGCAGCAGGCCCACGACCTGCTGCTCCAGGTCTCCCTCGACGACAACTACGCGGACTTCCTCACTCTGCCGGCGTACGAGCAGCTCAAGGGCTGACATCCTCCTGCGAGACCTTGTCCGAGTGGCCCAGGGACTTCCCCGGGGCCACTCGGTCGCGTACGGCCTGCTTGACCGCCGTCGGCTCCGGGAAACCCTGCTCGCGGCGGTCCCAGACGACCTCGTCGTCGACCCGGACGACGAAGATCCCGCCCTTGCCGGGCTTCAGGGCCAGTTCCGTCAGCTCGGTCTCGAAGGTCGTGAGCAGTTCCTGTGCCAGCCAGGCCGCGCGCGGCAGCCAGCGGCACTGGGTGCAGTACTCGATCTCGACCCGCCGGGAGTCCGAAGAAAGCTCCGTCATCCGAGGTGCACCGACCAATCCTGTTCCGCGGCCGGTTTGCCGTGCAGGTCGGGGACCCGCTTCAGCCACTTGGGCCGGCCTTCCTGTGTCTTCGCCGCGCGGAGAGCCTCCTCGGCGGCGAGTTCCTCCCGGGTGGGAAAGTCGGTGGGCAGCCAGGCCTCGGAGGCCCGCACGCGCGCGTGGAGGTACGCCACATAGGCCTCGCGTGCCTCGTCCGGGGTCGCGAAGCCGGTGAGCCAGGCGTCGGGGACGGCCGCCGTGACCTCGCGCAGGACGTCGAGAGTGACCTTGGGCGCCAGTTCCGCGTCGGCGGCGCGGACGTCCGGGCCGTAGTGACCGAGGGCGTGGTGGCGGAAGTCGTAGGACTTCGACGGGTCCGTGGCCTCCCAGCGGTGGTGGAAGACAAGCGCGGCGCCGTGGTCGATCAGCCACAGACGCGGGGGTGCGATGCCCAACGTCGGCCAGACCATCAGGTTCGAGCTGTGGACCGTACGGTCGACGTTCACGGTGAGCGCGTCGAGCCAGACGATCCGGCCGGCCTCCACCGGGTCGACCGGGAACGTCCTGGCCACCTCGGGGGTGAAGTCGCGGGCGCCGGGCAGGTAGTCCATGCCGAGGTTGAGGCCCGCGCTGGCGCTGTGGAGTTCGCGCACCTCCTGGTGCGGCTCGCTGTCGGCGATCTCCGGGTCGAAGTGCACGAGGACCAGCTCGGGAAAGCGCAGCCCCAGCGCCCGCGCCAGCTCACCGACGATCACCTCGGCGACCAGCGCCTTGCGGCCCTGCGCGGAACCGGTGAACTTCACGACGTAGGTGCCCAGGTCATCGGCCTCGAAGACGCCGGGGACGGAGCCCCCGGACCTCAGCGGGGTCACGTATCGAACAGCAGTCACATCGCGCAGCACACCGGCCAGGGTATGTCAGCACTCACCCGGCCAGCGGATTCGGCAGCGGCAGGTAACGGGCGTCCGCGCCGTCCGCGCCCGTCCAGCGCAGCAGCAGGTTCGTCTTGCCGGGGAGGGTGGGCGCGGTGAGCAGGGCGGCGGCTTCGGGGAGGTCGTGGCGGGCCAGTTCCCGGCGGGCGGCGGGCCAGGGGGAAAAGCCGGGGTGGCGTTCGGCGAGGGCCGCGGCGACCTCGCACAGGTGGTTCACGACCAGGCAGTACACCAGCCGCTCCCAGCCGGCCGCGCGCGACACGTCCGCCAGCAGCTTCACGCCCTCGGCGTCCCGGAACAGCGCCTGCACGGGTGTGCCGTCGGCGTCCACGGCGACCAGGGTGTTCTGCAGATGCGCCTCGAGCACGACGCCGTGGTCGGCGAAGGCCGCGAGGGCGGGCGGGACGACCACGCCCAGATACGCCTCCCACCAGGCCGCCGGATCCGCGGTGGCGTGGAGCGGGCTGCCCTCGAAGCCCTCCACCAGGGCCGCGGCGAGCAGCGGGGTCGCCCCGGGCCGCACATGGTCGTGCAGGCCGTCGCGGACCAGGACGGCGAGTTCCTCGAAGGCGAAGTCGGCGGTGCGGTAGCCGCAGTCGCTCAACCAGGCGCCCGAGCCGGGGCTCGCGGCGAAGGCGCGCGCGGCCGCTTCATCCGTACGGCGGAGTTTGAGCAGGTCGTGGCGCCAGAGCCGGCGGATGTCGTTCGTGATGCGGACGTCGAGACTGAACTTGAGGAAGAGATCCTGAGCGGGCGCGTACACCGTGCGGACCGCCGCCGTCGGCCAGGTCTCGAAGCCGGTCGTGCCGAGCCGGATGAGCCTGCCGTCCTCGAAGGCCTCGGTGCAGGACACCAGGTCGAGCTGCCAGGGGTGGGCGGGCAGCAGCCGGTAGCCGGGCGGTGCCTCGCCCAGTGTGTCGAGGGCCGAGGTGTCGCCCTCCTCTACGACGGTGTCCTCGCGCAGCCCGAGCAGGACCAGCGGGAACCGGGCATGGGCCTCGGGGGCGTACGGCAGCCAGGCGCCGACGGGGCCGCCGCCGCGGGCCTTGGGCGCGGGGTGGTACGGATGGCCGGTCACGAGGCACTGCTCGGAGCGCAGATACGGGTCGCCGGGCGCTGTGACCCGGTCCCGGGCGGTGAGCAGGGCGGCCACCGCGTCCCGGCTGTCGATCATCTCGGCGGGCAGTTCGTGGTTGGACACTCCGGTGTGCCGGGTCAGTTCCTCGGCGACGAGCTTCACGAGTTCGGTATGGCCGACGCGCCGCCAGCCGTCCGCGGCGTGCACCTCGGGCTCGGCGGGCCGCCGGTCGCCCCGCACCCTGAGCAGTCTCCCGCCGGGGAGCCGGTACACCGGGCGGTCACCGGGTTCCGGGAGTGGCTCGGCCACCTCGCGCAGCAGGCAGTTGAGCAGGGGTGCGGCGGCGTACGCGTCGGCGCGGTGCGCGACGTCGGTGCCGGCCGGCGGGGGCGGGAGGTCCACGCGATCCACTCGTTCTCTACGGTTCATCTGGGGCGATGACGATCAGTATGTCTGTCCTCACCGCCCCACCGTGACACCGGTCGTACCCGAGGAGCCCGCCCGTGCACCGTCCCTCCGCCGCCGAGGCCGACTTCGCCGAAGAGCTGGCCGTCCTGCGCCCCGACCTCGTGGCGCGGTACACGGCCGAGCTGCCCGGCGCCCGCGCGGCCGTGCTGTCCCGGCTGTGGCGTGGGCTCGCGCACGAGCCGCTGCCCTGGGTCACCGGCCGGGAGGCGGGCCGGGAGGGGCTCGCCCTGCGCCTCTGGGACGGCCGCAGGCTGCACGGCCCGCACCCGGACCCGTTCGCCACCGCCGCCCACACGACCGTCGTGCAGCTCGACGAGGTCGCCCACGACGATCCGGCGCGCCTGATGTCCGCGCTCGGCGTTCCGCACGGTGCGGATTTCGCCGCTGAACTCGCCGACAGTGTCGCGTCGTTGGCACTGTCGAGGGCGGGACAACCCGCCGGCCCGCAAGCGTGGCCGGTGCGCGACTGGGAGTGGGAGCAGCGGGTGGTCGACGGGCATCCGTATCACCCCAACTGCCGTTCCCGGCCGGGATTCTCGGTGGCCGAGCAGCTGGCCTACGGGCCCGAGCACCGGCCGCTGGTACGACTGGGGTTGGTGCCGGTGCCGGCGGACGAGTGCCTGGTGACGGGCGCGTGGCCGGCCCACCTCCGGGACGGGGAGCGGGTATTGCTGCCGGTGCATCCGTGGCAGTCGGAGCATGTGCTGAAGCGGCTGGTCACCGAAGGCGTCGAGGCACATCCATTGATGTCCCTGCGCACCCTCGCCCTGCCCGACGGACAGCACGTCAAGACCGCGTTGAGCACGCGGCTCACGTCCTCGGTGCGGGACATCTCCGTCTACTCGATCAGCATGTCGGCGCCCCTCTCACGGTTCGCGGAGACGGTGGGGGAGCGCATGGACGGCCTCCTGCACTTCACCCGCACACTGGGGGCGGTGACGGCCAACTCCCCCGACCTGGCCGCCGTGTTGCGCGAGTCCCCTCAGGTGTACGGGGAGCGGGTCCTCCCGGTGGCCGCCCTCGCCACCACCGAGCTGCCCGAATCCCCCGCCTGGCTTGCCGAGTTCGCCCGATTGTCCCTCACGGTCGGGCTGCGCCTGCTGGAGTTCGGCATCGCCCTGGAGGCGCACGGCCAGAACCTCCTCGTCGTCCTGTCCGAGTCGGGCGCACCGGTGCGGCTGGTCTACCGGGACCTGGCCGACATCCGGATCAGCCCGGCCAGGCTCGCGCGGCACGGCATCCCGGTCCCCGCACTGTCCGGGCGGCTGGTCACGGACGACGTGACGACCCTGCGGCGCAAACTGTTCGGCTCCCTGGTGGCCGGAGCCCTCGCGGGTACGGCGGGTTCGGCCGCGGCGTTGCGAGGAGCGCTGGAGACGGCCGTACGACAGCTGCCGCGCACGCCCGATCTGGCCGCGCTGCTCGAACAGCCGCTGCCCGCGAAGGCGTTGACCTGGATGCGGCTGTCACCGGGGACGCCGGGCGACCGATGGACCCAGCTGCCCAACCCCCTTGCCTGAGCGGCCGTTTTGGAGCCCGGCGCACCTGATCAATAGGATCCGGCGATGATCACAAGAAAACGGCGGGTGGCAGGGGTGTGCGCCCTGCTCGCCGCCCTGACGGCGGGGATCGCCTTCCCGGTCGCGGCGGTCGCCGGTGAACCCACCGGCCAGGCCACGCCCCAGGTCGATCTCGTCCTCGACGTGAGCGGCTCGATGCGGACGGCTGACATCGACGGCGGCACCCGGATGGCGGCGGCGAAGCAGGCCTTCAACGAGGTGCTGGACGCGACGCCCGAGGAGGTGCAGCTCGGCATCCGGACCCTGGGCGCCAACTACCCGGGCGACAACCAGAAGACGGGCTGCAAGGACACCGCCCAGCTCTACCCGGTCAGCACGCTGGACCGCACCGAGGCCAAGACGCAGGTGGCGACCCTGTCCCCCACCGGCTGGACGCCGATCGGTCCCGCGCTGCTGAAGGCCGCCGGCGACTTCACCGACGGCGCCTCCTCCAAGCGGATCGTGCTGATCAGCGACGGCGAGGACACCTGCGCCCCGCTCGACCCGTGCGAGGTGGCCCGCGAGATCGCCGCCAAGGGCATCGGGCTGACCATCGACACCCTCGGCCTGGTCCCGAACACGAAGATGCGGCAGCAGCTGAGCTGCATCGCGGAGGCGACCGGCGGTACCTACACCTCGGTCGAGCACGCCGACGAACTCACCGACAAGGTCAACCAGTTGGTGGATCGCGCGGCCGACCCGGTGGTGACGCCGGTGGCCACCGAGGGCGCCGGGTCCTGCGCCACGGCGCCCACGCTGAAGTCGGGTCTGTACACCGACCGTGAGGAGTTCACCCAGCAGCGCTGGTACCGGGTGGACGTCGACCCGGGCCAGGAGCTGCGGGCCTCGGTGAGCGTGGGGGCCGACCGGGCCGTGAACCCCTCGTACGGGGTGCTGCTGCGGGCGGTCACCGTGCACGGGCGCGAGATCGTGCGCGGCGAGGCGGCGAACAACGGCCGTACGGACGTGATCTCGACGGGCCTGCGCTACCCGAAGGCGGAGAGCGACGACGAGGACGCCCCGGCCGAGACCGTCTGTCTCCAGGTCACCAACTCCTTCTCGGCGGGCTCCGGGGTGAAGACCACTCCGGGTCTGCCGCTGGAGCTGACCGTCGATGTCGTGGACGGACCGTCGAAGGCCAGTGACGTGGCCTCCTTCGGCCTCGGGCGCGGCTGGTGGCTGCTCGGCGCACTGATCCTGGCCGGCTTCGTCGCCGGTCTGCTGTGGGGCTGGCTGTCGCGCTGGCGGCTCGCGGTCTGGAGGACCAACTGATGCGGATCACACGCGCGTTGAGCGCTTCCCTGCTGATGCTCGGGCTGGCCGTCGCGCCGGCCGCGGCCGACTCCTCGCCGACACCGACGGATTCGGCCTCGGCGGACAGCGACGCGCCCACCCAGGCGGGCACGTCCTTCCGTACGGCCACGGAGATCGAGCAGGGCCAAACGGCCACGGCGAGCGGCTCCGCGGGTGACTACCTGTACTGGTCGTTCCCCGCCGACGCCGGCCAGCGGCCCACCGTCGAGGCGACGGTGAAGCTGCCCGGGACCCACGCCGCGCAGACGTGGCAGATCGACGTGTACGACGGTCTGCGGCGCCGCCAGTCCTGCCAGTACGGCGCGCAGACACGCACCGCCGCCGCGGAGGCCTCCTCGGTGGAGCTGGCCTGCACACTGCGCACGGTCCGCGCCTGGTCGGAGATGTGGGCGGGCGACCCGCTGCCGGGCACGTACTACGTCCGGCTGACGGCCGTCGGTCTCACCACGGCCGACCTGGGTCTCCCGGTGAGCACCGAAGTCCGGGTCGACTCCAAGGACATCGGCGGCTCGGCCGCGGTGGACGGTTCGCTGGCGGAGCCGCTGGTGCCGGGCATCGCGGTGAAGTCCGAGGCGGAGGACGGCGGTTCGGAGGACTCCTCCGCCGTGCTGTCCGCCATCGAGCCCGAGGACGGCTGGTCCTCGGGCTGGTGGTCCGACCGGTGGGTGTGGACCGCGATCGGCGGTGCGCTCGCCGCGCTGGCCGGGGTCGGCGGATACACGCTGACCCGCGGGTCGGGGCGGCCTTCCCGGGTGCCGCCGGGCGCCTGACGGTACGTCGAGAAGGCCCGCTCCGGCGGGCCTTCTTCGTTCACGCCTCCCGCAACGCCCTGGCGATCGTGCCGTCCCGGTCACCTCGACCAGGTCGGGGCGGCCTCCCCAGGCACCCGCCCGGCGCCTGACGGTACGTCGAGAAGGCCCGCTCCGGCGGGCCTTCTTCGTTCACGCCTCCCGCAGCACCTTGGCGATCGCGCCCTCCCCGGTCACCTCGATCCGGCCGTCCCGCACCGCGTCCGCCAGGCTCAACTCCCCCCTGCCGACGGCCCCCCAGACCTCCGAGTCCAGGACCAGCCGGGCGTCGGGCTCCCGGGGGGCCGGCCCCTCGCCGTACGCGGGACCGTCCTGCGCGCCGACGTAGACATGGAAGTCCCCCTCCTCCAGCCGCACTTCGACGAGCCCCTCCCCCTCCAGCGCGCGCAGCAGGGGCAGCGCGAACCAGTGCGCGCGTACGGCGTCGGTGGGCCGTCGGGCGCCGAGTTCGGGCCCGCCCCAGGCGCCGAGGGCCTGGAGCACCGGCAGCAACTCGCGTCCGCGGGCGGTGAGTTCGTAGACGAAGGCCGCGCCGGGCGGGGGGAGCCGACGCCGGGTGGTCAGTCCGTCGCGCTCCATGTCCTTCAGCCGCGAGGCGAGTACGTCCGTGCTCACGCCCGGCAGATCGGCGTGCAGGTCCGTGTAGCGGCGCGGCCCCGACAGCAGTTCCCGGACGATCAGCAGCGTCCATCGGTCGCCCACCACATCGAGGGCGCGGGCCGCGGAACAGTACTGGTCGTAGCTTCGGCGAGGTGACATGCGACGCAGTCTAGACAAGTTGTTGGACTTTCCAAGCTCACACTTGGTAAAACCAAGCAACACCCGAAACCGGAGAGGCAGCAGCGCATGGAGTTCCGGCAGTCGAGCAAGCTCAGCGAGGTCTGTTACGAGATCCGCGGCCCGGTGATCGAGCACGCCGACGCACTGGAGGAGGCGGGCCACAGCGTGCTGCGCCTCAACACCGGCAACCCCGCGCTGTTCGGCTTCGAGGCGCCGGAGGAGATCCTCCAGGACATGATCCGGATGCTCCCGCAGGCGCACGGCTACACCGACTCCCGGGGCGTCCTCTCCGCCCGCCGAGCGGTCGCCCAGCGCTACCAGACCCTGGGCCTGGAGGTCGACGTGGACGACGTCTTCCTCGGCAACGGCATCTCCGAACTGATCTCGATGGCCGTACAGGCGCTGGTCGAGGACGGCGACGAAATCCTCATCCCCGCCCCCGACTTCCCCCTGTGGACTGCGGTCACGACCCTCGCGGGCGGCAAGGCGGTGCACTACCTCTGCGACGAACAGGCCGACTGGTACCCGGACCTGGACGACATGGCGTCGAAGATCACGGACCGCACCAAGGCCGTGGTCATCATCAACCCGAACAATCCCACCGGCTCGGTCTACCCGAAGGAGATCATCGAGGGCATCCTCGACCTCGCCCGCCGGCACGGCCTGATGGTCTTCGCCGACGAGATCTACGACCAGATCCTGTACGACGACGCCGTGCACCACTCCGTCGCCGCCCTCGCCCCCGATCTGGTCGTCCTGACCTTCTGCGGCCTGTCGAAGACGTACCGGGTGGCCGGCTTCCGCTCGGGCTGGCTGGTGATCACCGGACCCAAACAGCACGCCAAGAGCTACCTCGAGGGCCTGACCATGCTGGCCTCCATGCGGCTGTGCGCCAACGCGCCCGCGCAGTACGCCATCCAGGCCGCGCTCGGCGGCCGCCAGTCCATCCACGACCTGACCGCGCCCGGCGGACGCCTGTACGAACAGCGCACCGTGGCCTGGGAGAAGCTCAACGAGATCCCCGGCGTCTCGTGTGTGAAGCCGAAGGGCTCGCTCTACGCCTTCCCACGGCTCGACCCCAGGGTCCACAAGATCCACGACGACGAGAAGTTCGTCCTGGACCTGCTGCTCCAGGAGAAGATCCAGGTCGTCCAGGGAACCGGCTTCAACTGGCCGACCCCGGACCACTTCCGCATCCTGACGCTGCCCCACGCACAGGATCTGGAGGCGGCGATCGGGCGGATCGGGCGGTTCCTGAGCGGGTACCGGCAGTAGCTGGTGGTGCGGACGGGGTTCACGGTCGGGGAGAGCGGGGATGCCATGGAGTGCGGCCCCTGATCCCGGGGCCGGGGGGATCGGGGGATGGGGGAACCCCAGATGTACTTGCCTCGTCGGCGTGCGCCAGGCAGACGCTCGTCCTTACGCCGCCGTCTCGCGCTGCTGGTCCTGCTCGTGGTGCTCGCGGGCAGCCCGTGGGTGCAGCGGCCGCTCTCGGACTACTACGCCGAGAAGTTCTACATAGAGCTGTCCGACAACAAGATCCTGCGCTGGCTCGTGGAGGCCGCGTTCCTGCCCCGCTGGGAGGTCTCCGCCGAACGGTACGGCGGCACGTCCTCGCTGGTCGTGAACGACCTCGCCGTCCTGGTCCTGCTCGCGGGGCTCGTCTTCTTCGCCAGGCGGCTGTCGGCCCGCGGGGCGGCGGGCCCGCTCCGCTGCCTCGCCGCGGGCGTGCTGGCGTCGGCGCTGGCCAACCTGGCGTGGTGGGGCCTGCACGAGGCTTTCGTCGACAACGTGGTGCTCGCACCTGCCGACACCCTGGTGAAGGACCTGCTGCGCAGCGCTCTCCTCTTCGGCCTCGCGGTCGGCGCGCTGCTCGCCCTCCTGACCGCCGGTCCACCGGGAACAGTCTCCGTCGGCGCCATGACGGCGCCGCTCCGCCGCTGGAGAGAGGGAGGACGCGGCATGACGACCGCGCCGGTCCACATGCCGGTCGGGAGCGCTCCGGGTGACGTCACCCGGTATCTGTGCGCCGCGGCCTACGTGGACGAAGGATTCGCCGACCGCGTGGTGGAGGACGTCCTGGCCGACGAGGCAGGCGCGGTGGCCGCCTCTCCCGACGTCGACCTCGTGACGGTCGTACGGCACTGTCTGACGGCACAGGAGATGCGGCACCGCAGGGATCAGCGCCTGACGGGCGCGTTCGCCCTCGTGGCCGTCTTCGCACCCCTGTGGCTGCTGTTCGTCACGTTGTTCCTGTCGACCACCCGGCAGGCGGGCGGGCGGCCGAGCCTGGCCACGCGCGGCCGACACCAGCCCGAGGGCAGGGTGTTGGTGGGCACGGCTGTCGCGGCGGGCATCGCGGTGCTCTTCGCCTTCGGTCTCGGCGTCGCCGTCTCGTCGCTGCCCACCCCCGCGTTCGTGAGCTGGCTCCTGGGCTCCTATCTGGCGGGGGTGCCGGCCGCCCTGGTGTCCGTCACAGCGGTTGCGCTCGCGTACGTGACGGTCGTACGCCATGATCTCGCCGTCGACCGGCTGCTGCGCACGACCATGACGCGTGAGGCGTTCTCCCGGCAGCCCCGCCCGACCGTGCCGCCGCGGAAGTGGATGGCCGAGCGGCTGGCGGCCATCCGGGAGGCTCAGGACGGGAACGTCACGGTCTACAGCGGTTACACGCCCTTCCTCGGCTATGCGCCGGCCGCCTCGCAGTGGTCGCTCGCCGTGCCGCTGCTGCCCGCCGACGATCGCGTCGGAGGGGTTTCGCGTCCCGGCGGGCCTCAGCCGTTCACCGTCACCGAACTCGTCGACCACGTACGCGCGCGGCTGTCGGCGACCGCCACGCGCGGCGTGACGGACGCGGCAGCGGACGGTGAGGCGGCCCTCGGGTCCCTCGTCGTGCAGGACCGGGTCTTCGCGAGCGGCACGGCCGTCGGGGACGACGAGCGGTTCATCAGGGCCACGAGTCTCGCCCCGGCCGCCCGGCTGTCGGCCGACCAGGTCGAGCGGATCATGGAGCGACCGACCGGTGCGGTCCGGCACTGTCTGGCGGTCCATGTGCCGCTGTGGGGCGGGGACGTGATGCCGACCGTGTTCCTGCACTTCTCGACCGAGGGCAGAACACTGCACCTGCATTGCAGCAACCACGTGCTCGGCCCGGTGAGAGCCGACTACCACGTCGTGGACCGGCTGCGCGGACCCCTCTCCCAGGCCGCACGGCGGGGGCTGCTGCTGGACGCCGTGCCCCACACCGGCGGTGCCTTCTTCGCCGCTCCGTTCCGGGCGCTGCGGCAGGCCCGCTTCGAGGAACGGCACACCAGACGCATGGTGGACGAGCTGAAGGCCCTGGAGCAGGACCCGGTCTACGACTTCGGCGCCCGGCTGAGCGTCCGGGAGCTGGCCGTGAGCCCGAACTACCAGAACTACTTCCAGGTCGTGGACGCCGCACGGATCACGTCGCTGGTGCAGCGCCACACCCTCGCCGCGATCCGCGAGTTCCTCGACACACGCGGGTACGACATCACCGACTTCCGCGCCCAGCAGCAGACCATCCTCAACCAGGGCCTCATCCAGCAGGGCGGCATGAGCATCATCGGCAACCAGGCGATCGGCAAGGGCGCGACCGCCACCCAGAACGTCCCGCAGCAGCCCGGCGCGGCCGCCCCCGTAGCCGGTTCCGGAAAGTAGGAGGTCCTCATGACGGGCAGCGACGACCGGCGACAGGACCCTCCGGTCAACAACGGCCTCATGATCAGCGGCGGCACCCACTACGTCGGCAACCAGGCCGTGGGGCACGGCGCCCAGGCGTTCTCCGGCTCGGTCTCCTTCCAGCCGCAGGACGCCGAGCGTACGGCCGAACTGCTCGCGTACGTCGAGCGGCTGCTGGAGGAGCACCGGGCGGCGCTCGCCGATCCCGACGCGACCAGCAGGGAGCTGCGCCGCCTGCGCGAGGAACTGGACGAGGCCGAACCGCAGCCGACGGTCCTGCGGCGGGCCCTCGACCGCCTCAACGAGTTCGTGCAGCCGGTGACGCCGCTCGTCGTCGCGGTGGGGCAGCTCGCGCAGTCGGTGCAGGGTCTGCCGGGGCTCTGAGAGGTTCCAGGGAGCTGAGGGCTCCGGGGAACGGCCGTCCGGCCCAGTCCGCCCTGCGAGCCCTCGGAGCGGTGTGGCACGGTGCTGGGAGTCGAGCGGGAAGGGCGCGCACATGGGTGATCTCTTTCTGGTCCGGCATGGTGAGACCGAGTGGTCACGGTCCGGGCGGCACACCGGCTGGACGGACGTACCGCTGACCGAGCGCGGCCGGGAGGAGGCGCGCCGGCTGGTGCCGCTGATCCGCTCGCACCGCGTCGGCGCCGCCTTCGTCAGCCCCCTGCAGCGGGCCCGGGAGACCGCAGAGCTCATCGGGCTGCACGACCTGCGGGTCGACGCCGATCTGCGCGAGTGGGACTACGGCGGCTACGAGGGCGTCACCACCGTCGAGATCCAGCGGGAGCGCCCGGACTGGTTCCTGTTCACGGACGGCGTGGCACCCGGCCCGCCCGACCACCCCGGGGAGAGCCCGGAGCAGGTCGGCGAACGGGCCGACCGCGTGCTGGCGAAGGTGGACGCGGCGCACGCGAACACCGAGGGGTGCGTGGTGCTGGTGGCGCACGGCCATTTCCTACGGGTCCTCACCGCCCGCCGGCTCGGGCTGCCGCCGTCGGCCGGAGCACTGTTCCAGCTGGCGACGGGGACGGTGTGCCGACTGGGGACGGAGCATGGGCGGCCGGTGATCGCGGGGTGGAATGTCAGACCCGGGTCGTAGTCTTCGAATGGGCTGATCGCGGGAGCGTCCCAGCCCTTCGACCAGGCCGCTTTCCGGGGAGGTGCCCGTCATGGCCCGACCACCCACCGCCGCACAGCGGCGTGTCATCGACACCGCCGATCCCGTCACCGGGCGGCTGAAAGGTACCGAGGCTCAGCTGGAGGCGCTGGTGAAGCGCGGCCTGGCCTTCCGGCATCCGCGGCCGCCGCACGATCATTTCCTGACCCCGACCGGGCACCGCGTACGGGAGACGGTTCCGGAGGAGCCCGAGCAGGCCGCCGACCCCGCCACCGGTGTGTTCGCCGCGCATGTCGGTGGCACGCAGGAGGCCGCGGACACCGGTCCGGCCCGGGCGCGTGAGGTGCACAGCGCCTGGCAGGGGTTGCTGGAGCTGCGCCGGATGACCAACACCGACGGGGCCACGGACCGGCCCTGCGGCTGGGAGCGCGCACATCTGGTGCAGGCGGCCGCGCTGGCGCTGGAGGCGGCCGGGCACCCGCCGGAAGCGGGGGGCTCCCCCGGCTACCGGGTGCGCGCGACCCCGCAGCCCGAGGCCGTGGCGGTGCACGCGCCGGACGGCGAGGCGCTGCGGGCCTGCGCGATCACCCTGGAGGGGGCCGGCTGGCAGGTCGGCGAGTACACGGAACCACGGACCAGGGCCCGGTATGTGCTGGCCTCGCCACGCCGGGTGTAGGGGGCACATGTCAGGATCGGGTCCAGCAACTGCCGTGCAATGAGAGGGGATTGACGTGAGCGAGCCGTTTTCCGTGCCGGTGACCGTCCGCGGGTACGAGACGGACGTACAGGGCCACCTCAACCAGAGCGTGTACCTCAACTACGCGGAGCACGCCCGCTGGTCACTGCTCAAGGCCGCCGGGATCACCCAGGCCGAACTCATCGGCAGCGGGGTGGGTCCGGTGGCGCTGGAGACCACCATCCGCTACCTGCGCGAGCTGCTGGCGGGCGATGAGGTGGAGGTGACCTGCGCCTTCGAGTGGGGCGAGGGCAAGACCTTCCGCATACGGCAGACCATCCGCAAGCAGGACGGCACCGTGGCGGCCGAGATCACCGCGGTCGGCGGGCTGATGAACCTCAAGGAGCGGCGCCTGGTCGCGAACGCGAGCGAGGTCCTCAAGGGGCTGGCCACCGACCCGGGCCTGTTGTAGCTCAAGCCGGCTCCGGTTCGCGCTCGGCGTCGTACTCCGCCCGTGCCTCGGCGATGTAGACCCTGTTGCGCTCGGCCCAGTCGGTCAGGCGCTGCAGTGTCTCGTGCAACTCGCGGGCGACCGGGGTGAGTTCGTATTCGACCCTGGGCGGCACCGTCGGGTGCACGGTGCGGGTGACGAGGCCGTCGCGCTCCAGGTTGCGCAGGGTCAGGGTCAGCATGCGGCGGCTGATGCCCTCGATGCTGCGCTCCAACTCGGTGAAGCGGATGGGCCCATGGGCGGCCGCGACGAGGATCTGGACGCTCCATTTGCCGGAGACCCTGTCAAGAACCTCCCGCACCGGACACGCGTGCGCGTTCACGACCTGGACGGTAACACCGGTGTTCCTCTGGGACATCGAACTGCCTCCTTACGCCGTCCTCCATGGTCACTGACGATGTTCCCCGTTACAAGTCGTGCACCTTAGCCACTTGTCGGAACCCACGGAGAATGCGGAGGCCCGCCGCCATGACGGCCGTTGTCGAGACCCCGACGCGAACACTTCACCGAACGTACTCCCGCTGGACGGCCCTCGTCGTCCTGTGCGCGGGAACGCTCATGACGATCCTGGACGGCAACATCGTCACGGTCGCCATGCCGGCCATCCAGAGCGACCTCGGCTTCTCGGGGCCGGGCCTCGCCTGGGTGGTCAACGCCTATCTGATCCCGTTCGGCGGGCTGCTGCTGCTGGTGGGCCGGCTCGGCGACCTGGTCGGCCGCAAGCGGATGTTCGCGGCGGGGCTGGCCGTGTTCACGGTGGCGTCCGTGCTGTGCGGGGTGGCCACGAGCCAGGGCATGCTGATCGCGGCGCGTGCCCTGCAGGGCGTGGGCGGGGCGATGACCTCGGCCGTGGTGCTCGGCATGCTGGTCGCCCTGTTCCCCGAACCACGTGAACAGGCCCGTGCGATCGCGGTGTTCAGCGCGGTGGGCGCTGCGGGCGGGGCGCTGGGCACCTTCCTCGGCGGGGCGCTGACGCAGGCCCTGAACTGGCACTGGATCTTCCTGATCAACCTGCCGATCGGGATCGTCGCCCTGCTGGCGGCGGTCCGGGTGCTCGATGCGGAGGACGGCGAAGGCCTTGGCCGGGGTGCGGACTATCCGGGGGCCGCGCTGGTCACCGGGGCGCTGATGCTGACGGTGTACGTGATCGTCGGGTCCGGCGACCGTGCGGTGACCACGACGCTCCTGCTGGCCCTGCTCGCCCTCGCCCTGTTCACGGCGTTCACCGTCCGGCAGGCCCGGGCCGCCCGTCCGCTGCTGCGGCTGCGACTGTTCGGTTCCCGGCTGCTGTCCGGCGCCAACGCCGTCCAGATCCTGATGATCGCCACGATGTACGGCTTCCAGTTCCTCGGGGCGCTGTATGTCCAACGCGTCCTGGGGTTCGGCGAGTTGCTCACCGGCACGGCGTTCCTGCCGGCGCCGATCGTCATCGGGGTGCTGATGCTCGGGCTGTCGGCACGGACCATCGGGCGCTTCGGGGCGTACCGGGTACTGCTGGCGGGGCTCGTGCTCATCGTCGCCGGGATGGCCCTGCTGAGCCGTGCGCCTGCCGACGGCTCGTACGTGGTCGACGTCCTTCCGGTGCTGCTTCTGCTCGCCACCGGGTTCGCCGCCGCGATGCCCGCGCTGACGGGGCTCGCCATGTCGGGGGCTCGCGAGGAGGACGCGGGGCTGGCGTCCGGGCTGTTCAACACCACGCAGGTGGTGGGGGGTTCGCTGGGGCTGGCGGTGCTGTCGGTGCTGGCGGCGGGGCGGACGGAGGGGCTGCTGGAGGGCGGGACGGAAGCGGTCGCGGCGACGGCGGAGGGGTACCAGCTGGCGTTCCGGGTGGGGACGGTTGTCGCTGTGGGGGCGTTGGGGCTGGCTGCGGCTGTGCTCCGGCCGCGAGGGAGGGTGTGAGCCGCCTTCGGATGTGCCACGCCTTGCCGTCTCGGGACTGCGGATACGTCGTGGCCGGTCGCGCACACGCGGCCGAGCCGCATATCTATACGGCCCCGCGCCCCTGGGGGCGCGGGGAACTGCGCGTTCAGCCCCCGCCGAACGCCTCTTTGTGGTCTTCCGCCCACTGTCGATACGTCCGCGCCGGACGCCCCAGCACCTCCTCCACATCCCCGGTGACCACCGCGTTTCCGCCCTCGGCCACGAAGCGGACGCTCCGCAGCATCCCCTCCGCGGACTCCTCGCTCCAGCCCGAGGCGACCAGCAGTTCACGCGTCTGGGACGGGGTCAGGTCACGGAGCTCCACAGGGCCGCCGAGCACCTCCGCCAGCGCGGCCGCCTGGTCCTGGGGGCTGAGCGTCTCCGGGCCGGTCAAGGTATACGTCCGCCCCACGTGCCCCGGACCGACCAGCGCCGCGACCGCGATCTCGGCGACATCCCGCGGGTCCACGACCCCCTGCCGGCCCGAGCCCAGCATGTTCGGCACCGGCTCACCCGAGCGGAGCGCCTCCGCCCAGCTCAACGTGTTCGACGCGAAGACGGACGGGCGCAGGATCACCCATTCCAGCCCACTTTCCCGGACCGCCTCCTCACCGCGTCCGTGCGCGATGCCACCCAGCCCCGTCCTGGGATCGCCCGCCATGATCGCCGAAAGCTTCACGATCCGCCGGACCCCCGCCGCCCGAGCCGCCTCGGCCATCCCGCGGTCGCTCTCCCTGTCCTCCGGGCCGAAGACGCCCACGAGGAAGGCGCAGTCGACGCCCGCCATGGCCGCCGCCACCGAACCGACGTCACGGTGATGGCCGCGCGCCGCCTCCACGCCGGGCGGCAACTCGGCCCTCTCCGGGTCCCGGGTGAGCGCGCGCACCTTTTCTCCGCGCGCCACGAGCTGTCGTACTACCTCACTGCCGATGGTGCCGGTGGCACCCGTAACAAGGATCATGGCCACCACCGTGCGCCCCGCGCCGCACCGGACGATAGGAAATTCCGGCACGTTTCGCGCGCCCGAACCCCCCGGCCCCGCGCTTACGGTGGACGCGTGACCAACTCCGTTTCCGGGCGGGCCCTGCGCACCCCCGACGAGCTGCGTCCGTGGATCACAGGGATCAAGGCCCTGGCCGTCGAGGGGGCGGATCCGCGGAAGCCGTTCGTCCAGCTGCCCGACCCCACGACCAAGGTGATCGTCCGCAGTGAGGCGCGAGGCCGGCCCACTCTGCTGGTCTCCGGGCCCCGTGTCCGGGCCGCGTACCACGCGGGCAAGCGGCAGGTGTCCTGCACGGAGGTACGGCTCGCGCCGGGAGCCGTCCGGCCGCTGCTCGGCGTTCCGGCCGTCGACCTCGTCGGACGGATCGTCCCGCTGGGCGCGCTGCCGGGCCGAGCCGCGCGGCAACTGGCGTACGAGCTCAGATGGCTGGAGCCCGAGGAGGTCGTCGCCCGGCTCGCGGAGGTCCTCCCGGGCCTGCTGCCCACCGCGACCGGCGGGGCACGGACCGAGCTGCTGCGGGCCGCCGTCGCCGCGCTGTCCGTCCGCTCGGGGCACATACCCGGTCACGTCAGGGAAGTGGCTCGTGAACTCGCCGTCAGTGAGCGGCAGTTGCGCAATCTGTTCAGCGAGGGTGTCGGCCTCTCGCCGAAGCACTACGCCCGCATCGACCGCGTCCGCGCCGTGCTCGCCCATGCCACCGAGCTGGCCTCGGCCGAACTGGCCGCCGTCACCGGCTACTACGACCAGTCCCACATGACGTCCGACTTCCGCACCCTGATGGGCGTCCCGCCGCGCTCCTACTTCACGGGACGGCTTCCCGCTCCCCGCTCCTGCCAGGTGATCGACAGACAGTGATGCGATTTCCCAGTGACCTGCCCCGAACCGCCGCCCGCCGCACGCTGCTCGCCGTCCTCGGAGCCGGCGCGTTGAGCACCCAGTTGCCGTCCGACGAGGCGGCCGACGCAACCGGGCTGGACGACCCGGACAAGAAGGACCTCGCGATGCGGCTGGTGTCCAGCGCGGAGAACTCCTCGCTGGACTGGCAGGCGCAGTACCCGTACATCGAGGACATCGGGGACGACCGTGGCTACACCGCCGGCATCATCGGTTTCTGCTCCGGTACGAGCGACATGCTGGCGCTGGTCGAGCTCTACACGCAGCGGGTCTCCGACAACCCCCTGGCCCCCTATCTGCCCGCCCTGCGCGCGGTGGACGGCACCGACTCGCACGACGGGCTGGACCCGGGCTTTCCCTCGGCCTGGCGGAAGGCGGCGCAGACCTCCGCCTTCCGCCGGGCGCAGCGGGACGAGCGGGACCGCGGCTACTTCGACCCGGCGGTCGCGTGTGCCAAGGAGGACGGCCTCGGCACGCTCGGCCAGTTCGTCTACTACGACGCGATGGTCATGCACGGCCCCGGCACCGATGCCCTGAGCTTCGGCGGCATCCGGGGCCGGGCCTGCGAGGACGCGGACACTCCCGCGGACGGCGGCGGCGAGACCGCTTATCTGCACGCCTTCCTGGACGCCCGGGTGTGGGCGATGAAGCAGGAGGCGGCGCACAGTGACGTGAGCCGGGTCGAGACGGCCCAGCGGGTCTTCCTGGAGCAGGGCAACCTCGACCTGGACACACCGCTCAAGTGGAAGGTGTACGGGGACAGTTACGAGATCGGCTGAGCGGGGACGGCCTCCATGGGGTGGGTGACGTCCTGTGCGTCCGCGCCCCGGCCGAGGTGGTTGAAGACCAGGTTCAGCGCCACCGCCGCCACACAGCCCGTCGAGATCCCCGAGTCCAGGACGATCTTCGCGGTCTCCGGGAAGGCGTGGTAGAACTCCGGCGCGGTGATCGGGATGATGCCGACGGCCAGCGACACGGCGACGATCAGGACGTTGTTGTCCTTGTCCAGGCCTACCTTGACCAGGGTCTGGATGCCGCTGGCGGCCACCGAGCCGAACAGGACGACTCCGGCGCCGCCGAGCACCGGGCGCGGTACGACGGCGATGAGCGAGGCGGCCATGGGGCACAGGCCCATCAGCACCAGGAAGGCCCCGCCGGTGGCGACGACGTAGCGGCTGCGGATCCGCGTCATCGCCACGAGGCCGATGTTCTGGGCGAAGGCGCTGCACATGAAGCCGTTGAAGAGGGGGCTGATCGCCGAGCCGAGGGTGTCGGCGCGCAGGCCCGCCGCGATGGTCCGCTCGTCGGCCGGGCGCTCGACGATCTCGCCCAACGCGAGCATGTCCGCGGTCGATTCGGTCATGGAGACCACCATCACCACGCACAGCGAGAGGATCGCGGCGAGCTGGAACTGCGGGGCGCCGAAGTGGAAGGGGGTCGGGAAGCCGACGACGGCCGCGTCGGTGACGGGTCCGAAGTCCGTCGCGCCGAAGGGGATCGCGAGGACCGTGCCGGCCACCAGGCCGAGCAGCACGGCGACCTGCTTGACGAAGCCGCGGGTGAAACGTCGTAGGAGAAGCACGATCAGGAGCGTGGCCGCGGCCAGGCCCAGGTTGGTCGTCGAGCCGTAGTCCCGCGCCGTGGGGTCGGGGCCCTGCGCCCAGCCGAAGGCGACCGGCAGGAGGGAGACGCCTATCAGGGTGATGACGGTCCCGGTGACGACCGGCGGGAAGAAGCGGATCGCCTTGCTGAAGAAGGGGGCGGCGAGGAAACCGAGGAGGCCGGCGACGATCACCGCGCCGAAGATGACCGGCAGGGCGTCGGACTTGTCGTCCGTGGAGGCGACGACCGCGGTCATGGGGGCGACGCCGGCGAAGGTGACGCCGTTGACGAAGGGCAGCCGGGCGCCGATCTTCCAGATGCCGAGGGTCTGGAGGAAGGTGGCGAGGCCCGCGGTGAACAGACAGGCGCCGGTGAGGAAGGTGAGGTCGGCGGGGGAAAGACCGATGGCGGCGCCGACGATCAGGGGCGGGGCGACGACTCCGGCGTACATGGCGGCCACGTGCTGGAGGCCGGTGGTCGCCATCTTCAGGGCGGGGAGTTTTTCGTCGACGGGGTGGACTGACACTGCGGCTCGCCTCCGGGCGGTTACACGTCGGCACTGACGTGGGTTTCATGGAGGTGGTGCGAGTGGTCGTGCGGGACCGGGACGGAGACCGTTCCGGGGCGCGTGCGTCCAACACGCGCCCCGGGCACGGCCGCCATGGAACCCGGTTTGCGAGTTCCATGGCTGCCGGCCGGGAGCCGTCCCTCCCGACCGGAGTACTGGTGAGGTGATCAGCCCTGCGCGGCGATCCGCGCCAGACGCCGGGCCTGTTCCCGCGTGGAGCGTGCGATGGCGTCCTCGTCGACCTGCAACAGGCGGCTGTTCTCGACGATCTGACGGCCATTCACAAAAGAGGCCGTGACGGGTGCTGCCGCGCCGAAGACCAGCGCGGTCACCGGGTCCGCGATCGAGGCGTGGGCGAGGGTGTCGAGCTTCCACAGCACCAGGTCGGCGAGCTTGCCCGCCTCCAGGGAGCCGGTCTCGGCCGCGCGGCCCAGGACCTGGGCGCCGCCGTAGGTGCCCAGGCGCAGCGCCTGCCGTGCGTTCAGAGCCGCTTCCCGGTGCGCGCCCAGGCGGTTGATGAGCAGGGCGTTGCGGAGTTCGGTGTGGAGTTCACCGGACTCGTTGGACGCCGTGCCGTCGACGCCGAGGCCGACCGGGACACCGGCCGCGAGCATGTCCGGGACCCGTGCGATACCCGCCGCCAGACGGGCGTTGGACGAGGGGCAGTGGGCCACACCCGTCTTCGTACGGGCGAAGGCGGCGATGTCGGAGTCGTTCATGTGGACGCAGTGCGCCATCCACACGTCCTCGCCGAGCCAGCCCGTGGACTCGAAGTAGTCGGTCGGGCCCATGCCGAACAGCTCCTTGCAGAACTGCTCCTCCTCGACGGTCTCCGAGCCGTGGGTGTGCAGCCGTACGCCGAGACGGCGGGCCAGCTCGGCGCCTTCCCGCAGGAGTTCGGTGGAGACGGAGAAGGGCGAGCAGGGGGCGACGGCGACCTGGGTCATCGCGCCGAAGGAGGAGTCGTGGTGCTCCTTGACGGTCGCCTCGGTCGCGGCGAGGGCGCCCTCCAGGGTCTCGACGGCGAAGTCCGGGGGCAGGCCGCCGTCCTTCTCGCTGCGGTCCATGGAGCCGCGGGCGAGAGTGAAGCGGACACCCGTCTCGCGGGCGGCGCGGATGATCGCGCCGGACAGGTCTCCGGAACCGGCGGGGAAGACGTAGTGGTGGTCCATGGCGGTGGTGACGCCACCGCGGGCCATCATCGCGAGCGAGCCCTGCGCCGCCGCGTAGACCATCTGCTCGTCGATGCGCGCCCAGGTCGGGTACAGCGCGACGAGCCAGTTGAAGAGGTTGTGGTCGGTGGCGAGGCCCCGGGTGATCCACTGGTAGTAGTGGTGATGGGTGTTGACCAGGCCGGGGGTCACGAGGTGGCCGGTGGCGTCGATACGGCGGTCGACGTTCTCCAGGCCCTCGGGCGCCCTGCCCGCGCCGAGCGACTCGATGCGGTTGCCGGCGATGACGACGTATCCGCTCGGGTACTCGGTGTCGTGCGCGTCCACGGTCGCGATCGAACAGTTCTCGATGACGATGCGCCGGTCTGCTGCCATGGTTCGTCCTTTGCGCGGAGGTGGAGAGGGCACGGCAGGACCCCGGGAGTTTGAGTGCCGCGGCCCGCCCTGGCGGGCCGCGGGTGCCGCAGAGGGAGTTGCTCAGAGGTTGGTGAGATCCACCGGGATCCTCGGCTCGCAGCCGTCCCGGAGGATGGTCGCCTCGATCAGGCCGTAGGGCCGGTCGGCGGCGAAGTAGACGGCACCGTCCTCGGTGGCGTTCTTCAGCCCGAACGGCTCCAGGTCCACGAGGAAATGGTGCTTGTTCGGCAGCGAGAAGCGGACCTCGTCGATCTCGGCCCGGTGGTCGATGATCCGCGAACCCATCTGGTACAGGGTCTGCTGGAGCGAGAGCGAGTACGTCTCGGCGAAGGCCTCGAGCATGTGCTTCTTGACCTGCTCGTAGGACGTCTCCCAGTCGGGCGTCTCCTGCTCGTCGTCCGACCAGTTGAAGCGCCAGCGGCTGGACACCTCGGTCGCCAGGATGCGGTCGTACGCCTCGGGCAGGGTCGTGTACTTGTCCTTGACGTAGCCCCAGAACTCGGAGTTGGTCGAGTTCATGACGGTCAGGTCCTTGAGCCCGGAGACGACTTCCCAGGAGGAGCCGTCGTAGGTGATCTGGGTCAGGCGGGTCTCCTGGCCCTGGCGGACGAAGGAGTGCTCGTCCTCGCCGGCCGTCGCGATCCGCTCCCAGGCGTACTCCTCGATGCGGATCCGCGCGGTCCTGATCGGTTCCTGCGAGGTGACGAAGTGCCGGGCGAGGTGGATGCCGAACTGCTCGGCGGATTCGATGCCGTACTCCTTGGCGAACGCGTACACCGTGTTCTTGGTGGTGTCGGTCGGCAGCACGTTGGCGTTGGAGCCGGAGTAGTGGACCTCGTCCATGTCGCCGCTGAGCGACACGGAGACGTTGAGGTCCTTGATGTGGTGGGTGGCGCCGTCCCGCGTGATCTTGACGACTCGGTTCTCGGCCTTGCCGTACTGGTTCTGTCCCAGGATGGGCATGTAGCTAGCTCCCTCGGTAAACGGAGTAGCCGAACGGGTTGAGCAGCAGCGGTACGTGGTAGTGCTCGCCCGGGTTCACGGCGAAGGTGATCGCCACCTCGGGGAAGAACACTCCGGTCGCACCGCTGTCCCGATTCGCGGGGGCGTCCTGCTGCGCATCGGCTTGCTTCTTCAAGAAGTACGGTTCGACCTCGAAGTCGAGCCGTACGTGGGTGGTCCCCTCCGGCAGCGCCGGCAGGTCCTTGCACCGCCCGTCCGCGTCGGTCGCGGAGCCGCCGAGCGCCTGCCAGTCCGCCCGCCCGGGGCGGGCGGAGAGCTGGACGGCGACTCCCTGGGCGGGGCGGCCGACGCTGGTGTCCAGGATGTGCGTGGACACGGAGGCGGTGGTGCTCGTGCTCATGGTCAGGCGTCCTCTTCGACGATGCGGGCGAGCCGGATACGGTTGATCTTGCCCAGCTCGGTGCGGACGATCTCGCGTTCCCGCTCCGGCGCGTTGCCGATGCGCTCCCTGACCGCGTCGCGCATCTGCTCGCCGGTGCGGCCGGTCGCGCAGATCAGGAAGACATGGCCGAACCTCTCCTGGTACGCCAGGTTCAGTTCCAGCATCTCCGCTTTGAGCTCCTCGGAGGCGCCTGCCATGCCGCGCTGCTCGCGGGCCGAGGTCGGGTCGCCCGGCTTGGGGCGGCCGATCGGCGGGTGACCGGCCATGGCCTCGGCGAGGTCGTCGGGGGTCAGCTCGGCCATGGCGGCGTCGCTGGTGGCGTAGAGGTCCTCCGTGGTCGCGTAGGGGCGGGCGGCGAGCAGACGCCGAGCCCACGCCGTGGAGGCGCACGCCTCGAGGAGCACCGCGTGGGCCGCGTGCTCCTCCAGGACGTTGAACCGGGCCAGGCCGGGGGACGTGGAAGTCGAAGTCACGGGAGTCAGCTAACGCCTCCACGCGACAGCACGTCAACACTTTGTTGAAAATTCGGGGTTACGAAACCCGCCCGGGCGCTTTTCCTACGTCTTGTCCCGGTTCAGATAGTTGTAGACCGTGAAGCGGCTCACCCCGAGCGCGCTCGCCACGGTCTCCACGCCGTGCCGTACGGAGAAGGCGCCACGCGCCTCCAATATCCGTACGACCTCCTGCTTGGCCTTGCGGTCCAGATCCGCGAGCGGCTTGCCCCGCTTGCGCTCCATGGCGGCCAGGATGTGGTCGAGGGAGTCCGCGAGCTGCGGCAGTCGTACGGCGACCACGTCGGCGCCCTGCCAGGCGAGCACGACGTCGTCGGGGCCGGCCTCGTCCGGCGGGAGCATCTCGCCGCCCATGGCGTCGACCAGCGGCTTGACCGCCGCGATGAACGGTTCGTCGGCGCTCACGCGTCGGCCTCCCCGAGCACGTTCACCTGGAGGGAGATCCGGGTCGCGCCGGAGGCCAGGGTCCGGCGCAGCAGGGCGTCCACGGCGCCGAGCACCTCGTCGGCGCCGCCTTCCGCGGTGTTGCCGAACGGGCCGACGTCCACCGCGTCCAGTTCGGCCGCCTCGATGACCTCGCGGGCCACGAGCGCGTGCGCCGGGGCCTCGTCGAGGTCGAACGGCTCGGTCGTGAACTCCACTCGCAATCGCACGCGCACAACCTAACGCGCAGTGCCGTTTTCCGCCGAGCCCTCTTGACAACGCCTTCAACCCGACGACAATCTTCCAATAAGCAGAAACTAACTTCCACATTATGGAAACACTCGACACGGAAGGGAGCGCCCGCGACATGCCAGGTTTTTCATGGGACACAGCCGCAGAGCAGCGCTTCAACGTCAACCTGTCGATCCTCTTCACGGAACTCCCGCTCCTGGAGCGCCCCGCGGCAGCCGCCGCGGCCGGCTTCACCGCGGTCGAGCTGTGGTGGCCCTGGATCGACACCCCCACCCCCGAGCGGTCCGAGCTCGACGCGCTGAAGACGGCGATCGAGGACGCGGGCGTCCAGCTCACGGGCCTGAACTTCTACGCCGGCCGGCTGCCGGGCCCCGACCGCGGTGCCCTGTCCGTCCCCGGCGAGGAGTCGGAGCGGTTCCGCGCCAACATCGACGTGGCCGCCGACTTCGCCGGATCACTCGGCGCCACGGCGCTCAACGCCCTGTACGGCAACCGCGTCGAGGGCGTGGACCCGGCCGAGCAGGACGCGCTCGCGCTGGAGAACCTGGTCCTCGCGGCCCGCGCGGCCGACCGGATCGGCGCGATCCTCCTGATCGAGGCCCTCAACAAGCCGGAGTCGCCGCTCTACCCGCTGGTGAGCGCACCCGCGGCGGTGGGGATCGTCGACAAGGTCAACGACGCGACCGGCCTCGGCAACGCGAAGTTCCTCATGGACCTGTACCACCTGTCCATGAACGGCGAGGACCTGCCGGCGGTGATCGAGGAGTTCACCCCGAAGACCGGCCACGTACAGATCGCCGACAACCCGGGTCGCGGCGCGCCCGGTACCGGCTCACTCCCCCTCGAAGACCTCCTCGACCGGCTGAGGAAGGCGGGCTACGACGGCTGGGTCGGCCTCGAGTACAAGCCGGGCGACCGCCCGAGCGCCGAGGCCTTCGACTGGCTGCCCCGCTGACCCCCTTCCCGGAAAGGCACCCCCGATCATGAGCAACCTCCCCAAGATCGCCTGGATAGGCCTCGGCATCATGGGCTCCCCCATGGCCGAGAACCTGGTCAAGGCGGGTTACGACGTCACCGGCTTCACCCTCGAGAAGGACAAGCTGGACCGGCTCGCCGCTGCCGGTGGCATCGCGGCCGGTTCGATCGCGGGGGCCGTGCGGGACGCCGACGTGATCATCACGATGGTGCCCGCCTCCCCGCAGGTCGAGGCCATCGCGTACGGCCCCGAGGGCATCCTGGACAACGCCCGCTCCGGCGCCCTGCTGATCGACATGTCCTCGATCACCCCGCAGACCTCGGTCGACCTGGCGAAGGCGGCGAAAGAGAAGGGCATCCGCGTCCTGGACGCCCCTGTGTCCGGCGGTGAGGCCGGTGCGATCGAGGCGGTGCTGTCCATCATGGTCGGCGGTGAGCAGGCCGACTTCGACGAGGCCGAGCCGATCTTCGAGGCGCTCGGCAAGACCATCGTGCTGTGCGGTCCGCACGGCTCGGGCCAGACCGTGAAGGCCGCGAACCAGCTGATCGTCGCCGTGAACATCCAGGCGTGCGCCGAGGCCGTGGTCTTCCTGGAGAAGTCGGGCGTGGACCTCAAGGCCGCCCTGGACGTCCTGGGCGGCGGTCTCGCCGGCTCGACCGTGCTGACCCGCAAGAAGGACAACTTCCTCCAGCGCGACTTCAAGCCGGGCTTCCGCATCGACCTGCACCACAAGGACATGGGCATCGTCACCGACGCCGCCCGCAATGTCGGCGCGGCTCTGCCCGTCGGCGCCGTGGTCGCCCAGCTGGTCGCCAGTCTGCGTGCGCAGGGCGACGGGGGCCTGGACCACTCGGCGCTGCTTCGGGCCGTGGAGCGCCTGTCCGGCGCCCAGGTCTGATCCCGACTTCCGGTCCGCGGCGGCGCTGACATCTGTCCTGTCGCGCCCAGGCGCCGCCGCGGACCGGAAACCCATGACCTCGCGCTGCGCGAGGACCGAGACACCCTGACCGCGCCCGACGCGCCGGCGACCCGGATGAGGGGTGGTCGCCCGGTACCGGGGGCGGACAGGGGGAGGACCGCGGCGGCGTGCGAGCCAGTGCGGTGGTGAAGGTCCCGGGCCCTCTTTCTTCGACCTGAGGGAAGGAGCGCGCCCCGGTTCCGTCGCGGCCGCCGCGGTCCCGGCAGGACCCGCAGAAAGCAGAGCGCCGGACACGGACAGTCCCGTGTCCGGCGCTCCGCCGTGCGGCGGGTGCGGTCACCGGGGTGCGGATTCCGGCCGACCGCAGCACGCTGTAGGCATGGCAGCACATCCGACACAGCATCCGCATGTGGTGGTGCACGCTCCGGCCCTGGACGGATCGCGGCGGGTCACCGTGGACAAAGAGAATCTCGGCGTCGCCTCGCACCTGGACGACGTCGTGGAGCTGCTCCGGCTCGCCGACCTGGACCGGATCGAGGTCGAGGACGACGACATCGTGGAGTGGCAGGGCGGCGGTCCGGAGGACTGGCCTGGGCTGTCCGAGCACCACGAGCCGTGAGCGGGCGTACGGCAGCGGTCGTAGGCCGGATACGGAATCCTCAAATCAACCTCTGAACATGATTCAGGGGCTTCTGCCGGACCCCTGCTCGGGCGCATTCTCATCAGGCGAGGTCGGCCGGCACGGGGGCGGCGGGCATCGCGACGGGGGACGGCTTCGGGGGAGCCGGGCACGGGAAAGGGCGGTCCGACCATCACGGTGGGACCGCCCTTCAGCTGTGTACGGGGTCAGACCTTGAGCGGCTTGATCGACGTCGGCGCGTGGGCCGGCTCCGTCGCGATCTCCTCGAACTCGACCACGTTGCCGATGTCGTTCGTCGTCGACATCGAGATGTTGGTGACCCGCTCCAGGATCGCCTCGACGACGACCGGGACCTGGAACTCGGCGGCGAGCTTCTTCGCCTGTTCCAGGGCCGCGCCCAGTTCCGCCGGATCGGTCACCCGGATCGCCTTGCAGCCGAGGCCTTCGGCGACCTTGACGTGGTCGACGCCATAGACGCCCAGTTCCGGGGAGTTGACGTTCTCGAACTCCAGGTTGACCTGGAAGTCGATGTCGAAGGCGCGCTGGGCCTGGCGGATCAGGCCCAGGTAGGAGTTGTTCACGAGGACGTGGATGTACGGAATCCTGTGCTGGGCGCCGACGGCCAGCTCCTCGATCATGAACTGGAAGTCGTAGTCACCGGAAAGGGCGACGACCTGTGCCTCCGGGTCGGCCTTGGCGACGCCCAGCGCGGCGGGGATCGTCCAGCCGAGTGGGCCCGCCTGGCCGCAGTTGATCCAGTGGCGCGGCCTGAAGACGTGCAGCATCTGGGCGCCGGCGATCTGGGAGAGGCCGATCGTGGAGACGTACCGGGTCTCGGGGCCGAAGGCCTTGTTCATCTCCTCGTAGACACGCTGCGGCTTGATCGGGATGTCGTCGAAATGCGTACGGCGCTGGAGGGTTGCCTTCTTCTCCTGCGCGGAGGCCGCCCAGGCCGAGCGGTCGGGGAGCCTGCCCGCCGCCTTCAACTCCCTTGCCACCTCGACGAAGAGCTCCAGGGCCGCCTTGGCGTCGGAGGCGATGCCGTAGTCCGGCGCGAAGATCCTGCCGATCTGGGTCGGCTCGACGTCGACGTGGACGAACTTGCGGCCCGCCGTGTAGACGTCCAGCTTGCCGGTGTGGCGGTTGGCCCAGCGGTTGCCGATGCCGAGGACGAAGTCGGACTCCAGGAAGGTGGCGTTGCCGTAGCGGTGCGAGGTCTGCAGGCCCACCATGCCGGCGTTGAGCTCGTGGTCGTCGGACAGGACGCCCCAGCCCATGAGGGTCGGGACGACCGGTGTGCCGGTCAACTCGGCGAACTCGACGAGGAGTTCGGCGGCGTCGGCGTTGATGACACCGCCGCCGGCGACGATCAGGGGGCGCTCGGACTCGTTCAGGAGACCGAGCGCCTTCTCGATCTGCGCGCGGTTCGCGGCCGGCTTGTAGACCGGGAGCGGCTGGTACGTCTCCGGGTCGAACTCGATCTCCGTCAGCTGGACGTCGATCGGCAGGTCGATGAGGACGGGGCCGGGGCGGGCGGAGCGCATGAGGTGGAAGGCCTGCTGGAAGACGCCGGGGACCTGGGCCGCCTCCAGGACGGTGACCGCCATCTTCGTCACCGGCCTCGCGATGGAGGCGATGTCGACGGCCTGGAAGTCCTCCTTGTGGATCACGGCGGTCGGGGCCTGGCCCGTGATGCACAGGATCGGGACGGAGTCGCCGGTCGCGGAGTACAGGCCGGTGATCATGTCGGTGCCGGCGGGTCCTGACGTGCCGATGCAGACACCGATGTTGCCCGCGTGGGTGCGGGTGTAGCCCTCGGCCATGTGCGAGGCGCCCTCGACATGGCGGGCGAGGGTGTGGTGGATGCCGCCGGAGGCCTTGAGCGCGGCGTAGAAGGGGTTGATCGCCGCGCCGGGGACACCGAACGCGTCCGTGACACCTTCGCGCTTGAGGATCTCAACTGCCGCGCGGGCAGCGGTCATTCGAGCCATCGAGTACTCCTGCTTCGACTGCTTCAACTGCTTTGGCTGTCGGATGCGTACTCCCGTCGCGCCCCGCGGCGAGCACTTCCGTATTGCGGAATAACTTTTCTACTATCTGGAAGCAATGTAAGTGGACGGGGCAGGGCCGTCAAGAGACGAAGGTGGCCAAGAGACGGACAGACGCAGGCCTCCTGGGGGACGATGAGGCCATGTCCGAGAGCGTGTCGGTGCGCTGTCCGGTCTGCCGGCGCGAGCACCTCTACGCGGCGCCGTCGTACCCGTGCGAGTGCGGCACGCCGGTCTGCCCACCGCTGGACCGCCACGGCGCGCCCACGGCCGTCGCCCACCAGGTGTGGGAGGAGACGTGGGTCGCCGTGGAGTGCGCGGTCTGCGGCCGCAAGGCCGAGTGGCCGCGGCCGGAGCTGGGTTGTGCCTGCGGGACGGTCCTGCGGATTCCGGTGACCGGGGGCACGTGCCCCGAGACGGAGCCGGACGTGGACGCCTCCGCTCCCCCGCGCCGCGCCTTCCAGCCGATCACGATCCGCACCGCGCGCGACGCGGTCACCGTCGCCGCGCTGTATCTGCGCTGGCTCGGCTACCAGGACATCCGGCGCGCGGACCAGCGTCCGCCGTCCGGCATCGGCCTCGCGGCCCGCGGGCTGCTGGCCCAGGTGGACCCGACCGTGCGGCCGGCCTCGCTGCGGGACGTGGAGTGCCTGTGGCTGACGGCCATGACGGAGTCCGCGCACTGCGTGTACTTCTCACTGGCCGGCTACACCACCGAGGCCCGCGCCCGCGCCGACGCCCTCGGCGTCCCGCTGTTCGTCCTGGACCTGACGGGCACGCCACAACCGGTGAACGGCCTGGCCGACGAACTGGGAGGTTAGGCCGCCGGGGGTTCGGGCCGACTCGGCGAGTGCTGCGCCTGATGAACGGCCTGCTGAACCCGGCCGCCCGGGACTTCTCCTCCGACGGGGAGCGGCTCGCGGCGCCGCGCGCGAGATGCCTGAGGCCCGACCCGCCGGGCGCTGGCAGCGGGCCCCGCGGCCGCTCCGACGGACACCCAGAACTCGCCCAGGGCCTGAGCAACGTGCGGTCCGGTTCCACCACGCCGGGCGCGGCCACCGAGACCAGCGTGCGGGCCACGGCCACACCACCGCCAGGCACGCGCCACTCAAAGCTTGCGGACCGACCCGCCGGGGGCGGCCGGCCACCGACTTCCGCCACGCCGGGCGCAGCCACCGAGACCGGCGTGCCGCCCACGGCAACACCCGGCACAACCTTCCACAACCAACGCCAGGCACGCGGCACGCACAACTTGCGGACCGACCTGCCGGGGCGGCCACCGACTCCCGCCACACCGGGTACGGCCACCGAGACCGGTGATGGTCGCACCCGGCTCAGCCGACCAGGACCACCGCCGGGTGTGCGGCATGTGAACGGTCCGCGCGTGGCCGGTGCGCCGTAGACGCGTCGGCGGTGTGTTCAGTCCTCCGCGTACGTCTCCCGCAGCTCGACCTTGCGCACCTTCCCGGACACCGTCATCGGGAAGGCGTCGAGGATCTTCAGCCGGCTCGGGATCTTGTAGTGGGCCAGCCGCCCCTCGCAGAAGCCGCGGAGATCCTCCAGGGTCGGCGGGTGTGCCGGGTCCCGTGGGATGACGCAGGCCAGCACCTCCTCGCCGTAGCGCTCATGAGGAACCCCGACGACCTGGACGTCCGCGATCTTCGGGTGGCCGTAGAGGAACTCCTCGATCTCGCGCGGGTAGATGTTCTCGCCACCCCGGATGATCATGTCCTTGATGCGGCCGACGATCTCGACGTAGCCGTCCTCGCGCATCGTCGCCAGGTCACCGGTGTGCATCCAGCGTCCGGCGTCCACGGCCTCCGCCGTCTTCTCGGGCTCGTTCCAGTAGCCGAGCATCACGCTGTACCCGCGGGTGCACAACTCTCCCGCTGCACCCCGGGGTTGGGTGGCCCCGGTCGCCGGGTCGACGACCTTGATCTCGATGTGCGGCAGGACGCGGCCGACCGTGCCGGTGCGGTGCTCGAGGTCGTCGTCCCTGCGGGTCTGCAAGGACACCGGGGACGTCTCGGTCATGCCGTAGCAGATGGACACCTCCGCCATGTGCATCTCGGCGACCACCCGCTTCATCACCTCCACCGGGCAGGGCGAGCCCGCCATGATGCCGGTGCGCAGGGAGGAGAGGTCGTACGTCGCGAAGTCGGGGAGGTTCAACTCCGCGATGA
Source organism: Streptomyces doebereineriae (assembly GCF_031845645.1). Lineage (NCBI taxonomy): Bacteria > Bacillati > Actinomycetota > Actinomycetes > Kitasatosporales > Streptomycetaceae > Streptomyces > Streptomyces doebereineriae. The sequence continues at coordinate 432,448 of NZ_JAVREZ010000007.1, forward strand.
ACATGGTCGGAACGCCGTACAGCGAGGTGCAGCGCTCCTGCTGGACCGCGCGCAGGGTCGCCGCCGGGTCGAAGGACGGGGCCGGGATGACCACGCAGGCGCCGTGCGAGGTCGCCGCCAGGTTGCCCATCACCATGCCGAAACAGTGGTAGAAGGGCACCGGGACGCAGACCCGGTCCTGCTCGCTGTAGTCGATCAACTCGCCGACGAAGTACCCGTTGTTGAGGATGTTGTGGTGGGAGAGGGTGGCTCCCTTGGGGAAGCCCGTCGTGCCCGAGGTGTACTGGATGTTGATCGGGTCGTCGCAGGACAGTTCCGGGTACGCCGCATCGCGGCCGCCGCGCCCCAGCAACTCCCCCCAGCTCGGGTGGCCGAAGTACACGACCTCCCGCAACTCCCGGCACCTGCCGCGCACTTCGTCGACCATCGCACGGTAGTCGCTGCTCTTGTGGCTGAGCGAGGCGAACAGCAGGGAGATCCCCGCCTGGTTGAGGACGTACTCGACCTCGTGGGTGCGGTACGCCGGGTTGATGTTCACCATGACCGCGCCGATCCGCGCGGTGGCGTACTGCACGAGCACCCACTCGGGACAGTTGACCGCCCAGATCCCCACCCGGTCGCCCTTGACGACCCCGGAGGCGAGCAACGCGGACGCCAGCTCATCGACGTCGGCGCCGAACCGGGCGTACGTCCAACGCCGCCCGGACGGCACGTCGACGAGCGCCTCGCGCTCCGGCCAGGCGGCCACGGCCCGGTCCAGGTTGTCGCCGATGGTGTCGCCGAGCAGTTCCGTCGTGCTCACGCCGTGCGTGTACGAGTTCACCGGAAGTCCTCCTCGCGGTACTCGGCGTCCGACCCCGCCGCCGTCGCCTCACGCAGTTCGATCCGCCGGATCTTGCCGGAGACCGTCTTGGGCAGCTCCGCGAACTCCAGCCGCCGGATCCGCTTGTACGGCGCCAGCGACTCCCGGGAGTGCTCGAACAGCACCTTGGCGGTGTCGGGACCGGGCTCCCAGCCCTCCGCAAGGACGACGTACGCCTTCGGGACCGCGAGCCGCAGCTCGTCCGGCGCGGGCACGACGGCCGCCTCGGCCACCGCCTCGTGTTCGAGGAGCGCGCTCTCCAGCTCGAAGGGGCTGATCTTGTAGTCGGAGGCCTTGAAGACGTCGTCGCTGCGCCCGATGTAGGTCAGGTACCCCTCTTCGTCCCTCGACGCCACGTCGCCGGTCCGGTAGTAACCGCCCGCCATCGCCTCCGCCGTGCGGTCCGGGTCGCCGTGGTAGCCGGTCATCAGGCCGACCGGCCGGGCCGACAGGTCCAGCGCGATCTCGCCCTCGGCCGCGCCGGGCGCGCCGGACACCGGGTCGAGGAGCTCCACCTTGAAGCCGGGGCTCGGGCGGCCCATGGAACCGGTCTTCAGCACCTGCCCGGGGCTGTTGGAGACCTGGACGGCCGTCTCGGTCTGGCCGAAGCCGTCCCGGATGGTGATGCCCCATGCCCGTCGGACCTGCTCGATGACCTCGGGGTTCAGCGGCTCGCCAGCGGCCACCACCTCGCGCGGCTTTCGGCGCAGCTGGGTCAGGTCGGCCTGGATGAGCATGCGCCACACGGTCGGCGGTGCGCAGAAGGTCGTGACCCCCGCCCGGTCCATCTCGGACATCAGACGGCCCGCGTCGAAGCGCGTGTAGTTGTGGATGAAGACGGTCGCCTCCGCGTTCCACGGCGCGAACAGATTGGACCAGGCGTGCTTGGCCCAGCCCGGCGAGGAGATGTTCAGATGCACGTCGCCGGGCCTCAGGCCGATCCAGTACATGGTCGCCAGGTGCCCGATCGGGTACGAGGTGTGCGTGTGCTCGACGAGCTTGGGGCGGGCCGTCGTACCGGAGGTGAAGTACAGCATCAACGGGTCGTCGGCGAGGGTCGGACCGTCGGGCAGGAACTCCTCCGAGGCGGTGTACGCGTCCTCGTACGGCTGCCAGCCCTCCGGTACGCCGCCGACGGCGATACGCGTGTAGTCGCCGGGCACCTCGTCGAACTTGCCGGTGTCCTCGGCCCGCACCAGGACGTGCCGCACCCGGCCGCGCTCGACGCGGTCGCGCAGGTCGGCGGGGCCGAGCAGCGGGGTCGCCGGGATGACGACGGCACGCAGCTTCATGGCCGCGAGGGCCGTCTCCCACAGCTCCGCCTGGTTGCCCAGCATGACGAGGATCCGGTCTTCGGCCTCCACTCCGCGCTCGCGCAGCAGATTGGCGACCCGGTTGGACCGTTCGGCCATCTCGGCGAAGGAGAGGCGGATCTCGCTGCCGTCCTCCTCGACGATGTGGAGGGCCGTGCGGTCGTTGCCCTCGGCGATGACGTCGAACCAGTCGAGCGCCCAGTTGAAGTGCTGCGGGCGGGGCCAGACGAAGCCCTCGTACGCCGTCGCGTAGTCCTCGCGGTGCTGGAGCAGGAAGTCCCGCGCCCCGCGGAAGTCCTCCGTAGCCGTCATCTTGCGTCCTCCTTGGTGCCGGACCTTGCCGGGCGGCTCTCTGCCATCGTGTAATCCGTGATGCAGGTCTCACTACCCCCGAACGGGGGTGTGTGCCGCAGCGAAGGGACGAGCAGGTGTCGGTGAACCCGGGCGGAGCAGTGGAGATCCGGCGTGCACTCGTGCGGCTGCGGCGCACGACGGGGCTGCCGGTCGCCTTCGGCGGTCTGGTCGAGCCCGACCGGTCGCGGATCCGGATCAGCGAACTGAGCGGTACGGCCACCACCTCACTCCTCGCGCTCGCGGTGACCTCGGGCAACGGACTCGGCGGCAAGGCGGTCGCACTGGCCCGCCCGTGCGCCGTGGCGGACTACTCCATGTCCCGGCAGATCAGCCATGAGTACGACGCCGCCGTCGCCGCCGAGGGGCTGCGCTCGGTGCTGGCCGTGCCGGTGGTCGTACGGCGCCGGGTGCGCGGCGTCCTGTACGGCGCTCTGCGGGACGCCCGGCCGCTCGGCGACCGCACGCTGACGGCGGCGGTGGACGCCGCGCGGGACGTGGAGCAGGCGCTGGTCGTCGACGACGAGGCGCGGGACGTACTGGTGGCGGCGCGGGCCGAGCCGCGGCGCGACGACACCTCCACGTGGGAGCAGGTCCGGGAGGCGCATGCGGCGCTGCGGGCGCTGGCCCCGCGCATCGGCGACCCGGCGCTGCGGGCCGACCTGCTCGACGCCTGCGCGCTCCTGACCCCGGATGCAGGGGCCTCGAAAGGCATCGCCCTCGCACCGCGTGAGCTGGACGTCCTGGCCTGCGTGGCAGCCGGGGCGACGAACGCCGCGGCAGCGGACAGGCTGGGAGTGAGAGCCGAGACGGTGAAGGCGTACCTGCGGTCGGCCATGCGGAAGCTCGGGGCCAGGACCCGTGGAGAGGCGGTGGTCGCCGCACGCCGGGCGGGACTGCTCCCGTGACAACCCGGCTCCTCCCGTAACATTGGTAGACATCTCATTCATTCACGGGTGCTTTGAATTTTTCCATGCGGAACCGGTTGTTATTTCCCTCACCACCTCTTCCCGCCGAATTTCAAAGCACCTTGCCTAATATTGGCCAGGACACGACACAGGGAGGGGAGCGGTGACCGTGCCACGCGACTTCCAGGAGCCCGCGAGATGCCGCCCTGACCTGGTCATCGGCAGGGACGAGCTGTTCGGCCAGGCCCGTGAGCAGCTGGCCCGCGGCGGCAGCGTGCTCCTGCACGGCCCGGCCGGAATTGGAAAGTCGACCGTCCTGCGGGCCCTGGCCGCGGAATACGGCGGAGCGGCCCACACCGTGCTGCGCTGTTCGGCCACCGAGTCGGAATCCCACCTCCCCTTCCTGGCCCTGGCCGACCTCTTCGGTCTGGTCCTCGACGACGTCTCCGACAAGCTGCCCGCCGCCCAGCGCACCGCGCTCGAGTCGGCGCTGACCGGACGCGGTGAGTCCACCCTCCAGCGCGACGGCCTGGCCCTGCGCCTGGCCGTGCTGTCGGCACTGCGCGCCCTCGCCGCCGAGGGGCCCGTCCTGGTCGTCGCCGACGACGTTCAGTGGCTGGACCCCGCGAGCCTGGAACTGCTCGGCTTCGCCGCCCGGCGGCTCGGCGACATCCCGGTGCGGATGCTGTGCGCGGTCCGGACCGACGGTCCCGAGTACGACCGTCATCTACGCGCGTTGCCACCGGACAGTCTCGCCGTCCGCTTCAACCCGCTCACCCGCGCACAGGTGGCCGCGCTGCTCGACCACCGCGGCTACACCGGCCTGCAGCGCTCCACCGTCCGGGACATCCACCGCACCAGCGGCGGCAACCCGTTCTACGCCCTGGAACTCGGCCGCGCGCTCACCGAGAACCCGACCCCGCCCCGCCCCGGTGAGCCGCTGCCGGTGCCCACCTCGCTCCGGGCCCTGGTGCTCAGCCGCCTGGAGATGCTGTCCGAGGAGGCCCGCCGCACCCTCCTGGTGGCGAGCGCGGGCGCCCGCCCAACGCCGGCCCTCCTGCACGCGGCCGGCCGCACGGACGCCGAGGCGGAGATGGCCCAGGCGGCCGCGCTGGGCCTGCTCGCGACGGAGGCCGAGGGTCCCGCCGTACGCTTCGCGCATCCCCTGATCTCGGCCGCGCTGTACGCGGAGGCGCCCGCGCAGGACCGGCGGGACGCGCACCGCGCGCTGTCCACGGCCGCCTCCGACCCGATCGAGCGGGCCCGCCATCTGGCCCTCGCGACCATCGGCACCGACCCGGAGGTGGCCGCCCGGCTCGCCGAGGCCGCGGCCCTGGCCCGGGACCGGGGCGCACCCTCGATGGCCGCCTCCCTCGGGCTGCTGTCGGCCCGGCACACCCCGGCCGACAGTGTGCCCGCTCCTGACGTACGGCGGCTCGCGGCGGCCGAGGACGCGATCACCGCCGGTGAGCTGGACCTCGCCCGGGACATCGCCCGGGACGTGCTCACCCGGGCGACCGTGCCCGCGGACCGGGTGCGGGCCTGGATCATCGTGATCGACACCGCGGGTCACGCCATGACGGAGGTCGACGCGGTCTTCCCGCAGGCGCTGGCCGACGCGGGCGACGACCCCGAACTGCTCGCCCTGATCCGCTACCAGCTGGCCTGGCGCGCCCTGCTCGTCGAGGGCGACTTCGACGAGGCCCGCGGGGAGGCCGCGCACTCGGCAGCTCTCGCCGCACGGGCCGGCGACCGCTACAACGAACTGATGGCGCTGTCCTTCCAGGCCCAGCTGGAGACCCTCATGGGCCATCCGGACGCCCCCGCGACCATCAAGCGCGCCCTGAAGGAGCCCCAGGACCCGCGAGTGTCCTGCCATCACAACGGCGCCGGGTACTCCCGCTTCCGCTGGCTGATCATGAGCGACCAGCTGCCCGAGGCCCGCGCGACGGTCACCGCGCTGCTGCGCGAGGTGCGGCGGCGCGGTTCGGTCGAGAGCGAGGTGCACTTCCTGCGCGGGGTGGCCGAGACCGAACTGCGCTCAGGGCACTGCGGGCGGGCGCTCGACCTGGCCCGGGAGAGCCTGATGATGGCCCGGGACACCGGGATCGGCGAGGTGGCCTCGGCCGTGCTCGCCTCCATCGCGGAGGCCTCGGGCGGCACTGTCGAGCGGGCGCTCGAACTGGCCCGGGAGGCGGTCGATCACGCCGAGGAGAACGGCGACCAGATGTACGAGTCCCGGGGCCTGGCCGTCCTCGGGTACGCGCAGCTCGTCGCCGGGGACGCGCAGGGCGCGGTCCGTTCGCTGCGCCGGGTGCGCGAGCTGGAGCAGGGGCTCGGCATCACGGACCCGGCGCGCGGCCGCTGGCAGGGCGACCTCGCCGAGGCCCTCGTACGCATCGGGGAGACCGGCGAGGCACAGGACGTCATCGACGTGACGCGGGTGAGCGCGCTCCGGCTGGGCCGGGAGAGCGTGCTCGCCGTACTGGACCGGGCCGAGGCACTGGTGCGCGCGGCGCGCGGTGAACACGAGGCGGCGCTGGTCCAGTTGACGTCGGTGCAGGATCGTCTCGCCAAGCTGGGCTACGGCCTGGAGGAGGCGCGCGCCGCCTTCGCCCTGGCCCAGCTGCGCACCCGACGCCCGGGGCCGACGTCGTACGACGAGGCGGCCCGGCTCTTCAGGCGCTGCCGGGCGCTGCCCTGGCTGCGCCAGGTGGAGGCGGCCGCGCTGGCCCGGCCGGAGGAGCCGGATGCCGCGCCCACCGCCGCGCCGGACGGTCTGGAAGGGCTCCAGGGGCTCGAAGGGCTGGCCTCGATGGAGCGTCAGGTGGCCGCGCTCGTCATGGAGGGCGCCACCAACCGGGAGATAGCCGCGCGGCTGTTCATCAGTGTGAAGACGGTCGAGGCGACCCTCACCCGGGTCTACCGCAAGCTCGGGATCCGCTCCCGGGTGGACATCGTCCGGCTGGCGGCGGGGCGCCGACCGTAGCTGACGGTCCGTCAGAAATGCTCTCCCCAGGGCGGACCGAGGGTTTTCCCTGCCCAACTCCGCTAGGGGGTTCCCTCATTGGGAAGGGGAACTTCCGCGTTCTAGCTTATGAACATGCCGCTCGCCCGGGCATACGGGGGTCGGTCCCGCGACCCCCGTGTACACCCCCACACCCGCGCGACCCCCCACCGGCAACCCTGAGGAGACTCACTGATGTTCGGTCTCACCCGTGCGAAAAAGGCCACCGGCGTCGCCCTGGCGACCGCCGCTGCCGCGGCCACCGCGTTGCTCGGCGCCCCCACCGCCGTCGCCGCTCCCCAGCCCATCGTCGGCGGTACGACGACGACCACGACCTCGTACCCGTTCATGATGCAGATCACGGACGCCTCGCAGAACCAGTTCTGCGGCGGCACCCTGGTCTCCGCAACCAAGGTCGTCACCGCGGCCCACTGCATGGTCGGTGAGACCACCAGCAGTGTGAGAGTCGTCGGCGGTCGCACCTACCTCAACGGCACCAACGGCACGGTCAGCCGGGTCAGCAAGATCTGGATCAACCCGGACTACACGGACGCCACCAACGGCGACGACGTGGCCGTGCTGACGCTGTCGACATCGATGCCGTACACCACGGCGTCCTACGTCTCCTCGTCCCAGACCAGCGTGTACGCGGCCGGCACCACGGCCCGCATCGTCGGCTGGGGCACCACCTCGGAGAGCGGCAGCTCCTCCAACCAGCTGCGGACCGCGACCGTGCCGATCGTGTCCAACTCCAGCTGTGCCAGTTCCTACGGCTCCGACTTCGTCGCGAGCGACATGGTTTGCGCCGGATACACATCCGGCGGCGTAGACACCTGCCAGGGCGACAGCGGCGGTCCCCTGCTCATCGGGGGCGTCCTGGCAGGTATCACTTCCTGGGGAGAGGGGTGCGCGGAGGCCGGTTACCCGGGTATTTACACCCGGCTGACCACCTTCTCCAGCCTCGTGACCGCGCAGGTCAACTCGTAGGTCCCCAGAGGTTCTCCTGAGCATCGCTCAGGTGAGAAGCCGGGGGCGTTGCGGGCCACCACGAGCGGCCCGCAGCGCCCCCTGTCCATGTGTGCGATCCGTGTTTCAATGACCGCCATGGTGTCAACGGACCGTGTCCTCGCCTTCGCCGCGATGTCCCTGCTGGTCATCGTCATCCCGGGGCCCAGCGTGCTGTTCGTCATCGGCCGGGCCCTCGCGCACGGCAGGCGTACCGCGGTGGCGACGGCGATCGGCAACGTCTTCGGTTCCTACCTGCTCGTCGTGGCGGTCGCGGTCGGGATCGGTTCCCTGGTGGAACGGTCGATGGCCGTCTATCTGGCGGTGAAGCTGGCGGGCGCCGCGTATCTGGTCTTCCTCGGGGTGCAGGCGTTCCGGCACCGCAAGGAGCTGAAGGCCTCGGCGATCGCCTCCCGGTCCGCCGGACCGGCGCGGGGTGACCTGCGGACGGTGCTCGACGGCGCCCTCGTCGGCGTCACCAACCCCAAGGGCATCGTCTTCTTCGCGGCCGTGCTCCCCCAGTTCGTGGACCACTCGGCGGGCCACGTCCCGGCGCAGATGCTGCTGCTCGGCCTGGTCCCGATCACCATCGGCCTGGTCACGGACACCCTGTGGGGCCTGACCGCGTCGGCCGCCCGCACCTGGTTCGCCCGCTCCGACCGCCGCCTCTCGGTGATCGGCGGCGCGGGCGGGTTCACGATGATCGGGCTGGGGCTGACGGTCGCGGTGACGGGGCGGGCGGACTGAGCGGTCCCCTTCGGCGGGTCACCTTCCTACGACGGTCCCGAACCGGATGTCGTACGGCGTCCCCGGGTGCAGCGTGGCGAGCATCCGCTGCCCCTCCGCGGTGACGTCCTTCTGCTGGGCCTTGGTGAGCCGGTCGAAGGGCTGGACGACGAGCGTGTCCCCGGTGAGCTTCCAGACGCCCGCGAGGAAGCCGTCGACGAGGAGCGTGCAGTAGGCCTGGTTGCCCTGCCAGCTGCGGCCCCAGTACTCCTTGGGCACCACGCGGGTGCGGTCGGCGTGGGAGAGCAGCAGGTTGTCGAACTCCGGCAGGAAGCGCGGCGGGGCCGGCGTGTCCTCGGCGGGGCGGGACGCGTCGGGGAGGTCGAAGAGTTCGACGCCGTTCTCGTCGCGGAAGATGCGCAGCTGGGGGCGGAGCCGCTCGAAGGCGTCGCGCAGGCGGGTGAGTCCGGCCCAGGTCTGCATGTCCTTGACGGAGGCGGGGCCGAAGGCGGCGAGGTAGCGCAGGACGGTGGCGTCGGGGGTGGATCCGGATGGTGTGGGTTCAGTGGGGGTGGGTTCGGCGGGGCGTCCGAGCCAGTGCTGTGCCGTGGTGAGCGCGACCTGGCCGCTTCTCCCCCAGAGTCCGCGCGGGGTGACCTGGACGAGGGGCAGCTTGCAGCGGGCGGCGATGGCGAGCGCCTGCGGGTCGGCGTCCGGCCACTCGGTGAGGAGTGCCTCGCGCAGCTGCTTCATGGTGCGCGGCTCCGCCTCGACGAGTTCCCGGGCGAGGACGGCGAGGCGGTCGAGGTCGACGCCCTGAAGTCCCTTGCGGAAGTTGATGAGTTCGCGGTCGCGGGCGGGCTGCACGAGGGGCCGCAGGGTGAGGCAGTCCTCGGCGGTGTGGGTGTGGATGGTCGAGCGCATGGTGACGATCCGGACGACCTCGCGGTCGGCCATCAGCTCCGACAGCTCCTCGGGGGCGAAACCGTCGAGGCGGGCGGCGAGCGCGTAGTACGGCGGTTTGACGTTCTGGGCCTGGAGGCCGAGCAGATGTCCGACGGCGGCCTTCGCGGACAGGCCGGACCGGCGCAGGAGCAGCTGCCGGTCGAGGGTCGCGCGATTGAGGGCGCGGGGGCTGAGCACGGGGGCCGACGCGGTCGTCTTGGTCATACGGAACACGCTAGAGCTCCTTGCGGACATGTCCTGTCCGCAACTCTCACCGAGAATCAGTGACGTCTCCCCCCTACGATGTCATTTGCCCCGTATACCCTGCTCCGTGATCACGCCGACGTCGGCTCGACCCGAGAGCGAGAGGCAGCCACGATGTCCGAGCGACGCGCCCGCCCCGCCGCGAAGAGCTCCGCCGCCAAGGGTTCCGCCGCCAAGGGTTCCAAGAAGTCCGCCTGGCGCCGTGCCCTGACCCCGCCTTCCGCCCCGCCTCAGACTCCGGCGCCCGGCGCCGAACCACCCGCCCCCGAGACGGCCGAGCCGCCGAGCATCGTCCAGGCGGCTCTCTACCGCGACGGCGTGCGCGTCTCCTCCCCCGCGACGCTCGCGGACACCTTCCGCGAACTGCGCGAACAGCCGTCCGGAATGGCCTGGATCGGCCTGGCTCGCCCCACGGAGAGCGAACTCCTCTCCCTGGCGGCTGAGTTCGACCTGCATCCGCTGTCCGTCGAGGACGCGATGGAGGCCCACCAGCGCCCGAAGCTGGAGCGCTACGGCGACACGCTCTTCGTGGTGCTTCGGGCGGCCCGCTATCTGGACGCCCCCGAGGAGGTCGACTTCGGCGAACTGCACGTGTTCGTGGGCCCGGACTTCGTGATCACTGTCCGGCACGGGGCGGCCCCGGACCTCTCGGCGGTCCGTCACCGCATGGAGGGGACACCGGAGCTGCTGCGCCTGGGCCCCGAGGCCGTCCTCTACGCCATCCTGGACACCGTGGTCGACGGCTACGCGCCGGTCGTCTCGGGCGTCCAGAACGACATCGACGAGATCGAGACGGAGGTCTTCCGGGGCGACCCGGAGGTCTCCCGCCGTATCTACGAACTCTCCCGCGAAATGGTCGAGTTCCAGCGCGCCACCCGCCCCCTGGTCGGCATGCTGCACGCCTTGATGGCCGGCTTCGCGAAGTACGGCACGGACGAGGAACTGCAGCGCTACCTGCGGGACGTCGCCGACCACGTCACCCACACCAGCGAACGAGTCGACGGCTTCCGCCAGGCCCTCACCGACATCCTCACGGTCAACGCGACCCTCGTCACCCAGCAACAGAACGCGGAGATGCGGGCGTTGGCGGAGGCGGGGTTCGAACAGAACGAGGAGATCAAGAAGATCTCGAGCTGGGCGGCGATTCTGTTTGCTCCGACGCTCGTGGGGACCATTTACGGGATGAACTTCGAGCACATGCCGGAGTTGAGCTGGAGGTTCGGATACCCCTTCGCGATCGGCTTGATGGGGGTGGTTTGCGTTAGTTTGTACGTGATTTTCAAGCGGAGGGACTGGCTCTAAGCTCCCCTTGGCGAGCTCAGTCCATCTGCGGTCTTTGCTCTCGCGCCGGGCGCAGGTCGGGCTGGAACCGGCCCTGGGGAGCCCCTGGGGAGAGGTGATGCAGGCGATCTCCTCTTCCTGCTTCTATCGGGCACCTGACCAGGGTTTTTGGCGCCCATCGAGCACTGGGGAGCAACCGGGGAGAAACGACCGTCCTGCAACACGCCCAGTGGCAGTGTGCCGGGTCGCCGTATGCGACGCCCTGCAACCTCCACACAGCGGGAGAGCGAGAAGCACTGTCACAGACAGTGATATTAGCGCGCGGTGGAAATTGACTTCCGGTGACGGCTCGATCACACCAACGGCCCAGGAGGCACCCCTTTGTACGGCAGCTCCCTCCCTGTCGCCCGGAGCAGCTCCTTACCGTATGCCTCACCTTCCCTCGTCAGCGACAGGTACGCCGGTAGCAAGGTCAACGGGATCGCGTCGGCACCGACCACTTGGTCGAGGGCGGTCCGTACGGTCATCTGCTGCTGATGCAGGAGGCTCCAGTCAGGGACGGGCTTGCCTCGGGGAGGACGCAGGCCGGCCGCGAGGTCGACGAGGGGGCGCAGGACGAACGCGTCGTCGCGCAGCGCCTGGGCGGCGGGAAGGGCGCCGACCGCCGCGAGCAGGCTGCGGGCGACCGGCGCCGCCTCGCTCTCCTTGAGTCCCCACACCGGGCGGGACGTGACGGCCTCCCCGAAGCCCCGCACGGCGCTCACCTGCTTCGGGGTGAGCTTCGACGCGATCTCGACGGTCCTGAGGCGACGCCAGTCACCGCCCTGGCTCATGTGCCGCTGCGGGTGGACGAGCCACTGGGTCACCAGGGCTTCGGTGTGCAGGGAACTGATCGCGCGATCACCGAGCCGGGCCAGCAGATAGGTGACCCAGCCCGGCGACGGGTGGATCGAGCGGGCACCGGCGCGGATGCCCAGCCAGCAGGCGGCGAGCAAGGGGGCCACATCCACTTCGGCGGGCTGCTGCAGGACAGCTGCCCGGCCTTGCGGGGAGTGGAGCCATGACCGGACGACCGAGGAAGCGTCCGCCTTGTCGGTTTCGGTGATCTCCTTCCCACGGTCCATGGCTCCCAGGACGCGCAGGACCTCGCAGGCGGGATCAGCGAACGAGCCCGTCGTTGCCGCTCCGTCCAGGCCGTGCTGGTAGCTCGATCGGTAGGTGTCGAAGCGCGGGTCGATCAGCCCGTCCACGGCGACGGCGGACGTCTGCGGGCTCGCGTCGTGCAGGGAGGCGAGTGCCCTGATCGTCCAGGCCGGCAGATCCGCCACCGTGAGGCGGCTGCCGGGCTCGACGAGCGAGAGCAGTCGTGGTCCCGCGCCCCGGCCGACCCTGGAAACCTCCAGAGACAGGGTCTCGCCGACCGGCGGTGGAACCGTTCCCTCCGTCACGATGTGTTCGGCGAGGATCCCGAGGGGTTCGACCGACACCACGCAGCGGCGGATCGACCCGGCTCCCGGGCCGGCCGGCGGTGCCGGGTCGACGACCGTCACCCGCCGTCGCTGGCCCGGCGTCAGGTTGCCGTACTCCCGCACGTTGATCGAGAGCCCGGTCAGGGTGACCGCGCCGGGAGCGGTGCGCAGCACAGCGATCCGACGCAGATCTCGCAGGTGCTTGAGAAGGGCGTCCCCCGTCAGGTCCGCGGTCCAGGCCGCGTCCGCTGCGTCCAGCCAGGTCAGGAGATGATCCCGTTCGTCGTGGCAGATCAGGCCCAGGCAGCGGCCTTGGGCGTCGTTCACCGACAGCAAGGGGCGGACGGTGGTCTCACCAGGCTCGCCGGACCCGGTGCCCGGGTCCGCGTGGTCATCGGTCGGCCTGCCGCTGAACTTCCTTGTCCGCGCGTCCCAGTACAGCCGCAGAGTGCTTCTTCCTCCCTCGACGAGAGCGGCTGCGGCAGCGGTCGCGGCTGTCTCGGGCAGGGTCGGCAGTACGTCGTGCATGTGCACCCGGAACAGAGCGCTGCCCGACCGCACGGCCACGTGCCCGTGCCCCAGATCGGCCAGCGGCTGTACGAGCACCGACCCTGTCGAGGCGGGTCCCCCGGGCTGGGCCCGCCGGCTCACGGTCAGGACGGGCGCCGCGTCCGCCGTGATGTGTTCGACGGTCACCGGGAGGCCGGACAGCGCGCGGTCCAGAACGCCGCCGCGGTTCGCGGAGATCAGTGCTTCCCGCAGCCAGTCGCAGTCGGGCCAGCGTTCCTGCGACGGGGCGCTGATGAGCACGCGGGCCCGTGGCAGGCCCTGGACGGACACGACACCGTCAGCCAGGGACAGGAAGACCACGTCACCGGCGGACGGCGGTGAATCCACCAGCGCCGTCAGCTCGTTGGCTCGGTTCAGCCAGACGGCGCCGGCGGTGGCGTACGCGTCGAGCACCCGCCGGTCGGCGGGATAGGGGAAGGTGGAAGCCCCTTCTCCCAGCAGCAGTGCCCCTTCCGCCTCGTTGAGATGGTCGACGGGGAGCAGCATGCGCCGCGCGGAGGATGATCCGAGGGCTCCGCGGACTCCGGGATGCCAGGTGTCCAGCGTCAGGTGGCCGCATTCGTTCACACCGCCCTCGACCCGTCCGTAGACCAGGTCGCCCGGGGCGAAGAACGACCAGTCCAGGTCGGCCAGCGAACCTCCGTCGGAGAAGCGGACCAGTTCGGCGCAGATCTCCACCACCCGCCCCGGGGCCAGTTCCAGCCACAGGGTGTGCCGGTCGGCCCACGCCACCGCCCAGGCCGTGCGCCCGGTACTCTCGGCGGTGCGAAGGTTCTCCACCAGTTCGGTGGCGGGGAACCCGAAGCGTCGTAGTTCGGCGGGGTCGTGGCGCAGGGTCCACGTCGTCAGGGCCGGTGAGAAGAAGACGGGTTCGGCGGTCGACCGGGCTCTGCCGGGCAGCGCGTCCTGCTGTGCGGCGTCCTCGCCCTCGGGCCAGTACCAGCTGACACGGTCGTGATAGCGCCAGTACCGGCTCCGGCAGGCGGCCGCGATCTGCTGCGCGGTGCCGTTCATGAAGGACAACCGGGACCAGTCAATGTGCAGGGTCGGGCCGCCGTTCCGGTCCGCGGGGGCGCCCTCGGCCAGGGGGAGCACCTCGACCAGGACCCCGGTCGTGCACTCCTCGGCGGCCGGGAGGACGATCCGCCCGGCGAGCGCTCCCCGGAGCGGTACCAGCCTGGCGGTGTCGCCACGTGGTCCGTTGTCCGTCACCGCGCCGGTGATCTTCGGATGCGGGGTGCGCAGCAAATCGACGCCGGGCTCGCGGCGCGCACCCGTCGCCCGGTCGACCCGCGCACCGATACCGGGCAGTCCTGCCAGCGTGAAGCTGCGCGGACGGTGGGCGGCGTCAAGGGCGTCCGAATCCCTGAGCCGGTCCTTGGGAAAGACCACGACAGGACGGGGCCGGCTCCCGAGGAAGGTGCTGTCTGCGGGTACGGCCACATGGGCGCTCACCTCGTCGTGGTGGCGCCGAAGCCGTACGACGGAACCGTGGGGGATGTCGGAGGCGCCCCGCACCTCGTCGGCGGGGAACAGGATCCCGGGCCGGATCTCGAGGTACTTCGGCACCCTCCCGTTCTGGTCGGGGCGCCCCTCGACCACGGTGCCGAAGCAGTCGGTGCGCGTCTCGTCGAGGTAGGAGCGCAGCAGCCGCAGAGGCCGGGTCAGAGGGAACTTGGTGGAGCCGGTCCAGTCGTTGCGCGCGTCGTCGTGCAGGCTGTCCAGCCGCACGAGCATCGTGGCCTGGTTCTCGTACACGGCCTCCTTGTCCTCGTGCGTCTCCATGGCCCGCCGCAGACAGTTCTCGCGATGGGCGAAGTCCCGGCGGAACACCTTGACCGTCAGAGGCTGTGCCGGACGGTCGTCGTCCTCGGGCAGGTCGATGTCCTGGGGCAGGCCGAAGCGGAGGAAGTGGTCGTTCTTGGTTCGCGTGATCCTTCCGGCCGTCAGATAGATCCTGTCACCCCGCCGCAGGCCGTTCTTTCCGTCGTCCGGACGCGGTGGCACCAGAGTGAAGAGCAGCGCCTTACGGGCGGGACCGGTCTTCTCATGTTCGAGTCGGGCGAGGACCTTCCGGCCGCGCGTCTCCGGCCCGTACTTGGCCAGCAGCGCCCGGGCCTGCGTGGGGTCGAGAGACGCACTGACCCGCTCGTCCTTGACGTGGATGTCCTCCTCGCCCGGGAGCAGTCGGCGATTGCCGGTGTACACCCGCTCGACCAGGACCAGTCCGCGCGCGTGGTCGAACGAGACGTCCAGAAGATGCAGCACGTGGTGGTGGACGGCCTCGTCGTAGACCCGGCTCTCCACGCCCTTGTGCACGTCGCCGGAGGCGATCTCCACCGAGATGCCTCCGGGCACCGAGGCGTCCCGCCGGAAGGACATCGCCCGGACCTGGTCTCCGTGGAAGAGGGCGATGCCTCGGGGATCGACGGGCTTGCCACCCATCGTCAGCGCCGGTACCGGGATGTCCACGAACCAGCCGTAGCCGAATTCGAAGCGGTGGAGGCTTGCCTCCTCGGTGTCCATGAGCCCGACGTAGTAGGGGCGTTTCGAAGGGGCGTCACGGTACCCCTTGATCTTGTAGCGTTTTCCGTTGAGGCGGGCGTGCGGGAGGACCTCCGCCAGGAAGTCGGGCAGCGATACCGGCGGCACGCCCAGATGGGAGGCGCGGGCCCCTCGTCCGCTGTCGACCGCGACACAGCGGACCCGGTCCCTCAGGTACTCCCGCCCCCCGACCAGCGTCCGTGGCCCTTCGGCCACTGCCAGCCATCTCCGGTAGATCCCGTGGTCGTCCGGTGCCTGTTCCGTCGGCAGCAGCACCCGCGTCTCGTCGTCGGTGAGCGAGCCCTCGATCACGCCCTCCCGAAGCCGTTCCCACGCGATCTCCGGCTTGACGGCGGGCGCCGCCGGCGCATGTTCGACGGCCTGCGGCCGAACGAGGGGTGACAGCACGAAGCTGCGGCTGACGTCGACCAGCCGCAGCGGCTCCGCCCCGTCCTCGGCGTCCTCCTCGTCGACTTCGAAGATCTCCAGTTCGGTACTGTCCACGTGCACGTCCTGGAAGGCGTCCGTCAGCGCCTCGCCGGAAGACGTGCCCACCAGTGTCCGGTGGTCGAACTCCACCACCGCACGAGGTGGGTGGACGCGCCCACCGCCCTGCTTCGCCCTGGCCGGCCCTAGGTCGGCCGCCGGGGTGTCGCCGGGCGCGACGACGGCGATCAAGGGGAGACGGGGATCCTGGAACACCTCTTTCAGCTCGTTGTCCGGGGTGACCCAGGTGCCGACGGACTTCCAGTTCTGACCGGGCGCGCGACGCTCCGTCCACAACCCCCTCAGCCTCAGGTCACGCCCGTGGACGAAGAAGGACCAGCCGTCACCGGTCCGCGAGGCGGTCAGCTGGTTTCCCACGTACGCCTTCTTGTTCTGGTCGAAGGCCGAGACAGGAACATCGACCACCTCGACGACCGAACTGCTCAGGCGCAGCCAGATCCGGAGATGGGTGAGTCTGTGGTCGGCGTTGAGTGTGCGGCCCGCGACGATGCCCTTCAGCGTGGGACCCGCGAGGAGCGCCAGGTCGGACAATCCCCGGCAGTTGCGCACCAGGTCCTCGTGCGCGAACGGCTCCGGACGCTGCTGCAGGGGCCGTTGATACGTCCTGTCGCGCGTCACGATCGCCCATCGCCGCACCCTGCCACTCGGGAACTCACCAGTGAGGGTCAGGGATTCGGTGTCGGCCAGGCCGCTGATTCCGTCGACGGTCCAGACCCTGTTGGAACCGTTCGTGGGGTCGCCGGGGATGACGTCCACTTCGACGAAATCGTTTGTCTCGTGCTGCCGCAGCAAGTCGTAGTGCTCGATACAGGCGTCCACCGAGAAACCGGTCTCCTTGACCGGCAGCACGTCGGCCTCGGCACGCCGAGCCTCCCGCTCACCCCACTTGGTGACGGTGCACAGGACGCTACGGCCCTGGAACGTGCCCCCTTTCGGCAGGGCGGCCACTCTGTTCGGAAAGCCCTCGACCGCCGGTACTTCGATGCACCAGCGCTCCTTTCCGTCAGGACCGGTCTCGACGAACGCCTTCCGGTACAGGTCGTCGTCGCCGGTAGGGCCCGTCGGGCCGTCGGCGTCGTCCTGAGCCGCGCCCGTGCGGGTGAAGACGGCCAGCCAGTCGATGTTGCGCCGGTCGAACACCTTGCCGTCATGGGCGGGCGGGGCCAGTCGGAGCCGGTTCTCGCCCGGCGCGAACGACGCGTGGACGATGAGCCCCTCCGCGGACCCCGCGCAGGCGGACTCCAGCAGCCGCCAGTCCTCCGGGTGCCAGTCCGACGGCCCGAGTACGTAGGTGCGTCCCGGGGTCAGCGCGAAGCGCAGGGCCGGCCCATGGCCGCCGCGGTCCGTCGCCCGGTCGCAGAGCACCAGCCGCAGTACGTCCCCCTCGTCGGGCGCGGTCGTCACGCCCTGCGCCACGCTCAGTTCGGCCAGACCGGAGTCGAGCGGCACCCACCGCTGGTACTCGCCATGCCACATGGCGAGCGTGCGTACCGGCCACACACCGCTCCCAGGCGCGAACCGCCGGGAGATGTCGGGGTCCCAGAGCCGGCGGGCGGCGATGTCCGCCGCGGAGCCACCGCCGGCGTAGCAGTCCACGCTGATGCCGTCGACCCTCAGCGACAGCCAGGGAAACGCGTCCGAGGTACGCAGGACAGCGCCGCGGACCTCTCCGGGACTGGGCCGCGGCATGGCCAGGGGCGCGATCTCGGAGATCTTCCCCGCCTCGATCCGGACGGCGAGGTGATGGCCGGCCTTCCAGTGCTCCCGCTCCTTCCGCAGCCGAAGGGGATAGTTCAGCAGTTGAGGCAAGCCGCAGTTGATCGACAGCTTCGTCATCCGGCCGTCGTCGGTGACGGCCGCGACGACACCGAGGACGTAGCCGGAAGGCACCGGGCCGTCCGGCACGGTCGTGAACGGATCGGAGACCTGGTGACGTGCGCCCTGGTGGTTGACCGCGACGTCCAGAGCCTCCTCGCGCCGGTAGAGCACGACTTCGGAGGTGCGACGATCGACGGTGGCGGCTGCCACACGCCGGGAGTCCAGGGTGATGCTGTCCATGTCCTGACGCACGGGGAGCAGAAGCTGGGGCCGCTGGGCCCGTTCCCATGCCTCGGTCATCACCGCGGCCAGAGGCACACCGCGCGAGGGGAACTCAAGGTGCGCGGTGGCCCGCAGCAGCCCGATCAGCGCGGCCTCGGTGCCTCGGGCGCTGATCCTGGTGCCGTACGTGTCGAAGGGGTGCGGGCGGGACTTCGCCGACGCGTTGGCGCTCCAGCGGTGGTAGAAGGACCGGAGCACCCGGTGCCGGAGCAGGTTGGCGCTCTCGGCCGGGAGGGTCATCGCGCCTCCCACTTCGGCGAACAGCCGGTCGTAGTAGAGGGGGGCGCGCGGGCTGAGATCGATGATCGCGTCGACGACGCGTTCCAGTACGGCGATGAGCTGCCTCTGTTCGGCGAGCCCGGCGGGGCTGACGTGGAACAGGTCCAGCAGGCGGCTGCGGATGTCCCGCGGCAGCATCTGAGGCGAGTTCAGCGATGTGATCAACTCCGTCCAGGAGGTCACCCACTCCTCGGCCAGCCCGTCCTCGACGGCGTCTTCGTCACCCGGTCCTGACTGTTCGAGCAACGTCGTCAGCCGTAGGGTGCGGGCGGCGAGGGGCACGAACCGCCACCTGTCCTCTCCCGTCTCCCCTCTCCTGCGCTGCTCCTCGGCCGCAAGGCGGCTCAGTTCCTCCATGTCCTGCCCCATCCGCGCCCAGTCCGCGGACGAGAAGCCGTGCCGGTCGGCGTCCTTGGGGCCGCTAAGCAGGAGATGCTGATGGTTGGGGAGTATCGTCTCCGGGCCCCTGCGAAACGGCGGCACCGGCCCGTGGCCGATCCGCCAGTCCCAGCGCAGCGGGGCCTCCGGGTCCGCTCCGTGGATCTCCCGCCGCAGCAGGGCGGCGAGCACCGCCGTTCTGCGCGCCGGGTGCTTGCCCTGTCCGGCCACCAGGTCGCAGAGGGTGTCCGCGGCCGACGGATCGCCCACGAACCAGCGGGCGCCCGCCTCCGTCCGGTGGGGACCGACCCCACCGGCGGCCGACTCCTTCGCCCAGTCCAAAGCCGCCCCCAGACCGTTCTCCTTCCTCACGAGGCCCCACGTCGCCTGTCCCCCGTGAAGGGCAGACCCGTTGTCGTGCAGAGCCTGCAACACCCGCAGGAACTCGGCCGGGTGGACGGTGGGCCGCAGGCCCTTGCCGACCCGGTCCGTCACATGGGTCACATGGGTGATGAGGCCCGCCAGGTGGCCGCCGGGAACGAGCGACCGGCCGGTGTGCTCATCGATCGCCTTCCTCAACGCGTAGTAGCGGCGGCCCAGTACGTCCTTGATGTGGAGGGTCAACAGCAGCAGGAAGTCCGGCTGCCGCTCACGGCGTCGTCCCGCTGTGAGCAGGCGCTCGCCGATCAGACCGGCACCCAGCAGGCGGATGAGCTGCTCGGGCTCGTCCCGTGTCAACTGCGGCCCCGAGGGCGTCTCCTTGTCGTTGCCGCCGACGGGCTCCAGCATCCAGGGGGACCAGACACGTGCCGCGGTGGCCGGGTCGGTTTCGGCGGCCGGCCCGTCCCTGAGCACGGGCTGCGGGTGGGACGGCTGGGGGCTGCGGACCGGTGGTGGTGTGCGCAGGCGGAGCAGTCTTCCCACGTGAAAGGTGGCCCGGGCGTACTCCTCGGGGTGGTAGGGCACCGACACGCCCACTTTCGGCACCTGGTCCGTGGCCGGGAACGCGGTCGGCGGCTGCCACCACGCCTCCAGTCGCCCGGCCGTCTCCTCCGAAGCAAGTTCCGTGGCGAGCGCGGTCAGGGTGTGCTGCCACAGCACCGCGGGCAGGACGGAGTCACGGTGTGCCGAGACACCGCCCAGCCGGACGTACGCGGCCTGCCGCCTGGCAAGGGCGGCGGGACCACGCCAGTCGCCCTCCGCGCCGTACTGCTCGACCCAGCCCAGCAGTCGAACGCCGGACATCGCCTCCCGCTCCATTCGGTCGAGCAAGGCTGGCACAGCCGTGTCGTCCGTGTCGCCGGGCAGGTCACCGAACGTGACCCGGGCCGCGCTCATGAGCAGGTCGGGTTCCATGTCGAAGGCGCCGCCCGAGAGCAGGGCCAGCGCGTGACGCGCCTCGTCGGCGGTCTCCGGCCACAGGGTCGCGCTCCACTCCGCGGCCTGGATCAGGGCGAGGCGGCCGTGTTCACCGCGCAGGGCCGCGAGGAGCAGTACCGGACGGTCGCCGAGCCGCTCCCGCATACGCGCGCGGCGGTGGCGAGCGAGGAAGCGGCCGACGGTCAACAGCAGGCCGGGCGCGAACTGCTCCATCATGTCCAGGTAGGGCGAGACAGACGGATCCGCGGTGTAGTCGCGGCTCGCGACCTGTTTTAGAACCCGCCGCAACAAGTCGACCGCCTTGTTCTGGTTTCCGCCGCCCGCCTCACGGAGCAGTGCCTCGAACGAGGCCCGGGTGCCTTCGGGGCTGATTCCGGCGAGGCCCCGGTACAGGGCGAAGGCGCGTGCCGACACTTCGCGCCTGCCGACGAACGACCGGTGCGCGGCGAGGACATGGGGCAGCGCGTGCAGGATCATTCCGCTCTCGCAGTCGTGCAGAAAGTCCAGAGCGGCGCAGACCAGTTCCTCGGAGCGGTTGGCGTCCACGGGCTCCCGCAGCGCGGCGAGGGTGTCCAGGTGGGCAGCCGCGTCGGCAGGTGGCAGACCGACAGCGGCGCAGAAGTACCAGTTCTCGAGCACGCGCGTTCCTTCCTGTCCCGGCGTGACGGCGCCCCGTCAACCGGCCTTTCCAGTCCGCGGTCCGGTTCGATTCGGTTCGTCCCGGGCGGAGTTCTTGCTTCGGCCGGGGCTCATGGCGAGCCCTCGGTCCGACGGTGGCTGTCATCCGGACGGCAAGGGGGGCCTGAGCGCTTCCCGGTAGTCAGGCTCGTCCCACTCCAGCGAGGCGTCGGGCAGCGACGGCTGTGCCGACAGCCCCACGAGGCGTCGTCTGGCTTCCGGGACTCCGGCGAGCCAGCCGGCCGTGTCCTCGGTGAGCGGCCATCGGGTCAGCAGGGTCCATGTGCCTCGGCACAGACCTCTCGGATCGAGCGCCCACAGATCGGTCCCTGCCAGCAGTCCGGCCCGGTCGAGCGTGACGGCCTCCTCGGACCGGTCCAGGTCGGCCAGCGTCGGGGGTGTCCCGCGCAACGCCACCTCGTATGCGGCCCGTACCGCCGAGGACAGGTGCGCATGCTGCCAGCCGTGGAGTTCCGGCGCCTTCCCGGGCTGCCGATCACGCAGCAGTCCGAGCACCATCGCGTCGGCGACAGCCCGTGGAACGCGTACGCCGGGAAAGTCGTCCGGACCCGGCGGCTGCCGTCCGGCGGCGCCGAGCCAACGGCCCAGTTCGGCGTCGTCGGCCGCCGCGAGCAGCAGGGACGCGTAGCGCCCGGCCCCGCGGCGACCGGCGGCGTGGGCCTCTGCCAGGGCGGGGTACTCCGACGGCCAGCGGGCCGCCACCGACGCCAGCATGTCCCGCTCCGCTTGCCAGTCTCCCCGGCCCGACGGCTGTCCGTGCGGGGTCGACGGATGCTGCCCGTCCGGTCCAGGCAGGTCTGCCGGGCCTTCAGGGCCGGTCCGGGCGTCGCGCTCCGTCCTCTCCCCGTCGCGGGTGTTCAGGTCGGCCACGATCGCGGGGCCGTCCAGTCGTACGGTTGCCGTTCCTGTGTCGGCGAGCGCGGACCGGACGTCGACGGCACGAGTCAGCGTCCTCCAGGAGCCGGAGACGGCCCTCCGTGGCGGACGAGCCCGACGGAACAGGTACTCGCCGCATCGCAGATCCCGCGCCACTCGTACGGCGGTCTCGTGCACGGCGTCCGCGTCCGCGCCGTGGATCTGCACCACCACGACGCGCAGCCCCGGTGCCAGGCGCCGCAGATGACCGAGATGGAGGGGCCAGTCGGCCGGTGGACCGTCATCGGCGCGCAGGCGCACGATCAGGCCGCTGCCTCGCCCCGCGGGGTCCTGGCCCGGCTTCTCGGCGCCCGGCCCCGTGGCGAACAGCTCGTCGCCGGAGGCGGGTTCGCGCGAGGCGTCCACCTCGTGGACATACCAGCGGCGGGCTTCGGGCGGGGCGTGACGCGGGTCGTGCGCGGAGAGGACACGCTGGAGGAGCTGTTCGGTCCGCGACAGCAGCTCTACGAGGTCGTCGCCGGACGGGTCGGCCAGTACGTCCGTGCACTGGCCCGAGGTGAGACACCAACGGGTCTCCAGCCGGACCCGGAAGCGGTCGTCCGGTGCGGCGCGACTCGTGACGCCGGGCGGGGGCAGGGGGATGCGGTGAGCCACCGGGGGCGAGGACGTCTGACCGGGCGGCCGGTTTCCGTCCCGGGCCGGCCGCGCCAGCAGCACCATCGGCTCCCGTGAACCGCCGCTGTTCCGGTACAGGACGCGGATGGGCTCCTGTAAGTCGTCCCGGGCGCCGCCGAGCCCCGCCCGGTCCGCTTCGGCCCGGACCCCCCTTTGCAGCTCCGCCTCGGTGACCGTCCCGTCGAGGGTCCGCCCCGCTCCGAGGAGCGAGAGCACGGCGGCGCTGAAGAGTCCGCCCTGCGGCCCGTACGCGGCACCCGTGTTCAACTGCGCCGCCACCCAGACCTGTTGGTCTGCCTCGTCCTTCTTCTCTCCGCTTGGGGGCAGGTCCAGGGGAGAGCCCAGGGGGATGTCCATCCGCTCGGCGTCCTGCTGGCAGGCATCGATGACGAAGGTCTGCCGGGTGAAGCCCGGCAGGAACGACGTCCGGTAGAGCGCGAGGAGGTCTTCCAGCCCCAGATTGCGCATGTCGTTCGCGGGCTGGCCGGCGAGCAGCAGCCGCAGCCTGTCCTCCTTGTCGATCACACCGTGACCGGCCCAGTAGACCCACAGGAAGTCGCCGTGCAAGAGCGGCACTTGGCCGACCAGCACACTGCGGACCCGCTCCACCGTGGCTTCCGCGCCCTTGAGTTCGATGATGTGCTCGGACGGCACTCCGCTACTGCGCAGCCACGCGCTGAACCGTGCCGCGTCCTCGTCGAGGGCGGGCCGGTCCCAGTCGGGACTTCCGTAGGCGTACTGGCTGACCGCGACCACGACAGCGTAGGTACGGGCGGGGTTCGGCGGGCCCGCCGCGACGCCGGACTGCACCGTCACGACAGGCAGCTGTCCAACACGTCGTAGAACTCGTCGCTGTCGAAATAGGCGGAGTGAGCGTCAAGAACCGGAACCCCGTTGTCGATCCGGACGTCCTCGATCCGGTCGCCGAACAGCTTCGGGGAGGAGCCGACGTAGGCCAGCGCGTCGCGTGGGTCGTAGACGTTCACCCAGCGCGGCATCCAGTCGGGCAGAGGCTCACCGAAGGGGAGCGAGGGCAGGGAGCCGATCTCGTAGAGGAGCGGTCCCTGCGAGCCGACGGTGAGCAGGGTGCGCACCGCTGGGATGTGCTCACCGACCAGCAGGTCGAGACTGGCGATCCCCCCGAGACTGTGCGCCACCAGAACGACGTCGTCGGCGGCCTGTGCGATGGTCGCCTTGATGAAGTCCCTTATCCTCTGTCCTCGTGTGAGGTAGTGCAGGACGTCACCGGCGAGAGCGTGCCGTTCCAGGACGATGTCGTGCCGCCGCTCCATCATGGTCGAAGCGCCGAACCGCAGGCCCAGTCGCATGCCGAACTTCACCAGTCGGTCGGACACGCCCAGTTCCAGGGTGCCGAGACGCGCGGTGACCGCTGTCACCAGAGCGTCGCGGGTCCGGCCCGACATCAGGGGTGGCCACCCCCCTGCCGCCTCGTACCGCAGGCTCGCCCGCGCCACGAACGCACGGGCGAGCGCGGCGCACAGCTCGGCGGAGTCCACCCGTTCGCGGGCAAGGTCCGTCGCCAGCCGGGTGTCCTCCTCCCCCAGGACATCCGCCACTGCGGGCGGGAAGTGGCGCTGCAGACCGGCTCGACGGAGCGGTGACTCAAGGTCCGGATGCTCCGCCAGGGCCTTCGCGGTTCTCCGCAGACGCTCCCCGTACGGAAGGGCACCCGGCACGGTGGCCGGGCGGTCCTTCCGGCTCGCGTACTGCACCGCGAGCAGGCGCAGTTCGTGCGTGGGGTCGGCGGTCAGAAGCGCCCAGCGTGTCACTGGCCACTGCGCTTGCGCGCCGACTTCGGCCGGCGGCGCATCCGGCACACTGGCGCCTCCGGCGCCCAGGGTGGAGCCTAGCCCGTCCCCCCACAAGCAGGGCAGCACTCGGACATCAGACCGGCCCAGTTCCGCTGTTTTGGATGTAAGCAACTCCAGCTGCTCCAAATAGCGCCTCTCGCGCACACCCGTTCCGTGCACAAAGATCACAGTGGTCACAGCACCCCCCGTTCATCGCCCTCAGTCCATTTAAGCCGCTACGGAACGCTCGCGGGAACATCCGGGAGAAATGCAGTGAACTCGTCGTTGGCACGGCAGAGTGTCGCCGCCGACGTACAGGTCACTCAGCGATCCCTAATGCGGCCTGTCGAGCCCCGAGAGCACTGGGCGAAAGTGAGCTCGTACCACCGTCCATCGGGTAGGAGCGCCCAGAGACGTTGACGCCTCGGCGGGCCATGGCGAGGACGGCCTGGATGTGACGCTCCCCCTCGGCGCGATTACGGTCGTAGAACCTTCGCGGCTCATCGCAGTGCCGGATGCTGAACAACGCCGAGATGTGGAAGACGCGTTGGAGACGACGGTTGTAGCGCCGCGGGTGCCGCAGGTTGCCGCAGATCGTCCCGAAGTAGAACGGCGCTGGTGTGACGCCGCCGAAGCGGCGAGTCAGGGAGAATCAGCTGCGTAACGCGGCATGCCCCTGAAAGACGCGGCAAGAGTCATCCACGCAGGTCAAAGGCGACTGGAGCCGCATCGCCCCAGGCCAGCGCCACCAGGCAGACAACATCAAGAAGATCTCTTCTTGGGCCGCCATTCTCTTTGCTCCTACACTCGTAGGAACTATCTACGGCATGAACTTTGACCACATGCCCGAGTTGGGCTGGAGCTTCGGATACCCCTTCGCGATTGGCTTGATGGGGGTGGTTTGCGTGAGTTTGTACGTGATCTTCAAGCGGCGGGACTGGCTCTAGGGAACTGAGACCACGCACAGCCCCCTTCGCGCTCTACTCTCGCACCCTCTACGGATCGACACAAAAACGGCCGTGAGGAGTCCCTGGGGAGAAGTGATGTGGGTGATCTCCTCGTCCTGCCAGAACTACGCTGACCTGGTGCTTTAGGGGCCTGTCAACGCTGGGGAGAATCCGGGGAGAATCGAATCCACTCCATGCCTTCCACTCTGCGCAGCGCCCCGGCCCGGTCTCCCTTTTCGCCAGGATTTACCGAGCCGACTGCCCACGTAGAACATCACCTAAAGTGACACCAGCACGCTGCCTCGGCACCCCTCCTCCGTTACCTTAAACACCTAGCGAACGCCACGAGCACCAGCTACAGACAGAGCCGCAGGCCCAAGCCCCTCGCGGCCGGTTCGAGGATCCGGACATGCTCCACGTTGTGCGTCATCGGAAAGGTGCCGGCCTGAACGGATCCCAGAAAATCGCTGGTCAGAGCCGGTTTCTTGACTCATCGTCCTTCATGCAGACACCTGGAGCGTCAGACGAGCGTCAAGGCCGAGGGCCGGTCCTGCCCAGGGCTGAGCAGACTGCGGCAACCAGCTCACCGGGGGATCCGTCCCCGCCCGCTCCGGACGTCAGCCCGCACATCATGCCCCTCGCAACGGACGCCGAGCACCTCGCGCCGTACCGGGAGGAATTCCGCCACCGTCTCCCGAAGTCGCTGGAGGGGGGAGCTTGCGCGGCGGAAGGCTGCCGCCCGGCGAAGTACGGTGAACTGCCCGCTTAGATGCACGAGTTGACCGAACAGGAAAAGCCCGCGAGCGGTCAGGGAGAATCCAGTTCCCGAACTGCTTCCAGCATGACGTCCTGAGCCTCACGTCGTCTTGGGAAAGGCCCAAGGAGGACCCGCGCAGTGGTGATGGTCCGCTCGGCATCCCGATAGCCCAGTTCGCGCAGCTCGTTGAGCCTGCGAGCGGAGAAATCCAAAAGGCTGATGGCGTTGCCGGTCACGCCGGGTGAGACCAGCGCCTCTGACGGCCGGATTTCGAGGACCGTTGCCGTGGGATAGCGGCTGGCGTCCCACAGCACTCCGCGTTGAAGATGCGTGACCAAGATCAAGTCGAGTGGGCTCTCAGCCATCAGCGACCCCAGTGGCGCATTGGCGTAGACGCCTCCCAGGGCACCATCGCGGTAGAGACGGTCGTCCACACGCCGCCCGGGGACGATGAATGGAAGAGCCGCACTGGCCAGAACTGCCTCCTTGCGCTGGGCCATTGCAAGGTCGTTGACCTTGATCCATTCTGATTGGGCGCCAGTTACCGAACGCACGATGTCGGCAAACCAGTTGTCGTCGGGCACCCCAGGGAAGGCAGCGACCCAGAACGGGAGGCACAGCTGTGCGAGGTCAACGTGTCGGTCCAACACGCCGTCAATGAATTCTGGGTGCAGGACCGGGCCTCGCGCCAGCTTGACGACATCCGACACCGCGCCCAAGCCGGAGTCTGCGTGCCCAGCCGTACGTCCGACCTCGTCCCACACATTCACCAGGTGTTCGACCGCCGCGTCGGGCGACCCCTGTGCGGCGACCACCGCGCCGTTCAGCGCACCGATGCTGGTGCCCGCCACCGCCGCCAAGGAAATATCCACTTCGGCCAGGTATTCCATCACTCCGACCTGGTAGGCCCCTCGGGCTCCCCCGCCGGCCAGAACCAGTCCGATGCGTGCGGCACGTGTGCTGTTCTTCACGACTGCCGCCAGTGGCTCGCGGCCAGTTCGAACTGCTCCTGCACCGCAACGTCCACGATCCTGCGCGCGGTAGCACCCGCATCAAGGTGGGCCACCCGTCGTCGGCTGAGCTCCAGGGCAATCCCGGCCGGCCGCTCGGGCCTGACGTCGTCAGCGAGTGAGGCCAGCTCCATCGTCATCGCGGCCATGTGGTGCAGCGGGCGGCTTGCCAGAGCAAGCCCAGGAACGAGCCCGATGTCGAGCAGTTCTCCTACGAGAGCGCGCTGTTCGGGCCAGACAAGCATGCGCCAGGCTTCTTCGAACTCAGTGGCCAGGCTGATCGTGCGACCGGGCGTCTGGGACACCTGGGGAATCGCGTCCGCTACCGCTCGGGCGGTTCGACTGCGGTACTGCGTGTCACCAGATTCTGCGTACCACCGCCCGCACGGGCCGCTCGCCAGGTGGCGCCCGAGCAGAATAGCCTGGTAGGGCCACGGAACTCCGCGCAGCGATCGTTCCGCACTGGCCAGCGCGCGGTCCGCGAAATCCCTGGCGGCATCTTTCAACTCGACGGCGCCGACCCGGCGTTCGAGGAGCGACAAACGCTCTTCGGTCGCCTTGATGATCTCTCCGACCTCATCAGCGAGCTCCTCATGCGCGCGCTGCAGGTTTGACACCTGCTCCCTCACGGACTTCAGATGCCCGGCTACTCGCGCTATGGCCAGGTCGGTGACCCGGCCATATTCACTGGTTTCGACCGCGAGGGCGGCCAGAGTTTCCTGACCGTTGACCAAGTGACGGATGGTCAAGAGCTGGGCCCTCTGGCTGCTGCCGGTAAGGTCCGCGACCAGCCGCGCGACGACGCCTGATTCTGCACGGTCGGCAGTGATTGCGCGAGCGACGCCGATACCGTTCGCCAGCTCAAGCAGCGCCCTGTCGTGCACCCCAGGCAGACGAGTGGCCAACTGCAGAACTTGGGCATTCATGAAGAGCTCGGAACCAGCCTTTCCACATTCAGGCCGTGAGTCGACACAGGTAGTCGTCAAGCGTCTCGGCTTCCGTCACCAACTCCGCCTCAAGAGCCCTGATCGTCTTTCCGTGATCGATACGCTGCTCCTCGCTCTTCTGATGGACCCCCAGAGAGCTGGTAAGGACATCGTGGTAGCCCTTGAGGTAGTCACCAAGTCCGTCGTAGTAGGCAGTGAGCTCACCGGTGAGCTCACTGCCGACGTATGCACGCAGAGAGTCACGCATGTCGTCGATCTGGGCGTCGAAGAGCTCCCGGAGCTGACGCTCGATGCTTGTGCACGAGACGACGTAGACAGACACCTTGACGGGACGGGTCGCGGTGACCGTCACCTCCTCCGTGGCAATCCACAGAGTCCACCAGATGCGCCTGGTCCGAGTCTCCTCGTACTCCTCTTCGCTTACACGCATCCGCTCTGCGGGATCCTCAAGCTCGACGCGGAACTGCTCGTGGATACCGGGAGGAGGGGGTTTGACATCGACATCGAACGCATTCGAAAGGGTCCGTGCGGCGCGTTCGATGAGACCGCGCACCTTTGACTCCTGCTCATTGACGATGTCGACGGAGGTGCGTCGGACCAGCTTGTCCAGGTCGACGCGCCCCTGGTCGAGTAGTTCGCGGAGCTGCGCGGTGACTGCTCCAGCGATCTCGTCCTTCAGCCGCGTGGCCTCCTCAAGCGTCGGGAACTCGATCTCGTCAGAGACCGATCTGTTCGAGCTGACCGCGTCAAACAACTTCCTTACGATGCTCTTCGTCTGATCCACCAGGGGAATATTTGACTTCTCTGTCCTGGCAGACTCCATTCCCACCGTCTGGATGATCTGGTGACCGTTCGCTTCCAACTCGCTGGCGAATCCCTCGATCTCCCGCCGGAACCGCTCCTGCAACTGCACGACGGTCGGAAGCCGTTCCCTGTGGTCGGCCAGCTCCTCCATTTCACTTTTCAGCTTGGCCAGTTGCAGCTCGATCTCCTTCGCGTCGTGTTCTGCGGCACTCCGTTCCAATGCGAGGCTGGTCCTCAACTCCTCCACAGCAGCCTGGTACCGATGCAGTGCAGATTTCATGACCGCAGGAGCCGCATCACCCCGTAGCTGGTCAATCACCTTCTCGATCAGCGGCACGACCTGGCTCTTCACTAACAGGCGCTCAGCCGTGCGGGTCAGCGCCACCGGAGGCGTATCTCCGAGAAGGGCCTCCAGTTCGGACGCGTCTTCGAGTGGATTGAGTTCACGCAACACGGCAATGGCCGCCTCGCTGTCAGCATGCCTGAACCGGTCCCCCAGCAGGCGTTGTTCGGTCAGGACCCGGGAGCCGAGCAGACCCCAGTTGGCCACGACCTCATGTACCTGTCCCGCGGAGATTGCGAGGGTGTTGCGGACAAGCTGACGCGTCTCATCCGCACTCAGATCATCCTCCGTCTTGCGCGCGTCCACCTTGTTGACCACGGCATACAAGCGCTCCTTCCCAATGACCTCGACGTGCCGACCGAGACGGTTCTCGATGTCGACTGCCGCTTCGCTACCCATCTGGGTGTAGTCGAGCACGACCAGCAGAGCGTGGGCGTCGTGGAGTTGTCGCTCAAGAGCGGGGCCAAGCCTTGCGGCAATGGCGTGTTCGTTGGGGCCGGGTGTGTCAATGATGACGAGCTGCCCGCCCCGCACCCCTCCTGCGGTGAAAGGATGCAGGTGCCCTGTGCGCAGCTCCGGCAGGTCTAGCATGTAGCTGAGATAGTCGTCATTGAGAGCCAGCGAGGCGAGCCGCATCTCATCGTTGATCCTGGCAAGAGCCTTGTGAACGTCGGCTGCTCCAATGTAGCGACGCTCAAGGCGTGGTAGCACTGTGCGGTTGAGGCGTTCGGCCAGATCAGTCAGGTAACCGTGTATGGAGCCGACGGTCCAGCCGCTGCGCAGGCGCCCCAGGAGCTTCCTCTCCAGAGTGTCGTAAAGGCTGAGCAGGGAGTCGGGAATGGTCAGCTCCGGCCTGTCCAGAGCCATACCTTCGACAAGGATGATTCTCGTGGGTACTGTGGTCATAGGATTGGCTCGAGCCGGCAACAACTGATATCCGACGATCGCATTGATCAGTGTCGACTTGCCTGCTTTCATCGGTGCCACGATCGGCATGACGAGCTGCAGTTCCCGTACCGACTCCAGGTGCCGATTGAGCTCTGCTGCTTTCCGCTCGACTTTGCTCTTGAGCGCTGCTCCCTCGTGGTTGTTGTTGCGTTCCAGCCTTGCCGATCGCTCGAACAGAGCAACGACTCGTTCGAAGCCGCGAATGAGGTCTTGATGAAGATCCGCCAGCCGGCCGCCGCGTTCAGAGTGATCCACGGGCGCATCCCCCTATTCCTCACGCTCCGCTATCGACGGGAATACTAGCAGTGACTCTGTCTCCGTAACATGGAGTCGGTAGAATGACTTGTCCTTAACAACGGCTAACACGATGACCCGAGTTGAGTGCGGCTCTTTTGCAGCGCGTCCTGGGACGTCGTCTGGGAGGCGGGGGTGTCGGGTCGAGGAACTCGACCGCCAGGAAGCTGCCGTGCGGGAGGGGATCGCCGAACTGCGGCTATGAATTGCGGAGTTGACAGGCGTCTTGCCGCGAAGGAGGAGGCGTCCCTGCTGGAGATCACACGGGAGACGATCACCGAGGTCCTTCGGGGGCGGGGCGGTAGCGGGCGCCCGCGGGAGCAGGGGTTGTTGAGGAGTGCCGGTCCGCGGCGGGATCCCCGGTCGGGGCGCGACTGGTTCGGCCAGGACGTCGTCGTGCGACGCCTCGTTCAACCGGTGCCCACGCTGCGGAAAGCGCCCGGTCGGCCGTTTGCTGAGCTGGTGTGAGCTCGCGGCCCGGTGGACACCTGAGGGGTGTGGTCACCCACGAGCCGGCTCCCATGTAGGCCCGTTGGGCAAGGATCGGGACACCTTGGCGCTCACGGATGCGGGTGTCTGCGTACAAGTGAACGTGGCCCTGGCAAGATTTTCGTGAAACGGCGGTGTGCCACCGTGCGCCGGTGACGCTCCGTCACGGGTAGTGGCGTCGGAGAGGCGCCATGAGGACGACGCGGTGGCGCAGGAGCGGAACGCCGGCGCGGCCAGCCATGATCCTCTTCTGGAGCTTCAGGTCCGTGATGCGGCCTTCGTTGACGCCGAGGTTGTACGGGGTGGTGATGCCCTGCACGACTGCCTGCTGGTCTTCGCGGATGGTGTTGGCCAGGCTCGCCAAGGCAGACAGGCCAGAGGCCGCGAGTTGGTCGAGCCAGGCCGGCAGCGGGGCGGCGTCGCGGGCATCGAGGCAGGGCTCCAGGGGCAGCGGGACACCGTCATTCTCACGGTCGGCAGCAGAGCTGGTATGGGCCTGATACCCCAACTCGGTCGTCATGGTGATGGATCGGCAGACAGACCCGCAGGCACGGCTCCTGGTGATCATGGAGTGCCGAGTTAGCTGGTCGTTACAACGGAAGACCTTGCCCGCTTTCCCCGAGCGAACCGTCAGGGCCGCAGATCATCAACCGAGCCTGCTTGGGACACGATCACGGGATCTGGATGGGCGGCGAGCCAGCGCTGCAGTTCGGCGTGTCGGAACTGGTACGCGGGACCGGAGTAACGCATGAGGCCGGCAGAGCAGGCCCAGTCCAGGAAGCGGCCCAGTCGAAAGGGCAGCAGTCGGCGCGAGCACAACAGAAAGACCAGGTAGCGCCGCGCGGCGCTGAGACCCGATGCCTGGCCGGATGCGACAGCGGTGGCCGCTCCGACGACAAGACCCGTTCTCGGCTCCAGCAAGAGCGCCACGGTGCCGCCAACGGCCAGCCCTCCGAACAATCCAGTGGAGACGGCGTAAACCAGCCCGTACACAGTATCGTCGTGCAGCGCGACGGGAGGACTGACGGCCCTCGTCGGTGCCCCACGCAATCCGGCTGCCACACTGAACCGGTAGCCTGCGCCGAGCCCGGCGACCCAGCTCACGACTGCCCCAGTGGCTAGCGCGGCCGAGGAGCATCCGGCCGCGGCGAGCGCCGCGCCGACCGCGAGCCCGGCAGCAACACCAACGGCCGTGGCGAGGACGGGATTGACGACAAGGCCCACCACGAATCGGCCCCGCAGACCGGGCACGTGCCGCTTCTGCCAATCCAGCCTGCTGGGGCTGAGAGCGAGCGCGGCCGCCAGACCGGACGCCCCAGCCAGGGCCAGCACACTGGATGCCACCTCGGCGGCCCGGGGGGTCAGCCAGGCTACGGGGAGGACAGCGGTGGTCAGGCAGAAGGTCAGCAGCGCGTCCGCCACTCGGACCGTGCGGGGCCCGGCCAGCGGCCACAGGCTATGCACGGCGATGTCGGTCGTAGGAAATGCCGTGGCGCCGGTCCCCGCCAGATGCCCAGTGAGGTGATGCAGCCAGCGGTGGACCTGATCCGGCCGGTAGGAGGGTGGGGCAGGGTCGCCGAACGCCGGTTCGACAGCAGCCGGTATGTAGCGGCCTAAGAGATGCCGGTCGAGCGCATCCGTGTCGTGCAGCGCCAGCAGGCCCGCCGGGTCACCGTGATAGCGGTAGACGGTGGCGGTCAGCCCGAGCCGCCAGGGGGTCGACAGGGCCTCGGCGTGTATGCCGGAGGGGAAGGCAGCAAGGTGGTCCAGCAGCGGCTGCCAGCGAGTGTGGTCGCGGCAGCGCTCACGCAGATAGGTGAGCGCGGGTTCGGTGGCCACCGGCGAGATGACCGCCAGCGCGGAGTCGATCAGAGGCTCGCACGCAAGGAGCGCTTCGAAGTTCGCGATCCGGCTGGTGAGGACGAGCGGGCCTGCGTTCAGGCCCGCTTGGTGGGCGTTCAGGTGCTGCACGGCTGCCCTTGCCCGGCGTGCGTTCGGGTCCGGCGAGCCGTCGGCGCGTGGGGGATCCATTTCGTCCAGGCCGTCGAGGACGGGCAGCACCATGCCATGGGCCACCAGGCTCTCTGCCATCTCCCGGGGCCAGTCCAGGGCCTGCGTGAGATGGTCTACCAGCAGTTCGGACAGAGTGTGGGCGGTGTCCCACTGAGCCATGGGGATTCGCACCGGCACTGGGTCGACGTCGGCGCGGTCGGTGGCCAGGGCCAGGACCAGTTCCAGGGCCAGGACCGTCTTGCCGGAGCCGGGGACGCCGGCGATGACGAGTCGCTGGGGTCGGGTGGCCCTGAAGAACCCGGCGATGTCCGGATCCGTTCCGGGACTCCCGGAGCCGTGGAAGGTTCGCCCAGCCATCGGGGCCCGGGCCGTGCGCCCCGGCACCGTACGCAGCGTGTAGTGGAGGTCGATGCGCCGGATATCACCACCTAACAACTGGT
Organism: Streptomyces doebereineriae; assembly: GCF_031845645.1. Taxonomy (NCBI): domain Bacteria; kingdom Bacillati; phylum Actinomycetota; class Actinomycetes; order Kitasatosporales; family Streptomycetaceae; genus Streptomyces; species Streptomyces doebereineriae. Next base: position 465,390 of record NZ_JAVREZ010000007.1, read on the forward strand.
GCCGCAGCTTGCGCTCGTTCTCCTGCACCTGAACGGCCAGCGTCGCTGCCCACTGCCGCACCAATTCGGCGTCCGTGCCGTTCCAGGGGCGCTGCAGCGCCGCCACCGCGGCCACCAGTCCCGCCACGCCGAGTGGCAGCCCCAGCAGCCCCGCGGTGTCCGCCGGTCCGAGCCCACCGCGCACCAACTGGGACACCGCGTACCCGGCAGTGGCCACTATCAGCACCGCACCGAGCACGACCCCCACGCGGCGCCGATCCCGTCCCCTTCGTCCCCCGATTCCCGCCATGCCTTGCTGCATACCCGTCAGCGGCACCGAACTCCCCCCTCCGCGGCGGCAGCGACACTTGCCCGGTCGAGCCCTCGCACGCGGCAGTTGGCGTCACGGGGCTGGGCCGAGATACCGCAGGACGGCCTTTGGCAGTCAGCCCGTTCCGCAGTCACCGGCCAGCAGGCGGGATACGGCGGACAGAGTCTGGAGAGGGCTGGTCAACGGATCCTGCTGGCAGCGATCCGGCAGGAGGGTCCCGTCGAGGATCACGTACGCCTTCGTCGACACCGCTCGTGCGGCTTCGCTGAGGGTGGGAGCGAGGGCGGCCGGGAGGTTGACGGCCTCGGTGATGTATCGGTAGGCGGTGGTGGTGCCGACCCCGAATCCGGCCGCGAGGGGGACGAGTTGCTGCTCGCCGCCGGTGCCGAAGTAGTAGGCAGCATCGACGGTGGGCCACCAGCTCTGCCGACGCCAGTCGCTGTCGGCGATGAGCCGACCGGCAGGGCCGGTGGTGATGGTAGTGAACACCACGGCGTCCCGGACGAGCCGGTGGATATGGCGTTCGACGGCCTCCGGGACGCGGGGGTGTTCCACCGCTGACCACTCCGCGTCCGCGGGCACCTGACGGTCCCCCTCCTCGCTTCGTGGGTGCCGACCAGATCACCCGGTCAGGCAGCTAACCCACCCAGTTACTCGTCGATCGCCGCAAGCCGACAGAGGACTATGGGGATCTCGTACTCCGCACCTCTCCTCAGGGTCTCTGCTGGGGAGAATTTGGGGAGTATGAGCGCCGCTGGGGAGCGCGTGGGGAGAATCAGCCGTGTAACGCGCAACGACCAGGAAAGTCGGAGAAAGATGCGTCTGCGCAGGTCAGGGTCGGCCGCTCTCACATTGCCGCAGGTCAGCGCCACCGAGTAGACAACTTCAAGAAGATCTCGTCGTGGGCGGCGATTCTCTTTGCTCCGACGCTCGTGGGGACCATTTACGGGATGAACTTCGAGCACATGCCGGAGTTGGGTTGGAGCTTCGGGTACCCCTTCGCGATCGGTCTGATGGGGGTGGTCTGCGTTGGTCTGTACGTGCTTTTCAAGCGACGGGACTGGCTCTAGAAACCGTGAACGTCGCGTCGAGGGCCAGGAACGCCATCGCCCGCGCGACCTCGCTGGTGGTGCCGGACGACCATCACCTGGCCGGCCGCGACTCGGCGTCGCCGCTTCGAGGACGCGCTCGAACTAGTCGCGAGCGGACAGGCGGTCACGGTCCTGCCGGTCGGCGCCCGGCGCGCCTCCCTGCGCGGCGACCTGGCCACCGTACCGGTCGAGGGCGTCCCCAGGAGCAGGGTCGTGGTCGCTACCCGGGTCGGCGACCCGAACCCGCTGGTGGCGGGCTTCGTCCAGGCCGCCCGCGCCCACCTCACTGGGTGCCCTGAGCATCGTGGAGACCGCCGATAAGGAGGTCCAGAGGAAAGCCCGCCTGGTGGTACCCGTCCGCGGCGTGACACGTGCCCGGCCCCGAGGCCTCATGGACAATGGCCGTGCAAAGGCCGGGGGAGGTCTTGGGGCGCCGGGCTTACAGGACCGTTCTTGACCCTCACACCGTGTCAGGCGGTCAACTCGGAGACATCATGTTCACCATCGGAGACTTCGCCCGGCACGGCCGCGTCTCAGTCCGGATGCTGCGTCACTACGACGCGACCGGCCTGCTGCGCCCGGCCCACGTCGACCCCGCCAGCGGCTACCGCTACTACACCGCCGCCCAACTCGCCCGCCTCAACCGGATCATCGCGCTCAAGGACCTCGGATTCACCCTCCAGCAGGTCCAGGACATCGTCGACGAGAAGGTCAGCGCGGAGGAACTGCGCGGCATGCTGCGGCTGCGGCAGGCCGAACTGGAGACCGCCATGGCTGCGGCAGGAGCGCGGCTGATCCAGGTCGAGGCGAGGCTCCGAGCGATCGAGAGCGAGGGGCGCATGCCCACGAACGACGTTGTGATCAAGAGTGTCCCCACCGTCCGGGTGGCGGAGCTGACCGCGACCGCCGCGAGTTACGAGCCCGAGGACATCGGCCCGGTCATCGGGCCGCTGTACGACGAGCTGTTCCGGCGCCTGGGCTCGGCGGGTGTCACCCCCACGGGCCCCGGTGTGGCCTACTACGAGGGCGCCCCGGAGGGCGGTGGCAGGATCAGCGTCCACGCCGCCGTCCAGGTCTCCGCCCCTCTCCAGGAGGGCGACTTCCGCATCCTCGACCTGCCGTCCCTCGACCAGGCGGCGACCATCGTGCACCGCGGCTCGATGGACACCGTGCTCCCCACCGCCCAGGCCCTGGCCCGCTGGATCGACGCCAACGGCTACCAGTCGACGGGATACGCCCGCGAGATCAACCTGGAGTGCCCCGAGAACCGCGACGACTGGGTCACGGAACTGCAGGCACCGGTGACCCGGATCTGACGTGAGAATCGGACTGTGAGGCGGCGGTAGCCGAACAGCCGGGCGATCTCCCGCTCTTCGCTGTTCATCATCGCGGACTCGGTGATCGTCGGGTTCGACGACGACCTGGTCCGCGAGGCCACCAGGCGCGGGTGCGTTCCCCGATGGGACGGGCGGCATCGGCCACCGCATGTGTCCACCTGTTTGAGAACGGCCAGGCCGACGTGGCGCCAAGTCCCGGCCCGCGGGACGACTGGCCGCGATGCCGCCGGTCGCAGATCCCGTCGACGCCTCGCCTGCCGCACCCCGGCCGCCTGAACGACGACGACGTCCATCTTGCGCAGGCCCTGGCGGACTCCGCGGCACTGGCCCTGATGCACTGGTCCACCGAGCCCGCCCGGGCCGACGACGTCATCACCCGCGTGCAGAGCGTCATCGCCTCCAAGGCCACCCTGGAGATCGCCAAGGGCATGATCGCGCAGTACGCGGACACCACCATCGCCGAAGCCGCGCAACTGCTCACCGCCTACGCGAGGCAGCGCCGGCTCCGTCTCACCGACACCGTCCAAGCCCTCGTCACCCGCGACATGAACCCGGCCGCCGTCGTCGAGGCAAAGCCCCGGACGTGACACGCACCCGTGTCGACCGCTGCGGTTGAACGTGCAGCGGCGTGCGTGACGGTGTGGAACCGGAAGTCGTCCGCGCCGTCGACCTGCGTGACCATGCCGATCCCCGTCCGCTTCATCCACGCGCTGCGGCTGGCGCCGAACGGGCCCGGACCGAATTGCCTGCCACCGGAGAGACGGCCCGCAGGCGGACGGAGTAGACCTCAGATACCGTTCCTGTGGACTGAGCGGGAGTGAGTCCGTTCAGCCGCGCGCCCCGAACGGTCTTGGGCGAGCTGGTCCCCGGCGTACTCGACCCCGGGTGGCGACACGCATCCTGTGCGTGATCCGGGCCCGGGAGGCCAGTTCCCTCACGACCTGGCCATGTGGGTACGGCCAAAAGAGACGGGGAGGCCCTGAACCATCCTCTGGTGGAGCAGGGGCCCCGTACGCTGACGCCGCACCCGGTGTCCCAGGTCGCACGACCACGTTAACCCGATCGGCCCAGGCCGCCGCAAGCCCAGAAGCCGACCATCACACGATCGAGCTAATGCGGCCTTGTATGCACTCCTTGGTGAGCAGCACCAACCCCCCGCGATCGGCACACCGGGGCCCGCGAGACCCGGGTCACATTCTCGTTGCGGGCAAGGTCACAGCCCTTCCCCCTCCTGCTCCTTTGGGGGTCTGGCCTAGCATCCGAGCATGACGGTCCTGCCTGACGACGGGCTCTCGCTGGCCGCCGAGTTCCCTGACGCGAACCTTGAACAGTGGCACGGCCTGGTGGCCGGTGTCCTGCGCAAGTCGGGCAAGGAAGTCTCCGGCACGGCAGCTGAGGACGCCCTGTCCACCGCGCTCGAGGACGGGCTGCGCACCCGCCCCCTGTACACGGCGCACGATGCCGCACCCGACCCCGGCTTCCCCGGCTTCGCACCCTTCGTGCGCGGCGCCCGCGCCGAGGGGAACACCACCGGCGGCTGGGACGTACGGCAGCGGCACGCGGTCGCCGACAACACCGCGGTGCTCACGGACCTGGAGAACGGCGTCACCTCGCTGTGGCTGGTCGCGGGCGAGGGCGGCATCCCGGTCGCCTCGCTCGGCAAGGTCCTCGACGGCGTCTACCTCGACCTCGCGCCGGTCGCCCTGGACGCGGGTGGCCAATTCGCCTCCGCCGCACAGGAGTTGCTGCGGCTCTACGACGAGCGCGGCATCGACGGGAAGGCCGCGCGCGGCAGTCTCGGCGCCGATCCGCTGGGCCACGAGGCGCGTACGGGCGAGGCCTCGGACTTCGCGCCGGTCGTCCCGCTCGCCCGCCGGTGCGCCGAGGAGTACCCCGGGCTGCGGGCGCTGACCGTGGACGCGCTGCCGTACCACGAGGCCGGCGGCTCGGCCGCGCAGGAGCTGGGCGCCTCGATCGCCACCGGTGTCGCCTATCTGCGGGAGCTGACCGAGGCCGGACTGAGTGTGGAACAGGCCTGCGCCCAGCTGGAGTTCCGGTACGCGGCGACGGCCGACCAGTTCCTGACGATCGCCAAGCTGCGCGCCGCGCGCCGGCTGTGGGCGCGGGTCGCCGAGGTGTGCGGGGCGCCCGCTGCCGGCGCTCAGGCGCAGCACGCCGTGGTGTCGCCGGTGATGATGACCCGCCGCGACCCGTGGGTGAACATGCTGCGCGCGACGATCGCCACCCTGGCCGCCGGGGTCGGCGGGGCCGACGCCATCACCGTGCTGCCCTTCGACCACGCGCTCGGTCTGCCGGACGCGTTCGCCCGGCGGATCGCCCGCAACACCTCGACGATCCTGGTCGAGGAGTCGCATCTGTCCCGGGTGATCGACCCGGCGGGCGGCTCCTGGTACGTGGAGCGGCTCACCGACGAACTCGCCGAGGCCGCCTGGCGGTTCTTCCGGACGATCGAACGCGACGGCGGCCAGGCAGCCGTCCTGCGCTCCGGCCGCCTCCGCACGGACCTGGCGACGACGTGGGCGCAGCGCTCCAAGAAGCTCGCGACGCGCCGTGAACCCGTCACCGGCGTCAGCGAGTTCCCGTTCCTGTCCGAGAAGCCGGTCGTGCGGGACCCCGCCCCCGGGCAGCCGGCGGGCGGTCTGCCCCGCGTCCGGCGCGACGAGGCGTACGAGGACCTGCGCGCCCGCTCCGACGCCCACCTCGCGGCGACCGGGTCCCGGCCGCGGGTCTTCCTGGCCGCGATCGGCCCCGCCGCCGCCCACACCGCGCGCACGACCTTCGCCGCCAACCTCTTCCAGGCCGGCGGCATCGAGCCCGTCACCGAGGGCACCTTCGAGGAGAGCGGCGCCACCGAGGTCTGCCTGTGCTCCAGCGACGCGCTGTACGAGGAACGGGCCGAGGACGTCGCAGGGACCCTGAAGGCGGCAGGCGCGCGGCATGTGTTCCTCGCCGGGCGGCCCGGGCAGTACGCCGACGTGGACTCCTATGTCTTCGCGGGCTGCGACGCCGTCTCCGTGCTCACCGCCACCCTCGACCGCATGGGAGTGTCCTGATGGGAATCCCCGACTTCACCGGCATCGAGCTGGGGACCCCGACCACCGCCGGCGGCGCCGACGAGTGGCGTACGGCTGTCAAGAACGCCACCGAGGGCGCCGAGCCCGTCTGGGAGACGCCGGAGGGCATCGAGGTCAAGCCGCTCTACACCGGCCGTGACCTGGAGGGCCTGGACTTCCTGGAGACGTACCCGGGTGTGGCCCCGTATCTGCGCGGGCCGTATCCGACGATGTACGTCAACCAGCCCTGGACGATCCGCCAGTACGCGGGCTTCTCCACCGCCGAGGAGTCCAACGCCTTCTACCGGCGCAACCTCGCGGCCGGCCAGAAGGGCCTGTCGGTCGCCTTCGACCTGCCCACGCACCGCGGTTACGACAGCGACCACCCGCGGGTGACCGGTGACGTCGGCATGGCGGGTGTCGCCATCGACTCGATCCTCGACATGCGGCAGCTGTTCGACGGCATTCCGCTGGACAAGATGTCCGTGTCGATGACGATGAACGGCGCCGTGCTGCCGGTGCTGGCGCTGTACATCGTCGCCGCGGAGGAACAGGGCGTACCGCCCGAGAAGTTGGCCGGGACCATCCAGAACGACATCCTCAAGGAGTTCATGGTCCGCAACACCTACATCTATCCGCCGAAGCCGTCGATGCGGATCATCTCCGACATCTTCGCCTACACCTCGCAGCGGATGCCCCGCTACAACTCGATCTCCATCTCGGGCTATCACGTCCAGGAGGCGGGTGCCACGGCGGACCTGGAGCTGGCGTACACCCTCGCGGACGGCGTGGAGTACCTCCGGGCGGGCCGTGAAGTCGGCCTGGACGTGGACGCGTTCGCGCCCCGGCTGTCCTTCTTCTGGGCGATCGGCATGAACTTCTTCATGGAGATCGCCAAGCTGCGCGCGGCGCGCCTGCTGTGGGCCAAGCTGGTCCGGCAGTTCGACCCGCAGAACCCCAAGTCCCTTTCCCTGCGCACCCATTCGCAGACCTCGGGTTGGTCGCTGACCGCGCAGGACGTGTTCAACAACGTGACGCGCACCTGTGTCGAGGCGATGGCGGCGACGCAGGGCCACACCCAGTCGCTGCACACCAACGCCCTCGACGAGGCACTGGCGCTGCCCACCGACTTCTCCGCGCGCATCGCCCGCAACACCCAACTGCTGATCCAGCAGGAGTCCGGCACCACCCGGGTCATCGACCCGTGGGGCGGCAGCGCGTACGTGGAGAAGCTGACGTACGACCTCGCCCGCAAGGCCTGGCAGCACATCCAGGAGGTGGAGGCGGCGGGCGGCATGGCCAAGGCGATCGACGCCGGCATCCCCAAGCTGCGTATCGAGGAGGCCGCGGCCCGCACCCAGGCCCGTATCGACTCCGGGCGCCAGCCGGTGATCGGCGTCAACAAGTACCGGGTCGAGACCGACGAGGCGATCGACGTCCTCAAGGTCGACAACTCCTCCGTGCGGACCCAGCAGATCGAGAAGCTGCGGCGGCTGCGCGCGGAGCGGGACGAGACCGCGTGCCGGGACGCGCTGGACGCGCTGACCCGGGCCGCCGACGGCGAAGGCAACCTCCTGGAGCTGGCCGTGCACGCGGCCCGCGCGAAGGCCACCGTCGGCGAGATCTCCGACGCCCTGGAGAAGGTGTACGGCCGGCACGCGAGCCAGATCCGTACGATCTCCGGCGTGTACCGCAACGAAGCAGGGGAGTCCCCGTCCGTGGACCGCACCCGCGCGCTCGTGGACGCCTTCGACGAGGCCGAGGGCCGCCGCCCGCGCATCCTGGTCGCCAAGATGGGCCAGGACGGCCACGACCGCGGCCAGAAGGTGATCGCCACCGCCTTCGCCGACCTCGGCTTCGACGTCGACGTCGGCCCGCTGTTCCAGACCCCGGGCGAGGTGGCCCGGCAGGCCGTGGAGGCCGACGTGCACATCGTCGGCGTCTCGTCCCTGGCCGCGGGACACCTCACCCTCGTACCGGCGCTGCGCGAGGCGCTCGCCGAGGAGGGCCGGGAGGACATCATGATCGTGGTGGGCGGGGTCATTCCGCCGCAGGACGTGCCGACCCTCCTCGAGATGGGCGCGGCGGCCGTGTTCCCGCCGGGGACGGTGATCCCGGACGCGGCGTACGACCTGGTCGAGCGTCTGTCGGCCGACCTCGGGCACGGGCAGTGATCGATCTCGACGCCTATGTGAAGGGAGTACTCGACGGGAAGCGGGCGATCGTGGCCCGCGCCATCACCCTCGTCGAGTCCACCCACCCCCGACATCGGTCGCAGGCACAGGAGTTGCTCACCGAGCTACTCCCGCACAGCGGCCGGGCGCGGCGGATCGGGGTGAGTGGGGTGCCGGGCGTGGGCAAGTCGACGTTCATCGACGCGTTCGGCACGATGCTGACCTCGCTCGGGCATCGGGTGGCCGTTCTCGCCGTGGACCCCTCCTCCAGCCGCACCGGGGGCTCGATCCTCGGCGACAAGACCCGGATGGAGCGCCTGGCCGTCGACCCGGCGGCCTTCGTACGGCCCTCCCCCAGCGCGGGCACGCTCGGCGGAGTAGCGAAGGCGACCCGGGAGTCGATGGTCGTGATGGAGGCCGCCGGCTACGACGTGATCCTGGTCGAGACCGTCGGCGTCGGGCAGTCGGAGACCGCGGTCGCCGACATGGTCGACTCCTTCCTCCTGCTGAGTCTGGCCCGCACCGGTGACCAGCTCCAGGGCATCAAGAAGGGCGTCCTGGAACTCGCCGACGTGATCGCGGTCAACAAGGCGGACGGCCCGCACGAGCGCGACGCCCGCTCGGCCGCACGTGAACTGGCGGGCGCACTGCGGCTCATGCACGGCAAGGACGCCTTCTGGACTCCCCCGGTGCTGAGTTGCAGTGCCCGCGAGTCGACCGGCCTCGACGTGGTGTGGGAGCGGCTCGAGCAGCACCGGACGCTCCTCGACTCCACCGGGCGGCTCACCGCCAAGCGGCGGGACCAGCAGGTCGGCTGGGCCTGGGCGATGGTGCGGGACGAGCTCCTCGGCCGCCTGCACGCCGACCCGGCCGTGCGGTCCCTCGCCCCGGACCTCGAACAGCAGGTCCGGGACGGGCAGTTGACGGCCACGCTGGCCGCCGAACGGATCCTTGAGGCGTTCGGTCAGGACACCGAGCGCAGGTAGGTGGGTTCCGCTCGACGCCGCTCTCCCAGCGCCGCCGTGGGCCCCGGCGGTCAGGCCCGTGGAATGTCCCTGCCGGTCGGCCGGTACTCCAGCAGCAGAACCCGCCCGTCCAGGGCCCGGTGCCCGATCATGGCCAGGTCGGCAGAGGCGGTGCCCGCGAAGAACGGCTCGCGGCCCGACGCCCCCAGCAGCAGGGGGAACGTCATGAGCCTGAGCCGGTCGACGAGACCGGCGCCACACAGCCGGCGTGCCACGGAGAGGCTCCCCATGGTGCGGATCGGTACGTCACTCTCGCGCTTGAGCCGGCCGACCTCGGCGACGACGTCGTCACGGCAGACGCGGGTGTTCGGCCACACGGCCGCCTCCAGCGTCCCCGAGAACACGATCTTGTTCAGCTGGGCCAGCCGATGCGACGACGCGTCCCACGCCTCCTCGGGCAGGCCCGCGAGCGCCTCGTAGGTCCGTCGTCCGAGGATCACGAGTTGCGGCAGGGCGAGTTCGGCGGTGATCCACTCCTCGAGCTCGGGGCCGGGGTATCCGAAGTAGCCGGGCGAGGTCGCCCCGCCCGCCCATCCGTCGACCGAGAGGAACACATCGACGGTCACGGGTTGTGTCCGGGTCTGCATGGCCGGTCCTCCGGGTTCTCCTGCGTCGTGGCCCTTGCACCGGATACGTCGAAGCCGAGCCGGACTTCTCGACACGCACCGGAGGTCGGTCCACTCGGCACACGCCGGCGGTCGGACTTCCCGGCAGGAGCGGCCCGTTCGTTCCCCGCGGCGACGCCCCGGGCGCGAGCCCCGTCCCGCCGACCGCGGCGCTGCGTAGGGCGCGGAAAGGTCCTCGGGCGGTCCGGCCTTGAGGACGTAGCCGCGTGCGACCGCCTCCTGTGCCCGTACGACATCGACCCGTCCGGAGAAGCCTGCGAAGATCACCACGGGCACCTCTGGAGCCCGGGCGGCCGACGCGGACCGCTTCGACCCCATCGGCCACGCCCGTGCCTCGCGCGGCACCGCGTCGTCCGTACGACCAGGTGGGCCAAGTCGTCCTCCCCGCACCGGAGTTGACGGGTCGGCAGCGGAGGTGCTCCAGGCACTCCGCGCCGGCCGCGAAGTGCCGCTCGTCGGCAGCGGTCGGCGTCGGAGTCTCCGACGCGGTCGGGGGAACTCCTGGGCGTCACACAGCCGGTCGGGGCGGGGGGGTCTGAGACTCCGGCCCCGCCTCCCGCACCGGCACGTCGTCGGACGGGATCGGTGAGGTCTCCCGCACCTTGGCGACGGCCACCGCCATCTGCTGGCGCAGCTCCTCCGGCACCTGGGCGCCGTGGACGGCTCTCATCAGGTCCTGCGCCAGGTGGTGCAGCTTGGTGTTGGTGTTCTGGGAGGCGCTGACGAGCACTGTCCAGGCGTCCTCGGCGCTCAGCCCGAAGGTGGCCATGACGATTCCGCGGGCCACGTCGATGGTCGGCCGAGTCCGCATCGCCCGGCGCAGCTGGTCCACCTCCAGGCGCAGCTCCTGATCGACGTCCATGGCCCCGGACCGCTCCTCGGGGACGGGCGCGTGCCCGGCGGCCGGGGCGTCGGAGTTTCCAGAGTTCTCGGTCACGAACAGCTCCCGGGCACCGGTCAGCTCGAGCAGGCGTCCGACGGCCGGGCTGTACGCCTGGACGGTGACCGTCTTGCCCTGGGCCAGGGCCTCCCGGCGCAGGTCCAGCAGGAGGTTGAGGCCGCCGCAGTCGCAGAACGCGACTCCGTCCAGATGCAGATCCACCCCGGTGGCCGAGCGATCGAGGACGGCGTACAGCTCGGACTGGAGCGCCTGGGCTCCGATGTCGAACTCACCGCGGCAGGTGACGTTCGTCCGTTCCCCGGCCACCACGGCCTCGATCGTGGCCAGACACGGCGGACGCGCGTCCAGCGTGGTGAGGCGCTGCGCCGAGTGCGCAGGTTCCGGCATGGCCCTCTCCCTCATGTGCTCGGCTGCCTCCGCCTCTCAGATTCCCTCTCCCCACCCACGTACGTCAACCAATACATGAAATTAAGTTCCGGTTTTTGAATGCGTGAACATATGGTCGCTAGACTGCTGCCATGGATGGAGTGCCCGAATCTCACACCGGATGGACGTTCGTCACCAATCACGCGCGGGTGCTGGCGGTGATCGCCGACAATCACAGCGCCCGGATCCGCGACATCGCGGCGCACTGCCGCCTCACCGAACGCGCCGTCCAGAAGATCATTTCCGACCTGGAGCAGGACGGATACCTCTCGCACGTACGGGAGGGTCGCACCAACACCTACCGCATCGAGCCGGGCAAGGTCCTGCGCCATCCCGCCGAGGCCGGCCTGACGGTGGCGTCACTGCTCTCCCTGCTCGTCCAGGACGAGGCGGACCGCAACCCGCTCCCCGACAGCCGGCGGCACACGCCGGCCTGATGCGGCGCACGGGACCCACCCGCCCCGGCAGGCGTCTGCTGTAGCGGAAACACACCTCGACGCGACCTCGATCAGCGGGGGTGAGATTCCGGAAACGCCGTGTTCATGACACTCGGGCCCGCAGGTAACAACCGCTTTCTAGCGTGACGGGCCGTGGGATCCGAGTCGTATACAGGGTCATGAACCGCTCATGACGGCCCGTCGACCTCCCGGCCTGCCGACGACGCCAAGGCGGGGCTCCCACGCATCCCCCACCGCCCGCACGAGCAGCACCGGGAGGCGTGACATGAGCACCACAGAGTCGCGGCCGGCAACGGCAGACCCGTCGAAATCCGCCGATCAGGCTGTCAAGGAGACCCTGGAGGACTACACCCTCCGGTTCGCGCCCCGCAGTTACCGTCGCTGGACTCCCATGGTCGTGGCCACCACGGCACTCGGCGGCATCGCCTACATGGCCGACTTCTCCATCGGCGCCGGCATCGGCCTGGCCCATGGCACCGGCAACGCGCTCGTGGCGATCGCGGTCGCCGCCGTCGTCATCTTCGTCACCGGCTTCCCTCTCGCCTACTACGGCGCCCGCTACAACATCGACCTCGACCTGATCACCCGCGGCTCCGGCTTCGGCTACTACGGGTCGGTCCTCACCAGCGTCATCTTCGCCAGCTTCACCTTCATCTTCTTCGCCCTCGAAGGCTCGATCATGGCCCAGGGCCTCAAGCTCGGCCTCGGACTGCCCTTGTGGCTGGGTTACCTCGTCTCCACGCTGATGGTGATCCCGCTGGTCATCTACGGCATGAAGGCGCTCAGCAAGCTCCAGGTCTGGACGACCCCGGTCTGGCTGCTGCTGATGGTCGGCCCGCTGGTCTATCTCGTCGCCACCGACCCGGGCACCGTCGACCGCTTCCTCGCCTACGCGGGCACCGACGGCGACGGCGGCGTCAACACCGCCTCCGTGCTGCTGGGCGCGGGTGTGTGCCTCTCGCTCATCGCGCAGATCGGTGAGCAGATCGACTATCTGCGCTTCATGCCGCCCAAGACCGAGGCGAACAAGCGCACTTGGTGGACCGCGGTGGTCATGGCCGGACCCGGCTGGGTGGTGCTCGGCGCGCTCAAGCAGGCCATCGGTGTCTTCCTCGCCGTCTACATCCTGGCCAAGGTCGGACCGGACGTCGCGCCCGAGCCGATCCAGCAGTTCAAGGGCGCCTTCGACGCGATGATGCCGTCCTGGCTGGTGCTCCCGCTGGCCGTGGCCCTCGTCGTGATCAGCCAGATCAAGATCAACGTGACGAACGCCTACTCCGGCTCGCTCGCCTGGACCAACTCCTTCACCCGGCTCACCAAGCACTACCCCGGCCGCATGGTCTTCGTCCTGGTCAACCTGGGCTTCGCGCTGGTCCTGATGGAGGCCGACATGTTCAGCTTCCTCAACGACATCCTGGGCTTCTACTCGAACTGCGCGATCGCCTGGGTCGTCACCGTCGCCACCGACATCGGCATCAACAAGTACCTGCTGAAGCTCTCCCCGCTCCAGCCCGAGTTCCGCCGCGGCATGCTCTACGCCGTCAACCCGGTGGGTGTCGTGGCCTTCGTCGCCGCCTCCGGGCTGTCCATCGCCATGTACTTCCACGGCCTCGGCGACACCCTCCAGCCGTACTCCCCCGTCGCCGCCGCCGTCATCGCCTTCGTCCTCACCCCGCTGATGGCGATCGTCACCAAGGGCAAGTACTACCTGCGCCGCTCGGACGACGGCATCGACGAGCCCCTCCTCGACGCGGAGGGCAACCCCAGCGCGGTCACCTACGACTGCCACGTCTGCCACCAGCCCTACGAGCGCCCGGACCTGGCCGCCTGCGCCACCCACGACGCGGTGGTCTGCTCCCTGTGCCTGAGCACGGACAAGACCGGGGACCACGTCCTGCCCGCCACCGTCTGACACCACCCGGTACGCCCTCCAGTCGGGGGGCGTACCGTGCCGGCGGCGGGAGCCGGTTGCCGCCAAAAGGCGCTCCCCGCCGGTCACTTGACCTCCCCCTCGGTCTGCCTCACTCTCGGGCGGCCGCGCCGAACCACCTGGGCAGCCGGTCGAGCAGTTCCCGCTGGTCCTCGCCGACCCACGCCACATGGCCGTCCGGTCGCAGCAGTACCGCGGGCGCGTCCAGTTCCTCGCTGACGTCGACGACATGGTCGACCCGGTCCGACCAACCGGCCACCGAGAGCCGGCCGGTCTGGTCTAGCAGCAGTCCGCGGCCCGCGTGCATCAGCCCGTAGAGGCGGCCGCGCTTCAGCGTGAGGTCCCGCAGGCGCCGGCCGAGCAGTACATGGCCCGCACCGAAGTCGTAGCGGACACCGATCGCGGTGATCTTCTCGATCAGGTACCGGTTCACCTCGTCGAAGTCCATCAGCTGCGCGAGCAGCCGACGCACCGCCTGCGGCCCCGGCTCGGTGGACAGCAGCTCCATCTGCGCACGGGTGTTGCTCAGCACGTCGGCGGCCACCGGGTGCCGTTCGGCGTGGTAGCTGTCCAGCAGGTCCCGCGGTGCCCAGCCGGCCACCTCGGCGGCCAGTTTCCAGCCCAGGTTGAACGCGTCCTGGATACCGAGGTTGAGGCCCTGCCCGCCCACCGGCGGGTGGACGTGCGCCGCGTCACCGGCAAGCAGCACCCGGCCGATCCGGTAGCGCTCGGCCTGCCGGGTGGCGTCCCCGAAGCGGGAGAGCCAGCGTGGTGAGTGCACGCCGAAGTCCGTGCCGGCGACCGCCCTGAGCTGTCGCTTGAAGTCCTCCAGGGTCGGCGCGACCGAGCGGTCCCCGGTCACCGCCTCGGCGGGCACGACGACGCGGTACAGCCCGTCCCCGACCGGACCGAGGCCGAACAGCTTCTGGGTTTGCCGGACTTCGCTCACCACGGCGGCCACCGTCTCCGGCGGCACGCCCACCTCCATCGCGCCCAGCAGGATCTCGACCTCGGCGGGCGCGCCGGGGAAACCGACACCGAGCAGCTTGCGCACCGTGCTGCGACCGCCGTCGCAGCCGACGAGATAGCGCGAGCGCAGCCGTGTGCCGTCGGCGAGTTCGGCGCTCACCCCGTCGGTGTCCTGGCTCAGCCCGACCAGCTCGCAGCCGCGCCGGACCTCGGTGCCGAGCTCGACGGCGTGCTCGGCCAGCAGGCGGTCGGTGACCGTCTGCGGGATGCCGAGGACATAGGCGTGCGCGCTGTCCAGCCGGGCAGGCCAGGGCTTGTCGATGGCGGCGAAGAAACCGCCTGCCTCTAACCGCTTTCCGTGCGCGAGGAACCGCTCCAGCAGCCCGCGCTGGTCCATCACCTCGATGCTGCGCACGTGCAGGCCGAGCGAGCGGACGATCTCGGTCGGCTCCGCCGCCTTCTCCAGCACGACCACCCGCACACCGTGCAACCGCAACTCGGCGGCCAGCATCAGACCGGTCGGTCCGCCACCGGCGATGATCACGTCGAACACTGAATCCCCCGTTTCCGCAGGTTCTGGCCTCGGACGGGGATTGTGCGGCACCACCGGGGCCTTGCCGCAAGGCCCCCCGTGGGCTATACGTTGAAGAGGGCAAGGAGGTGTGACCTCCTTGCCTTTGCTCATGTGCCCACGCGGCTCATGTGCCCATGCGGAACGCGGATCAGGGCGAGCCGGTCCGCCGAGTCGGGGCCGCCCCGCGGTCAGGCGGCGGCCGGTGTCGGCCCGACCAGCTCGGACAGGACGTCCTCCATGGTCACGAACCCGAGGACGGCCCCCGTCTCCCCCGTCACCGCCGCCAGATGACTCCCGTCGGCGCGCAGCGCGGTGAGGGTGTCGTCCAGCGGGGTGTCGATGCGGACCCGGGTGACCGGGTGCAGGGTGGCCCGGGGGAAGGGCCGGTCGCGGTCGGTGACGCCGAGGGTGTCCTTGATGTGCAGATAGCCCAGCAGGGTGCCGTCCGGGCCGGTGACCGGGAAGCGGGAGTAGCCCGCCTCGGCGGCGATCCGCTCGAGCCGCGCCGGGGTGACCGAGACGTCCACGGTCCGCATCTTCTGGGTGGGGACGAGGATCTCGCCGACCGGCCGGGTCCCCAGCTCCAGCGCGTCCCGCAGCCGCTCGCCGTCGACGGGCGAGAGCAGTCCCGCCTCACTGGCGTCGACGACCATGCGGGCGAGCTGGTCGTCGGTGAACACCGACTCGACCTCGTCCTTGGGCTCCACGCGCAGCAGTTTCAGCAGGGTGTTGGCGAAGGTGTTGATGCCGAACACGAAGGGCTTCAACGCACGCGTGAGGGCCACGAGAGGCGGTCCGAGCAGCAGGGCGGTCGGCACGGGGGCCGCGAGCGCGATGTTCTTCGGGACCATCTCACCGATCAGCATGTGCAGATAGGTGGCCAGCGACAGGGCGATGACGAAGGCGATCGGGTGGATCAGGCCCTGCGGGATGTGGGCCGCGTGGAAGGCGGGCTCCAGCAGGTGGGCGATGGCCGGTTCGGCGACCGCGCCGAGCACCAGCGAGGAGACGGTGATCCCGAGCTGGGCGGTGGCCATCATCGCGGAGAGGTGTTCGAGACCCCACAGGGTCATCCGGGCCCGCTTGTGGCCGGCACGCGCGCGTGGCTCGATCTGGCTGCGGCGCACGGAGATCAGGGCGAACTCGCCGCCCACGAAGAAGGCGTTGGTCAGCAGCGTCAGGGCGCCGACGAGCAGTTGGACGGTGGTCATCGGGTCTCCTCCCCGGCCTGGACCAGGTCCCGGGCGGGCTCCGGCGCGGTGATGCGGACGCGGTCGGCGCGGTGGTGGCCGACTTCCAGGACCTCCAGGCGCCAGCCGTCCAGGTCGAGGTCGTCGCCCTTGGCGGGGATGCGTGCGAGGCGGGTGGCGACCAGTCCGGCCACGGTCTCGTACGGCCCCTCGGGCGCCGTGAGCCCTATCTCGCCGAGCCGGTCGACGCGGACCGAGCCCTCCGCCTCCCAGGCCCGCACACCGGCGGGCCGCAGGTCGGGTATCTCCACGGGGTCGTGCTCGTCGCGGACCTCTCCGACGACCTCCTCCACGATGTCCTCGACCGTCGCCACGCCCGCCGTGCCGCCGTACTCGTCGATGACGACGGCCATGGTGCGCATCGCCCGCATCCGCTCCAGCAACCGGTCCGCGGTGAGGCTGTCGGGAACCAGCAGGGGATCGGTGGCCAGTTCGGTGACCGGGGTGACGGCCCGCTTCTCCGGCTCCAAGGCGAGCACGTCACGGATGTGCACGGTGCCGATGACCTCGTCCAGGCTGTCCCGGTAGACCGGGAAGCGGGACAGGCCGGTGGCGTGGGTGAGGTTCGCGGCGTCGGCTGCGGTGGCGTGGGCTTCGAGGGCCTTGACGTCGACGCGCGGTGTCATGACGTTCTCGGCGGTCAGCTCGCCCAGGTGCAGGGTGCGCACGAACAGTTCGGCGGAGTCGGCTTCCAGGGCACCCTCGGCCGCGGAGTGCTCGGCGAGCGCGACCAGTTCCTCGGGGCTGCGGGCGGAGGCCAGCTCCTCGGCGGGCTCCAGGCCGAAACGCCGTACGAAACGGTTCGCGGTGTTGTCGAGATGGCGGATGAAGGGGCCGAAGAGGGCGGTGAAGGCGCTCTGCGGTCCGGCCACCACCTTGGCGACGGCCAGCGGGCGGGAGATCGCCCAGTTCTTCGGCACCAGCTCGCCCACCACCATCAGCACGACGGTGGACAGGGCCACGCCCAGCGCGGTCGCCACCGGCGCGGCGCCTCCCCCGAGGCCGGCGGCCTCCAGCGGGCCCCTGAGGAGCACCGCGAGGGAGGGTTCGGCGAGCATGCCGATCACCAGCGAGGTGACCGTGATGCCGAGCTGGGCGCCGGAGAGCTGGAAGGTCAGCCGGCGTACGGCCCTGAGCGCGCCCTCGGCGCCGCGCTCACCCGCCTCGGCGGCCCGCTCCAGGTCACCGCGCTCGACGGTGGTCAGGGAGAACTCGGCCGCGACGAACACGGCACAGGCCAGGGCGAGGAGCAGGGCCAGCATCAGTAGCAGGATTTCGGTCACCGGTGCACCCCCGCCCGTCCGTGTGGGGGAATCGCGGCGCGGCCGGTACTGGGAGGCTCACCCATTGCGGAACTGTGGCTCCTTCTTGGCGGGGCAGGTTGACCCAATAGTAAAGGATGGGCAAAGCAACCTGAGGCACTCCCACGTCGGCTGCATCACTTGGCCTTCCCCTTCGCCCCCGGTCTGCGGGTACGCTGCCGGTCCGGCGGGCGTCTCGTCCGACCCAGGTGCCCACCTCTGACGGAGGTCTTCCCCCATGTTCGGACTGAGTGAGCTCGCGATCATCCTGATCGTCGTCATAGCGGTCATCGCCGTCAGGAAGGGTCCGGAACTGACCCGTACCGCGGGCAAGTCGGCACGCATCCTCAAGGCGGAGGCGCGTGCGGCGAAGGTGGGCGGCCCAGAACCCCAGGTCATCCAGGGGGAGGTCCTCCGGCCCGGGACCGCCGCGGGGACCGAGCAGAGCCACGGCACGCGCTGAGAAAAGGCGACGCCGGGAGTACGGGTTTCCCCTGCCGTCCGGCCCCGCGATGCCCCATGATGAGCGGGCCATGTACCTGCCGATCACCACGACTCGCGCGCCTCTGCCCGTTCTGCGGGCCGCGGTGTTCGCCGTCGTCGGTACGGTGCTCGGGATCAGCGCCCATCATCTGCTCGCCGAGGGCCCGGTGCCCTGGAGGCAGGGTGCCGCCGCGACGGCCGTGCTCTTCGCGGTGGGTCTCATCGGGGTGCAGCGGCCGCGAAGCCTGGCGACGGTTGTCGCCTGCAGTGTCGCGGGACAGTCCGGGCTTCATCTGTGGCTGACGCTCAACGCGGCCGGGCATCACCATGGCGGACATGTGCACGACGCCCACTCGGCGTGGCACGAACAGCTCTACGGCTCCCTCGCCATGACGGCGGCCCACTCGCTGGTCGCCGCCCTCGTCGCCGTCCTGCTGCACCGCGCGGACGCGGCCTGCTGGACGGTGGCCCGCGGGGTGACGGCGGCGCTCGACGCGGTCCGGGACCGATTGGCCGCCGCCCGGCTGCTGTTCACCCGTCCCGCGTCACCCGCGCCCCCGGCCGCGGTGGTCGTCGTACCGACGTACGACGAACGGCCGCTCACGGAACGGCCGTTGCTGGCGCACACGGTGGTACGGCGGGGTCCTCCGGCGGCGAGCGCAGCTCTCGCCCGCTGACCCCACCGGGAAGCGCCGGTCCGGCCCCGCCGGACGGCCGTCCCGCCGTACCGCCCTGCCTGGAGACCTGCATGTCCCGTATCACCCTGTCCCGCCTTTGCGTTGCGGCCGTCGGAGCCGCAACCGCCGTACTCCTGACCGCCGTTCCGGCCGCCGCCCACACCGAGGTCGAGGCCGACAAGGCGCAGGCCCTCGCCGAGAACGTCACCGTCTCCTTCCACGCCGAGGCCGAGTCCGACACCTCCGGGATCAAGGAGGTGCGCGTGGTCCTGCCCGAGGGCATCGCGCCGGCCGACGTGACGTACGGCGAGGGCCCCAAGGGCTGGAAATTCAGCGCGACCGACGACGGCTACACCGTCAAGGGCGCGGAACTGAAGACCGGCGAGAGCGCCGAGTACTCCGTCGTCGTGCGGCAGTTGCCGGACGCGGAGGAGGTGCCCTTCAAGACCCTCCAGACCTACGGCGACGGGCACGTCGACCGCTGGATCGAGCTCGACGAGAACGGCGAGAACCCGGCGCCGATGCTGAAGCTGAAGGCCGCGGCACCGGGTGCGAAGCCGGTCAGCCCCTCCCCCAGCGCGTCGGCGTCACCGTCGCCCACCCCTGAGGAGACGACCCCCGCGTCCTCCCCGCAGGCCGCCGACACCGGGAAGGACGACGAGGGCGGGCTGTCCGCGGGTGCCTGGACCGGGATCGGCGCGGGGATCCTCGTCGCGGCGGCGGCCGTGGTCTTCGCGGTACGGCGGCGGGGCGGCGCCGAGGAGTAGGCGCGCCGTGTGCGGGGTTTTCCCCCACGTCCTGGATGAATCCCCCGCCTCCGGGTAGGCCAGCCACACGGCGTACCCGGGAGATGGAGTGCCATGACCTGTGCGAACCTCCCTGCACGGCACGGGACCTGGGCGGTGGCCCTGGCGGTCACCGCCCTCGTCCTCACCGGAGCCTGTGACAACGACGGCGGTGGTGACGGCGGGGCCGCCCGGACCGCCCGGTCCTCCGCCGCCGGGTCGCCGGGCGCGACCACGGCCGGCGGCTCCCCGTCGCTCTCCGCCTCCCCGGCTCCGACCGCCACCGCGCCCTCGGATCCACGACAGGCCGAGCAGGACATCCGGGAGGCGTGGACGGTCCTCTTCGACCCGAAGTCCTCCCTGGACCAGCGCAGTGACGTCGTCGAGGACGGCGACGAGAACGCCCTGATGATCGACAACCTGTTCCGCGACCCCAGCGGCAGCAAGCTGCGCACCGAGGTGACCTCCGTGTCGTACACCTCGGACGTGCGCGCCGATGTGGCCTACGACCTCACACGCGAGGGCCGCCGGCTGGATCCCGGCGGTCCGGGGGCGGCCGTACTCCAGGACGGCGGCTGGAAGGTTGCCCTGCGTACCGTCTGCGCGCTGACCCGGCACGCCGAGGACGCCCCTGAGGCACCGAGCTGCGTGGTACCGCCCTCCAGCCCTGCCCCCGGTTCCGCCTCCAGCCCTGCCTCTAGCCCTGCCGGAACAGGTCGTTGAGCTCCGTCTGGGAGAGCTGGTCGGCGGCGTACGAGAACGTCCCGCTGTCGGCCAACTCCCGTGCGGCGTCGAGCAGATGGCGGTACATCGCGCGGGCGATGCTGCCGCCGACGGTGACCCGGCGGACGCCGAGTTCGCGCAGGTCGTCGAGGGAGAGCGCGTTGCCGGTCAGGCCCATCACCACGTTGAGCGGGCCGTCGAGTTCGCGGACGAGCGTGCGGATGGTCTTGGCGTCGGCGGCGCCGGGGACGAACGCGCAGTCGGCGCCGGCCTCCAGATAGGTGTTCGCGCGTCGTACGGCCTCGTCGAGCGGGCCGCCGACCAGCAGCACGTCGGTGCGGCCGACCAGGACGAAGGGCTCGCCGTCGGCCGCAAGGGTCTCCCGGGCGGCGCGGATGCGGTCGGCGGACAGCTTCTCGTCGTAGAGCGGACGGGTGCGGTCGCCGGTGAAGTCCTCGATGTTGCCGCCGGCAGCTCCGGCGGCGAGGGTCCTCGCGACGGTGGTGGCGACGGTCTCGGGCGACTCGCCGTATCCGTCCTCCAGGTCCGCGCTCAGCGGTACGGAGATCCCGCCCGCGATCTCGTGGACCCGGCGCAGCATGGTCTCGCGGTCGACGCGGTCCTCGGCCGGCTGTTCGGCGAAGAAGTCGTGGTCGGTGCGTCCGAGGGAGAAGGCGACGCCCGCGCTCGTGGTCGCCACGGCCGGGAACCCGGCCGCCTCCAGGATCCGGGCGCTGCCCACGTCCCACGCGTTGGGGAGCAGGAAGCAGCCCTCACGGTGCAGATCGGCGAAGCGCTGCGCCTTGGCTCGACTGTCGGTGTCCACACGGTCCTTCCCGTCCCGCCGCCCCTCGACGGGCTCCCGGAGAACGTACGCCGTGGGCGGCGCGAGGCGGACTCGTTTTGCGGCGTGGTCTTCTGCGCCCGTCGTGAGCCGGCCGTGGGCCGTCGGAGCGGCTCAGGCGCCGGCCAGGCCCCGGCCGACACACCGCGTAGCCTCTCCTCAGGAACGCCCTGTGGGTTCGCAGTGTCCCTGCCGGGGCCGTGCCGGCGCGATCAGGGAGACGCCGGCCGGGCGGCGGAGGCGACGGCGACCCGCCCGGAGGCAAGCTCTGAACGGAGGGCGGTGCGGGGACGTACCGTACGCCGACGGCCTCGGTGCACAGCCGTGGCACAGCCCTCTCTAGGATGAGTCCGATGACCAGGCCCGACCACCTTCCCGCACGACCGCCCCTGTGGCGGGCGTTGCTCGTGCTCGGGATGCTGGTCGGGGTGCTGGCCATGCACGGGCTTGCTCCAGGGGGCGGGCTTCACGGCCACGAAGGCTCGCGCTCCGCGCACATGACGACCGTCGCGGTCAGCGTCGACGCGACCTGTCACGACGGTTGCGGGTCCGGGCACCTTCACCATGCCGACGCGACCTGCGTCTCGGGGGCCGTGAGCGGTGGGCCGGTGCTGCCCGCGCTCGCTCCCGACCCCGCCGCCACGGCCGTATCCGACGACAGCCTGTGCCCCGAGGCGGTCACGTCGCAGGACGGCGCCCGCGCACCGCCCTCCCTCGCGGAACTCCAGCTCCTGCGGATCTAGACACGGCGTGCTCCGTCACGTCCAGATCCCTTTCGCACAACAGGAGTTCCAGCATGCGTACCACCCGTTTCGCGGCGCTGACCGTGAGTGCCGTGTTCGCCCTCGCCGCCTGTGGGGGCGGTGACGACAGCGGCTCGGCCGCCTCGTCGCCCTCGGTGTCCGCCGAGACCTCGGCCGACGCCCACAACGCCCAGGACGTCTCCTTCGCCCAGGGCATGATCCCGCATCACCAGCAGGCCATCGAGATGGCGGAGCTCGCCGACGGCCGGGCCGCCTCCACCCAGGTCAAGGACCTCGCCGCCCGCGTCGAGAAGGCGCAGGGGCCGGAGATCACGACCATGACGGGCTGGCTGAAGGCCTGGGACGAGAAGGTCCCCGAGTCGATGCCCGGCATGGATCACTCCGGCATGGACGGCATGGACGGCATGGCCGGGATGATGGACAGCGCCGACATGGGCAAGCTGAAGAAGGCCTCCGGCAAGGACTTCGACTCCATGTTCCTGACCATGATGGTCGAGCACCACGAGGGTGCCGTGGAGATGGCCACGACCGAGAAGGCCAAGGGCGAGTACAAGGCCGGCACGGCCATGGCCGGTGACATCGTCACGGCGCAGAACGCCGAGATCAGCGAGATGAAGAAGCTCCTCGGCGAGAACTGACCCGTCCGCGGGTCGCCGCGGTGCCCGCGCCGCCCGGCGCGGGCACCGCCAACTGTCGGCCTTCCCCCCTTGGTGACCGGACGGTTCACGGGTCCTTCTGCGGGCACCCGAAGAAGGACTCTCCGGATCCGCGAGGAGCGACAGTGACGACAGGGCGACTCCCCGATCACGAACAGCGCATTCTGGACGAGGTGGAACGCGCCCTGCGCCGCGACCGCCGACTGGACCGCCGACTGCGCACCGGTCGGCTGCGCCGACGGCCCGACCTGTCCCGGGTGACGCACTACCGGCCGCACGTCCTGACCGTGGGCCTGCTGCTCGCGGTGTCGATCGCGCTGCTGGTCACCGGGATCGTCACCTCGCGGCCCGCGGTGATCTGGACCTTCGCGGCCGTCTGGCCACTGACCCTGTTCGCGGTGTTCCGGCTGGTGTGCCGGTGGACGGAACGCTGACCGTCAGCCCTCCCCCGGCTCGAAGGCCGACTCGATCGGCCGCTCGTCGACCAGGACCCGCCCCTGCGGCGGCCCGGTGAGCAGCGCGCGTACGGCGGTCAGGACGTCCGGCGCCACATGACCGGCCCGTGCCGTCTCCTCCGGCCGGGTCCGCTCGTCCGGTACGAGGATCCCGTGGGCGCCCACCCGGGCCGCGGCCTCGGCGTCCGCGGCCGTGCCGACGACCGCGCAGTCGGCCGGTGCGGTGCACACCCGGCCCGCCGCCCAGAGGATCAGGCCCGGTTCGGGCGGACGGCAGTGACAGCCGTCGTCGGGCCCGTGCGGGCACACGCCCCAGATGTCGAAGGGGCCGAGGAGGTCGTCGACACGGTGGTTGACTGCCCGTACGTCGGCGTCGCTGAGTCGCCCGTGCCCGCCATCCGGTCGCAGGGCGACGAACCCGGTGCGGACGCCGTGCAGGCGCAGCATGCCGAGCGCCTCACGGGCACCGGGCGCCGGCCGCACCCCGTCGGGGCCGGACGGGTCTTCGGCGAGGATGCTGTCACGGTCGAACAGCACCGTACGCACGCGCGTCATGCGGCCACCTCCCGGCTCTCGGGTGCACTTCTTCCTCTCCGCGAGTAACCGAGCGGGGCCGGTCCATGCGGCGGGGCGCGATCTACCAGGTCAGGTGGAGGCGCTGGGGCGAGCGGTGGATCATCGTCGGCCGCATGTCGACCGGCTGCCCGTCCGCGAGCCGGAGCCCCGGAAGCCGGCTGGTGAGCTCCTGGAGCGTGAGGGTCAGCTGTTCGCGGGCCAGTTGTGAGCCGGGGCAGCTGTGCACGCCGTGTCCGAAGGCGAGGTGGCGGACGGGCGGGCGGGTGATGTCGAACGTGTCG
The DNA here is from genome assembly GCF_031845645.1 of Streptomyces doebereineriae. Lineage (NCBI taxonomy): Bacteria > Bacillati > Actinomycetota > Actinomycetes > Kitasatosporales > Streptomycetaceae > Streptomyces > Streptomyces doebereineriae. Next base: position 489,080 of record NZ_JAVREZ010000007.1, read on the forward strand.
GGGCGCGGGTGCCGGGCGCCGTCCCGGTTACCGCCGCCGAACGCCACGAACACCGTTGCTCCGGCGGGCAGTTCGGTGCCCGCCAGGGTGACGGGACGGGTGGTGACCCGGCGGAAGCCCTGCAGCGCGCTGTCGTAGCGGGCGGCCTCCTCGACGGCCGCCGGTATGCGCTCGGGTTCGGCGCACAGCAGCTCCCACTGGTCCCGGTGGCGCAGCAGGTGCAGGACGGTCGTGCCGATGAGCGCGGTCGTGGTCAGATGCCCGGCGATCAGCAGGTTCTGGAGGTGGGCGACGAGTTCGTGCCGGTGATCGAGGGTCAGTTCGCCCGGCCCGGTGAGGGACACGACGAGTTCGCCGCACAGGTCCTCGCGCGGCTCGGCGTGCCGCTCGCGTACGCAACGGTCGAGGATGAGCTGCATCGCCACCACGTCCTCGGCGGCGGCAACCTGCTCGCTCTCCGCCAGCGGCCGGAACAGCAGTTCCTCGGCGCGGTGGCCGCCGTGGACCACGGCCGGGACGTCGACGGGGTCGAGGCCGACGATCCGCCCGATGACGTCGCCGGGCAGCTTCCGCGCGTACGCCGACATCAGCTCGACCCGGCCGTCCTTCACGAACCCGTCGACGAGGGCGGCGACGCGCTCGGCGGCGTAGGGAAGGACCGCGGCGACCCGCGACGGCGAGAGCCCGCGCACGATCGGCGCGCGCAGCCGCTGGTGCAGGTCGCCGTCCGCGGTGACGACGACCGGGCGGCCGCCGAATCCGCCGCCGAGGACGGCGAACGCGGCCGGCGACGGCAGTACGTCGGGCACGAGGGCGTTCGCCGACGAGAAGTCCTCGGGGCGGCGCAGCACTTCACGTACGTCCGCGTCCCGGGCGACGAGCCAGGCGTCGAACTCGTCGATGCGCGCCAGCCCTTCCGTGTCCCGGGCCCGCTCGTAGTGCGGGTACGGATCGCTCTGCAACGCGTCGAGCCTGCCGTGCCGTTCGCTGTCCACGAGACGTCCCCCCTGCGGCCGGTGGTGCGGTCGCGCTCATGGTGCCGTACGGATTCGGGGGTGGGAACTGCTGCCGCTGGACTTGGCAGAAGTGACTGCTGGTGATCGCGGGTGAGCGCCTGTACTGGATGCGGTGGTTCATCTGCACGCCAAGAGGCTCTGTCGGCGGGGTCGTGCTGCCCGCGGTTTCGGGAGGGAACGCAAGTTCGTGGGTCGAATGGGTGACCTTTGCGGATGCTGCTCGTTGACTGCCGTGGACGGGGATCTTCGGCAGGGCGGGGGTGTACGAGTGGGCGGGCTGCGGGAGTTGGCGGCGTCGTTCGTGGTGCCCGGCCCGGCCGGAGTGGCGATCCGGGACCGGCTGCGGGTGTCGGATGCGGACGCGGCGGTCCTCACCGAGGTCGGCGTCTACTTGGGTTCACTGGCGGCCAGTGATCTCGCGGAGCGCTCCCGGCAAGGACTGGCACATGATGCCGCGGGGTGGGCGGTGCGCAGGCGGGAGCTGACGGGGAGGTCGTCGGCTCGGTGGGCGGGCAGTATCACCAAGGCCACGCACGATCAGTGGGCGCTGGCCAGGCGCGGGCAGGCCGCCTATCTGGGCTGGCTGCGTGGGCAGATCGCGTCCATCGAGGCGCGGCTGGCCCGGCCCTTGGGTGCCAAGGCCGACAAGCGGGCGGGCCTGGCGCGCGGCTATGCCACGCGGGGCGAGTGGCATGCCAAGTCCCGCCGCCTGCAGACGCTGAAGGCCCGGCTCGCGGGGGTGGAGGCGGACTGGGCGGCGGGCCGGGTGCGTGTGGTGCGCGGCGGTAAACGCCTCGCCCACGCCCGCCACCACCTTCAGGCGGCCGGGCTGGACGAGCAGGCGTGGCGGGAGCGCTGGCAGGCGCAGCGCATGTTCCTGGCCGCCGACGGGGAGTCCGGCAAACGCTTCGGCAACGAGACGATCCGCGTCACCGACACCGGACAGCTCTCCCTCAAGCTGCCCGCTCCGCTGGCCCACCTGGCGAACGCCCCGCACGGCCGGTATGTGCTGGACGCGGCCGCACGGTTTCAGCATCGGGGGCAGGAGTGGCTGGACCGGATCGCCGTCAACCGGGCGGTGGCCTACCGCATCCACCACGACCCGGTACGCGGCCGCTGGTATGTCACCGCCTCCTGGCAGCGTGCCGCCGCCCCCACCCTGCCGTTGGAGGCTGCGCTTGCGCGGGGGGTGGTGGGAGTGGACATGAACGACGACCACCTCGCCGCATGGCAGTTGGACGGGCACGGCAACCCGGTCGGCGAGCCGCAGCGCTTCTTCTATGACCTCACCGGCACCGCCCAGCACCGGGACGCGCAGATCCGGCACGCCCTGACCAGGCTGCTCCATTACACCGGCGTTGCGGGGCGTCCGCGATCGCCATCGAGGACCTCGACTTCACCGACGGCACCAGCCGCGAGAAGCACGGCCGCAACCTGGTGTCGATGGCCACCGAGCAGGACATCGCCGTCGTCGCGGTCAACCCCGCCTACACCAGCCGCTGGGGCGCCCAGCACTGGCAGCAGCCTCTCACCACGACAACCCGCAAGATTTCCCGGCACGATGCGGCGAGCATCGCGGTCGGGCGACGCGCCCTCGGACATCCGATCCGGCATCGGACGACACCGCCCCCGCCCCACCAGAGTGATGGTGCGGGGCATCGGACCGCCCAGGCCCGACCGGAGGTTCGTCGGCGTGAGGAAACCCGCCCCCACATTCCCGGACCGCGCACCGGATGCGCGCCGCCCGGTAGTGGAGCGAAAGCGGGCGACCAGGGTGCCCAACACCGTTCGGAGCACCCGACCGAGCACGGGTCCTGGCAACAGGACTCACTCCCGCTCAGTCTGTAGGAACGGTGTACATGCACGCGTCGGCAGGGGTGGGGCCCGGGACCCCGTCCAGGGGCGTGTTCGCCCGCGGTACGCCAGCGTGCCCTCACCCCGCTGAACCAAGTATGTGAGACCCCTATGAAATCCCCGCTGAGCAGGACCGATTCCCTAAGATCAGCTCGTGGTCACCTTCCTCCTCGAACGCACGGCCCCGCTCTCCCCGGACGAGGCCTGGCGCCGCCTCACGGAGTGGCCCCGCCACGGCGAGGTCGTCCCCCTGACGCGCGTCACGATCGTGCCGCCGGGCCCGACGACCGAGGGCACGCTCGTCGTCGCCCGTTCGGGGATCGGCCCGCTCGCCTTCGCCGACCCCATGGAGGTCACGGTCTGGCGCCCACCCGCGGAGGGCGTCTCCGGCCTGTGCCGCCTGGAGAAACGCGGCCGGGTGGTGCGGGGCTGGGCCGAACTGGAGGTGCACCCGGGTCCGGGCGGCCGGGCCCGCGTGATCTGGCGCGAGCAGCTGCGGGTTCCCTTGCTCCCCGAACCCTTGCTCGGCGTGGCGGCCAGGTCTGTCTTCGGACGCGCGCTGAACCGGCTGCTGCGAGGCGCCTGAAGGACATGCAACAGTGGGCGTCATGACGGCAGTTGACGGTACGACGGTGCAGGTGGACGAGGTCGAAAAGCTCGCGGTGGACGGGCTGCGGTGGCTGGTGGCCGCCGCGCGGGAGACGGCGGACGGCGGACTCGCCTGGCCGACCGCACCCTCGCAGGAGAGGACCGACCCGACCCTGTACAGCGGCACGGCGGGGATCGTCTCCGTGCTTCTGGAGGCATGGCGGCACCTGGGCGACGACTCCTACGCCGACCTCGCACTCCGCGCGGGCCGCGGTCTGGCCGCCGCCGTCGACGGCCACGACGACGACTCCCTGTACTTCGGCCGGTCCGGCATGGCCCTCGTCCTGCACACCCTGCACGACGAGCTCGGCGACGCCGCCTGCGGTACGGCGGCCGATCACGCGATGACTCTCGTGCGCTCGCACTTCGACGGGGAGCGCTGGGGGGAGCTGTTCGAGCTGATGGGCGGCAACGGCGGCAACGGCCTGGCCGCTCTGGCGGTCGGCGATCCCGAGTTCGCCGTCCTCGCGGTGGAGCCCTATCTGCGGGCCGCCGAGAAGACCCCGTGGGGCGTCACCTGGCCGCACCGCCCGGGCACGGAAGCCCGCTTGCACCACATGTCCCACGGCACGCTGGGCATCGCCTACGCCCTCGTCCGGATCGGCCACGCGACGGGCCGCGCCGACCTGGTCGACCTGGGGCTGGCGGGCGTCGCGGATGTCGTGGCCCGCGACGAGGGCGGCCCGGACGGCTTCCTGGTCCCGCACTCCACCCCGCAGTTCCGTCCGGACCTGATCGAGCCGGTCAGCTACGGCTGGTGCCACGGCCCGGCCGGTGACGCCCACCTGTTCCGGCTGCTGAGGGACACCCAGGGCGACCCGGCCTGGGCCGCGCTCGCCGACCGCTGCTGGCACACGGTCGTCCACTCCGGAATCCCACAGCGGCTGCGGCCGGGGTTCTGGGACAACAACGGCCGTTGCTGCGGCACGGCGGGCGTCCTCGCCCTCGCCGGCGACCGGATCGCCGAAGGGGCAGGAGGACAGGAGGCGTACGACTTCGCGCGGGTCCTCGTCGCCGACCTCGCCGCCCGCGCGGTCCGGGACACCGACGGTGCCCGCTGGTCCAACGTCGAGCACCGGGCCACCCCGAGCGACCTGGAACCGGGCACCGGCTGGGCACAGGGCGGTGCGGGCATCGTGCGTGAACTGCTGCGCTTCGTCCGGCTGAGCCGGGGCGGCGATCCGGGGTACGCGTTCACGTGGCCGGACCAGCCCCAGGTGTCCGCTCAGGCCACCGACCCGATCCGGCGGACCGGTTCCGAGGTCACGTCGTGATGGATCGGCGTGTGTGCGCCGGTGAGGGAGACCCCGCTGCCGCCCCGCCGGCTCGCGACGATCTCCGCCGCGATCGACAGGGCCGTCTCCTCGGGCGTCCGCGCGCCGAGGTCCAGGCCGATGGGTGACCGCAGCCGCGCCAACTCCAGCTCCGTCACGCCCACTTCGCGCAGGCGCTCGTTGCGGTCGAGGTGGGTGCGGCGGGAGCCCATGGCGCCCACGTAGGCGACCGGGAGGCGCAACGCCAGCTGGAGCAGGGGGACATCGAACTTCGCGTCGTGGGTCAGCACGCACAGGACCGTCCGGGCGTCGACCTCCGTACGCTCCAGATACCGGTGCGGCCACTCGACGACTATCTCGTCGGCCTCCGGGAAGCGCGCCTCGGTCGCGAAGACGGGGCGCGCGTCGCACACGGTGACCCGGTAGCCGAGGAACGTGCCGATCCGCACCAGCGCCGACGCGAAGTCGATCGCGCCGAAGACGATCATCCGGGGCGGCGGCACGGAGGACTCGACGAGCACGGTGAGCGGGGCGCCGCAGCGCGAGCCCTGTTCGCCGATCTCCAGGGTGCCGGTCCGGCCCGCCTCCAGGAAGGCGCCGGCCTCGGCGGCGATCGTGCGGTCCAGCTCGGGATGGGCGCCGAAACCGCCGTACCCCGAGAGGTCCTCGGGGCGTACGACGAGCGCGCGGCCGACGAGTTCCCGCGGTCCGGAGACGATCCGCGCGAGCGCCGCCGCCCCGCCCCGCGCCGCGGCTTCCACCGCGGCCGCGACCACGGCATGGACGGGGTCGCCCACCCGGACCGGGGTGACGAGGATGTCGATGACGCCGCCGCAGGTCAGGCCGACGGCGAAGGCGTCCTCGTCGCTGTAGCCGAAGCGTTCAAGGACTGACTCCCCGTCCTCCAGCGACTGTTGGCACAGTGCGTAGACCGCGCCCTCCACACAGCCGCCGGAGACCGAGCCGATCACCGTGCCGTCGGCGTCCACCGCGAGGGCGGCGCCGGGCCGGCGGGGCGCGCTGCCGCCGACGGCCACCACGGTGGCCACGGCGAAGTCACGTCCCTGCTCGACCCACCGGTGCAGCTCGTCGGCGATGTCCAGCATGTCTCGGTCTCCTTCACAGCGGTTGCGTACGGGTGCGTTCGAGCGGTTAGTGCACGCCCATCCAGCTCTCGATCGGGTTGAGGGCGTAGTACACCAGGAAGATCGCCGTCAGTCCCCACATGAAGGCGCCGATCTCCCGCGCCTTGCTCTGCGCGACCTTGATCGCGACATACGAGATGACGCCGGCGGCGACGCCCGCCGTGATCGAGTAGGTGAACGGCATGATGACGACGGTCAGGAAGACCGGGATGGCGGTGGCGCGGTCGGCCCAGTCGACATGGCGGGCGTTCATCATCATCATCGCGCCGATCACCACCAGGGCGGCGGCCGCGACCTCGCCCGGCACGATCGCCGTGAGCGGGGTGAAGAACAGACAGGCCGCGAAGAACAGGCCGGTGACCACGGACGAGAGGCCGGTACGGGCGCCCTCACCCACTCCCGTCGCCGACTCCACGAAGACGGTCTGGCCGGAGGCACCCGCCACTCCGCCGATCGCACCGCCCGCGCCGTCGATGAACAGCGCCTTGGACAGGCCCGGCATCCGGCCCTGCTCGTCGGCGAGCTCGGCCTCGGTGCCGACGCCGATGATGGTGGCCATCGCGTCGAAGAACCCGGCGAGCACCAGCGTGAACACGATCATGCCGACCGTCATCGCGCCGACCTCGCCCCAGCCGCCGAACTCGACCTTCCCGAAGATCGAGAAGTCGGGCATGGAGACCGCGCTGCCGTGCAGTTCGGGGGCGCCGCTCGCCCACTGCTCGGGGTCGACTGCCCCGGCGGCGTTGAGGAACACGGCGAGCACGGTCCCGCCGACGATGCCGATCAGGATCGCGCCGGGGACGCCTCGCGCCTGGAGCATGAAGATCGCGAGGAGGGTGACTGCGAACAACAGGACGGGCCAGCCCGCGAGTTCACCCGTGGGACCGAGGGTCACCGGGGTGGCCTTGCCCTGGTGGACGAAACCGGCCTTGTAGAAGCCGATCAGCGCGACGAACAGGCCGATGCCCATGGTGATCGCGTGCTTGAGGGCCAGCGGGATCGCGTTCATGATCATCTCGCGCAGGCCGGTGACGACCAGCAGCATGATGACCACGCCGTACATCACGCACATGCCCATGGCCTGCGGCCAGGTCATCACGGGCACGACCTGCGAGGACAGCACGCCGGAGACGGACAGGCCGGCGGCGAGCGCCAGCGGCACCTTGCCGAAGAAGCCCATCAGCAGCGTGGTGAAGGCCGCCGCGAACGCGGTCGCGGTGATGAGTGCCTTCTGGCCGAGCGTGTCCCCCGCCGCGTCCTTGCCGGACAGGATCAGGGGGTTGAGCAGGAGGATGTACGCCATCGCCATGAAGGTGGTGACGCCGCCGCGCAGTTCGCGCGCGACCGTGGATCCTCGCCGGGATATGTGGAAGTACCGGTCGAGCCAGGACCTGCCGGCCGGGACGCGGGTGCCTTCTCCCGCGTCGTCGGCCGTGGTCCTGGGTTCCAGGGACTGCTGGGTCATGGTGCCGTCTCCCAAGGTTCACAGGGACACCCGCGCAACCGCCTTTTCGGGCACGGGATTTGGGATGTGCACGACCCGGGGGACGGCCCAGGACGGACAGTTGGGGCCCGGGGGACCAGGCCCCCGGGGAATCACCGGTTCATCACGTGCCGGTCAGGTGCTCCGGCCGTACCGGTGTCCTGTTGAGCTCCAGCCCGGTCGCGTTGCGGATCGCCGCGAGCACGGCCGGGGTCGAGGACAGGGTGGGTGCCTCGCCGACGCCGCGCAGCCCGTACGGCGCGTGGTCGTCGGCGAGTTCGAGCACGTCGACGGGGATGGTCGGCGTGTCGAGGATCGTGGGGATCAGGTAGTCCGTGAAGGAGGGGTTCCTGACCTTCGCCGTCTTCGGGTCGACGATGATCTCCTCCATCACCGCCACGCCCAGGCCCTGGGTCGTACCGCCCTGGATCTGGCCGATGACGGACAGCGGGTTCAGCGCCTTGCCGACGTCCTGCGCACAGGCCAGCTCGATCACCTTGACCAGTCCGAGCTCGGTGTCGACCTCGACGACCGCCCGGTGGGCGGCGAAGGAGTACTGGACGTGTCCGAAGCCCTGCCCGGTCCGCAGGTCGAAGGGCTCGGTCGGCCGGTGCCGCCACTCCGCCTCGACCTCGACGCTCTCGCCTTCGAGCACGTCGACCAGGTCCGCGAGGACCTCACCGCCGTCGGTGACGACCTTGCCGCCCTCCAGGAGCAGCTCGGCGGTGGCCCAGGCCGGGTGGTACGAGCCGAACTTGCGGCGCCCGAGCTCCAGCACCTTCTCCCGGACGAGCTCGCAGGAGTTCTTGACGGCGCCGCCGGTGACGTACGTCTGGCGGGAGGCCGAGGTCGAACCCGCCGAGCCCACCTGCGTGTCCGCGGGACGGATGGTCACCTGTGCGACCCCCAGCTCGGTGCGGGCGATCTGCGCGTGGACGGTGACCCCGCCCTGCCCGACCTCCGCCATGGCCGTGTGCACGGTGGCGACGGGCTCGCCGCCGACGACCTCCATGCGCACACGCGCGGTCGAGTAGTCGTCGAAGCCCTCGGAGAAGCCGACGTTCTTGATGCCGACCGCGTAGCCGACACCCCGCACGACGCCTTCACCGTGGGTGGTGTTGGACAGACCGCCCGGCAGCTGCCGTACGTCGGCCTCCTCACCGGCCGCGAGCCACTGCTGCTCCGGAGGAAGCGGCATCGCCTTGACGCGGCGCAGGAGTTCGGCGACGGGCGCCGGGGAGTCGACGGGCTGACCGGTCGGCATGATCGTGCCCTGTTCCATGGCGTTCAGCTGCCGGAACTCCACCCGGTCCATGCCCACCGCGTCGGCGAGCTTGTCCATCTGCGCCTCGTAGGCGAAGCACGCCTGGACCGCGCCGAAGCCGCGCATCGCGCCGCAGGGCGGGTTGTTGGTGTAGAGCGCGAGGGCCTCGATCTCGACGTCGTCGACGACGTACGGCCCGATGCCGAGCGAGGCGGCGTTGCCGACGACCGCCGGTGAGGCGGAGGCGTACGCGCCGCCGTCGAGGACGATCCGGCACTTGACGTGCGTCAGCCTGCCCTCACGTGTGGCGCCGTGCTCGTAGTAGAGCTTGGCCGGGTGCCGGTGAACGTGCCCGAAGAAGGACTCGAACCGGTTGTAGACGATCTTGACCGGCTTGCCGGTGCGCAGCGCGAGCAGGCAGGAGTGGATCTGCATCGACAGGTCCTCGCGGCCGCCGAAGGCCCCGCCGACGCCGGACAGCGTCATGCGCACCTTGCGCTCGGGCAGGCCGAGGACGGGCGCGATCTGCCGCAGGTCGGAGTGCAGCCACTGGGTGGCGATGTAGAGGTGGACGCCACCGTCCTCGTCCGGCACGGCGAGACCCGACTCGGGGCCGAGGAAGGCCTGGTCCTGCATGCCGAAGGTGTACTCGCCCCTGACGACGAAGTCGGCCTTCTTCGAGGCCTCCTCGACGTCACCGCGGATGATCGGCTGCCGGTGCACGATGTTCGGGTGCGGGACGTGCCCTACGTGGTGGTCGTCGCGGCCCTCGTGGACGAGGATCGCGTCGGGGGCGGTCGCGGAGGCCTCATCGGTGATGACGGGCAGCTCGCGGTACTCGACCTTGATCTTGGCGGCGGCGCGGCGGGCCGTCTCCGGGTGGTCGGCGGCGACGATCGCGACCGGCTCGCCGTGGTGCCGGACCTTGCCGTGGGCGAGGACCGGGGTGTCCTGGATCTCCAGGCCGTAGTTCTTCACCTCGGTCGGCAGGTCGTCGTACGTCATGACGGCGTACACGCCCGGCATGGCGATGGCCTCGCTCGTGTCGATGGACACGATCTCGGCGTGCGCGACCGGCGAGCGGAGGATCTGCCCCCAGAGCATGTCCTCATGCCACATGTCGGACGAGTACGCGAACTCGCCGGTGACCTTGGGGGTGCCGTCGGGGCGGAGCGTGGACTCGCCGATGCCGCCCTTGGTCTTCGAACCCTGGGTGATCTTGGTGGGAGTGCCGTTAGGAGTGGACACGTCAGACCGCCTCTCCCTGCCGGGCGGCCGCGAGGCGTACCGCGTCCATGATCTTCTCGTAGCCGGTGCAGCGGCACAGGTTGCCCGACAGCGCCTCGCGGATGTCCGCGTCGCTCGGGTTGGGGTTGCGCTCCAGCATCTCGTCGGCGGCGACCAGCAGTCCCGGCGTGCAGAAGCCGCACTGGACGGCGCCGGCGTCGATGAACGCCTGCTGGACGGGCGAGAGTTCGGTGCCCTCGCCGGTGTGGGAGTCGTGCCCCTCCGGCACCTGGTGACCGCACGAACGCTGCTTCGCGTAGTCCGCGAGCCCCTCGACGGTCACGACCTCGCGCCCCTCGACCTGCCCGGCGGCGACGAGGCACGAGCACACCGGAACCCCGTCCAGCCGGACCGTGCAGGACCCGCACTCTCCCTGCTCGCAGGCGTTCTTCGAACCGGGCAGCCCGAGCCGCTCCCGCAGCACGTACAGCAGGGACTCGCCCTCCCACACGTCGTCGGCTTCCTGCGGACGTCCGTTGACAGTGAAGTTGACGCGCATTACGCAGCTCCCTCCGTGGTGGCGGCGGTGCCGCGGTACGACTCCCAGGTCCAGGTCAGCGTGCGGCGGGCCATGATGCCGACCGCGTGGCGGCGGTAGCTCGCCGTGCCCCGGACGTCGTCGATCGGGTTGCAGGCGGCGGCGCAGAGGTCCGCGAACTGCTTGGCGACCGAAGGAGTGATGATCTTGCCGTTGTCCCAGAACCCGCCCTCTTCCAGAGCGGCGTTCAGAAACTCCTCGGCGGTCTTGGCCCGAACGGGTGTGGGAGCGGCCGAACCGATCCCCGTCCGCACGGTCCGCGTCCCGGGGTGCAGGGCGAGCCCGAAGGCGCACACGGCGATGACCATGGCGTTGCGTGTGCCGACCTTGGAGAACTGCTGGGGCCCGTCGGCCTTCTTGATGTGCACGGCGCGGATGAGCTCGTCGGCCGCCAGCGCGTTGCGCTTCACGCCGGTGTAGAACTCGTCGATCGGGATGAGCCGCGATCCGCGCACCGACTCGACCTCGACCTCGGCGCCGGCCGCGAGGAGGGCGGGGTGGGCGTCACCGGCCGGTGAGGCGGTGCCGAGGTTGCCGCCGACGCCGCCGCGGTTGCGGATCTGCGGAGAGGCCACGGTGTGCGAGGCGAGGGCCAGGCCCGGGAGCTCGCCGCGCAGGTCCTCCATGATCCGGGTGTACGGCACGGAGGCGCCGAGCCGCACGGTGTCCTCGCCGACCTCCCACTCGGTGAGGTCGCCGACGCGGTTCAGGTCGAGCAGGTACTCGGGCCGCCGATGGTCGAAGTTGATCTCGACCATCACGTCGGTGCCGCCCGCGATGGGCACAGCGGTGGGGTGCTCGGCCTTGGCGGCGAGCGCCTCCTCCCAGCTGGCGGGGCGAAGGAAGTCCATGACCGGCTCTCTTCTTCGTCTTGGGGGTCGTACGGATCGAGCCAGATCGTGTGCGGCGGGGCCCGGCTCGTTCATGTGCTGTTCACGTGGAGTGGAGCCAGTACACAGCGGCGTACTCCGACAGGGTCAGTCACGGAAACCATGAAGGAGTTGGCTGGTCGGGGCCGCCATCTTGTAGATTCGTATGAACGGAGGCCCTCGGTTACCTCCATGTTTTCCTGCGGAAACGTTCGACACAGCCCACGTGACCTGGGACACAGCCCCGAGGGCGGCAGGGCCGCTCCGCACCTCACCGGACCCTTCCTCCATCGTAGATTTCGAGACAAAGAACGGCGGCGACGAGAATGCGGCTGCGCGCACTGCTGGACACCGACGCGCTGGGCCTGCGGCTGCTCGGCGGCGAGGACGAACTGGATCGCACCGTGCGCGGGGTGATGACCACGGACCTGCGCGACCCGAGCCGCTACCTCTCGGGCGGGGAACTGGTCCTGACGGGTCTCGCCTGGCGCCGGGACGCCACCGACTCGGAGCCTTTCGTACGACTCCTCGTGCAGGCCGGGGTGGCCGGGCTGGCGGCCGGTGAGGCGGAACTGGGCAATGTCCCGGAGGACCTGGTCGTCGCCTGCGTACGCCACCGCCTCCCGCTGTTCGCGGTGCACGAGTCGGTGGCCTTCGCGACGATCACCGAGCATGTCGTACGGCAGGTCTCGGGGGAGCGGGCCGGCGACCTGGCGGCCGTGGTGGACCGCCACCGCCGCATGATGACCTCGGGCCCGGCGGGCGGCGGCCCGGACGTGGTCCTCGACCTCCTGGGCTCCGACCTGGACCTGCGCGCCTGGGTCCTGTCCCCCACCGGCCGTCTGATCGCGGGCGCCAAGGTGGCGGGTCCCGGTCTCCCGGCGGACACCTGCGCGAAGCTCGCGGCGGAACACCTGGCGGCGGCGCGCACCGGGCGCCGAGGGCCCCACCGTGTCACGCTCGGCTCGTCGACGTACTCCCTCTTCCCGGTCCGCAGCTCCGGCCGCTCTCCCCAGGCCTCCAGGGACGTACGCGAGACGGTCCTGTCGGACTGGCTGCTGGCGGTGGAGGCCGACGCCGGCGACTGGCCGGAGGAACGCCTGGACCTCCTCCGGGGCGTCACCCAGCTGATCGCGGTCGAGCGGGATCGCAGGGACGCGGCCCGCACGGTCCGCCGCCGCCTGGCCCAGGAAGTCCTGGAACTGGTCCAGACGGGAGCGGCACCGGCCGAGATCGCCGCCCGCCTCAGGGTGGCCGCCCCGGTCCTCCTCCCCGGCCTGGGAACTGCCCCTCACTGGCAGGTGGTGGTGGCCAGGGTCGAGTGGCAGGACGGCGACCTGGAGGGCGGTCCCGTGGCCCAGTCGCTCCTGGAGGAGATCCTGGTGGACCCGTCGGCCACGGGCCCCGAACCCTCCGACCGCATAGCGGTGGCCCACACGGGCGACGAGGCGATCGCCCTGGTGCCCCTCCCGGCGGTCTCCACCGAGCACGACGGCTCCGAGGCCGGCATCCTGGCGGACGTCCTCCTTGAATCCGTACGGGACCCCCTCTCGGCCGGCTTGGACGACGACGGCAGGGTCACCCTGGGCGTCAGCGCGTCGGTCCACTCGGCGGAGGGCCTCAGAGGCGCCCTGGAGGAGGCCCGCCACGCCCGCAGGGTGGCGGCGGCCCGCGCCGGCAGGGTCTGCGCGGCAGGCCACCAGGAGCTGGCCTCGCACGTCCTGCTGCTGCCCTTCGTGCCGGACGACGTCCGCCGGGCCTTCACGGCCCGCCTCCTCGACCCGCTCCGCGACTACGACCGCCGCCACCGGGCCGAGCTGATCCCCACCCTGGAGGCCTTCCTGGACTGCGACGGCTCCTGGACCCGCTGCGCGACCCGTCTCCACCTGCACGTCAACACGCTGCGCTACCGCGTCGGGCGGATCGAGCAGTTGACGAGCCGGGACCTCTCACGCCTCGAGGACAAGCTGGATTTCTTCCTGGCACTGCGGATGAGCTGAAACCTGTGAGGCCCCGGACTCCCACGACTTTGTGAATTCCTTCACCCACCCCCTTGGCCGGGCCCGTCGTTTCGTGCTGAGATGCCGCCACCACTCATAGCTCGACGGCGCGCTCGGGGAGGGCAACGTGGCGTATACCGCCATGTCTGGTAACGGAACGACCGCCGGTGACGATCCACTCCAGACCGCGGTATGGCGGCTGCGCTCGCGGGCCTGCTGGGCCGACGCGGCCGCCCTGCTCCAGCCGGTCACCGCGCAGGCGGCGCTGCAGAGAGCGGCACTTCTGGTGGAACGCTGCCTGTACACGGAGCAGGGCTGGCCGGAGGCGGAGGACGCACTGCGCACCGCCGAGGCGCTGGCCCACAGCGACGACGAACGCGGGGCGGCCGCTTGTGAACGAGGGCAACTTGCGTACGCCTCGACGCTCCACGGGGTCCGTGACCGCGCGGACGAGGCGAGGGCGGCGCTGGGTCGTGCGGCGGCGCTGATCCCTCCGGGGGTGGCGGCGAGGGCACTGCTGGACTTCCGCCGGGGCCTGCTGGCGGAGAACCTGGCCCACGCTCCCCAGGCGGCCCGGGCGGCCTACCGCCGCGCCCACGCGGGCGCCACGGCCCACTCCGACCCGCTGCTCCTGTCCTTCACTTGGCGCCACCTCGCCGGACTCGCCCTGCGGGACGGCGAGTTGGCCGAGGCGCGGCACGGCTTCGCCGAATCACTCCGGATCCGGGAGGAGTTGGGCTACCTGGTGGGAACGGCTCCGGCCCTCGCTTCCCTCGCGGACGCGGAGGTGGAGCCGGAGGCGTCCCGGCTCCGCGAGGAGGCGAGGCGGTTGTACCGGTTGCTGGGGGGCGTACCTACGTGGCTGGCCCGGCAGTTGGCTCCGCCGGCGGCTACGGCGTGAGGTGAGCGGGGCGCCCGTGGGGGTGCCGGGGTGGGGTTGGGGGAGTTGCGGTCACCGACGCCGAGATGGACCGTTCGTCACCTCACCCCCCGCAGGCCTCCGTACGCCTCAGGAAGCCCCGGCGAAATGCCCGCCCACCAGACCCCGCACCACATCCAGATCCCGCGCGATCAACGCGTCCAACAGCGCCGTGTGCTCCGCAGCGTCCGCGATCAGGTCCGCCCGGCCACGCGCCGCGGAACCACCCACCAGCGGCCACTGAGACCGCCGGTGCAAGTCCTCCGCGGTCTGCACCAGTTGCTCGTTCCCCGACAGCAACAGCACCGCGCGGTGGAACGCCCGATCGGCCTCCGCGTACGTCGCCCGGCATCCCGACGACGCCGCCCGCACGCTCGCCTCCGCCACCGGCCGCAGCTCCGCCCACCGCTCCACCGACACACTCCGCGCCAGCCGCAACACCACCGGCACCTCGATCAGTGCCCGCACCTCGGCCAACTCGGCCAGCTCACGTGCCCCCCGCTCGACGACCCGGAACCCACGGTTGGGAACAACCTCGACGGCCCCCTCCAACGCGAGCTGCTGCATGGCCTCCCGCACCGGAGTGGCGGACACCCCGAAGCGCTCCCCCAGCGCGGGCGCCGAGTACACCTCACCGGGCCGCAGCTCCCCCGTGACCAACGCCGTACGCAAGGCGTCGAGGATCTGCCCCCGCACGGAGGCCCGCTGGACGACAGGCCGCGGAATCGGCACCTCACTGTGCGTGTGCTCACCCCGGACCCCGGAATTCGCCTCGGCCCTGGCCCGCGCCGCATCGGAGGCCCGCATCTGCGCCGGCACCCGAACCGCGCCCACGGCCAGGTCCGCGTCCCGCTCCGCACCACCCGTCCCGGCGGAGCCCTGCGCACCCTGCTTCACGGGTCCTCCTCCGGACGTGTCGGTACTTGGGGTCATTAACGAGGGCTTGTTACTCACCCGTCAAGCACCTTAGGCGCAGAACGCTCCAGTTCAAATCCCGAAGATCTTGGGTAAGGTAAGGCTTACCTTTAGACGACCGCTCTGGACGACTGCGAATCGGTGCTCCCCGCATGCCCCTACCGCCGCCCGCCCCCCGCCCCGCCGTTCACTCGGCCGTCACAGCCGCCTACGCGCGCGTGACCGGGGCTCTCCCGGCGCTGACGGTCACGGAGCTGCCCGAGGACACCCCGCTCCCGGCCGGTGACGGCTGGGTCACCGCCGCGGCCCTCGCGGGGAACGGCACCGCCCTGGACACCTTCCTCGCCTGGGACGACGAGCAGGTCCTCAGGGACAACGCCAGGAAGGGCCGCCCGGACGTGATCGCCGGCTTCGGTCTGCACCGCTACGCCTGGCCGGCCTGCCTCCTCTTCACGGCACCGTGGTTCCTGCACCGCAGGGTCCCCCGCTACCCGGTGACTCAGGTCTCCTACGACCGCACCCGGGGCCCGATGGCCCTCGCGGTCCACCCCGGCCCGTTCGCCTGCCTCCCGGACGACCCGGCCGCCGCACTCCCCGGCGCGTACACGGTCCCCGACGAGGAGTCCCTGCGCGCGGAACTGAGGGACGCGATCGCCGAGCACATGGAGCCGCTCCTCGCCGCATTCGGCCCGCGCATGCGCCGCCGCGGCAGGGCTCTGTGGGGCATGGTGACCGACGAGATCGTCGAGGGGATCTGGTACGTCGCCGAACTGCTCGGCGAGCACGAGAAGCGCCGGGCAGAACACGCCCTGGAGCTCCTCCTGCCCGGGACGACGAAGCCGTACGTCGGTTCCCCGGCCTTCCGCGTGCTCACCGATCCCGACGGCAGGCCCCTGGCCACCCGGGACCGGATCAGCTGCTGCATGTACTACACACTGGACCCGGACGACACCTGCGCGACCTGCCCGCGCACCTGCGACACGGACCGGATCGCCAAGCTCACGGCGGTCGCCGCCAGTTGAGGTCCCGTCAGAGGGGACCCCGCCGCAGACCCCCCTGCCGCGTCCCGTAAGATCAACGCCGACTGGGACGCCCGTTCGGTTACAGCCAATTCACAATTTCCTCACTTGGCGCAGGAACTTTCCGGGGAACCACCCGTACGGGTAGTCTTATTCGAACTCAACTCCCGCCCCTCAAGCGGCAGTTCGAGCAGAACGCCGCCCTGGGCAACCCCTTGCACTTCCTTGGCGGCCTCTTGCCCCGAAAACGCCTGAGGGCCGTTGGGATTGGGCCACTATGGCGGGCGTTACGCCCTATCCCAATGCAAGGGACCCCAGATGAGACTGACCGACATATCGCTGAACTGGTTGCTTCCGGGCGCCGTACTGCTCCTGGGCATGCTGGCGGCGGTGGCGGTGCTCGCGCGGAGCAAGCGGTCCGGCGGGGAGCACGCGAAAGACGACTCGTGGGAGCGGAGCGAGGAGCGCCGCAGGCGCAAGGAGGCCATATATGGCACCGCCTCCTATGTCCTTCTGTTCTGCTGTGCGGCGGTCGCCGCCGCCCTCTCCTTCCACGGTCTGGTGGGCTTCGGCCAGCAGAACCTGAACCTGTCCGGCGGCTGGGAGTACCTCGTCCCGTTCGGCCTGGACGGCGCGGCGATGTTCTGTTCCGTGCTCGCGGTGCGCGAGGCCAGCCACGGTGACGCGGCACTCGGCTCCCGGATACTCGTGTGGACGTTCGCCGGCGCGGCGGCCTGGTTCAACTGGGTGCACGCGCCCAGGGGGTTCGGCCACGACGGCGCACCGCAGTTCTTCTCCGGCATGTCCCTCTCGGCCGCCGTCCTCTTCGACCGCGCGCTGAAGCAGACCCGCAAGGCCGCTCTGCGCGAGCAGGGTCTGGTGCCGCGTCCGCTGCCCCAGATCCGCATCGTCCGCTGGGTGAGGGCGCCGCGTGAGACGTACAAGGCCTGGTCGCTGATGCTGCTGGAGAACGTGCGCAGCCTCGACGAGGCGGTCGACGAGGTCCGCGAGGACAAGCGCGAGAAGGAAGCGGCCCGACTGCGTCGGCGCGGCGAGCAGCGTGTGGAGCGCGCCCAGCTCAAGGCGATCAGCCGGGGACACCGCGGCTTCGCCGGCCGGGGCGGCGGGCGCGAGTTGGAGTCCCAGGCGGCGGCCCCGGCTCTGGAGCGAGCCTCCGCGGAGCCTGCCATATCCAACCCGGAGCCGCTGCCCGTACGCCAGCGTCCCTCTCTCCAGCCCGTCCGCGGCGCGTCCGAGTCGCACTCCGTCGACCTCACCGCGGAGGACGACACAATGGCCCTGCCGCGTCTCGACTCGCTGGAGCGCAAACTCAAGGATCTTGAGCAGCAGTTCGGCTGAGGCGAAAGCCGAGCCCAGGGCCGGAGCCAAGGCCTGAAGGGCGCGGCCGAGAGGCCGGAGCACCACGGGAAGGGGGCGTGACCGACGCGGTCACGCCCCCTTCCCGTGGTTCACGCCGTTCCGGCGTCGAGTTCGAACCAGACGGCCTTGCCCACGCCATGTGTCCGTACACCCCAGGCGTCCGCGAGGGACTGCACCAGGACCAGACCCCTGCCGTGTGTACCGTCGTCGGCGTTCGGTACGCGCATCCGGGGTCTGCGGGCGACGAAGTCCCGCACCTCGACCCTCAGCGCCCGGGGTCCCACCGTGGCCGTGACGACCGCGTCGTCGTCGGTGTGCACGAGTGCGTTGGTGACGAGTTCACTGGTGAGCAGTTCGGCTATCTCGGATCGTCCGGGCCTCCCCCAATGTCGTAACAGCTCGCGCAAGGCCCTGCGTGTCTCAGGTACGGCCCCCAGGTCCGCCTGCTCCAGTCTGCGCCGGAGCTGAGGCGACTGCGCCTGCTCCAGGGCGCTGTCGGCCTTCTCCTCCACGGTCTTTGCCGAGAAGGCCCCTACTGTCGTGGGACCGCCTCCTCGTGCCTGCCTCTTCATGACCCCCGCCCGCGTGCCGATGTCGGTTTCCCTCCTGCTCGAACACGTTCACGGGGATCCATGCCCCGTAGTTCATGCGGCAGTCATGTCGAATCGTCAACGACCAGGTGTTCGGCCACGTTTGCGGTGGCGACCACGGCCATGTCGGCAGAGCGGACGAATCCCGGGCCACGCCCCGCGGACCGCAGCGCACGGCGGCGCCGCTCCGGTGGGGCGGCGCCCCGCGGCGGTCCGTACGGCCCGCCCGGCACGCGGCGTGTGTGCCGCCGGCCCCCTCCCTGCGGCATGTGCCCTGCGAACCGGTGTCGGCGTGCCGGATGCCACGGGCGCCGCGTGAGCCCGTCACACCGGGAAGGCGCGGTAAATCACCTGGTCGGCGGGGTGGTTCCGAGGGACGCGAAGAGCGGGCGGACCTGGGCATCCGGGCGGGACCGGCCCCGGATTCCACACGTTCCGGCCCGGGCCCCGAGGCGAGGAGCCTGCCGTACGACGACCCGCGCGCCCCCAAAAACGGCGTGCACCCCCGCCACCGGCACCCGACGATCGGGCCCGGCGAGCGGAGGTGAGCCGGTGCATCCGTTCCCGGAGAGGGCAGCCGACCCCGCAGTGCCGCAGGGCTGCTGAGCCACATGGCTCCGGGACACCTGGACCACCGGGCATGGGCCGATCTGCCGACGCCGCGCTGCCGACCTCGCCGTACCCGGCGAAGAGGTGTGGCAGCCGGGAAACTGGCCGGAATCCGCCGCTACTTGCCTGCGACGCCCTTGGTGCCGATGTGGAAGATCTTGTGGCTGCCGCGGGTCATGTCGACGACGAGGGTGCTGGTCTGGCCGGCACTCCAGGTGAGGGTGACGACGGCCTCCGTGTGGTCGGCGGTGCCGTTGTCGGTGACCTTCCAGGCGAGGGGCACGTTCTGGGCGCGCAGGACGCCGTCGGCGTGCTCCTTGTCCTCCCAGGCGTTCAGTTGCTTCTGGAAGGCCGGGGTGAGGTAGTGCGCGCGGAGCGCGTCCTGGAGGTCACCGCCGCCCTCGTCGGTGACCGCGTCGATGTAGGCGCCGTAGAAGTCGGCGATGCGGGTGATGTTGTCGGACGGCTTCCCGCTGACGCTGCGCGGTGCTCCGGCGGAGGCCTGGGCGGTGATGCCGAGGCCGAGGGCCAGGGCGAGGCCGACGGCCAGGGTGGTGCGGCGGGTCGCCTTGGTCGTGTTCATCTGTGTTCCCCGTTTTCTTTCTGGGTCTTTCCGGGTCTTTCCGGGTCTTGCCGATGGTGAGGCGATCCTGGCGGGGCCGCCCGCCCGACCCCCGTGCGGGAGGGCGGCCCCGCTTCTCAGTGGAGCTTGTTCACCGCGGTGGCGGTCGTCTTCTTGAAGGCCTTCACCGGGGCACTGGTGAAGTCGCCCATCTGGGACCACTCCACGACGGTGACGGTCCGGTCGTCCCGGCCGACGGACAGCAGGCGGATGTCGGTGGCGCCGTACGCGTACTCGGTGTGCAGGCCGTGTACTCGGGCGCCCTCCTCGACCGCGACCTTGCCGTAGTCCTTGTACGTCGCCTCGAGCTCCGGGTCGCTCTGTTCGAGGCGGTCCGCGCAGGTGCGGATCTCCCTGTTCATGCGGGAGGCGAGGGCCGCGGCCTTGGCCTTGGTGCCGACCTCGATCGTCAGCTGGCGGGCGCTGGTCTCCAGTTCGGTGCGGAAGTCGCGGTAGCGGGAGTCGTAGCCCGGCAGCGCGTCCTCGAGGCAGAGCAGCAGTTCGTCCGGGACGCCGTCGGTCACCTTGCCCGCCGTCCAGGCGGACGAGGGGTGCGGCGGGAGGTCGGTGGCCGAGAGGAACCTGGGCGCGGCCGGCGCGGCCCCGGCCTGCACGGCGAGTGTGACGCCGAGCACGAGGCCGGTGAGAGAGAGTACGGTGAGCGCGCCTGCTCGGGTGCGCTTGGGCATGGGTGTCCCCCGTGAGATACGTGCATGGGTGTGGGATGCCACCACGACGGCGGATGGTCGGTCCGGCCCGGTCGGTGCGACACCAAGAGCATCAGCGGTCACACGGGGCGGATGCAACACGGGACACGGGATCCGTCGGCATGGAACCATCCCAGGCCGTCTGACGTGCAGGTATAGGGAGTGCCTGGGATACGGGATCAGGGGGGAATCGTTGTCGGCACCGGAACCACAGGACGATGTCCAGGAGTTCGCGGCCCTGCTGCGGCGGCTGAAGGAGCGCACGGACCGCAGCTACGGTTCGCTGGCCCGGCGGCTGAACATGAACACCTCGACCCTGCACCGGTACTGCGCGGGCGACGCGGTACCGGTCGACTTCGCACCGGCGGAGCGGTTCGCGGCGCTGTGCGGGGCGTCGGCCGAGGAGCGGATGGATCTGCACCGGCTGTGGCTCTCGGCGGTGGCGGCACGACAGCGGCCACGGGCCGGGGAGGCGGCGGGGGCGGCAGGGCAGGAGGATGCGGCGCCCGCGGGTGCCTCGGTGGACGCGGCGACGGGGACGGTCGCCGCTACGGCAACGGAAGCAGCAGTCGGCGGGGGAAGCGGGGCGGGGGGAACTGACGGCGCGACGGCGACGGCCGCTGTGGCCCCGGCAGCAGATGGCGGTGCGTCAGCAACAGCCGGCGAGGTGAACGCGGCGACCGCGGCGGCGGGCGGCGGGGCGGTGGGCGGTGACGCGGAGGTCAGCAGCGCGGGCGGCGGGGCGGTGGGCGGTGACGCGGAGGTCAGCAGCGCGGGCGGCGGGGCGGCGGTCGGTGACGCGGCAGACGAGGGAAGCGCGGCGACAGCCAGCGACGCGGCGAGCGGCGGTGTGGGCGGCGACGTGAGCGCGAGCGCCGGCAGCGCGCCGAGCGTCCGCGCGGTGAGCGCGGCGACAGCCGGCGACGCGGCGGGCGGTGACGTGGGCGCGAGCGACGAGGGTGAGGGGGACGCCTTGGTCGGGGGGCGCGGTGTTGCTGCGCCTCGCCCCTGGTACCGCCGTCGGCGCGTCGTCATGACCGCGGCCGCCGCGGTGGCGCTGCTCGCCACGCTGGGCAGCCTGTCGGCGCTGCCCTCGGGGCTTTCCGCGTCGGACGAGGTCGCCCAGGCCCCGGACCCGTCGTCCCCTACGACCGCGACGGCGTCGGGTTCGCCCGGCCACTCCCCGTCCAAGTCGCCGAGCCCCTCCGCCACCTCCGGCTCCCCGTCGCCCAAGGGCACCCGGCACAGTCCCTCCGCGTCGGCGACGGACGGCGGCGCCGCCACGAAGGGCACCGGCAAGTCCGGGCAGCAGGGAACCGCCACCGGCACCCCGCTCACCTGGACCGTCAACTCCCACATCTGGAACGCGGGCTGCGGCCACGACTACGTCATCGACAAGCCGCCCGCCCAGGTCCCGCCGCCCCCGACGGCCCAGGACGCCGCGAACTGGGCGGGCACGCTGGGCGCGATCCACGGTCGGCAGACCATGGTGCAGATCTCGGTGCAGGGCCGGAACTCCACGGCCGTCGTCCTGGAGGACCTCCGGGTCCGGGTCGTCTCGCGCGGCACCCCGGCCAAGGGCAACTCGTACGCCATGGACCAGGGTTGCGGCGGCGCGCTCACCCCGCGCTACTTCTCCGTCGACCTGGACAAGGACCGGCCGATCGCCCACTCGCAGTCCGGCAACGACGGCGAGAACGTCATCCCGGCCGTCAGGATGCCCTACCGCGTCTCCTCCGAGGACCCGGAGGTGCTGCTGGTCACGGCGGAGACCGAGGGCTGCGACTGCGGTTGGTACCTGGAACTGGACTGGTCCTCCCAGGGCCGCACCGGCACGGTCCGCATCGACGACAACGGCCGCCCGTTCCGCACGACCGCCATCAAGGGCCTGCCCCGCTACTGGTACGGCACGAACACCGCAGGTGGGCGGGCCTGGGTGGACTACGACAGCTAGGAGCCGACCGCGGACCCCACACGGTGAGCCGTGCCGTCGGGGTCCACGTAGGCGAACTCCCGTAGCCCGTAAGGCGTGTCGGCCGGCTCGACGAAGCGGCCCTCGACGCCGGAAGCCACCCACTCGGCATGGACGGCGTCGGCGTCGCTCACGTACAGGTAGACAACGGCTCCGGTGCGCAGTGGGTCGTGCTCGGACCACTCGCTGAGGTGCATCGAGACCGAGCCCCGCTCGACGTAGCCGTAACGCTCGGGTCCGTCGTAGGCACGCGCGGCGAAACCCAGCCGACGGTATCGATCCAGGGCCGCGGCGAGGTTGCGGACCGGGACGACGGGCGCGACTTCGGTGAAGGCGATCTCTGGCATGCGACCAGTCTTGCATCCACGGGGCTTTCAGGGCCGGGGCACGTTACGGAGGTTGGAGCGGGCCATCTGGAGCATGCGGCCGACTCCTCCGTCGAGGACGATCTTCGAGGCGGACAGGGCGAAGCCGGTGACCATCTCGGTGCTGATCTTCGGCGGGATGGAGAGGGCGTTGGGGTCGGTGACGATGTCGACGAGGGCGGGACCCTTGTGCTTGAACGCCGACTTCAGGGCCCCGGCGAGGTCCTTGGGCTTCTCCACGCGCACGCCATGGGCACCGCAGGCGCGGGCCACGGCCGCGAAGTCGGGGTTCTTGTTGGTGGTGCCGTAGGAGGGCAGCCCGGCGACCAGCATCTCCAACTCGACCATGCCCAGCGAGGAGTTGTTGAAGAGGACGACCTTCACGGGGAGGTCGTACTGGACGAGGGTCAGGAAGTCGCCCATCAGCATGGAGAACCCGCCGTCGCCGGACATCGACACGACCTGCCGGCCGCGGTCGGTGAACTGCGCCCCGATCGCCATCGGCAGCGCGTTCGCCATCGAGCCGTGCGAGAAGGAACCGATCACCCGGCGACGGCCGTTGGGCGAGATGTAGCGGGCGGCCCACACATTGCACATGCCGGTGTCGACGGTGAACACCGCGTCGTCGTCGGCGAGTTCGTCGAGTACGGAGGCCACGTACTCGGGATGGATCGGGACGTGCTTGTCGACCTTGCGGGTGTACGCCTTCACGACCCCTTCGAGTGCGTCGGCGTGCTTCTTGAGCATCTTGTCGAGGAAACGCCGGTTCGTCTTGGCCTTCACCCGGGGCGTCAGACAGCGCAGGGTCTCCTTCACATCGCCCCACACGGCGAGGTCGAGCTTGGAGCGGCGGCCCAAGTGCTCGGGACGTACGTCGACTTGGGCGATCTTGACGTCGTCGGGGAGGAAGGCGTTGTACGGGAAGTCGGTGCCGAGCAGGATCAGCAGGTCGCACTCGTGGGTGGCCTCGTAGGCGGCGCCGTAGCCGAGCAGACCGCTCATGCCGACGTCGAAGGGGTTGTCGTACTGGATCCACTCCTTGCCCCTGAGGGCGTGCCCCACCGGTGACTTGATCTTCTCCGCGAACTCCATGACCTCGGCGTGCGCGCCCGCCGTGCCGCTGCCGCAGAACAGGGTGACCCTGTCGGCCTTGTCGATCATCTCGACGAGCTTGTCGATCTCGGCGTCGCCGGGGCGGACGCTGGGCCGGGAGGTGACGAGGGCGGTCTCGGCGGCCTTGTCGGGGGCGGGCTGGTCGGCGATGTCGCCGGGGAGGGTGACGACGCTGACGCCGGAGCGGCCGACGGCGTTCTGGATGGCGGTCTGGAGCAGCCTCGGCATCTGCTGGGGGTTGGAGATCATCTCGCTGTAGTGGCTGCACTCCTGGAAGAGGCGGTCGGGGTGGGTCTCCTGGAAGTAGCCGAGGCCGATCTCGCTGGAGGGGATGTGCGAGGCGAGGGCGAGCACGGGGGCCATCGAGCGGTGGGCGTCGTAGAGCCCGTTGATGAGGTGCAGGTTGCCGGGTCCGCAGGAACCGGCGCAGGCGGCGAGTGTGCCGGTGATCTGGGCCTCCGCGCCCGCGGCGAAGGCGGCGGTCTCCTCGTGCCGTACGTGCACCCAGTCGATGGCGGAGTTGCGGCGGACGGCGTCCACGACGGGGTTGAGGCTGTCGCCGACGACGCCGTAGAGGCGTTTCACCCCGGCCTTGACGAGGATGTCCACGAACTGTTCGGCGACGTTCTGCTTGGCCATGGATCCATGCACCCCTTCGGTCTCCTTGGGTCCATCAATCCACAATGGCCGCGATCACGCCTCCCAAACAGCGGCGGCTGTACGGTCGTCGGCGTATCCCTTGACCCGGACTTGGGAGTCGGCGAGGAACGCGGCGAGGCCGGGCGGGGGTCCTGACCACCTTCCCGTGAGGTACTCGCACAGTTCGGGCTCGCCGCGCAGGGGGTCGGCGAAACCTCCGGTGCACATCAGGAGCGTGTCACCCGGGCGGGCGACGGAGGCGCGGAAGCGGAAGGGTTCGCGGGGCGGCTCCGGGGCGGGTTCGTAGGGGCTCGGGGGTGTGGGGATGCCGAGGTCCATGGTGAGGCGGTCGCCCTCGGGGGTCTCGGTCGGCAGGGAGCCGAAGCCGACGACCGGTTCGCCGGTGACGTCGGTGAGGCGGGGTTCGATGTCGTGCCACTCGCCGTCGCGGAGGCGGAAGAGGCCGCCCGCGCCGACGCCGAAGAAGACGCGGATCCGGCAGTCGGGGTCGGCGGGCAGGAGCAGACAGCGCAGGGTGGCGGCGTACTCCTCCGGGTCGATGCCCTGCTCGACGGCGCTGGCGCGCAGCTTTCCGAGGCTGCGGTCGGTGAGCCGGTGCAGCCCGGACTTGAGGTCACCGCGGCGGGCGGCGCTGATGTCCTGCGCGAGCCGGGCGTGACTGCGCCCGACGGCCCGCCCGATCCAGTGACAGGCCTCGGCGGCGGCGCGGTGGGCACCGGGGGTGGCGCGGGCGCCGGTGGCCATGGCGACGAGGATCAGCGCCTGCTCGCCGGTGCCGAACCGGGCGGTGAGCAGGGAGTCCCTTCGGGGCTCGCCGCGGAACCTGGCCGAGTCCCCTCGCACGGACACCGCTCGCAGCGTGCACGCCCCGTACCTGGCGCCGTCCAGCACGGTGTCCGCCACGAGGTCGTCGAGTTCGTCGGGGTCGGCGGGTGGGAGGGCGGTGGGTTCGGCGTCGTAGGTGGG
>NZ_JAVREZ010000008.1:0-446098 GCF_031845645.1 Streptomyces doebereineriae
CACCCCGACACCGGCTCCCACCCCGGCCCCGACGCGGAAGCCACCGCCCAGGCCGGCCCCGGGCCCCACCGCCGCCCCGGTGACCTACCCGGCCTACCACCACGCGAAGGCGCCCGAACGGCCCACGCACAGCACGACCTCGCCCGTGATCTACGTCCTGCTCATCACCGCGCCCGCGGTGGTCGCCGTGGCCGCCCTGCGGCCCCGCTAGTGCCGATCCTGGAGGCATCCCTTGCCGGAATGGCTTGTTCTCATCCTCGCGATGCTGGCCGCATGCGCCGTGGTGGTCGCCATCACGCTCATCCGCCACAAGGCGGCACCCGTGGACGAGGATCCCAGCGAGACCCCGGACGTCATCGAGTACATGACGATGTGGATCGGGGTGGTGTACGCCATTGTCCTGGGTCTGGCCATCGCGGGCGTCTGGGAGGCCCGCAGCTCCGCACAGGACCACGTCCAGGCGGAGGCCCAGGCGCTGCACGAGATCTCGGAGCGGGTCCAGGTCTATCCGGCCGACGCCCGTGACCGCATTCGGGACGATGTCAACGCCTATGTCGGACACGTCGTCACGACCGAGTGGAAGGAGATGGCCGACCACCGCCGCATGACCGGGCGCGGCACCGAACTCCTCGACCGGCTCCGCACGGACGTCACC
Organism: Streptomyces doebereineriae; assembly: GCF_031845645.1. Lineage (NCBI taxonomy): Bacteria > Bacillati > Actinomycetota > Actinomycetes > Kitasatosporales > Streptomycetaceae > Streptomyces > Streptomyces doebereineriae. The sequence continues at coordinate 656 of NZ_JAVREZ010000008.1, forward strand.
TCCTACCAGCCGAAGAGCGACTTCGAGGCCCAGGCCTACCAGCCGCTCGTCGACCAGGTGGCGGCCGTGGACCAGGCCCGCAACGCCCGCGCGGACTCGGTCGAGCCCACCATGCCGGGGGTGGTCTGGTTCGGTCTGCTGGGCGGCGGCGTCGTCACCATCGGCATGGTCTTCGCGCTGCAGATCCGGCGTACGCCACGCGAGCTGATCCTGGCCGGCCTGTTCTCCGCGCTGATCGCCTTCCTGCTCTTCCTGATCTGGGACTTCGACGCCCCCTACAGCCGGGGCATCACGGCGTCGGCGGAGCCGTTCTTCGCCCTCTTCCCGGACATCAAGCACTGACGGCGTCCCACCGCGGGCACATCCGGGGGACGTCCGGCGTCCGACACACCGCCGGCGTCCCCCGAGCGGCCCACACGCGTGCCCCATTCGGAGCGACAGCGATCGCGCAGACGTACACCTGTTCCTAGCGTTTCGGTCATCGAGGTGCATTTCCGACGAAGGCGGAAAAGGTCCGCAGCTGCTCCTCGGGGACCGGAGGAACCACCATGCGCGCGATACGCGTCGCCTCGGCCGCACTGCTGGGCGTGACCGCCCTGACCTTCACCGCACCGGCCGCCGTGGCGAAGGAAACCGACATCACGCCCTTCGGTTTCAGCGTCCTGCCCTCGACCATCGCCGCGGGCGGACAGGTGGCACTCCTGCTGGAACGGAACCACGGCGGCTGCAGGGGCTCGGCGACCGTGACGTCGGCGGTCCTCGACACCGTCATCATCCCGCCGCACAAGAGTTATGCGACGGCCGTCGTCGACTGGGACGCCAGACCCGGTGCGGTGTACCGGGTGACGTTCACCTGCGACGGCGTGAGCGGGTCCACGAGTGTGACCATCGCCGGCGGCCGCCCGGACGGTCCCACACCGGTGCCGCTCCACCCCGACCGGGGTGTGCACGCCGGTGAGGGCGGCACCAGCATCGCCGGGTTCGACCTCAAGGAGCTCGGCATGGGCGCCGCGCTGATCACGGGGTCGATCGGGGCGGCGTACTACTTCTCCCGTCGTCGCCCGGGCGAGGACGACGCGTGACGGCTCTGCCCGGCGCGCAGACCTCCGCCCCGGTGGTTCCTCTCGGAATCCGGGGCGAAGGCCTGTGCCACGTGCGGTCGGAAGTCTCCGAAGGGGGTGGAGATCAGATGTGCTTCTCGGTCCGCCGGCGCATCCAGAACACCCCGCCGCCGATGACGGCCAGGGCCACGAGACCGCCACCGATGGCCACGTCGGTCGGGGTGGCCCCGGCGGAGCTGCTGCCACCGAGGCCGCCGCGGACTCCGCCGATGACGGTGAAGGCCGTGGGGTTGATCACGGTGCCGTTGCCGCAGACGACGCTGATGCTGTGCGATCCCGTGGCCGCGTTCCGGTTGACCGTGGCGCGTCCCGTCGCCAGGTTGTTGGCGCCGGTCCTCAGCCTGATCGTCCGGAACGCGTCCGAGCTCGCGGTGGCGTTGCCGGTGCAGTTGTTGACGGTGATGGTCAGTTGTCCGCCACGGGCGATGACGTTGGGCAGGGCGACGACATTGCTGGGGCTCAGGTTCATGCCGTCCCGCGCGACGGCCGCCGGGGCGGCGAGTCCGAGCACGGCGACCGCGGCTCCGGCGGCCGCCAGGGCACGATGAGTACGCATGTGAATCCTCCGCAGGAGACGCCCCGGGAACGGTCCCCGGTGTATCGGCGAGAAAACGCCTCCCAGATAGACCCTCAGATGCCGTGTGCAAGCCCGCATTTCGGCACTGGTCCGTACTGGTGAAAGGACACGCCGAACGAAAAGCGCACAATCGGATATCTCCGCAGGTCACGGACCGTCAGAAAATTCCTGCTCACGGCAACTCGGATGGCGCACCACCCGCGTCCGGGTGCCACCCGTTCGCCGCCGCCCCGTCGCCGGTTTCGCGCGCGGGACTTAGCGTTCTCGTATGCGCGAATGACGTGGCGACGGCCGCGTCGAGAGGGGAAGTCAATGTCTGCGTCCGAGCTGGCCGGGCTGGCCGAAGAGGAGGAGCAGCGGAAGAAGCGCGCTCCCTGGGGCGTGATAGCGCTTGTTCTGCTGACCGGTCTCGCCCTCATTCGGAACGGTTCGGGGGAGTTCGACGTCGGCCCCCCGCAGCCCGCGTCGGCGGCCGCGGCGGACAGCCGGGTGCACGGCTCCGCCTTCGGCAACGCCCCCGCTCCCCTGCCGTACGCCGCGCCCGACCGGGTCTCCATCCCGGCGATCCGGGTCGACGCGCCGATGCTGCCGGTCGGCCTGGACTCGGACGGCTGGGTCGGCGCGCCGCCGCCGGAGGACCCGAATCTGGCCGGCTGGTTCACCGGCGCGGTCTCCCCCGGCGAGAAGGGCACCGCGGTCGTCGTCGGCCATGTCGACAACAAGCAGGGTCCCGCCGTGTTCTACGCACTCGGGGCCCTGAAGAAGGGAAATCGCGTCGAGATCAGGCGCAAGGACGGAAAGACGGCCGTCTTCGAGATCTACGGCATCGAGGTCTTCGAGAAGAACAATTTCCCCGGAGACCGTGTCTACGGCTCCAAGGGGACCCCCGAATTGCGGGTCATCACCTGCGGGGGCGGATTTTCCAAGAACAACGGCTACGACGGAAACGTCGTCGCCTTCGCCCGCCTGGTCGAGGTTCGCTGAGCGTTCCCCGACCCGGCGGGCGCGTTCCGGCTATACGTACTGCCGTCGCGGGACGGTGATGTGATAGCCGGAATCGATGAGCTGCGGCAGATAGTCGCGCAGCGCCCGGACACTCTGGGAGCGGTCGCCCCCGGCGTCGTGCGAGAGCACCACGACGCCGGGGGCGGCGCCGTGCTCCACCGTGCCGACGATGCGGCGGGTGCCCGGGGTGGTCCAGTCGAGGGTGTCGACGGTCCAGGCAAGGGGTTCCATGCCGAGCTCGGCGCCGAGCTGGAAAGCGGCGCGGTTCCAGGCGCCGTAGGGAGCACGGAACCATTCGGGCCGCTCGCCGTAGGCGTCCTCGATCACATCGCAGGTGCGTTCCATCTCGGAGCGGATGCGGGAGCGGGTGAGCCGGGTGAGCAGGGGGTGGGACCAGGTGTGGTTGCCGACGACATGTCCCTCGTCGGACATCCGGGCCAGCAGATCCTGGTTGTCGACCGCCATCTCCCCGCACACGAAGAACATCGCCCGTACGTCGTACTCGGCCAGTGTGTCCAGGATGTGCGGGGTGTAGCGGGGGTCGGGTCCGTCGTCGAAGGTCAGCACCATGGTCCTGCCGCGTCCGGAAACCTTCAGCAACGGCTCGTGGCGCACCAGCGTCTTGCGGCGGGTGGCGTGCGGCGGGCCGTATCCGGTCAAGGGCTGGAGGCGGTAGGCCGAGGACTTGAGCGCGCGGTGGGCCGGTGCGCCCGCGGCGGGGAGCGCCGGCCCGACCGGCTTCTCGCCGGTGACCGCCGCGAGCACTCCGGCCGTGCCGGCCGCCCCGACCGCGGCGGCGCCGGCCAGCAGGGCCCGACGCCGGGTGAGCACCGCCGCGGCCGTCGACGACAGCCGTGTGAGCAACTGATCCTTCGTCATGACTCATCAGTCGCCCGGCGGAGCTCCGACGCACCTCAGCAACACCGGTGTGGCGGCACGAATACACCCGCCCGGCCCAGTGCAGACGTGCCCGAGCGGCATGACGAGGCGTCAGGCCGATGTCGTGCGAGGGCAATCGGCTTCGGCCCCGGCCTCGTCCCCTCCGTCGAGGCCGGGAGCCGAGGGCGGCGGCGGGCTTCGGTGCCGGCCCGCTCGCGGGCCCCCCTCCGGGTGCCCTTTTTCCGCGAAACTTGCGCACCGATGTCGACGGGCCCCGTATGCCGCCCGGACCTGCGGCTTCCGATAGCCTCACAGCCGTGACGGAACAGCATGCGCACCAGTTCGAGCGGGGCACGGACGGGCCCAAGGTCATCGTCGTCGGCGTGGACGGCTCCGACTCCTCGCTCCGCGCCGCGGCATACGCCGGCGGTCTGGCCCGGCGGCAGCACGCGCTGCTCGCCGTCGTGTACGTCCAGCCGGTGATCGCCTCGGGCGCCGCGCTCGGCGCGCCGGTGGCCGAGACGACCGACGAGATCGCCGAGGACCTGGTCGCCCAGATCCGGCACGCGACCGAGCAGAACAAGGGGATATTCGATGTGCGCTGGGAGTTCCACACCTTCCGCGGCGACCCCTACAGCGGGCTGACGAAGGCGGCGGACGAGCTGAAGGCCGACGCGGTCGTCGTCGGAGCCTCGGAGCAGGCCGGCCACCGGATTGTCGGTTCCGTCGCGGTGCGGCTGGTCAAGGCGGGGCGGTGGCCGGTGACCGTGGTGCCGTAAGGCCGTTCGAGGTCAGGCGAGCGCCTCCTCGCGCAGCCGGTCCAGTACCTTCAGCCGGCCCTCCGCCTCGATACGGGCCGTGGTCACGCGCTCGGGATAGCAGCGCATGAACATCCGGGTGAAGTGGGTGCCGTAGTGGATGTACTCGGCGGAGTCCGGAGCGTCGAGCGGGCGGGCCACCGCGTCGAAGGCCGGTTCGTGGAAATAGGCGAGGGTGTGGCGCTCGCGGGCGGCGAGGCGGACCTTGTGCGGGGTCGACAGAAGGGCACCGCCGGTCATGAACTGCATGATGTCGCCGGGGAAGACGGTGAACACGGCCGCGACCGGGGTGACGTAGGTCCAGGGCTCCTCGTGTTCGTAGCGGCCGGCCATGGACTCGCCGGGCAGCCAGTTGCGGCCGCGTGCCTCTCCCGGGACGGGCGGCCGGACGTGGAGGCCGCCGACGTCGTCCTGGGCGGCGATGACGAGCAGGCCGTAGTCGGTGTGGGCGCCGATGCCGCGTTCCGAGGCGGCGTCGGCGGGCGGGAAGCGCAGGACGCGCATGTGGTGCCAGCCGTCCGTGGTGAGCCGGGTGAGGCGGTCGGGGTCGTCGAGGCCGAGCCCCAGTGCCGTCAGCCGGAGCAGGCGCCCGCCGATCCCGCCGACGACCCTCATGTAGTCCTTCATGGCGCGGGCGTAGTTGGGTGAGGGCCAGGGCACGGGTCCGTGGCAGGGCCACCGGTCGATGACGCGGGGGTCGTCCGCCGGGATGTCGGGGCACACCGTGAAGATCTCCGAGCCGTCCCTCTCCCCGGCCGTCTCCTCCTCGCCGGAGGCCACGTAACCGCTGTAGCTCAGGTCCGAGACATGGAGGGCCTTCTCGTTCAGCGGTCTGCGGCAGAACGCCCTGGACGCGGCCAACGCCCTTTCCATCGCCTCCTGTTGGGTGCGGGTGGCGCGGATCTGGAAGATGCCGTCGGACTGCCAGGCGGCGACCAGTGCCCGGCCGAGTGCGCGGTCGCTGTGCGTGCCGCGCACGGCGGCGGGCAACCGGAAGGTCTGAAGGGGGCTGTGTGGCTCACTGGTCATTTCGGATACTCCGAGACCGCTGCGCTGTGGTTGCGCGGCAAACTACTCCGGCCCCCTCCTCCTGAACAGCCGTTCAGTCCACGTGCCCCCAGCACGTATCGCCGCCATGATCAGCCGTCAGCCGTTTGCCGTACGCGAAGAGGTGAGGCGCACGGCCCGGCTCCGTATGGGCGAGGGGATTCTCCGCCGCAAACCGTTCGAGTGCATCGAGGAGACGGAGGCCGACGCGGGCCCGGACCTGGAGCGGTCGCCCGGACTGTGGCAGCCGACCGCAATCGGCGTAGGCGGCATCATCGGCGCGGGCACCGCGGGCCTGGGGGGTGTCCCCCAGGAGGCGCAGCACGCTGCGGTCGGCGCCGGCGGGGCGTCAGAGCGAGCGCAGGAAGTCCAGCACGATGGCGTTGAACTCCTCGGGCTTCTCCAGGTTCGGGAAGTGCGAGGTGCCCTCCACCAGCACCGAGCGGCCGTTCCGAGCGGTGTCGGCGAAGCGTTCCGCGTCGGCGAGCAGGTCCGGTGAGTCGAGCGTGCCGTTGACGGTGAGGACCGGGACGTCGATCTTCGGGACTCGGGCCCAGGTGTCGGTCATGGGGACGTGCCAGTTCCGTTCGCCCGGCGTGTGCTTGGAGATGGTGTGCAGGGCCATCTCGCGCAGGTGGTCCAGGATGCGCGGGTCGGTCTCGTCGGCCTCGCGGAAGGGGCCCGCGACGGACTTGAGGAACACCTTCAGCCAGCCGTCGATGTCGCCCGAGTGCAGGGTCCGCTGGGACTCGGCCACGATCTGCCGGGTCGTCTCGTGGGTGTACTGGAAGTCGCTGACCGAGGCCCCGCTCATCACGATCCCCCGGACCAGTTCCGGATACTCGATCGCCGTGTCCCCGGCGACGGCCCCGCCCATCGAGACGCCGACCAGGACCGCGGGGCCCGCGTCGAGGTGGCGCAGCAGGTCGGCGAGGTCGTCGGCCCAACGGAAGGCCTTGGTGGCGTTGGCGGTCCAGCCGTGGCCGCGGATGTCGACGGCGATGACGCGGTGGCCGGCGGCGAGGACCGGCACCTGGGCCTCGAAGAGGCGGTGGTCGATGTAGCCGGCGTGCAGCAGGACCACGGGGTCCCCGGTTCCGGTGTCGAGGTAGGCGATGTCCCCGTCGGTGGACGCGAAGAAGCTCAGCTCCGAAGCAACTGTCATGACAACCAAGGTGTCATCCTCCCGCGACTTTGACAACCCGGTTGTCATGATGAACCGGTGCATGATGAGCGGGTGAACGACATCGACGAACCACTGCCCCCCGACGATCTCGGCCACCGGGTCAGCGAGGTGTTCGACCTCGTCGGCGCGCTCTACCGACGCGGCCTGCGCAAACTGGAGCAGGACGAGGCGGCCGGGGGGGTGTCCGTGGGTGTGCGTTCCGTCCTCGTACTGCTGCACAGGTACGGGCCCATGACGGTTCCCCAGATGGGTCGGCTCATGGCGCTGACCCGGCAGTTCGTGCAGCGCATGGCCAATGACGCGATGGACCGGGGCTGGGCGGAGGCCACGCCCAACCCCGCCCACCAGCGGTCCTCGCTGATCCGGATCACTGACGAGGGCGTGGCCGTCATCACCGCGATCCTCGCCCGCGAGCACGCCCTGAACCAGCAGGTCGGCGACGGCGAGCTGACCGATGCCGAACTCCGGGCGTGCGTACGTGTGTTGAAGGAGATGCTGCGGACCTTCGACCACGTGGACGTGGAGTGAGCTACTGCCCCATCGCCAGCCCGTCCTTGGCCGCGCCCCGGCTCAGCACCACCTCCCGGATCCGGTCGCGTACGCCCTCGAGATCGGCGCCCCGCGCGATCGCCTGGTTGAGGTTCACCGCCCGGCCGGCGTCCACGTCGAACATCTGCGGCACGAACTCCGCCTTCGTGACCCGCCAGCGCTCACCCGGCCGGGCGGGCGGGGCGAACGTGAAGCGGCCGAGGGTGGACTGGTTGCCGCGCGGGTCCTGGGCGCCCTCGTGGTTGAACATCTCGCCGGCGATCTGGTCGCCCATGCCGTAGACGACCCAGGTGCCGTTGACCTTCTCGTACGCCTGCGGGACGTGGGCGTGGGTGCCGAGGATCAGGTCGACGTCGGGCCGCCCCCCGGTGCGGGCGGCGGTGAGATCGCGCGCGAGGGCCATCTGCTGCTCATCGGGCGCGTCCTGCCACTCGGTGCCCCAGTGCAGCGATACGACGACCACGTCGGCGCCCGCCTTCCGGGCGGCCCGGGCGTCCGCCAGGATCTTGTTCTCGTCCATCAGGTCGACCGCCCAGGGCTGTCCCTGGGGCAGCGGGAAGCCGTTGGTGTCATAGGTGTAGGCGAGATGGGCGACCTTCGCCGACCCGGCACGCAGGAGGGTGACCGTGCGCGCCTCGGCCTCCGTGCGGGCCGACCCGGCGTGCCGTACGCCCGCGCGGTCCAGGGCATCGAGGGTGCGGCGGATGCCGCCGGAGCCGTCGTCGAGGCTGTGGTTGGAGGCGGTGGAGCAGCCGTCGTAGCCGGTGACGGCAAGGCCCTGGGCCACCTCGGGCGGTGACTTGAAGGTCGGGTAGCCGGTGTAGTCGCCGTTCGCGCCGTAGACGGTCTCCATGTGACACAGCGCCAGATCGGCACGGGAGACGACGGATCGGATTCCGGCCAGCATCGGACGGAAGTCGTAGCTGCCCCCGCCCCCGTCGAAGCGCGCCCGGTCGATGATCGAACTGTGCGGCAGGACGTCACCGGAGGCGACGAGTGTGAAGCCGCGCGGTGCGGCGGCGACCGGGGCCGGGCGCCCCGGTGTCTCGTGGTCGTGCGCCTGGCAGGCGGCGCCCCCGGCGAGAAGTGCCGTGAGGGCCAGGGCAACCTGCCGTCTGCGTGCAATCATCAGCTCACCCCACTGTGGTCATATTTGCTGACGAATAGGTATGAGCTTGTCCGTGTCCGCAAACGGTCTGGGCGCCTTCTTGACCCGTCCGGGGTGGACGGGGCGTGGAAGGGGACGCGGAACGGACCGTTCACCGAACCGTTCGTCGACGCGATCGACCGTCCGCCGCAGATCCTTGTGCGTGCCCTGTCCCCCGGCCCCGCGCTGAGGTGCCATACGGCCATGACGGCCGGAACCACCCTCACGAACGGGACGACCGCCGAGCACGAGCTCGCCGCACTGCAGCGGGAGCACGGCCGGCCCCTCTTCGCGCTCCTGCTCCGGCTCAGTGACGGCGACCGGCAACGCGCCGAGGACCTGGTGCAGGAGACCCTCGTGCGCGCCTGGCAGCATCCCGAGGCGCTGCGCGCCGATGCCTTCGAGTCCGTACGGCCCTGGCTGCTGACCGTGGGACGCCGGCTCGCGATCGACGCACGGCGGGCCCGGCAGGCACGCCCCGCCGAGGTCGGCGACGCGGTTCTGGAGAACGCCCGGGTGTGCGCCGATCACGCCGAACGGGCGGCCGCCGCCCTCGACGTACGCGAGGCTGTGAAGACACTCACTCCGGAGCACCGTGAAGTCCTGGTGCTGGTGTATTTCCAGGGGACGAGTGTGGCGGAGGCCGCCGAAATCCTCGGAATTCCGCCCGGTACGGTGAAGTCCCGCGCGTACTACGCGCTGCGGGCCCTGCGCCGGGTGCTTCCGGGATACGCGGCCGACCTGCGGTGAAACCAATGGGAAAGTCAAACCTCCGTAAAGCGCCTTGCTGAGGACCCCGGTTGAGTAATCGGCTGTCCTCATCCGTGTTCCGGACTGGGGTCCCGGCGACGGGCGACGCGCACGCACCGGAGGAAGGCAGGAAGGGATGCTGCACAGAGGTCAAGAGAGCACGGACGGCACCGGCGGGGGCGAACTCTTCGTCCCCATGGCCTGGTTGTACGCCGAGTACATCGCCGACGAGCTGCTGCGTTCCGGCGATCTGATGCCGCCGACGTCCTTCGAGTTCCGGGCCGGGCGGGACGCGCTGGCGCTGACCGTCTTTCTCGCCGACACCGAGGGAGAGCTTTCCGGCATCCAGGTCGTCTCCCAGTTGGAGAACTGGCTGTCACTGACGGCGTACGACCAGCCGTGGCAGGACTGGGTGTGCGAGCGGATGGCCGCGCTGACCGCCGAGGCGGTGGCCACCGGCGAGCCCTCGCCGGACCTCGAACTCGCGGCGGCGGCCTGGCGCTGGCTGGAGGAGACGGAGCTGCTCGCGCCCGATCTGAACGCCGTGCCGGGCGGCGGGGCGGGCGTCGGTGAGGACGAGGGTCCGAAGGTGTGGACACCGGCCTGGCAGCTCGGTCTGCCCCTCGGCCACCTCGCCATCCACCTGTTCTAGATTCCTTTCGATTCGGACCAATCCGCGGGTCCGACCGCTCCGAATCCCTTGGTCACGATTCTGTGTATGCCTTGAGTGATTCCGCGGGCTGGTGCGTACCGGTGGGAGCAACCAGTAACCCCACCCACACTCAACGGCACGAGGTTTCCGCATGAGGTCCTTGGAGAGGCATCGCGACGTCGGCGCGTACGCGCTCGGCGTGCTGGATGAGGCGGAGGCCTTCCGCTTCGAGGACCACCTCATGGAGTGCCCCAAGTGTGCGGCACACGTGACCGAGTTCGGTCCTGTGACCCGCCAGATGATGCTCTACCGCCGGGCGACTCCGCGCGTCGTGCACCCGATGGCCCAGCCCGGCCCCCAGCTCCTCAACCGCCTCCTCGGCGAGGTCGCGACGCGTCACCGGGCGCGCCGCAGGCGGCTGTTGTACGCCGTCGCCGCCTCGGTGGTCCTGGCGGTGGGCGGTTCCACCCTCGCGCTGACGGCGGGCGGCGACCCGGGCGGGACCACCAGTGTCGAGGCAACCGACGTCCGGTCCGGCGTGTGGGCCCAGGTCACCACCGAGGACGAGGACTGGGGCACCCAGGTGGAGCTGAAGGTCAAGGACGAGTCCGGCCCCCGCGCCTGTCACCTCGTCGCGGTCAGCCGCGACGGCAAGGAAGAGACCGTCACCGGCTGGAACGCCACCGGGCACGCCACCGACGACAACACCATGATGGGCAGTTCCACCTTCCACGCCGACCAGATCGACCGCTACGAGGTCAGGACGTCGGGCGGGGAGCATCTGGTGACGCTGGATCCCGGCTGAGCACGTCGGATCACTTGAGCAGTCGCGACAACCTCCGGTCCGCCAATGGTTTGCCGCCCGTCTGGCAGGTGGGGCAGTACTGGAGGGAGGAGTCGCTGAAGGAGACCTCCCGGATGGTGTCGCCGCAGACCGGGCAGGGCTGACCGGTGCGGCCGTGGACGCGGAGGCCGGACTTCTTCTCCGACTTAAGGCGGCCCGCCGCCACCCCTCTTGAGCGTTCCACCGCTTCGGTGAGGGTCGTGCGCAGGGCCCGGTAGAGGGCCTCCGTCTCCTCGGGGGTCAGGGAGGCGGCCAGTTTGAAGGGGGACATTCTCGCCGCGTGCAGGATCTCGTCGCTGTAGGCGTTGCCCACGCCGGCGATGAGCGTCTGGTCGCGCAGGGCGCCCTTCAGCTGCCGGCGTTCGCCGTTCAGCAGGGCCGCGAAGCTCGCCCCGTCGAAGTCCTCTGCCAGCGGGTCCGGGCCCAGGCGGGCGATGCCGGGGACCTCGTGCGGGTCGGCAACCACGTACACCGCCAGGCGCTTCTGGGTGCCCGCCTCCGTGAGGTCGAAGCCCGCGCCGGTCTCCAGGGCCACGCGCAGCGCGAGGGGTCCCTTGCCGGGTCGGGGCGGGCCGTCGGGGAGGCGGTCCTTCCAGTGCAGCCAGCCCGCGCGGGCCAGGTGGGTGACGAAGTGCGGGCCGCCGTCCGTCTCCAGGTCGAGGAACTTGCCGTGGCGGTGCACGGCGATCACCTCGCGGCCCTCGACGGCGGTGAGCGGCGGGTCGTAGGTCTTCAGGACGCTGATGGCCACCGGCAGTGCGCGCACGATCTCGTGGCCGACCAGGTTCTCGGTCAGGAAGTCCTTGAGCGCTTCCACCTCGGGGAGTTCCGGCATACGTCCAGAGTGCCACCGGGGGCCGCTGTGGTCAGGTCCGCTCCCGTACGACGAACTCGCACCACACGCACTTCCCGCCGCCCCGCGCCTCCACGCCCCAGACATCGCTCAGCAGGTCGACCAGGAGCAGACCCCGGCCCGAGACCCCCGACTCGCCCGCCTCCCGGCGGCGCGGCAGGGCGCTGGAGGAGTCCTCGACCTCGACGCGCATCCGCCGGTCGGAACGGGTCAGGACCCGCAGGGTGACGATCGCGGCCCCCTCCGTGTGCATCAGGGCGTTGGTGATCAGCTCGTCGGCAACCAGTTCGATCTCGTCGGAGCGCTCCCGCGCGCCCCAGGCGCCGACCGCGGCCCGGATCATGTGCCGGGCCTGGGTGAGGGCCTCGGGGTCCCCGGGCGCCACGTGCTGCTGGAGGCGGCCGCCGGGCTGCTGGGCGTCCAGGCCGCGGCGGAGCAGCAGGAGCAGCGCCACGTCGTCGTCGCCGGCGCGTTCCTCGGCCACGTCGATGAGCCGGTCGGCCAGCTCCCACACGTCGGTGGGGCCGTCCGTGATGAGGGTCGTGAGGGTCTGCATGCCGTCGTCGAGGTCGGTGCCGGGCTCTTCGACCAGTCCGTCGGTGCACAGCAGCAGGGTGTCCCCGGGGTCGAGTTCGAGGGTGGCCACGGGATAGTCGAGCTGCCCGAACTCGGCGGACAGCCCGAGCGGCAGCCCCCCGTCCACGGTCACCCGGCGGCAGCTGCCCCCGGCCTGCCGGACCAGCGGGTCGATGTGGCCCGCCCGGACCACCTGGACGACTCCGGTGGACAGGTCGGCCTCGGCGTACAGGCAGGTCGCGAAGCGGTCGGTGTCGAGCTCGTGGAGGAACACGGAGGCGCGGGCCATGACGGTGGCCGGCGTGTGTCCCTCGGCCGCGTAGGCCCTGAGGACGATCCGCAGCTGGCCCATGACGGCGGCGGCGTGCGTGTCATGGCCCTGGACGTCTCCGATGACCGCGCCGACGCGGCCGCCGGGCAGCGGGATCAGGTCGTACCAGTCGCCGCCGATGTCCCGGCCCAGCGAGCCTTCGGCGCTGGCGGCCCGGTAGCGGACGGCTACGTCGGCGCCGGGGACGCTCGGGATGGTGCGCGGCAGCATCGCCTGCTGGAGCCCGGTGGCGAGGTCCTTCTCCTGTTCGTACAGCATGGCCCGCTGGAGGCTCTGGGCGATGCTGCTGCCGAGGGCGATCAGGACGTTGCGGTCCTCGGGGGTGAAGCCGTACCGGTCGCTGTACAGCAGACCCATCGCACCGATCGGACGGGCCTCGGCGATCAGCGGGAGGTAGGCGGCGGAGGTGATGTTCAGGTCGGTGATGTGCGGCCACAGGATCGGGTAGCGATCGGCGAATTCCTGCGGCGACTCGATGAAGCGCGGGGTGAGCGTGCGCACGGCCTCGCTCATCGGGTACGGCTCGTCGATCCGGGTGATGTCGGTGCCGGGCACGAAGCTGCCCGCGGGGCCCTCGGCGATCAGCCGGATCCGGCCGGCCTCGACCAGGCCCATGACCAGGCTGGTGGCGCCGAGGTGGGTGAGGCCGTGGGTGTCCTTGAGGACGTCGATGACGTCCTGGACGGTCCGGGCGTGGGCGAGGGCGGCCGTGGTGAGCTGGACGACGTTGGTCTGCCGGCGCCTGGCCTCGTCCTGTGCGGCCTGCTCCCGGCGGGCCTCCAGCTCGCCCATCTCCTGGGTGGCGTCGCGGACGATGCCGATGATCCGCCGCGGGCGGCCCGTCTCGTCGCGGCGGATGTAGCCCTGGGTGTGGGTCCAGCGCAGGCTGCCGTCGCGGCAACGCAGGCGGAAGTAGGTGCCGTAGTTCTCGCTGCCGTCCTTGATCGCCTGGGCGACGAGGGCGTCCAGGCGGTGGGCCTCGACCGTCGGCACCCGGCCGGCGAGGCTCACGGGGTTGTCGTCGAATTCGTCGGGGCGCAGGTCGAAGACCTCGTGGGCCTGGGCGTCCATGTGGAACAGACCGCTGTCCAGGTCCCAGTCGAAGCTGCCCATACGGTTGAGCGCCAGGATCGGATCCGGGTGGGCGGGCCAGTCGTCCGGGAGTGACAGGGCGCTCGCTCCCCGATCAACCATGGGGCCACCTTGCCAGGATTTGTCCGATTCTTCGACCCGGAGGCATGGGCGCTCCGAAGCCGTCAGACATCGAAGGCGTCGGCGGGACCGGCGAGGACGGCGCCCGTGCCGGCCGGCTCCGACGGATCGTCGGGGATCAGCCCGCCGCCGTCGGGGAGATCGGGGGCGTCCGGGACGGTCTCGGGGCCGATCCCGGTATCGGGCTCCACGGGGACGGTCGTACGGGTGCCGTCCGGCGGTACAGCGGGGGTGCCGGGCCCGGTCGTGGGCGGCGGGGTGGCCGCGGGGCAGTTCTCGTCGTACGGCTCCTCGGTCGCGAGGACGCCGGGTGTGCCGGTGGGGGTGGCAGTGGGGGTGGCGCAGTCGCTCGCGGCGCTGGGTGAGGCCTGCGGGGGCGCCGTCTCGTCCGGGTGCGGGCCGAGGGGCGTCGTGGGAGCCGGCGTGGGAGCCGGCGGTTCCGGCTGCGGCGGGGGTACGACATGGTCGTGTCGGCAGTCGTAGTCGATCAGACGTTCGATCCAGGTGTTGTCGACGAGGTCGATGATCGTGATGGTGGTGAGGAACCGCTCACTGGGGGCCACCACGACCACCCGAGCGGGCCGGTATCCGGGCCAGGGCTGCCCGCCCACGACCGCGCCGCCCCGCATCGCCACCGGTGGCGTCAAAGGGTTGCCGCAGGCGCAGCGGACGCGCGGGACGCCCCGGTCGTCGACGAGGACGGCGGTGCCCGCCTGGAGGACGGCCTGGAAGCCGCTCGCCCGGCCGGCGCGATAGCCGTGGTCGGTGACCAGGGTGTCGGCCCGCAGCACGACCGGGGCGAGCCCGCGCAGGAAGTCGGGCACCGCGGCCGGAGAGACGCCCACCACTCGGGCGAACGCGCGCTCCCTGGACCGGTCGGCGGCCAGGTCGCCGATCTGCCGCACCACGTCACAGCCGGCCACCCGCTCGGTGCCGCCATAGAGGCCGGGCAACGCGCCGGAGACGGTCCGCGGTGCGGTCGAGGCCCGCTGGGGCGTTCGGGTGACGGGCGGGGGTACGGTCACCGAGGTCACCGAGGAGCGGGTGAAGGGGCTCGGGCCCTGAGCCGCCGCCGGCTGAAGGAAGAGTTCGCCGTTCGCCTCGGCGTTGTTCTCGTCGCCGCTTCCGCCGCATCCGGCTACGAGGAGTGCCGCCGCGAGCGTGCAGGCCGTGACGAGGGTCCGGTTGGGTGTCCGCACCACGTTCTCCCGTCCATACCGGGCAGTTCGCCACTATTGTCTGCTTCGCTCACTTGGGTTACGCAAGCGGAGAGAAGGTACACGGAGAGTCACGCAGGGTTCGGCGGGACAATGGAGGCAGGAGAACACGGCCGTGGACTGGTTCACCGCACCCGACTACTGGCTGAGCCGGCTGGTCTTCCAGCGGGCTCTGGCCGGGCTGTATTTCGTCGCGTTCCTGGCGGCGGGCCTGCAGTTCCGGGCGCTGCTCGGGGAGCGCGGGATGCTGCCGATCCCGCGTTTCGTCGCCCGCGTGCCCTTCCGGAGGGCGCCGAGTCTCTTCCAACTCCACTACTCGGACCGGTTCTTCGCTCTCTGCGCGGGGACGGGCTGCGCGGTGGCGGTCGCGCTGGCGGCGGGCCTCGACTCCCGGCTGCCGCTGTGGGGCGGGATGCTGCTGTGGCTGGTGCCGTGGCTGCTGTATCTGTCGATCGTCAACGTGGGCCAGACCTGGTACGGCTTCGGCTGGGAGTCCCTGCTGCTGGAGGTCGGCTTCCTCGCGGTGTTCCTCGGCAACGACGAAGTGGCCCCGCCGGTCCTGGTGCTGTTCCTCCTGCGCTGGATCCTGTTCCGGGTCGAGTTCGGCGCGGGGCTCATCAAGATGCGCGGCGACGCCTGCTGGCGCAAACTCACCTGTCTCGACCACCACCACGAGACCCAGCCGATGCCGGGGCCGCTGAGCTGGTTCTTCCACCATCTGCCCCGGCCGCTGCACCGGGTGGAGGTGGCCGCGAACCACGTCACGCAACTCGTGGTTCCCTTCCTGCTGTTCACTCCGCAGCCGATCGCCATGGCGGCCGCGTCCCTGATGATCGCGACCCAGCTGTGGCTGGTGCTCTCGGGCAACTTCGCCTGGCTGAACTGGATCACGATCGTGCTGGCGGTGCCGGCGCTGGACCTCGCGGGCAAGGCACCCGACCTGCCCGCCACTCCGCTCTGGTACGAGGTGGTGGTCCTCGCCGTCGCCGCGCTGCTCCTGGGCCTGAGCTACCACCCGGTCCGCAACATGATCTCCCGGAGCCAGATCATGAACCGCTCCTTCGACCCGCTCCATCTGGTCAACACCTACGGCGCGTTCGGCAGCGTCAGCCGGGTCCGCTACGAGGTGGTGGTCGAGGGTACGGCGGACGACGTACCGCGCCGGGACTCCGAGTGGAAGGAGTACGAGTTCAAGGGCAAGCCGGGCGATCCACGGCGCTGGCCGCGCCAGTTCGCGCCCTACCATCTGCGCCTGGACTGGATGATGTGGTTCGCCGCGCTGTCCCCGGCGTACGCCCAGGCGTGGTTCGGCACCATGGTCGAACGGCTCCTGGAGAACGACCCCGCCACGCTGAGGCTGTTGCGCCGCTCACCGTTCCCCCCGGACGAACCGCCCCGCCATGTCCGCGCCCGCCTCTTCCGGTACCGGTACACGACGTGGCGGGAGCTGCGGGAGACGGGGGCGTGCTGGGAGCGGACGTATGTGCGGGAGTTCCTGCCGCCCACACGGCTGGCGGAGGTCGTGAGTCCCTAGAAGGGGTCGCCGAGTCCGTAGACGCGCGTGGCCGTGGCGCCGAAGATCCGGGGGTGGGCGGACACGGGCGTCAGCCGGCGTGCGGTGTCGAGCACTTCGCCGTAGGTCGCTCCCAGGGTGCACACCGGCCAGTCCGAGCCGAACATGAGACGGTCCGGGCCGAAGGCGTCCAGGACCGTGTCGGCGTACGGGCGCAGGTCGTCGATCGTCCAGGAGTCGAGGTCCGCCTCGGTGACCATGCCGGAGAGTTTGCAGACGGTGTTGGGCAGGGCGGCGAGGGCACGGACGTCGGCCGCCCAGGGTTCCAGGGCGCCGGAGGCGATGGGCGGCTTGCCCAAGTGGTCGAGGACGAAGGTGAGTTGTGGCAGCGACTCGGCCGCCTTGGCGCAGGCGGGCAGCTGGTGGGGCAGGACGACCAGGTCGTACACCAGACCCGCTGCGGCCACCGCGGTCAGGCCTCGGCGTACGTCCGGCCGCAGCAGCCACTCGGGATCCGGCTCGCCCTGGACCTGGTGGCGGATGCCCTTGAGGCAGGTCCCGCCGGGGAGTTCGCGCAGACGTGCCAACTCGTCGGCGGCGTCGGGACGGGTCAGGTCGGTCCAGCCGACGACCCCCGCGATCACGTCGTGCCCGGCCGCGAGGGCCAGGAACTCCGGGGTCTCCTCGGGCACGGTGATCGTCTGGACGAGGACCGTGCGTTCGACGCCTGCAGCGCGAGCCTCGGGGGCGAGGTCCTCGATGGTGAAGTTCCGTCGCAGGGGGCTGTCCGAGGCGATCCAGTCCTGGTCCCGCACCGACAGGTCCCACACGTGGTGGTGCGCGTCCACCACCGTCACGGCAGCTCCCACACGACGGGCAGGCCGGCGTCGGCGCCCTCGTCGGAGTAGTCGTGTGCCACGTCGAGGAGTTCGGCCATGCGGGCCTGCCAGGTGACGTTCACCGGGAGCTTCTCCAGCTCGGCGAGGAGGCGGCCGTAGTCCTCGCACTCCAGGACGTGGAAGAGGTCGGTGCCGCTGCGCCAGATCGTCCAGGAGCGGGCCCCGGCGGCGCGGATCGCGTCGGTGAGTTCGACGGGGACCTCGCGGTGCGCGGCCTCGTACTCGTCGATGCGGTCCGAGCGGACCTTGGTGTGCAGGGCGACTCTCATGACGGCTCCTCGGGGGTCAGGAGACCGGTGTCGCGCAGCTCCCGCCAGAAGGCAGGGGGCACCGGGGTCGCGAACTGGTCGGCGGCATCCTGGACTTCGGCCGCCGAGCGGGCACCCACCAGGACGCTCGCGACGGCCGGGTGGGCGACGCAGAAGGCGAGGGCGGCGGCACGCAGGCTGATGCCGTGCCGCTCGGCGGCCTCCCGCATACGCAGGGCCCGGTCCAGCACGTCCCCGGAGGCCTGCGCGTAGTTGTACGTCGCTCCCGGTCTCGGATCGGCCAGCAGCCCGGAGTTGAAGGCGCCGCCGATCACCACGGAGACGCCCCGTGCCACGGCGGCGGGGAGCAGCTCGGTGAGCGCGCTCTGGTCGAGCAGGGTGTAGCGGCCGGCGCACAGGACCACGTCGACGTCGGTCTCGCGGACGAAGCGGGTCAGCATCTCGGCCTGGTTCATGCCGGCGCCGATCGCCCCGACGACACCCTCGGAGCGGAGCTTCTCCAGGGCCGGGTAGCCCTCACGGAAGGCCTCTTCGGCGTGGTCGTCGGGGTCGTGGAGGTAGACGACGTCCACGTGGTCGAGGCCGAGCCGTTCGAGGCTCGACTCAAGGGTGCGTCGTACGCCGTCGGCGCTGAAGTCCCACACGCGGCGGTGGGTGGCGGGGACCGCGAAGCCGTCGGCGAGGTCGTCCCCGCCGTCCGCGGACGGCTCCAGGCGGCGGCCCACCTTCGTGGAGAGTGTGTACTCCGCGCGCGGATGCTCGCGCAGCGCCTCCCCCAGCCGGCGTTCCGACAGTCCGAGACCGTAGTGCGGGGCGGTGTCGAAGTAGCGGATGCCGCGCTGCCAGGCAGTGGTGACCGCCTCGTGCGCCTGTTCGTCGCCGACCTCGGTGAACAGGTTGCCGATGACGGCGCCGCCGAAGCCCAGTGCGCTGACCCGCACGCCGCTCGTGCCGAGGGTGTTCACTGGCCCACCGGCCGCAGGCGCAGGCCCTGCATGCCGCCGTCGACGGCGAGAGAGGTGCCGGTGGTGGCGCCGGAGAGCGGGCTCGCCAAGTAGGCGATGGCGCCCGCGACCTCGTCCGCCGAGACGAGCCGGCCGGTGGGCTGGCGGGCCTCCAGGGCGGCACGTTCGGCGGCCGGGTCGGGGGACTTGGCGAGGAGCCGCCCGATCCACGGGGTGTCCGCCGTGCCGGGGTTGACGCAGTTCACGCGGATGCCCTCGCGGACGTGGTCGGCGGCCATGGCGAGGGTCAGGGAGTACACGGCACCCTTGGTCGCGCTGTACAGCGCCCGCTGCGGGAGGCCAGCGGTGGCCGCGATGGAGGAGGTGTTCACGATCGCCGCGTGCGCGGACGCGCGCAGGTGGGGCAGAGCGGCGCGGGCGACCCGGACCATGCCGACGACGTTGACGTCGAGGACGCGGTGCCATTCGTCGTCGTCGTTGTCCGCCACGGTGCCCTGGGCGCCGATGCCCGCGTTGTTGACCACGACGTCGAGTCCGCCGAGCTCGGCCACGGCGGCGGCCACGGCCTCGCGGACGGAGGCGTCGTCGGTGACGTCGGCGCGGTAGGCGAGCAGCGGCTTCTCGACCGAGGACGGGTCCAGGTCGAGGACGGCGACCTGGGCGCCGCGTGCGACGAGGAGTTCCGCGGTGGCCCGGCCGATGCCGGAGGCGCCGCCGGTCACCAGGGCCTTGAGGCCCTCGAAGTCACTCATGCCGCCTGCCCCTTCTTCTGCGTGTCATTGGCGAGGTCTTCTGCCCAGAAGGCGCCGCCGGGGAACGTGTACCGCGCGATGGACTCCGGGCGCATGGCCGCCGAGAAGCCCGGCGCGACGGGTGCCGTGTAGTGGCCTTCCCGGATCACCACGGGATCGAGGAAGTGGTCGTGCAGATGGTCGACGTACTCGATGACCCGGTCCTCGGTGGTGCCGGTGACGGCCACGTAGTCGAACATCGACAGGTGCTGGACGAGTTCGCACAGGCCGACCCCGCCCGCGTGCGGGCAGACCGGCACACCGAACTTGGCGGCGAGCAGCAGGATGGCGAGGTTCTCGTTGACGCCGCCGACCCGGGCCGCGTCGATCTGGACGACGTCGAGGGCGCCGGCCTGGAGCAGCTGCTTGAAGACGACCCGGTTCTGGACGTGCTCGCCGGTGGCGACCTTGACCGGGGCGACGGCCTTGCGGATCGCCGCGTGGCCGAGGATGTCGTCGGGGCTGGTGGGCTCCTCGATCCAGTACGGGTCGAACTCGGCGAGGGCCCTGGTCCAGCGGATCGCCTCGTCGACGTCCCAGCGCTGGTTGGCGTCGATCGCCATGCGGATGCCGGGGCCGACGACCTGTCGGGCGACACGGCAGCGCCGTACGTCGTCCTCCAGGTCCGCGCCGACCTTGAGCTTGATCTGCCGGAAGCCGTCGGCGACGGCCTCGGCCGCGAGCCGGGTGAGCTTCTCGTCGTCGTAGCCGAGCCAGCCGGCGGAGGTGGTGTACGCGGGGTAGCCGGTGGCGAGGAGCTCGGTGATCCGTTCCCCGGCTCCCTCCCGCCCCCGCCGCAGGATCTCCAGGGCCTCCTCCGGGGTGAGCGCGTCGGTGAGGTAGCGGAAGTCGATCTGCCCGACCAGCCACTCGGGGTCGCCCTCGGCCAGCAGCCGCCACAGCGGCTTGTCCGCGCGTTTGGCGGCCAGGTCCCACACGGCGTTGACGACCGCGCCGATCGCCATGTGCATCACGCCCTTCTCGGGTCCGAGCCAGCGCAACTGGCTGTCGCCGATCAGGTCGCGGTTCAGCGTCCCCGGGTCCGCGCACAGCTCGTCGACGGACCGCCCGACCACATGCCCGCGCAGCGCCTCGATCGCGGCGACCTGGACCTCGTTGCCCCGCCCGATGGTGAAGGTGAATCCGTGCCCCTCGTGCCCGTCGGCCGCGTCCGTGCGCAGCACGACGTAGGCCGCCGAGTAGTCGGGGTCCGGGTTCATCGCGTCGGAGCCGTCCAGCTCGCGCGAGGTGGGGAAGCGGATGTCGTAGGTGTCTACCGCGGTGACACGGGCGGGGGTCGAGGACACGGAAGGCCTTTCGGTAGGGGACGGGGCGGGCGGGCTCAGTCCTGGGCGCGCCCCGTCGTCACACGGGCGATCATGAGGGCGACCAGGATGATTCCGCCGTAGATGGCCTGGATCCAGAACGACGGCACCTGGGCGAGTGTCAGCAGGTTCTGTACGACACCCAGCAGGAGTACGCCGGTCAGGGCGCCGAACATGGTGCCCTTGCCGCCGTCGAGGCTGATGCCGCCGATCACCGCGGCCGCGAACACCGTGAAGATCATGTTCTGGCCCTGGTTGGCGCTGATCGCGCCGACGTAGCCGGTCTGCATGATGCCGCCGACGGAGGCGAGGACGCCGGCCACGACGAACACACCGAGCATCACCCGTTCGACGCGGATGCCGGCGGCGCGGGCCGCGTCGGCGTTGCCGCCGATGGCGTACAGGGAGCGGCCGATGCGGTGGTACTTCAGGACGAAGCCGGTGACGGCGAAGGCGACCGCGGCGAGCCACACGGACATGGGGACGTTCAGAAAGGTCGTGGTGGCCAGGGAGTAGAAGCTGTCCGGCATGCCGAAGAGGGTCTTGCCCTTGGTGGCGCCGACGAGCAGTCCGCGCAGCACGATCAGCATCGCGAGCGTCACGATGAACGCGTTGAGCTTGAACTTCACGACCAGGATGCCGTTGAAGGCGCCGACCGCCGCGCCGACGACGAGGACCGCGAGCAGGGCGAGGACGGCCGGGAACTCGGTGCCCCAGCCGGACTGGGCCGCGGGCAGGACGAGGAGCGCTCCCACGGCGGGCGCGATGCCGACGACCGACTCCAGGGAGAGGTCGAACTTGCCGGTGATCAGGACGAGGGACTCGGCGAGCACCACCATGGCGAGAGCGGCCGAGGCGCCGAGGATGGAGATCAGGTTGCGCTCGGTGAGGAACGAGTCGTTGACGAACGCGCCGAGGACCATGAGCAGCAACAGGGCGGGGACAAGGGCGAGTTCGCGGGCGCGGCGCAGCAGGACCGTCCGGGCCGCCCGCGCCTCGGGCACCCGCACGTGCTTCACCGGCGGAGCCTGGGTGTCAGCCATGGTGGTCCACTCCTTCGATGGAGGCGATCAGCTCGTGGTCGCGCCAGCCGGCCGGGTGCTCGGCGACCACGCGGCCGTGGAAGAGGACGAGGACGCGGTCGCAGCGGCGCAGGTCGTCGAGTTCGTCGGAGACGACGAGGACCGCGGTGCCGTCCTCGCGGGCGGTGTCCACGCGGGAGAGCAGGGACTCCTTGGACTTCACGTCGACGCCCGCGGTGGGGTTGATGAGGACGAGCAGGCGGGGGTCGGAGGCGAGGGCGCGGGCCATCACGACCTTCTGCGCGTTGCCGCCGGAGAGGTCGGAGACGGGCTGGTCGGGGCCCTCGGTGTGGATGTCGAGCCGGTTGATCAGTTCGGTGGCGAAGCCGCGCTTGCGGTCGGTGCCGACGAAGCCGTAGCGGCCGAGCCGGTCCAGGACACTGAGAGTGGCGTTGTCACCGATGGTCATGCCGAAGACCAGGCCCTGCGCGTGCCGGTCACGCGGGACGAAGCCGACTCCCGCCTTGAGGCTGGCCTGTACGTCGCCGAACGGCAGCGGCCTGCCGTCGAGCCGGGCCGTTCCGCTGGTCGGGGTGTGCAGTCCCGTGAACGACTCGGCCAGCTCGATCTTGCCGCTGCCGCTGATGCCGGCGAGTCCGACGACCTCACCGCGGCGCACGGTGAGGTCGACGTTCTCGTAGGCGTCGGAGGTGAGGTCGCGGACGTCGAGGAGGACCGGGGCGGTGTCCTCGACGTGCCTGAGCTGTACGGCCTGTTCGGCGATGGTCTCGCCGGCCATGGCCTCGATCAGGGCGGCCCGGGGCATGTCGGCGACCGGGGCCGTGGTGATCCAGCGGGCGTCCCTGAGGACCGTCACCGTCTGGCACACCTCGTACACCTCCTGGAGGTGGTGCGAGATGAACAGGAAGGTGACGCCGGAGTCCTGGAGTGCGCGCATCCGGCCGAAGAGCCGCTCGATCTCCCGCTTGTCGAGCTGTGCGGTCGGCTCGTCGAGGACGATGAAGCGGGCGCCGAAGCTCAACGCCCTTGCGATCTCCACCATTTGGCGGTCCTCGACCTTGAGGTCGGCGGTGCGCGCCTCCGGGTCGACGCGCACGTCCCAGGTGTCGAGGAGCTCGGTGGCCCGGGTCCTCAGCCCACGCCAGCTGATGAACCCGCGGTGCAGGGGCTGCCGGTTGATGAAGAGGTTCTCGGCGACCGTCAACTCGGGTACGACGGTGGGCTTCTGGTAGACGCAGGCGACCTTGCTCCGCCAGGCGTCCCGGTCGGCGAGGGGTGGCGCGGGCTCGCCGTCGAAGCGGACGGTGCCTTCGTCGGGGGCCTGGAGGCCGGTGAGGATCGTGACGAGGGTGGACTTGCCCGCGCCGTTGCGGCCGACGAGGGCATGGGACTCGCCGGGCAGGACGGTGAGGCGGCCGTCCGCGAGGGCGGTCGTGGGGCCGTACCGTTTGACGACCCCCTGGGCTTCAACGAGTGGGGTGCTCATTTGACCGTGTTGCCCCACAGCTTGGGGTCGTCGACGTTGTCCTTCGTGACCAGGGGCGCGGGCAGCTGGTCCTCCAGGATGCCGCTGGGCAGCTTGACGATCGTGGAGTCGTGGTCGGTCGGGCCGGGCTTGAAGGTCTTCCCCTGCATCGCCGCCTTGATGTAGTACATGCCGTACTTGGCGTACAGGTCGGCGGGCTGGGAGACGGTGGCGTCGATCTCGCCCTTGCGGATCGCGTCGAACTCCTGCGGGATGCCGTCGTTGGAGACGATGGTGATGTGGCCCGCCTGCCCGGCCTTCTTCAGCATCCCCTTGGATTTGAGGGTCTGCAGGGTCGGCGCGAGGTAGACGCCGCCGGCCTGCATGTAGATGCCCTTGATGTCGGGGTTGGCGTTCAGGAGGGTGCCCAGCTGCGAGGCGGCCGCGTCGGACTCCCACTTGGCGGGGATCTCCAGCACCTTCAGCTTGGGGAAGTTCTTCTTCACGCAGGCCCGGAAGGCCTCGGAGCGGTCACGGCCGTTGACGGAGGCGAGGTCGCCCATGATCTGCACGACCTTGCCGGAGGGGATCTGCTCTCCGAGGTACTGGCAGGCCTTCTCGCCGTACGAGACGTTGTTCGCCCGTACGACCATGGCGACCTTGCCCTTGTCGGGGGCCACGTCCACCGCGACGACCGGGACGCCCTTGCGTTCGGCCTGGTCGAGGCCTGCCTCGATGGCGGCGCTGTCGAGCGGGGCGACGACCAGGCCCTTCACACCCTGGTTGAGCTCGTTGTTGATGTCGGTGATCTGCTGGGAGGGGTCGCTGTTGGAGTTGACCGTCTTCAGCGTGTCCACCCCCTCGGACTTGGCCATCTTGGGCACGTAGTCGTTGTACGACTGCCAGAACGGCGAGGTCAGCAGCGGCAGGATCACGCCTACCTTGCCGGTCCCGTCGCCTCCCTCGGCGCCGGCGCTGCCGGTGTCCTTGGTGCTGCCGCACGCGGCGAGCACGAGCGAGGCGCTCGCGGCCGCGGCCACCGCGCCGATCATGCGAAACCTGTTCCGCTTCCCCACTGTTCTGCCGGGCATCTGGTGGCTCCTCGTTGAGCGTGTCGAGCGTGATCGAGCATGAGGGTGTTCGAGCAGATGACCGCATACTTATCAGACCACTCGCCCCTGGCAATACCCTCCGGCGGCAGATTTTCCCGTCTTTCGGCCATAGTGGTCCGACCACCTTGCCGGTTAGACTGCGGCGCACCCGGTGATGTGGAGGAGTGGCGTGGACGAGACAGCCCCGCAGAAGGGAACCGTGACGCAGCGCGCCATCGAGCAGATCAAGGCGATGATCGGCGAGGGCCGGCTGGAGCCCGGCCAGCGGCTGCCGACCGAGCGCGATCTGGCCGTCCAGCTGGGCATCTCCCGCAGTTCGATGCGAGAGGGGATCCGGGCGCTGACGGTGATGGGCGTGCTGGAGGCCCGGCACGGCTCGGGCATCTACGTCACCCAGCTGGAGGCGGGTGACCTGCTGGAGACCTTCGGCGTGGTCGCCGACCTGTCCCGGGGCCCGCGTCTGGTGGAGCTGCTCGAGGTGCGCCGCGTCCTGGAGTCGACGGCGACCGCGCTGGCCGCCGCCCGCATCACGCCCGACCAGCTGGCCGAGGTCGAGAAACACCTCGCGGCGATGAACGCCACCGACGACCCCGAGGAGATCCTCGCCCACGACCTGGCCTTCCACCGCGAGATCGCGGTGGCGGCCGGCAACGACACGATGGCGGCGATCCTGGAGGGCCTGTCGTCGCGCACCTTCCGGGCGCGGGTGTGGCGTGGCTACCAGGAGGAGGGCGCGTTCGAACGGACGCGGCGCGAGCATGCCGCCATCCACCGCGCGCTGATCGCCCACGACCCGGAGGCGGCCCGGGCGGCGGCGGCCGCGCATGTGGGCGAGGTGGAGGAGTGGCTGCGGGCGCAGCTCGGGGGGTGATGAGCTGCGGCGAGGATCAGCTCACGAGGTGAAGGGGGCGGGTCTCCCCGCCCCCTGTCTCAGGCCCTGGTGAACCGCAGTGTGACCAGCTCGAACGGCCGCAGCCGCAAGGACACCTCGTTCCCCTCCCGCTGCAGCGAGGGGGCATCCGCCGACGGGCGCTCCAGCAGATCCGTCGCCGTGACCCCGGCGACCTCGAACCCCGCCGTGAGGGTGGCCCGTGCCCGTCCGCCGTGCGCCTCGTGGAACCGGACCACCACGTCCCCGCTGCCGTCGTCCGCCAGTTTGACCGCGGTGATCACCACCGCCTCCTGGTCGACGGTCGCCAGCGGAGCAACCTCCTCGGCACCCTGCACGACCCGTTCCGGCAGGTTGATCCGCCACCCCTCCCGTACCGCGTCCCCGATCCCCGCCCCCGGCACCAGCGCGTGCCGGAAGCGGTGGACGCCCTGGTCGGTCTCGGGGTCGGGGAAACGCGGGGCCCGCAGCAGCGACACCCGGACCGTGGTGGTCGTGCCACGGTCGCTGTCGGTGCGGACGGTACGGGTCACGTCGTGCCCGTACGTCGAGTCGTTGACGATCGCCACGCCCCAGCCCGGTTCCTCCAGGTGCACGAAGCGGTGGTTGCAGGCCTCGAACTTCGCCGCCTCCCATGAGGTGTTGGTGTGCGTGGGCCGGTGGAAGTGCCCGAACTGCGTCTCCGACGCGTACCGTTCGGCGTGCACGTCGAGCGGGAAGGCGAGCTTCAGGAACTTCTCCGTCTCGTGCCAGTCGACCTCCGTGTCCACGAGAAGCCGCCGCTCAGCGGGCCCGAGGGACAGCACCTGGGTGACGCGGGAGCCGCCGAAGGTCCGCACGATCCGCACACCGTGCCCCTCGGGGGCGAGCTCGTCCACATCGGTGAGATCCGTGACCGTGTTGCGGTAGAACTCGTCCACGTCCCACGCGTCCCACATGTTCGGGAAGTCCGGGTGGAGTTGGAGGAGGTTGCCGGCGCGGCCCGGTGCGATCGTCTCGCGGTCGGCCTCGATGTCGTACACGGAGACGGCCAGGCCGCGCGCGTCGACCTCGACCCGCAGGATGCCGTTGTCCAGGACGTGCCCGCCGCCGGGCCGCTCGGTCACCGTCGTCCGCCCCTCGACGACCGCGGTTCCGGCGCCGCCCGCGGCGACTCCGTCACGGCGATGGGGTGCGGGGTTGAAGAGCAGTTCCCGTGTCCCCTCCCCCGCCAAGGCGCGCTGGGCCGCGTCGATGATGCCGTTCAGCTCGTCCGCGAGCCGCTCGTAGGTGCGCCGCGCCTCCCGGTGCACCCAGGCGATCGACGACCCCGGCAGGATGTCGTGGAACTGGTGGAGCAGCACCGTCTTCCAGATGCGGTCCAACTCCTCGTAGGGGTAGGGCGATCCGGTCCGTACGGCCGCCGTCGCCGCCCACAGCTCCGCCTCGCGCAGGAGGTGTTCGCTGCGGCGGTTGCCCTGCTTGGTCTTCGCCTGGCTGGTGAGGGTAGCGCGGTGGAGTTCGAGGTAGAGCTCGCCCACCCAGACGGGCGGTTCGGGGTATTCGGCCTCGGCCTTGGTGAAGAACTCCTTCGGCGTCTCCCAGGCCACGGTCGCCGAGCCTTCGAGGTCGCGGAGGCGGGCCGCCTTGGCGACCATCTCCCTCGTGGTGCCGCCGCCTCCGTCGCCCCAGCCGGTGGGGGCGAGGGAGTGCCGGGCGACCCCCTTGTCCTTGAAGTTCCGTGCCGCGTGGGCGATTTCGCTGCCCTTCATGGAGCAGTTGTAGGTGTCGACCGGCGGGAAATGGGTGAAGATCCGGGTGCCGTCGATGCCCTCCCAGCGGAAGGTGTGGTGCGGGAACTTGTTCGTCTGCGACCAGGAGATCTTCTGGGTCAGCAGCCACTTGGAGCCCGCCGCCTTGATGATCTGCGGCAGTCCGGCCGCGAAGCCGAAGGTGTCGGGCAGCCACGCCTCCTCGTTCTCGACTCCGAACTCGTCGAGGAAGAACCGCTTGCCGTGCACGAACTGACGGGCCATCGCCTCCGAGCCCGGCATGTTGGTGTCCGACTCGACCCACATCCCGCCGGCCGGCACGAACCGCCCGTCCGCCACCGCCTTCTTCACCCGCGCCCACACCTCGGGCCGGTGGTCGCGGACCCAGGCCCACTGCTGGGCCTGGGACATGGCGAACACGAACTCCGGCTCGTCGTCGAGCAGGGCGGTCATGTTGGAGGTCGTCCGGGCGACCTTGCGCACGGTTTCCCGCAGCGGCCACAGCCACGCCGAGTCGATGTGGGCGTGTCCCACGGCGCTGATGCGGTGCGCGGAGGGGACGGCGGGCGCCTCGAAGGCACTGTCCAGCCGCGAACGGGCCTGCGCCGCCGTGCCGCCCACGTCCTGGAGGTCCAGCGCGTCCAGTGCCTTCTCCACCGCGCGCAGGATCTCCCAGCGCCGCGCCGACTCCACCGGCAGCTCGGCCATCAGCTCGCCGAGCACCTCCAGGTCGATCACGAGCTGCCAGACGGTCTCGTCGAGGACGGCGAGGTCCATGCGCGCCAACCGGTACTGCGGCTCGGCCCCGGCGGTCTCCTTGTCGCCCAACCGCGTGGGCAGGAAGGGGTGGTAGTCGAGGATGACGGGATTGGAGGCGGCCTCGATGTGCAGGCGCACCTCCTCGCCGCCCTCGACGGGCGCGCCGATCCGCACCCACTGGTTGCGCGGGTTGAGGCCCTTCACCGGGGTGCCGTCGGGCCGGTAGACCAGGCCCTCGCACTGGAAGCCGGGCATGTTCTCGTCGAAGCCGAGGTCGAGGAGGGCCTCGACGGTCTTCCCGGCCCACGCCTCGGGGACGGTTCCGTTGACGCGGAACCAGCTGGTGCCCCAGGGAACACCCCAGCGGGCGCCCACGGCGATGGGCTCCGGCTCGGCCGCCAGGCCCTCGGCGACGGGCACCGGCTCGTCGGGCGCGTGCCACACCGCCACCTCCAGCGGCACGGACTCGGGGTACACGGCGGGGCGGAGTCGCTCGTCGAGGACGCGCCTGAGGCGGGCTTCGACCAGGCTGCGGTCGTCATGCATGCGGGGTGCTCTCCAAGGGTCCGGGGGTTACCAGGGGTGGGTCACGGTCAGGGGGTCCGACGACGTGTACAGCTCCCCCACGGCACGCAGCTCCAACCGCGCCTGCCGCTCGCCCTGTTCGGGCTTGAGGCCGCCGACGAAGTAGGCCCGCTGACAGGTGCCGCCGAGAAAGCGCCGGCTGCCGTCGGGCAGGAGCCGGTGCAGGGTGTAGTGGCGTACGGCGCCGGGAGCGGGGTTCCACGCGAGGCGCAGGTCGCCGCCGGAGGCCGCGGTGATCCGCAGGCCGGAAGGTGCGGCGGGGGTGCCGGGGGTGTCGTACACCGCGAGACCGCCGAGCCGCCAGGTCAGCGAGCCGCTGCCGGTGAGCCGCACGCCGAGCGCGTGGACGGTCCCGGAGAGCCCGGTGAGCCGTACGGTCGAGGTGTGCCAGCCGTCGCCGGTGGTCACGGGAAGATGGACGTACGGCGGTGTCGCCCCCGGCGCGCCCGGTTCGGCGGTGGCCACGGCGAGCTCGACGCCCACCGCACCCGCGTCCATCCGGTGGGTCAGCTCGACCACCGTGCCCTCGCCGATCGGCAGCCGCGTGGCATACAGATCCACGGTGACCGGCTCATCCACCGAGCCATTCACCACCACACTGCTTCCGCCCCGCCAGGCGTCCGCGAAGTCGAAGGAGACGGCCGGCCGGGAGCCCTCCGTCCGCACCACCCACTGCCGCGACGGCAGCCGGTCCTGCAACCCGAGGTGGTTCCAGGCCGCGTCCGACGTGACGGCACCCTCCTCGTACCATCGCAGCCCGTGCCCGGTGTTGAACACGCTCGCGAACGGCACCGAGGTGACCGTCGACCGGTCGGCGACCGACACCGCCGGCGCGCGCCAGGTGTCCGTCGGGTCGGGGCGGGACGGATCGAGTGACCGGCCCGTCCAGAAGCGGTCGTCGGCGGCGTGGAAGTCCTCCGGTGACCGCTGGTCCGCGGGCAGGTGATTGCGGGTCCACTCCGGCCGGTACAGCCCGATCGACGTGATGTGCGGCTTGCCGGCCGGCACGATCGCGTCCCAGTTCACGGACGTGTTCCAGCCGCCCGCCTCCACGTCCACCCCGGCCCACAACTCGTAGCGGCTGCGGCCAAGTCGCTGCGCCAGGGTGCCCGAGGACGCCAGCCCGGCCGCCGTCCACCGGAAGTCGACGAACATGTCGTCGGCGGCCTCGAAGAACGGCTGGTTGCGGCTGTTCAGCGCACCCTGCCAGCTCACCGTCCCGTTCACGGTCATCGAGTCGTACCACGTCACCCGCTGCCCCCGGGCGGAGGCGAGCGACTTCAGCTCCCGGACGAATCCCAGCATGTCCGCCCCGAGAGCCGCGTCCCCTCCCCCGGTCTCGGCGTTGACGAACCACCCGTCGAAGCCGTGGGCCGCGGCGACCGCGACGAGTTGAGCCGCCAGTGGATACCGCCCGGCCGCGTCCTTCTGCACCAGGTCCCGGGTCCACTGCAACTGTCCGCCGTAGGCGACGGGCGGCAGGAAGATGTTGCCGAGCACGGGCACGCCGTGCCGGTGGGCGGCGTCCACGATCGGGGCGTTCGGCGCGAGGACCAGTCCCTCGCCGGACGAGCCGCCCCAGAAGACCAGTTCGTCGACGTAGGCCCAGTGCCCGAAGGCGTAGTAGTCGGACGTCGCCGAGCCCTGCGAAGGGTTGCCCGCCGTGGGCCCGAAGGAGACCAGCGACTGGATGCGGGCCTGGCCGGCGCGTGCCGTCGTGTTCGCGGGGGGCGGGGTGAAGCGGGCGGCGAGCGGTACGGAGGCCGCGTTGAAGGCGAGGTCGGCGTCGTCGGCCGCCCGCCAGGCCTTGAGGCTGCGCCAGGTGATGCCGGTGCCGGGGCTGCCGGAGGGCAGGGAGTCCGGGTACCAGTAGGTGGCGTACGGCTGGAGCGCGGTCGCCGCCGCTGCCTTCGCCGGCAGCGCTGGGAGCAGCGCCGCCGCGGTCGCGGCGAGCAGAACCGTGCGTCTGGTGGGATTCACGAGCGGGTGCCTCCTAGTGGTCCTTGGGGGGTGTTGCTGCTCGCCAGGGAGTGCGCACAAGGCCGCATTAGCTCGATCGTGTGATCGTCCGCTGACGGGCTTGCGGCGCCCTGGGCTGTTTGGGCTAGCGTGGTCGTGCGACCTGGGACACCGGGTACGGCGTCAGCGTGCGGGGCCCCTGCTCCACCAGAGGATGGGTCAGGGCCTCCCCGTCGCCTCTGGCCGTACCCACATGGCCAGGTCGTAAGGGAACTGGCCTCCCGGGCTCGGACCGCGCACAGGATGCGTGTCGCCGCCCCGGGGTCGAGTACGCCGGGGACCAGCTCGCCCAAGACCGTTCGGGGCGCGCGGCTGAACGGACTCACTCCCGCTCAGTCCACAGGAACGGTGGGAGTACCTGATCGGAGGTGACGACCTCGGTGATACCGCGCGCGGACAGGTGGTCCTGGTCGGCGGCACGGGTGTCGAGGACGGTGGTGGGGCGGACGCCGTCGGCGACCAGTCGGAAGTAGGCGTCGAAGACCGGGCCACCGGGCGCGCAGAGCGAGCGGGAGGCGGGATTGGAGGGAACGACCAGCGCGGTCGTACGACGTTCAGGCGCTTGCGAGCGTGTCCGCGCCGCCCGCTCCAGCACCCGGGCCGCCTCCTTCGGCTTCCGGTCGTTGGTCAACAGGCCGAGCCCGTACTCCAGTTCCGGGAAGTCGGCGAGCTCCCGGGACACGTCGTGGGAGCACCACCAGGTGATGCCCCACAGGTCGGGGCAGTCCAGGGCGTTCGCCACGGTCGCCTCGGTGAAGGCGGCGGCGTGCTCGGGCGGCACCAGCGGGGCGGGGGCGCCGACCTCCTGGAGCCAGACGGGCCGGTGCGGGTCCTCGGCCCAGGCCTTGCTGAGCTCGACGAGGTAGGCGGCGTGGTGCTCGGCCGGGACGGAGGTGCGGCCGTGGCGCTGGGCGGTGCCGTTGAAGACCCAGGAGTGCACGGCGGTGACGGCGCCGTGGCGGGCGGCCTGGGCGGGGGTGAAGGGCTGGTCGTCCTGGTACCAGGTGGCGTCGTACTCGGCGTGCAGGTGCAGCCTGCCGGGAGCCCCTTGCTCGCAGGCGGCGAGCATGCGGGTGAGCCAGGCGTCGATCTGTTCGGACGTGGCCCGGTCGGGGTCGGGATGAGGGCCCGCGGAGAACTGGTTGACCTCGTTGCCGAGGGTCATGCCGATGAAGTTGGGGCGGTCCGCCAGGGCCGCCGCCAGCGTGCGCAGATAGGTGGCCTGGCCCTCGACGACCTCCGGGTCGGTGAAGAGATTGCGCCGGTGCCAGGTCCGGGTCCAGGCCGGCAGGAAGTCGAAGCTGCTCAAGTGACCTTGCAGACCGTCGACGTTGACGTCGAGACCGCGTTCCGCGGCGGCGTCGACGAGCCGCACGAGATCCGTGACGGCCCGCTCCCGGATCAGGGTGCGGTTCGGCTGGAAGTAGGGCCACAGCGGGAAGACCCGGATGTGGTCGAGGCCCAGGGCGGCGATCGAGTCGAGGTCGGCGCGGACCGGGTCGAGGTCGAAGTCGAGCCAGTGGTGGAACCATCCGACGCTCGGGGTGTAGTTGACGCCGAAGCGCACGGCAGAAGGCATACGGGATCCTTGACTCTGGGGGTTCGTTCAGCCCTTCACCGCTCCCTCGCCCACCCCGCGGAAGAAGTACCGCTGGAGGCCGGCGAAGAGGGCGATCAGCGGGGCCACGGCGATGACCGTGCCCGCGGCGACGAGCCGTTCGTCGTTGGCGAAGGTGCCGTGCAGGTAGTTGAGGCCGATGGTGAGCGTGAACTTCGACGGGTCGCTCAGCACGATCAGGGGCCACAGGAAGTCGTCCCAGGCGCCCATGAAGGCGAAGATCGCGACGACGGCCACGGTCCCTTTCACCGACGGCAGCGCGATCCGCAGGAACCGCTGCCAGACGTTGGCGCCGTCGACATAGGCCGCCTCCTCGATCTCGTACGGCAGGTTCAGGAAGGCGTTGCGCATCAGCAGGACGTTCATCGCGCCGATGCAGCCCGGCAGGACCACGCCGATCAGGGTGTTGTTGAGGCCGAGCTCCCGCATGGTGGTGAACTGGGCGATGATGATGCCCTCCACGGGCACGAGCATCGCGAGGACGAACGCGAGGGTGGCCGCGCGGCGGCCGCGGTAGCGCAGTCGGGCCAGGGCGTACCCGGCGAGAGCCGAACCGACGCAGTTGGTCACGACGTTGGCGGTGGCGACCTTCAGCGAGTTGAAGGCGTAGTCCCAGACGGGGATGGTGTCGGCGACCCGCTCGTAGTTGTGGAGGGTCGGATGCTGCGGCAGGAAGGACGGCGGCGAGCTGTAGATGTCCTCCGTGGGGCCCTTGAGCGAGGTCGACAGCTGCCAGAGGAAGGGGCCGACGGTCAGCGCGAGGACGGCGAGCAACAGGGCGTACCGCAGCGCCAGTTCGCCCTTGCGTACCCGGGTCACGTGTCCCCCCTCCGGTCGGCCCGCAGCACGAGCAGCATCAGCGCGACGGTGACGACGAAGACGACGACCGAGATCGCGGACGCGTAGCCGACGCGGCCCGTGAGTCCGGTGCCGGTGCGCTGGACGAGCATCACGAGCGTGGTGTCCTCACCGGCCGGTCCCCCGCTCGGGCCGGCCATCAGGTAGACCTCGGAGAACACCTTGAAGGCGGCGACCGAGGACAGTGCCCCGACGAGTGCCATGGTCGAGCGGACGGCGGGCACCGTCACCGTGACGAACCGCCGGATCGCCCCGGCCCCGTCCACCGCCGCGGCCTCGTGCAGCTCACGCGGCACATTGGCCAGCGCGGCCAGGTAAATGATCATGTAATAGCCGAGGCCCTTCCACACCGTGACGGCCATGGCGCTCAGCAGGAGCAGCCACTGGTCGCTCAGGAAGCCGATCCGGCCGACCCCGACGGCCTCCAACAGCGAGTTGATCAGGCCGCGTTCGTCGAGGAGCCACACCCAGATGAGTCCGACCACGACGATCGACGCGACGACCGGGGTGTAGAAGGCGGACCGGAAGAAGGTGATGCCGGGGATGTTCTTCTGCACCAGCAGCGCGAGCAGCAGCGGCAGGATCACCAGCGCGGGCACGACTCCGAGGACGTACAGCGAGCTGTTGCGCAGGCCGATCCAGAACATGTCGTCGTGCAGCAGCTCACGGAAGTTCGCGAGGCCCACGAACTCGCCCGGGATCAGGGTGCGCCGGTCGGTGAAGGCGTTGACCAGGGTGGAGACGAACGGGTACAGGATGAACGCGCCGATGATCAGCAGGCCGGGTGCGGCGAACAGCCAGGGGCTCGTCGGCAGTTGGCGCCGCACGCGGGAGACGGTGGACGACGCCATGGCTATCCCTGCTGCTCGAGCAGCGTGTCACAGGCCTTGACAGCGTTGTCGAGAGCTTCCTCGGGGCTCTCCTTGCCCTGCAACGCCTTCGCGACCTCGTTGCGCAGGGCCGTCTTCATCTGCTCGCTGAACAGCACGGGCGTGTAATTCACCGCGTTCTTCAGGGACTTGGCGGCGGCGACCCGCACCCGCGTCTCGTCGGTCCCGTCCTCCTTGGTGAAGTACGGGTCGTCCAGCGATCCCGCGGTGCTCGGGAAGATGGCGACCTTCTTCGCGAAGGACATCTGGTGCTCGGCGTCGGTGACGTAGTGCGCGAAGGCGACGGAGGCGGCCTTCCTCTTGGTCTGCGCGTTCACCATCACGCCCATCACGTACATGTTGACGTGCCCGGTGCTGGTGATCTGGTCGGTGATGCCGATGTTCTTGTACAGGTTCGGCGCCTGCTTCTTGAAGTTGCCGAGGTCCAGTGCGCTGCCGGGGTTCATGGCGACGGCCCCGGTGAGGAACTTCTTGCCGGAGGACTCGGGCGTGGCGGTGAGCGCCTGCGGGTCGAGCGCCTTGGCGTCGTACAACTCCTTGTACTTGGTGAGCAGTTCGACCCCCTTGGCGTCGTTGAAGGCGAAGGCGGTGCCCTCGGAGTTCATGAGCGGGACGCCGTAGCGGCCGAAGTCCTCGATGGTGGGCACGTTGGCGAGGGTGGCGACCTTGCCGTCGCTCTTCTCCGCCAGCTCCAGGGCGTCCGCGAAGAGTTCGTCGTACGTCTTCGGCGGCTGGTCGGGGTCGATCCCGGCCTCCTCGAAGAGGGACTTGTTGTAGAAGAGCGGTCCGGTGTTGAGGTACCAGGGGAAGGCGTAGGTGCCGGTCATGCCAGGTATCCGGTGGCTGGCCCAGGCGCCGTCCAGGTACTCCTTCCTGTACTGCCCGGCCGCCTTGTCGAGGTCGAGCGCGAGGCCGGCCTTGGCGAGGGGCGCGACCAGGTCCGGGGACACGTTGACGACGTCGGGTAGGGTGCCGCCCGCGGCATCGGCGCTGATCTTGTCGGCGTAGCCCTCGGCGGGCTGGTCGATCCACTTCACGTCGGTGCCGGGGTACTTCTTCTCGAAGTCGGCGATCAGGCCGTCGAAATAGTCCTTGAAGTTCGCCCTGAGGTTCCAGGTCTGGAAGGTGATGTCGCCCTCGATCCTGCCGGAGGCGTCACTCGAACCGCCGTCGTCGCCGGACCCGCAGCCGCTCAGCGGCAGAAGGACACAGACAGCGGCGGCAGCGAAGGTTCTGCGGGAAATGGGCACGGCGAACCGGTCTCCTTTGGGGCGGAGTTGGCCAACGACGGAGACCCTGCACGCCGTTCCACGGGCCCGTCAATGCATCTCGCGCAGCTAATTTCTTTAGTGACTAATGCGTATTAGGTTGACGAAGCTGAACCGCATTAGTGCATACTGTCCCGACGAACCGCCGGGGGAATGGGGAAAGAGC
Source organism: Streptomyces doebereineriae (assembly GCF_031845645.1). Taxonomy (NCBI): domain Bacteria; kingdom Bacillati; phylum Actinomycetota; class Actinomycetes; order Kitasatosporales; family Streptomycetaceae; genus Streptomyces; species Streptomyces doebereineriae. Next base: position 35,605 of record NZ_JAVREZ010000008.1, read on the forward strand.
GTGTCAGGCAAGCGGTCACCGGTCCGCAGGCCCACGATGAAGGACATCGCCCGGCAGGCCGGCGTCTCCCAGAGCGCGGTCTCCTTCGCGCTGAACGGCCGCCCCGGGGTCTCCGAGGACACCCGCGACCGCGTACGCCGGGTCGCCGAGGAACTCGGCTGGCGTCCGAGCACCGCGGCCCGCGCGCTGTCCGGCGAGGGCGCCGCCACGGTCGGCTTCGTCCTGGCCCGCCCGGCGGAGACGCTCGGCGTCGACTCCTTCTTCCTCCAGCTCGTCTCCGGGATACAGGAAGTGCTGGCGGAGCGTCATCTCGGGCTGCTGTTCCAGGTGGTGGAGGACGTCGAGGACGAGTGCGCGGTGTACCGGCGCTGGTGGGCCGAACACCGGGTGGACGGTGTCCTGGTGGTCGACCCGCGCACCGACGACCCGCGCACCGGAGTCCTCGACGAACTGGGTCTGCCCGGTGTGGTGATCGGCGGAGCCCCCGACGAGCGCCATCCGGGACTGTCGACCGTCTGGGCCGACGACGCGGGCGCGATGGCCGCGGTCGTGGACGAGCTGTACGCGCTGGGCCACCGGCGGATCGTGCACATCGCGGGCCTGCCGGGACTCGCGCACACCGAGCGCCGTATCCGCACCCTGCGGGCGGAGGCCGAGCGGCGCGGACTGACCGGGGTGAAGTCGGTGACCACCGACTACTCGGACGCCGCCGGCGCCGCCGTGACCCGCAGGGTCCTGGAGGCGCCCGCTCCCCCGACCGCGCTGATCTACGACAACGACGTGATGGCCCTCGCCGGAGTCGCCGCCGCGACCGAACTGGGTCACTCGGTGCCCCGGGACGTGTCGGTGGTGGCCTGGGAGGACTCGGCGCTGTGCCGCATGGTCAAGCCGTGGCTGTCGGCGCTGTCCCGGGACAGCGTGGAGTTCGGCCGTACGGCGGCCACGGAACTGACCGCGCTGCTGGACGGCGGTCCGGCGCGGACCGTACGGGTACCGGTGCCCCGGCTGATCGTGCGGGACAGCACGGGGGTGGCCCGGGGCACCTGAACCGGGGGGACAGCGAGCGCCCCGGCGGGGACAATGGCCGTATGCGGACAAGGGGAACGTTCTGTGTCGCCACCGCACTCGCGCTGTCGGCCGCGGTGGGCTGTACGACCGGCGACACCGAGGAGACGGGCCGCCCGAGCAGCCCGACCGCTTCGACGCCCCGCACCGCGAGCCCCTCGGCGACGACGCCCGCGCCGGTGAACCCCGTCTCGATCCCGGCCATGATCCAGCGCGACCACAAGGGTTCCGGTCTCGAACTGGGCAGGGTGCTGACCCGTACCTCCGCCTACACGAGCTACGAGGTGACGTACGAGTCGGACGGCCTGACGATCTCGGGCCTGATGAACATCCCCTCGGGCCAGGGACCCTTCCCGGCCCTGGTGCTGGCGCACGGCTACATCGACCCGGAGATCTACACCACCGGCCGTGGCCTCACCCGCGAGCAGGACCTCCTCGCCCGCAACGGCTACGTCGTCCTGCACACCGACTACCGCAACCACGCCCGCTCGGACAAGGACCCGGACAACGACGTGGGCCTCCGCCTCGGTTACACCGAGGACGTGATCGGCGCGGCGATGGCGCTACGGTCCTCCGGGCGCCCGGAGATCGACACCGACCGCCTCGGCCTGCTCGGCCGTTCGATGGGCGGCGGTGTCGTCTACAACACGCTGGTGGTGGCCCCGGGCCTGTTCGACGCCGCGGTCGCCTACGCGCCGGTCAGCGGGCGCCCCGAGGAGAACATCGACCAGTTCCAACGCCCTGAGGGCGACCCGCTGGTGGCCGAGATCGAGTCCGAGCACGGCACCCCCGAGACCAACCCCCGCTTCTGGCGCGAGATCTCCCCCCTCACCTACGTCGACCGCGTCACCGAACCCCTCCTGATCCACCACGGCACCACCGACACGACCTGCCCCATCCGCTGGTCCCACCAGACGGTGACCGCGTTCGAGAAGGCGGGCAAGGACGTCGAGCTGCGCACGTACCGGGGCGAGGGGCACACCTTCTACTCCCAGTGGGCGCGCTCGATGGACACCACCATGGCGTTCTTCGACAAGCACCTGCGCTGACGTCCCCGCCTAGGCTGCCCGCATGGACGTCGGTGTGGGTGCGCGCGAGCTGTACGAGAGCCTGGCCGAGGGGAACGGGACCAACGCGTCATGGCTCGGTCGGGACCACGGCGGTTACCGGGACCGGCTCGCCACGGCCGCCGAGCACAGGCCCTGGTGGACGGCTCCCGAAGGCCAGGCCGTCCTCTGGGAGTTGTACGCCCTGAGCCGGGTCGGCGACCTGTTGCTTCACGAGGAGCGCGCTTACCTCGGCCTCTTCACCCCGCTCGGGATGACGCCGTTCAAGGGCGGCACCTTCGACCCGTTCCTCCACGAGATCGTCGAGGTCGATCAGGCCGACGATCCTGGGGCGCCGATCGAGATCACCGAGGTCGTATGGCCCGGTCTGATGCTCGGCCAACTCCTCTTCACCCGGGCCGGAGTCAGGGTGCGTGCCGGAGCCGATCACGCCCAGCGTGGCGTCGCCGACGGCTCGCCGCTCTCCTGGGCGTTCCGACGCCGCCACCGTCCGACCGTCGACCTGTCCCACGGCTGGGGCCACAACTCCCAGTGGCGCACGGACTTCCGGCTCGACTACCGGACGCCGGACGGTGACCGGCTCAACGTCGCGGGGCACGACCGGATCGACGGCCGTCCGGACCTCGACCCGGACCACCCCGCGAACCTCGGCCCGGAGGAGCGGTTGCTGACCCCGGGCGAGCGCCGCGAACTGCTGCGCCACCGGTGTCTGCTGCGAGTTCCCCGAGCCGCCGACGCACTGGCCCGGACGGCCGGCTGGGAACGCGACCTGATGCCCTTCGACTGGCGGCTGCCGTGAAGGGTGGCCACCAGGGCGCCGACACCCCGGTGGCCACTCGCTCCCTCAGACCTCGGACCGATACAGCCCGAACTCCGCGATGTGTACGGCACTTCGAGCTTGTGTCACCCGCACCCGCCACCTCCGGGCCCGTACCGGGGCCGGCAGCAGCAGGATGCGGCTCGCGCCGATGGTTCCGGCGCCCGTGACCTCCGTCCAGGTGCCGTCGCGGAGCGCCTCGACGACGAAGCTCTCCACCTGCTGGCCGTGCCGGATGTCCTCGGCGAGGCGGATGCGGTCGACCTCGTGCTCCGTGCCGAGGTCGACGGTGACGCGGCCCGGTGCCGACGTGGTGCGACCACGGGCGGCCAGGTCCTGTGGCAGCTCCCGATCGATCCGTTCCCTGAACTCCCGCAGCCGCACGACGTCCGTGCCGTGCAGCAGGCCCTCGGTGTCCGGTGGGACATTGAGCAGCAGCACCGCGTTGCGCCCCACCGACCCGAAGTAGATCTCCGTCAGATAGTCCACGGACTTGGGCTGTTGGTCGGCGTGGTAGAACCAGCCGTCGCGGATCGAGACGTCACACTCGGCGGGCCACCACTGGAGGTAGTCCGTCGCGGGCTGCGCCTTCACCAGGGCGGCGCGGCTGCCCTCGTCGGGGGTGTCGTAGGACATGGCCCAGTCGGTGCGGCCGTACTGGTTCTCCTTGACCGGGATGACGCTCCACTCGTCCTCGCGCGCGATGCCGCTCTCGTTGCCGACCCAGCGCAGGTCGGGGCCGGTGACGGCGATCGCCGCGTCCGGGGCGAGGGTCCGCACCAGGGTGTACCAGCTGTCCCAGTCGTAGCTCTCCACCTTTTCGGGCGGGATGTGCCCCTGCGCGCCGTCGAACCACACCTCGTCGACGGGCCCGTACTCGGTGAGCACCTCGTACAGCGTGTTGAGCATGTGGGCGCCGTAGTCGGTGGCGTCCAGGGTGTGGAAGCGGTCCGGCGTACGGTCGTCGTCCGCCACGAGGGTCGGGATCGTGCGCGGGGAGCGGGCGCTGCCGTTGGCGTACACGCCGTGCAGGTACTGGTTCTCGTCGGCGGGTGAGATGTAGACGCCGACCTTGAGGCCGTGGCGGCGCATGGAGTCGGCGAAGGAACGCAGCACATCGCCCCGACCGTCGCGCCAACTGCTCGATGCCACCGAGTGCTCGGTGTAGCGGGAGGGATGGAGGACGAAGCCGTCGTGGTGCTTGACGGTGAGGATGGCGAGCCTGAAGCCGCCGTCCTTCAGGGCCGCCGCCCACTGGTCGGTGTCGAGGCCGGTCGGCTGGAAGACGTTCGGGTCCTCGTCGCCGGTGCCCCACTCCAGGCCGGTGAAGGTGTTCACGCCGAAGTGCAGGAACGCGGTCCGCTCAAGGCTCTGCCAGGCGACCTGCCGGGCGGCGGGCCTGACCTGGGACGCCTTGCGGACGAGGTCGGCCTCGGTGTCGTCCGGGGAGACGGGGATGCGGTAGGAGCGGTCGTCGGAGGCCGCGACGGCCATCGTGGGGATGCCGGTCACGGCGAGTGCGGTGGCGGCGGTGACGAAGAGGCGTCTGGAGACGGTCATGGGGGCTCCTCAGCTCAAGTGCCAGACGGCGGGGGTGCGTTGGTCGGCCGGGTACTGCACGATCCGGCCGTCGTCCGTGACGGTGAGCGCCATCTGTGTGATCGCGTTGACGAGCCGGTAGCCGCCCGCCACGGGCTCCAACTCCCAGCGCTGCAAGGTGCCGGACGGGTCGCAGGTGTCCCAGGTCGCCTCGACGCCGGGCTGCAGCGGCACGTTGAGCGTGAGCTTGCCGCCGCTGATCGCGAGGCAGCCGGCCGCCGACCGGAGGGTCGCATAGCCGTCCGCCGTGCGCTGCACGGAAGCCGTGAACGACCGCCCGAAGGTGTAGGTGCCGTCCGCCACCGGCACCCGGGTCAGGTCCCGCCAACCCGGCGCGTGCCCCACCGCCGCACCGCGCGCCACGAACTCCGCGTACGTGGCGTCGGGATGCGGATCCCCCCAGGTGGCCTGGGCGACATGACGCAGCGCGGGCCAGAGCCGGACGGCGACCTCGTTCTCGGTCTCGCCGCGTCCGTTGTCCGGCCACAGGCTGATCTTCGCGCCGGTGACGCCCCGGGAGGAGGTGAGCTGCTCGCCCTCGAAGCTGCGGGGGTCCCAACTCTGGTCGTAGAGCGACTCGGTGTCGCTGTGGAAGCCGCCGCGGATGAGGTAGAGCGAATAGGAGGCGTTCATCACCGAGTAGCCCTGCGCGATGAGTTGACTGGGCTTGACCGCCACGTTCAGCCAGTGCTCGACCGTGGTGCCGGCCTTCACCGGCACGGTGTTGGCTCCGGTCAGTCCGTCGTTCCAGATCCGCAGCTTCACGCCCTTGCTCGCCGCGTAGTCGTGGACGCGGTTGACGAAGTCGACGAAGGCGTCCTGCGGGGTGGCGCCGGGACCGTAGTTCTCCTGGGCGTACCTGAGCATCTGCGGGTACTTCGCGAAGTCGGAGCCGAGCATGTACTCGTCGGCTCCCATGTGCCAGGACTTCGCCGTGAAGACCTGGGCGTACTCGTCCATCAGGCTCGTGTAGTAGTCGAAGGCCGCCTGCTGGGTGATGTCGAGCCGGGAGGGCTGCTTGTTGCCGTCGGAGTCGGTCAGCTGGAGGTCCGGGCGGTTCTCGATCCACGGGTCGATGTGCCCCGGGGAGTTGATCTCGGGGATGATCTCGACGTGGTACTTGTCGCCGAGCGCGACGAGCTGCCGTATCTCGTCCTTGGTGTAGTAGCCCCAGGTGTTGGCCTCGGGGTGGGCGTCGCTCTTGACCTTCAGCTCCACGAGCAGCTGGTTGAGCTTGTTGTAGGCCATCTCGCGGACGAGGTTCTCCAGCCAGGGCAGCGAGACGTGGATGTAGCAGGCGCACACGCCGACGCCCCGCTCCTTGTAGCGCGGCACGTCGACCGTGCGCCCCGCGGGGATCCGGTCGCCCTGCGCGAGGAGCTGGAGGAGGGTCCGGGTGCCGTAGAAGGCGCCGGTCTCGGTCGCTCCGGTGACCGACAGGCTTGTGCCGGCGTGGAGTTCGTAGCCCTCGGCGCCGAGGGAGCTCCGGAACGGCTTGACGTCGACAACGATGTCACCAGGCCGGGCTGCGCCGCGTACGACGGGCACCGAGCCGTGGCCCGCCGCCCGCAGATCACCGGCGAGCGTGTCGGCCACCCGGCGTTCGGCCGGGTCGCCGGCGACGAGCCGGGCCCCGGGCCGGTAGACGTAGGCGCCCGGCTCCGGAGTCCATTGGGTCAGCGCAGGCACCGTGGCCGGCGGGCCCTGGTCCGAGCGCGCGAGCGCCGGAGCGGGCGCCAGGAGCAGCGTCAGCAGCGCCACGACGGCGGCGAATCCCAGCCGTTTCCTCATGAGCGACTCCCTATTCATCGGATGGCTGATAATTGAGGTCCTCAGAAGGGCTGTCAACGGGGCTGAATCAGCTGAGAGTTGAGCCAGAGATCGGATGACCTGCTGGTCAGCTCCTGTCTCCGGCGTCCTCCGTCGCGAAAAGTCCAAGAAGACCGGTCCGAATGTCCAAGCGCGAGTGCTCTCGACGCGACGTCCGCCGCCGGGCAGAGTTCTCCCTACGTACTCGCGAGTAGCCCCCGAGGAGCGCACGTGACCAGCTGGGTCGGCCGTACCGCCGCCGAGATCGCCGCCGCCGTCCGCGAGAAGCGGGCCACACCCCGGGAGGTGATGGCCGAGCACCTCGCCCGGATCGAGAAGCTCGACGGACGGATCGGGGCGTTCCGGGTGGTGCGCGCCGAAGCGGCACTGGCGGAGGCCGACGAGGTGGGCTCCCGGGGCGACCTCGGCGAACTGCCGCTGGCCGGGGTGCCGGTGGCGGTCAAGGACAACCTCTCCGTGCGCGGCGAGACCAACCGCGTCGGCTCCGCCGCGACTCCCGACATCCCCGCCGAGGCCGACCATGAAGTCGTGGCCCGGTTGCGGGCCGCGGGCGCGGTGGTCGTGGGGCTGACGAACGTGCCGGAGCTGTGCGTCTTCGGCACCACGGAGGGCGTCCACGGCACCTCCCGCAACCCCTGGGACACCACGCGTACGGCGGGCGGCTCGTCCGGCGGCAGCGCGGCCGCGGTCGCCGCGGGCCTGGTCCCGATCGCCCTCGGCAACGACGGCATGGGTTCCCTGCGCATCCCGGCGGCCAACTGCGGGCTCGTCACGCTGAAGCCGGGGTCGGGGGTGGTCCCGGCCGGCATCAGCGACGGCGACTGGTTCGGCATGTCCGAAAACGGTCCGCTGGCGACCACGGTCGAGGACGCCCGTCTGCTGCTTTCGGTCATCGCCGGCACCGAGTTCGTACGACGGGACGCGCCCGCCACGCTCGACGTCGCCGTGTCCCTGCGCAGCCCGCTCGCCGGGGTCACGGTCAGCGCGCCGTATACGAACGCGGTCCGGGAAGCGGCCGGACTGCTGATCAAAGCGGGACATCAGGTGCGGCGCGCCGACCCGCCGTACCCGCTCTCGCTGAGTTTCACCTCGCTGGCCACGTGGACGGCGGGCACCTCGGTGGACGCGGCGGGGCTGGATCCGCGGCTGCTGGCCCGGCGCACCCGGGTGCACGCGGCGATCGGCCGGCGCTTCGTCAAGGCCGTGCGGAAGGGCAAGGCCCGGCAGGAGCTGCGCGAGCGCCTGGAGCCGTTCTTCGCCGAGCACGATGTCCTGCTGCTTCCGGCGCTGGCCCGCCGCTCTCCCAAGGCCGAGGCCTGGCACGAGCGGGGCTGGCTGCGCAACGTCCTGGTCAACACCAACTACTCGCCGCTCACCCCGCCGTGGAACCTCACCGGCTGGCCGGCGATGTCGGTCCCGCTCGGCACTCTGCCCTCGGGCGCCCCGACAGCCGTACAACTGGTGGCACGGCCCGGGTCGGAGACGGTGCTGCTGGAGGTCGCGGAGGAGCTGGAGCGGCGGCAGCCGTGGCGGCGGACGGCGCCGCTCGACTGAACACCGCGCCCTAGAGGGCCTTGTACATGATGTGCAGTCCGACCCGCCCGTCCCGGGGGTGTTCGAAGGCGTCGGGCACGGTGCCGAGGATCGTGAAGCCGAGCGAAGTCCACAGCCGCACGGCCGGGTTGGTCTCGACGACGGCGTTGAAGACCATCCCCCGGTAGCCGTCTGCCGTGGCGGCGGCCAGGATGTGCTCGGCGAGCGCGCGCCCGAAACCGCGTCCGCCCTGGTCGGGGTCGACCATGAAGCCGGCGTTGGCGATCTGGGCGGCGGGACCGCCGTAGTTGGGGGTGACGTAGGCCGAGGCGACGAGGGCGCCGCTCTCGTCCTCGACGACGTAGACGCGCTTGGCCGGGTTCATCCACAGGGCGCGCGCTGCTTGTTCGGGGGTGGCGGGGTCCCAGGCGTAGGTCTCGCCCGCGGCCACGATCCGGTGCCAGAAAGGCCAGATCCGCGGCCAGTCGTCGGCCGCGGCTTCTCTGATCAGCATGGGCGTGAGTCTCGCACGCCCATGCCGTCGGCGATCGCGAAGGTCCTGCGGTCAGTCCACGCTGGGCAGGATGTGGGGCTCGGCGAGGTCGTCCTCGTAGCCCGCGAGACGGATGGGGGCGGAGCGCGCCCACACGTCGAGACTGCCGATGTCTGCGGGCCGTCGGCCCGCGCGCTCCGGGCGTTCCTTGGGGCGCTGTTCGCGATCTGTCTTCTCCGGTGTCACCGCGCACTCCTTATGTGTCGGGCTCACCCTCGGGACGTACCTGTGCAACCTACGGTCGGTGCCTGGACGTCCGCTCGGGTCTGGGTCGAGATCGGGTTCGGACGCGGTGGCGCCGGTAACTCAGGTGAGAGCAGGCCGTGGTGACCGGCTTGTCCCGGGACGGACTGTGGGTGTGGGTGGGACCCCGTACTGCCATCCGTCGGCTACAGATTAACCAGATGAGCAGGGGTCCGCTCGATAGGGGCTGAAAACAAGGCGTAACCATTACGAGTCACCTAAGGTCTTTCGGCCATGTTCTGCGCATGTTTGTCACTCCATGCACGGTTTGAGAGTCACCCGACCGGCCTACACGGCCGCGCACGCCTTCGATGGTCCGGAGCCACGCAGTTCAGGTCCTGTTGGCCGAATCGCAAGCCACCCATGATCTGCTGACGTGCGACAACGGCTTGTCCCGCGGGTGGGCTCGGGAGGACTGACGCATGGAGCTGCGCAGTGTCGAGGAGCTGATGGATCTGCTGTACGCCTGTCGGCACCAGCAGGCGTTGCGGACCGCCGCCCTGCTGCGCCGCAGCCGCCCCGCCGACAAGGAACTCCAGGTGGCGGGGCTGGTGCGGGACATCGGGCAGCTGCTGTCACCTGCCGACAGCAGCGCCCGGGCCGAACGCGCGGCAGCGGCGGTACGCCCCCTGCTCGGCGAGCGCGTCGCCCATCTGGTCCGCCATCAAGGCCCGACCTCCGACGACGACCTGTCGCGCCTGCGTGAGGCGGACGAGGAGAGCCGGGTCATCGTCTTCGACGCCGGTGTCCTGGAGGACTGGCGCACCCTGCTGGAGCTGGTCGCGGCCCGCAACTCCCGTCTCGGGGCTGTCGACTGACGGTCCGTCATGAGACGGTACGGCGATGACGCCTGGACTGCACGGCAGGGCCGCCCTGGTCACCGGGGCCACGCGCGGCATCGGAGCGGCCGTCGCCCGACAGCTGGCCGACGCCGGGGCACGGGTGTGTGTGACGGCCAGGGACGCGGCAGAGGTCCGGCGGACCGCCGAGCAGCTCGGCGGCATCGGGCTTGCGGGGAGCGTCGCGGACCCGGAGCACGCACGGGCGGCCGTGGATCTCGCTCTCGGCGAGTTCGGCCGCCTCGACATCCTCGTCAACAACGCGGCGACGAATCAGCCGTTCGGCCCCCTCATGGAAGTGGATCCCCAGGAGTGGCGCGAGGCCTTCACCGTCAATGTCGAGGCCTCGCTGCGGCTGGTGCAGGCGGCGTGGCGGGGGTGGATGCGGGAGCACGGCGGGTCGGTGGTCAACGTCTGCACGGAGGGCGCCGGACATGTGGGGCCGAACGTCGGCGCGTACGGCACCAGCAAGGCGGCACTGCTCCATCTCACCCGGCAGCTGGCGGGCGAGCTGGCTCCCCGGGTGCGGGTCAACTCCGTCTCTCCCGGTCTCGTCCGGACGGAGATGGCGCGGTTCGTGTGGGAGAAGGGCCCCGTCGACCTGCCGTTGGGGCGCATCGGCGAGCCCGAGGACATCGCGCGGGCCGTGGTGTGGCTCGCGTCCGACGCAGCCGAGTGGATCACCGGGGCGGATCTGCTGGTGGACGGGGGCACACGGGTGCAGGCGGCGCACCCGGGCGGGTACGCCGTCCATGACCGGCTGCGGTCGTATGCCCCGCCGCCGCACTCATAACGACGTCACGGGAACAGCGCGATGCCCATGAGGACGATCAGACACGCGAAGACGACGAACGCGATCATGCCCCAGCTCCAGGGGTGCCTGATCGGATCGGAGGCACCCCCACGGGGCCGGTCCTCCGGGAGCTCGTGCTGGACCGGACGGTCGCTCGCGTAGAACTCCTCGTCCGTCGGGTAGTGGTTGCGCGGATCGTTGAAGGCGCGCGGATCGATGCTGTGTGGACGTGCCATGACAACTCCTCGCAGGGAACCTTCCGGCTTCCGGGTTCCCCGTCGGCGACGGCCCACACGTCAGGGCCGCCGGCCGACCGTCACGGCCGCGGGCTCACCACTTGCCGGGCGCGTAGTCCTTCAGGAAGACCCCGTACACGTCCTCGCCGTCCTCGCCGCGCACGATCGGGTCGTAGACGCGGGCCGCGCCGTCGACCAGGTCGAGGGGGGCGTGGAAGCCCTCCTCGGCGAGACGGAGCTTGTCGTAGTGGGGGCGCTCATCGGTGATCCAGCCGGTGTCGACCGAGGTCATGAGGATGCCGTCGGTCTGGAACATCTCCTGGGCGCTGGTTCGCGTGACCATGTTCATCGCGGCCTTGGCGGCGTTGGTGTTGGGGTGGCCCGCGCCCTTGTAACCGCGGCCGAAGACACCCTCCATCGCCGAGACGTTCACCACGTAGGCGCGTCCGCTCCCGGCCTTCTTCGCGGCGTCGGCCATGGCCGGGCGCAGCGCGCTGATCAGGATGAACGGTGCCGTGTAGTTGCACAGCTGGGTTTCGAGCAGCTCCACCGGGGAGATCTGCTCGATCGTCTGGACCCAGGTGTTGCTGTCGACGACGTCGGGGACGAGGCCCCCCGCGTCGATGGCGGTGCCGTCCAGGTGCCGGGCCACGCTGGCATTGCCCGCGACCAGGGCGAGGTCGGCGATCTGCTGCGCGTCGAGGCCGGAGATCCCGGCGGGCAGGGAGGCGAGTCCGTCGACCGCGCCGGAGCCGAAGGCACCGATGACGTGGTGGGCGGGGAGCTCACCGGCGGGCAGCGGGGCGCTCTCGCCGTCGACCAGGGCGGCGTAGGCGGAGGGCAGCCGTCGTACGGTCTGCGTCGCGTTGTTGACGAGGATGTCGAGCGGGCCCGCCTCGGTGACCTGCTCGGCGAGGGCCACGGCCTGCGCCGGGTCCCGCAGGTCGATGCCGACGACCTCCAAGCGGTGGATCCAGTCCGCCGAGTCGTCCATGGCCTTGAAACGGCGGATGGCGTCCTTCGGGAAGCGCGTGGTGATGGTGGTGTGCGCGCCGTCGCGCAGCAGCCTCAGCGCGATGTACATGCCGATCTTGGCGCGGCCGCCGGTGAGCAGGGCGCGCTTGCCGGTGAGGTCGGCGCGGACGTCGCGCTTGGCGCGGTTCAGGGCGGCGCAGTCCGGACAGAGCTGGTGGTAGAAGTAGTCGACCTCGACGTACCGGCTCTTGCAGGTGTAGCAGGAGCGCGGGCGCTGGAGTATCCCCGCGATCCGGCCCTCCTCGGTGACCGACGACGGCAGGATGCCCTCGGTCTCGTCGTCGATGCGCTGGGCGGAGCCGGTCGCCGTGGCCTCTGTGACCGCCTTGTCGTGGGCGGTCTTGGCGGCCCGGCGCTCCTGCCGGCGGCGCTGCTTCACGGTGCGGTAGACCCCGGCGGTGGCCCGGCGCACGGCGATCGCGTCGGGGTGGTCGACCTCCAGCTTGTCGAGCTCGTCGAGCACGCTGAGGCAGACGGCCAGCCGCTCCGGGTCGATGCCGGGGCCGTGCACGACCTCGTCACCGGGCCCGCGCACGACCTCGTCCATGGTCGCCGACCCGTCCTCTGTCACCGTCATCGCGCTGCCGTTTCCCTGGTCACCCGAGCGGCGCGTGGGCGCGTCCGCTTGTCGAACGCGGAATTTTACTTCAGCGCCGGGCCCGACCCGCAATCCGGAACGATCAAGAACCGCAGGCAGCCAGCAGTTCCTTCACCTCCTCGGACAGCGCCCGGGCGAGGACGTCCAGGTCAGGCACGGCTTCGGCGTCCGCCACGAGGCCGTAGTGGACCTGTCCCCGGTACGTCGAGATCGCGACCGCGAGGGACTGGCCGCGGGCGAGCGGGGCGAAGGGATAGACCTCGGTGACCAGGTTGCCGCCGAGCTTCAGGCCGATGCCGGGCAACGGGACGCTGGTGACGAGGATGTCGAACCAGAGCCGGGCGCCCTGACCGGCCAGCGGCCCGCCGAGGCGGTGGCCGAGGGCCGGGACGTGGTCGGCGAGCAGGGCGACAGCGCCCGCGCCGCGGTTGGAGCCGGCGTCCTTGTTGCGGTCCATGGCCGTGCGGACCGTGTCCAGGCGGCCCAGCGGGTCGGGGTCGCCGACCGGAAGCCGCATCAGGTACCCGGAGAGCCGGTTGCCCTGCGGGTGCGCGGTGCGCGGACGGCGCTTGGAGACGGGGATCAGGGCGCGGGGCGCCACGCCCGCACTGCCGTCCCCCCGCTCGTCCAGCCAGCGGCGCAGCGCGCCCGCGACGACGGCGATCAGGACGTCGTTGACGGTGCCGCCCCGGGTCTTGCGGACCCGGTGCACGTCGTCGAGGTCGACGACGACTCCGGCGGTGCGGCGGGTGCCGCTCGGCTCGGAGACGAGGGCGGCCGAGGAGCTCACGCCCACGCAGGACAGGGCGACGGATGCGCCGATGTCCAGGGCGCGGCCCAGGTCGGAGACGGCGGACCGGACGAGCCCGGGCAGCTTGCGCACGTCCGGGAGCAAGGGCTTTGCGGGCTCCGCCGGGCGCGGTTTGCGCACGGGCAGGTCCATCGGGTCCAGGACGGCGGCGGCGAGCGTCAGGGCCCGCAGTCCGTCGGCCAGGGCGTGGTGGAACTTGAAGAGCACGGCGAAGGAGACACCGTCGTCCCCCGGCAGCACATGCGCTTCCCATGGCGGCCGTTCGCGGTCGAGCGGCCGCTGCATGAGCCGGCCGGCCTCGGTGTGGAAGTCCGCGGTCGGCGCGTGCAGCAGGACGTGGCGGAGCGGGTCGAAGTCCGGGTCGGGCACGCGGGCGGCTCCCCCGAAGGCGTACGGGAAACCGAGCGGCCACACGTCCCGGATCCGCATCCTGAGGCCGGGCACGGCGGCGGCCCGGCCCGCGAGCAGATCGGCCGCGTGCGCGCCGGCGGTGGGCGAGTGTGCCGCGAAGACGCCGAGCGCTCCCAGGTGCATCGGATGCTCGGCGGATTCCATGTTCCAGAACGCCAGGTCGAGAGGGGCGAGCAGGTCAGAAGTCAATGGCTTGCCTCGCGTCGACAACGGGTGGGCCAGCAGTCAATCGCCCTACGGCGATTACGGTCAAGTACGATCAAGCTACGCACAGTTAACAACAGATTAAGTCCCGCCCCCAGTTGAAAGGGGCGGGACACATGGGGCGAATGTAATCATCCGTCGGTTGCCGCACACCCTGCCGGAATCGCCCGGGACGCGTCCCGGATCAGGGCACGGTGCGCGGCCCTGACCCGCTCGACGTCCGGTTTGAGGACCTTGCGGTCGTAGGTGAGCAGCCCGTTCAGCTCACCCTCGACGTCCGAGATCTGGGTGTAGACAGCCCCGTTGCCGCCCCGGCAGGCCAGGGCCCGCACCTCGTCGAGCTTGGCCAGATAGTCGTCGGTGTAGGTCGCCGGATCGACGTCGACGTACGACTGCTGGACGGACCATGCGTGCCCGGGAACAGCGAGGCCCAGGCCGCCGTACTCACCGCTGACCAGGGCGCGTCCGCCGTCCGGGTGAGGTGGCAGGGCGGGACTGGGATAGCCGTGCTCGTCCATGATGTCGCCGGCGTTGCCGTCGGCGCCGAGGTTGAGACCCGACTGGTTGTTGACCAGCCGGGTCGGGTCCCAGGCCTTGGCCTGCTCGGCGATCCGGCCGATGTCGTACTGCCCCCAGCCCTCGTTGAAGGTCACCCACATGACGACCGACGGACTGCTGATGTGCTCGTCGATCATCTGCTTCATCTCGCGCTCGTACTCGGCGCGGGCGGCGGGACCCGGATTCACCCCCGCGGTCATCGCGGGCATGTCCTGCCACACCATCAGGCCCAGCCGGTCGGCCCAGTAGAACCAGCGGTCGGGCTCGACCTTGATGTGCTTGCGGACGGCGTTGAAGCCGAGCTTCTTGTGCACCTTCAGGTCGTAGGCCAGGGCTTCGTCGGTGGGCGCGGTGTGCAGGCCGTCGGGCCAGAAACCCTGGTCGAGGGTGGCCATCATGAAGACGGGCTCGCCGTTGAGGACCGTGCGCGGGGTGCCGTTGACGTTCTCGACGGCGATGGAGCGCATCCCGAAGTAGCTGCCGACGCGGTCGGCGCCGACGGTCACCTTCAGGCCGTAGAGGAACGGATCGTCGGGCGACCACAGGCGCGGGTTCGCGATGGTCAGGGTGAGCAGTCCGCCGGTGCGCCCGCGGGCCGTCGCGACCTTCCGCTTTCCTTCGTACGCCGTCGCCGTGATCGGTACGCCGTCCCGGACACCCTGTGCCTCGACCGTCAGCCGGTCGGCGGAGACGTCGGGGGTCAGTTTGAGGGAGCCGACGTGGTCGCGGGCGACCGGTTCCATCCAGACGGTCTGCCAGATCCCGGAGGACGGGGTGTACCAGATGCCGCTCGGGTCGAGACGCTGCTTGCCGAGGGGCGGGTTCTCGCCGTCGGCCGCATCGGTGGGGTCGTACACGCCGACGATCAGTTCCTGGGTGCGGCCGGGCTTCAGCGCGTCGGTGATGTCGGCGCTGAACTTGTCGTAGCCGCCGGCGTGTTCGGCGACCCTGGTCCCGTTGACGTACACCTCGGACCGCCAGTCGACCGCCCCGAAGTTGAGCTGGAGGCGCTTGCCGGAGCCGATGCGCCAGTCGGCCGGGACGGTGAAGGTGCGGCGGTACCACATGCGGTCCTCGTGCCGTTCCAGGCCGGAGAGCTGTGACTCCACGGGGTACGGGACGAGGATGCGCTCGGCCAGGTTCCTGCCCACCGGCGGCTGTTCACCTGCCTCCGCGGCGGCGAACTGCCAGCGGCCGTTGAGGCTCCGCCACGCGTCGCGGGTCAACTGCGGCCGCGGGTACTCGGGATGGGCGTTGTCCGGCTCCACCTCGTCGGCCCACTTCGTGCGCAGTTCGTACGTCGAGCGATTGGGCCCGCTGCTCCAGAACGCGCCGACAACGTTGCCATCAGCACTGGTGAGCCCGCCTTCGCCGTCGTAGCGGAGGTCGGCGGTGCCGCGCGCGGTGCCGGTCCTGTTGCCCACGACGGGTTCGGCGAGGGTGACGAGCAGGACACGGGGGTCTGCTGGGTCCCGTTTCGCCGTGCCCAGGGGCCACTTGGCGCCGCCGATCACGGCCTGGAGGTGGTCGGTGAGTGCGGCCGGAGGTGCGGCGAGGGGCTGGGCGAAGTCGAGCTTCAGGGTGCGGCCGGTGCCGAGCACGGTCGTCGCGACCGGGCCGTCGTAGTCGTAGCCCTCGGGCAGCCGGAACGCCGACTGCGGAACGGCCTGCTTGGTCCCGCCGGGCTGGACCCAGCGCAGGTGGAGGTTGGAGCCGCCGTAGTGCTCGAAGTACTCGACCTTGATGTCGTAGGACTCTCCGGCGGTCAACTCGACGGGCTGCGCGGTCTGTTCGCGGTCCCAGTCGTCGACCCAGTGGTCGATGAGGAGCTGTCCGCCGATCCAGAGGCGGAAGCCGTTGTCGCCGATGACCGAGAAGGTGTGCGGTCCGGAGGCCGTCGGCACCAGCCTGCCGGTCCAGCGGACGCTGACGTCGTCCGAACGGCCGGTCGCGGCGGCCAGCCGGGGCTCCAGGTTGTCGAAGTCGAGGTTCGGGTCGAAGGTGGTCGCCTTGAGCTCGTGGAAGTCGAAGGCGCCGGGGGCTGACTGCGTGTAGTACTCGCCCTTGAGGCCGCGGGCCTCGACGGGATCGTCGGCCAGGGCGGGGGCCGCGGTCAGACCGGCGAGGCCGAGGAGGGCGGCGAACAGTAACGCCAGCCGGGCTCTGAGACGGGTGATGTGCCTGCTGTGCACGGAAGCCTCCATAACAACGTTGTCATGGGCAGGAATTGGCATGACAACATGGATTCCGGCTTCCGTCCAGGGACATGACAAGTCTGCCCGCGCATGCCGTCGACGCCCCGCACGCGGACAATGGCAGAAGGACCCTCCCCTGCCGGAAGAAGGCGATGGAGATGCCGAAGGTCTCCCGCGACACGGCCACCCAGGGCGGCGACTACGGGTCGGTCGTCGACCGCTCCGAGGTGTTCGGCGAGTACACGGTCGACTTCCTGACGTTCCGCGAGGACGTCGACCACCGGCCGCTGCTCAAGGGGCTGCCCGACGACCGCTGCCAGTGCCCGCACTGGGGCTACGTTTTCCGGGGCGAACTCACCTTCCACTACGCGGACCACGACGAGGTGTACCACGAGGGCGACGCGTTCTACGCCCCCGCGGGACATGTGCCGGTCCACACCGAGCCGGGCAGCGAGTACCTGCAGATCAGCCCCTCGGACGAGCTGCGCCGGACCAGTGAAGTGATCATGAAGAACGTCACAGCCCAGCGGCCACAGGACTGAGCCGACCGCCGCTCAGGACACCAGCTGTCCCTTCCCGAGCGCGATCACCCCGCCCTTGGACACGGTGTACAGCTCCGCGTCCCGCTCCGGGTTCACGCCGATCGTCGCGCCCGGCGGGACCTCGACGTTCTTGTCGAGGACGGCGCCGCGGACCACCGCGCCACGCCCGATCTTGACGTTGTCGTGCAGCACCGAGCCCTGGACCACGGCCCCCGGGTCGACCAGCACACCGGGCGAGAGCACGGAGCGGGTGACCTGGCCGCGGATCAGGCAGCCCGCGCTGATGATGGACTCGCTGGCGATGCCACCCGAGTTGAAGCGGGCCGGGGAGAGCTGGCCGGAGTGGGTGTAGATGGGCCACTGCCGGTTGTAGAGGTTGAAGGCGGGGCGCTCGGCGATCAGGTCCATGTGGGCGTCGTAGTAGGCGTCCAGGGTTCCCACGTCACGCCAGTAGCCGCGGTCGCGGGTGGTCTCGCCGGGGACGTGGTTGGCACTGAAGTCGTAGAGCTGGGCCTCGCCGCGCTCGGTGAGCTGCGGCAGGATCGAGCCGCCCATGTCATGGACGGAGTGCTCGTCCTCGGAGTCCCGCTGGAGCGCCTCGATCAGTGCCTTGGTGGTGAAGATGTAGTTGCCCATCGAGGCGAACACGCTCTCCGGGTCGTCCGCCAGCCCCGGCGGGTCGGCGGGCTTCTCCAGGAAGCCTTCCACGGTGAGGCCGTCCGAGCCCGGGGAGATCACCCCGAACGACGGGGACTCGGAGCGTGGGACACGGATCCCGGCCACCGTCACGCCCGCGCCGGACTCGATGTGCTGCGCGAGCATCTGGCGCGGGTCCATGCGGTACACGTGGTCGGCGCCGAAGACCGCGACGTACTCGGGGCGCTCGTCGTAGAGCAGGTTCAGGGACTGCAGGATCGCGTCCGCGCTGCCCAGATACCAGCGCGGTCCGAGGCGCTGCTGGGCCGGCACCGGCGTGATGTAGTTGCCGAGCAGGCTCGACATCCGCCAGGTGGTCGTGATGTGCCGGTCGAGCGAGTGCGACTTGTACTGCGTGAGCACGCAGATGCGCAGGATGTCGCCGTTGACGAGGTTGGACAGGACGAAGTCGACCAGCCGATACGTCCCTCCGAAGGTGACCGCCGGTTTGGCGCGGTCCGTGGTCAAGGGCATCAGGCGTTTGCCTTCTCCGCCCGCGAGTACGATGCCGAGCACCGAAGGTCCGCCACGACGCATGGCCGCTCTCCTCACCCTGGTTTGACCCATCACTGCCCTTGCGAGGGGCCTAGTACGCCTGTTTGAGGATCTCCTCGTACAGCCGGACCGTGCGCCGAGCGACCGCGTCCCAGCCGAACTCGCCCACCGCGCGCTCCCGGCCCGCCTCGCCCATCCGCCGTGCCGTCGCCGGATCGCCGATCACGGAGTCGAGTGCCCGCGCGAGGGACGTCTCGAACGCGTCGTCCACGGTGACGAGCAGCCCGGTCCTGCCGTCGTCCACGACCTCGGGGATACCGCCGACCCGCGAGGCCACCACGGGAGTGCCGCAGGCCATCGCCTCCAGGTTGACGATGCCGAGGGGTTCGTACACCGAGGGGCAGACGAAGACGGCCGCGTGGGTCAGGAGCTGGATCACCTCGGGGCGCGGCAGCATCTGCGGGATCCAGTGGACGCCCTCGCGGACCCGGCTCAGCTCCTCGAAGAGCTCACGGAACTCACGGTCGATCTCGGGGGTGTCCGGCGCGCCCGCGCACAGCACGACCTGCGCGGCCGGATCGATGTCCCGGACCGCGCGCATCAGATGCGGCACGCCCTTCTGGCGGGTGATGCGTCCGACGAACAGCACGAACGGACGATCACGGTCCAGTCCGATCCGGTCCAGTACGTCGGTGCCGTGGTCGGGCCGGTACAGGGCGGTGTCGATGCCGTTGTGCACGATGTGGACCTTGGCCGGATCCAGCGCCGGGTAGCAGCCGAGGATGTCCTCACGCATGGCTCCCGACACGGCGATCACCGCGTCGGCGGTCTCGATCGCGGTGCGCTCGGCCCAGCTGGAGAGGGCGTATCCGCCGCCGAGCTGCTCGGCCTTCCAGGGGCGCAGGGGCTCCAGGGAGTGGGCGGTCATCACGTGCGGGATGCCGTGCAGCAGCTTGCCGAGGTGGCCGGCGAGGTTGGCGTACCAGGTGTGCGAGTGGACCAGTTCGCGGCCTTCGAGGCCCGCGGCCATGGAGAGGTCCACGGAGAAGGTGCGCAGCGCGTCGTTGGCGGCGTCGAGCGCGGACCAGGGCCGGTGCCGGATCACGCCCGCCGCTCTTTCCTTGGCGGACACCTCGCCCCAGCAGTGCACATCCAGGTCGACGAGGGACCTCAACTCCCGGGCGAGGAACTCGACATGGACACCGGCACCGCCGTACACGTCCGGCGGGTACTCCCGGGTCAGCAGGCCCACACGCACCCGGAACCCCCTGTCTCAGCGACGGCTTGGCTTTCATGGTCACCCAGATGCGCCGCGCGGGGAAGAGCGCGGGGCTCGTGTGAAGCAACAGTCACCACATACGCCACCTTCCGGCAACCGGTAGTACAGACAGCAGCTGCGGCGGCGGAAGGCGGTGCCGGTGAGCGTGCCGGTGCCGGTGAGGAGGGGGTGGGCGAGGAGTTCCGCGGCGAGGTCACGGGCGCGGGCGGAGAGGTCCGGACGGTGGCCCAGCTGACGGGCGGCGCCCGCGAGGGCCGAGGCGGCGTTGCCCCACAGCAGTCCGGTGGCGAGCCGGTACTCGGCGTGCAGCGCTGCCGTGAGCGGTTCCAGGTGGCCGTGCAGCACGATGTCGGCGATGGTCCCGGCATCGCCCGGCAACGGCTCCACGGCATCCAGCCACAGGTCGTCGGGGGCGCTCGCGTCGGGGTCCCAGTGCAGCCGCCGCGGCGACAGGTCGGGGATCCGGCCGTACAGGGCCGCGCAGCCCAGCGCCACCGACCACAGCCGGGCCGCGAGGCCCTGCTGGGCGATGGAGGCCGCGATCCGGGATTCGGGGGCGCGCAGGGCACCGGCGACCTTCCGGATACGAAAAGTCAGGGTATTTCCATAAACTTCCGACGCCTGGTGCTCGTAGACTTGTGCGAGGGTCGGCAGCGCCGGGCGCGCTGTTCCGGCAATGCCGCCGATCGTCCGTAGTGCGAAGAAGGCGCCGAGCGGTCGCAGCGCCGCGAGATCAGGGTCGAGGTCCACGACCAGCAGTAGTACCAAGGCCCGTAGGGGTACCCACCAGGGGGCCTCCACCCCGTGTCACCCGCCTTGGGGAGGACACGGACCCTTTTGTACTCCATCGGCAGTAGGACCCATTGCGTGCTCAGGTACGACGACGGGAAGAACTTTTCCCGGCATCGTGTTGGTCATGGAAGACGTTCGTTCGTCGCGCCGGGCAGCCAGCCCCCGCCTCACGCAGAGGAGCAGCTCATGAGTGCCCTCGCGTTGTCCGTGCTCCTCTCCCTCGTCTCCGCCGTCGCCTACGCGGGCGGAGCGATCGTGCAGGAGCAGGTCGCGGTGTCGCACCCGGACGAGCAGTACGCGCCGCTGCGCCGGCCGAGCTGGTGGGCGGCGGTCGCGCTGAACGGCCTCGGTGGACTGCTGCACGTGGTGGCGCTCGCCTACGGCCCCCTCAGCCTGGTCCAGCCGCTGGGCGCCCTGACGATCGTGTTCGCGCTGCCGATGGCCGCGCTGTTCGTCGGCCGCCGGGCCGGGGCCACCGCCTGGCGGGGCGCGATCATGGCGACGGTGGGTCTGGCCGGTCTGCTCTCCCTGGTCGGCGCGTCCGACGCACAGTCCCTCAGCACGGCACAGCGGGTGTTCGCCGGTCTGGTGACGGCCGCCGCGGTGGTCGCGCTGATGATCGCGGGCCGGGCCGCGCACCGGCACCCGGTGGTGCGCAGCATGCTGCTCGCGACCGCGTCCGGCATAGCGTTCGGTATGTCCTCGGTGTTCACCAAGACGGTCGCCGTCGACTGGAGCGGTGGCGTGTCGGGGGCGGACGTGCCCTCGCTGGCCGCGATCGGCGTCCTGGCGACGGCCGGGCTGATGCTGTCGCAGGCCTCCTACCGCGGCGCCGGTCTCGCGGCCCCGCTGGCGACGCTGACGGTTGTGAACCCGGTGGTGGCGGCAGCGGTCGGCATCACGATGTTCGGAGAAACCTTCCGCTACGGCACCACGGGCACCGCGCTCGCCCTGAGCTGCGGTGTGGTGGCGGGCGGCGGCCTGATCCTGCTGACGACGGAGCGGATCCAGCGCACCCACGCCGAGCCGGAGCCCACGGCGACCGTCGTCCCCGACGGCGGGGACGCGTTCGTCCCGGCACCCGCCGAGGAGCCGGCGACCGCGGTCCTGCGCGAGGGCGCACTCGTCGAGGAGATCGCCGCCCTGCGCGAGGAGATGCTCGTCCCGGCCCCCGCCACCCCGGCGGCCCCTGAGGCGGCACTGCCGGACGGCACCTCCGACGAGC
Source organism: Streptomyces doebereineriae (assembly GCF_031845645.1). Classification (NCBI taxonomy): domain Bacteria; kingdom Bacillati; phylum Actinomycetota; class Actinomycetes; order Kitasatosporales; family Streptomycetaceae; genus Streptomyces; species Streptomyces doebereineriae. The sequence goes on from NZ_JAVREZ010000008.1 coordinate 57,021, forward strand.
TCCTGGAGAAGCTGGGCGACGAGCCCCCGGCGTACTACGGCCCCTTCTACGGTGCCGCGTACATCCCGGTGCCGGTCCTGGACCGGCACCGCACCCGTGTCAAATCCTGATCCCGCCGGCCCTGAGATACGCCACCGGGTCGACGTCGGCACCGAAGCCGGGCCCCGTCCGCACCTCGAAGTGCAGATGCGGGCCCGAGCTGTTGCCCGTGGAGCCCGAACGGCCGATGCGCTGCCCGCCGCCCACGCTCTGCCCGGACTTCACGGAGATCGCGGACAGGTGGGCGTACTGCGTGTAGCGGCCGTCGGCGTGCCGGATCACCACCTGGTAGCCGAAGGAGCCTCCCCACCCCGAGGTGACGACCTTCCCGGCCGCGACGGCCTTCACGGACGTCCCGGTGGGCACAGCGAAGTCGACGCCGGTGTGGTAGCCCTTCGACCAGGCGGAGCCGGCCTTGCGGTAGGGGGTTCCGAGGGAGGCGTTCACGGGGGCGACCAGGCCGGTGTCCGCGGCCTTCTCGGTCTTCTCCGCGGTGTCGGTGGAGGTCTTCTTCGTCGAGGTCCGGTCGGTGGTGGTGGTGGTCGTTCCGGCGGTGGCGCGCAGCTTGAGCCGCTGACCGGGCAGGATCAGGTCGGGGTCGGCACCGATGGTCCTTTGGTTGGCGGCGTACAGCCCCCGCCAGCCGCCCCGGACCTTCCGGGCGTCGGCGATCCGGGAGAGCGAGTCGCCGCGGACCACGGTGTACATCTCGGCGGTCCCGGCCCGCGACTGCGGGGTGGTCTGCGGCTGTACGTCCGGTACGGAGGCCGTCTTCTCGGTGAGGGGCCGGCCGCCCGGGGCGGAGCCGTCGCGGGTGAGCCCGGCCCGCACCGAGCACGCCGGCCAGGCGCCCGGTCCCTGTCCGTCCAGCACCTTCTCCGCCACGGCGATCTGCTGGTCCCTGGTGGCCAGATCCGCCCGTGCCGCGTACCGGGTGCCGCCGTAGGCCTCCCAGGTGGACTGGGTGAACTGGAGCCCGCCGTAGTAGCCGTTGCCGGTGTTGATGCTCCAGTTGTTGCTGGACTCGCACGCGGCGACCTTGTTCCAGGTGTCCACGTCGACCGCATGGGCGGTGCCGGTGCCGATGAGCGGGACCGCGATGCCGACGCCACCCGCGGTGACGGTGAGCGAGGCGCGGTTGATCCTGTTCGGCTGATACCGGCGGTGCCGGCCGCGTACGGCCATGAGGCCTCCCCCTACAACATGCGTCAGGAGGGGCAAAAGTAAGCGCCGCGAACAGGCCATGACAAGACGGCAACCAGCCGCGTAGGGGCGCGCGTCGGACCGGCGTCCCCGGCTGAACGAAACGAGGCGCCCGAACCGTATCCCTGGTGTGCGGACAGTCCCCCGACAGGCCAGGATGACCGGTGGACGATACTGACAAGCACGACCGGCAGCAGCGATCGATGACCTACGCGATCCACAGGATCTTTTGGGAGCAGGCGGTATGAGCACAACAGCGCAGATCGGCGTCACGGGCCTCGCGGTCATGGGCCGCAACCTGGCCCGCAACTTCGCCCGTAACGGCTATACGGTCGCCCTGCACAACCGGACCGCGTCGCGCACGCACGCCCTGGTCGAGGAGTTCGGCAGCGAGGGCGACTTCATCGCGGCCGAGACCGCCAAGGAGTTCGTGGCGGCGCTGGAGCGGCCGCGCCGACTGGTCATCATGGTGAAGGCCGGTGAGCCGACCGACGCGGTGATCCAGGAGTTCGCGCCGCTGCTCGAGCCCGGTGACATGATCATCGACGGCGGCAACGCGCACTTCGCGGACACCCGGCGCCGGGAGCGCGACCTGCGCGAGCAGGGCATCCACTTCGTCGGCATGGGCGTCTCCGGCGGCGAGGAGGGCGCGCTGCACGGACCGAGCATCATGCCGGGCGGCCCGAAGGAGTCGTACGACTCTCTCGGCCCGATGCTGGAGAAGATCTCCGCGAAGGCGGCGGACGGGGCGCCCTGTGTCACGCACGTCGGTCCTGACGGCGCCGGGCACTTCGTGAAGATGGTCCACAACGGCATCGAGTACGCCGACATGCAACTCATCGGCGAGGCGTACCAGTTGCTGCGGGACGTGGCCGGTTACTCCCCCGCCCAGATCGCCGACATCTTCCGCACCTGGAACACGGGCCGCCTGGACTCGTACCTGATCGAGATCACGGCCGAGGTGCTCTCCCACGTGGACGCGGCGACGGGCAAGCCGTTCGTGGACGTCGTGGTGGACGAGGCGGAGCAGAAGGGCACGGGCCGCTGGACCGTGCAGATCGCCCTGGACCTGGGTGTCCCGGTGTCGGGCATCGCGGAGGCGGTCTTCGCGCGGTCCCTGTCGGGTCACGCGGAGCTGCGGGAAGCCTCTCGCGGTCTCGCCGGGCCCAAGGCGTCCCCGTTGTCGGAGGCGGAGGCCGGGGCCTTCGCGGACCGTGTCGAGCAGGCGCTGTACGCCTCGAAGATCGTGTCGTACACGCAGGGCTTCCACGAGATCGCGGCCGCCCGTGAGGAGTACGACTGGGACATCGACCTGGGTGCCGTCTCGGCGATCTGGCGCGGCGGCTGCATCATCCGCGCGGCCTTCCTCGACCGCATCCGGTCCGCCTACGACACCCGCGCGGACCTGCCCAGCCTGCTCTCCGACGACACCTTCGCCCAGGAGATCGCCGACGCCCAGGACGACTGGCGCGAGGTCATCATCGCGGCGACGCGGCAGGGTGTCCCGACGCCCGGCTTCGCGGCGGCGCTGGCCTATTACGACGCACTGCGCGCCGAGCGGCTGCCCGCGGCGCTCACGCAGGGACAGCGGGACTTCTTCGGGGCGCACACGTACCGGCGCACGGACCGCGACGGTTCCTTCCACACGCTGTGGGGCGGAGACCGGTCCGAGGTGACGGGCTGAGCGTCGCCCTGACATGGAGGAGGGCCACCGTTCGGTGGCCCTCCTCCACTGTGTTCACGTGGGTCGCCGTCAGCTGAGCGGTGGCCCCGGTTCCGGGTTCGGTACCGGTTCGGGGCCCGGTGGCACCGGGGACGGCGACGGGTCGGGGACCGGGCCCGGACCTGGGCCCGGACCCGGAGTCGGGTCAGGGTCCGGGGGTGACGGGGGCTCCGGGGTGGGGCCCGGCGGCGTGGGGACCGGGCCGGGGCCCGGAGTGGGACCCGGTGGGACGGGGTCGGGGTACGGGTTGGTCATGGGGTCCTCCAGCCAGTCGGTGGACGTCGGCTCTGGACTACTCCCCCGCGTACCCGTGAGCTTTCCCGCCAGTCACCCACCCGCGTGACGGGCGTGGCCCGCGTGGGTGTGCTCGGGGTGCGGGCGGGGGGTCTCGACGTGCGGTGCGGCCCGTGCGGCGCGCGAGACCGGCGTGATCGGGGCCTCGGACCCGCCCGCTCAGAAGCCCTCGGGGTTGGCCACCAGCCATGCCCGCGCCGCGTGGAGCAGTTCCGGGTCGGCTGCCGGGGCCTCGTCGGGGTGGCGCTCGGCCCACTTGACGACGTACGGGCAGAGCGGGGCGACAGTGATGCCCTCGCGAGCCGCGATGGTGTAGAGCTCGCGGGCCAGGGAGCCCGCGATGCCCTGTCCCTCGTGGGCCGGTTCCACGATGGTGTGGACCGGGACCAGGGCGCGCGCCGGGGATTCGAGGACGAAGTACTGGATGTGGCCGACGACCTCGCCTCCCCCGGAACCGAGGGCCTCCAGCCGGCCGGCCTCTCGGTCGTCGCGGATCTCTATGTCGCTCATGGGCACGCTCCTGGTCCGAAGGTCGTCGAGCAGGGTCAGGCCGACACCGCCTGCGGGCTGCGCTCCTGGTCCGAACCCGGTACCGGCTCGGACGGGTCGCTCCCCAGCGCCACGATGCGGTTGTCGTGGTCCACGTGCACGACCCGCGGTACGAGCGCCCGCGCCTCGGCGTCGGTCACCTGAGCGTAGCTGATGATGATCACCAGATCTCCGGGGTGGACGAGATGGGCGGCGGCGCCGTTGATGCCGATCACGCCGGAGCCGCGCTCACCCTCGATGACATACGTCTCGAGGCGGGCGCCGTTGGTGATGTCGACGATGTGGACGAGCTCGCCGGGCAGCAGATCGGCGGCGTCGAGGAGCTCCGCGTCGATGGTCACCGATCCCACGTAGTGCAGGTCGGCCTGGGTGACGGTGGCTCGGTGGATCTTGGACTTGAATACTGTACGAAACATGGAGAATCTCCCGGTTTGCCTGCTCCCTGCCTGCGCGTATCAGGTCAAGGGCGATTCCCCGGAGGCTACATCGTTTCTCTTGTTCGGTCAGTGGCTGTGCCGTGATGCCGAATCGGGCCCTGGCCACCATGATCGGTCTAGAGGGCGAGCGTGCGGGCGGAAGCCGAGTCCGCCAACGTCATATCCGGGAGGGTCGTGATGTCGCAGGAGACAGCCACCGGAACGCGTACCGATCCCTTTCGGCCCAGTGCCGAAGCTTCGGTGAAATCCCGCTGTGGCGCGCGCATGTCGGAGGTCTCGTCGTGACCTCTCCGAGCCGTCCGGTCGAGCCTGACGGAAAGCCGCCTGCGACCGCCCCGGACCCGCTCTCACTCGTCCGCAGCCGTGGCTACCTGATTCTCCTCCTGATTGCGGCGGTTCTCGGCGTCCCCATCTCGGCGGCGGCCTTCGGTTTTCTCGCACTCGTCAACAAGCTCCAGTCGCTCACCTACACGGACCTGCCCCAGGCTCTGGGCTTCCACGGCACGCCCAATTGGTGGCCGGTGCCGCTGCTGGCCGTGGCCGGGCTCCTTGTGGGCCCGATCATCCGATACCTCCCCGGCAACGGTGGCCACGAGCCGGCCCGCGGGTTCGTGGCCTCGGGCCCGACCCCGACAGTCAATCTGCCTGGCGTGGCGCTCGCCGCGCTGGCCTCACTCGGCCTCGGGGCGGTCATCGGGCCGGAGGCCCCGCTCATCGCCCTGGGCAGCGGCCTCGCCGTGGCGGCACTGCGCCTGACGCGGAAGTCGTTCCCGAAGCAGGCGACCGCCCTCGTGGGAGCCTCCGGGAGTTTCGCCGCGATCAGCACCCTGCTCGGTTCACCGCTGCTCGGAGCATTCCTGCTGATGGAAATGTCCGGCTTTGGTGGAGCTGTACTCGGCGCCGTCCTGGTGCCCGGGTTGCTCGCCTCCGGCATTGGCGCGCTCATCTTCACCGGCCTGGACTCGTGGACCGGTTTGGGCACCTACTCGCTGACCCTGCCGGACGTCCCCCATGCCGCAACGCCGGATGCCGCCGGGTTCGGCTGGGCGCTCCTGATCGGGGCAGCGGCGGCTCTGCTCGGCGTCGGGATCCGGTGGCTGGCCCTCCATTTGCTGAAACTGGTCGAACCGCGACGGCTGACGGCCACCGTGCTCGCGGGTGTCATCGTCGGTGTGATCGCCTTGCTCTACGCGGAGTGGACCGGCCACCCGGCGTCGGGGCTCCTGTACTCCGGACAGAGCGCCCTCGGTCCCCTTCTTACCGCGAACGCGCAGTATTCGGCCGGCGCGCTCACGGTGCTCGTCGCCTGCAAGACAGTGGCCTACTGCGTGTCCATGGCAGCTTTCCGTGGTGGCCCGGTGTTCCCCGCCATGTTCGTCGGCGCAGCCGGCGGCATCGCACTCTCCCACCTGCCCGGACTCGGCGTGACCCCTGGGCTGGCGATGGGCGTGGGCGCGATGTCGGTGGCGATGCTCAAGTTGCCCATGACCTCTTTGTTGCTGGCCACCCTGCTTCTGGGCCGAGACGGACTTACCGTCATGCCGTTGGTGATCGTGGCGGTCGTGGTCTCCTACGTCTTCACCCTCAGGTTGACCCCACCACCGACCGCCGCACCCGCCACCGAGCAGAACGCGTCCGGGCCGCCGAGCAGGTGACCGTGGGAGGGCTACCGCAACGGGGGGCATGAAGGCGGTTGCGCTTGTGGTGACACTCCTACCTGCACGATGCCCCTCGGTGTCGGCGGCGCGCCCGTCGCCATCCCCTACCGGTGAGGACGGGACCGGCCGCCGATGCCCTGGCGGTCGGTCCACTGTGCGACGGCTCGGCGGTCCGGGTCCGGGAACGCCCGCTCCACCGACTGACCCAGTAGCTTCAACTGCGTTTCCACCGCGGGATGTTGCACTGCCGGGAGGCTCTCGAGGAGGCCGTCGAGCAGGGCGCGCAGGCGTCGGCAGATCTGCGTGGAGGTCGCCCCGTAGTCGCGGATCTCGGAGACGGCGAGTTGCAGGTAGTCCTCCCAGTCGCGTCCGTGCAGGACGAGACGAGGCCGGTCGCGGTCGTCGGTCATCACGTAGCGGTCCCGAAGTCGCGCACTGCCGATCACGGTGAGGAACGACTCGATGTGATTGAGCACCTGAACGGCTGTCGTGGGGTCGTTGACCGCCGGGGAGAGGGCACGGATGGCGATGTCCACGAGGATCCGCAGGGCGAAGGCGGGGTCCTGTTCGATGGTCCGTTCGGCGCCCAAGGCGATGAGACCGGTCACGTGCCGGGGATCGGGCGCGGTTGTACCGCCGTGGACCTCGACGAGGACGGCGCCGGGAGGGACGTAGTCTCCGATGAGGTGGGGCATGACGAACGTGCAGTCGTGGCCCACCCCGGCGGCCACCAGGCCGGCCAGGTCGAATGCCTGGATGGCCCCGCCGTGGGGAGAGCGGATGAGCGTCACCGGTCCGTGCGCCGTCACGGGTTCACCGTCCTGTGGCGCGGACGCGCCGACTTCCATGGCTCCGCGGGCGAAGACACCTTCTCCCATGCGCCCGACGAGGTCGGCGATGGCCACCGGTCTGAGGTTGTGCGTGAAGCGGTTGAGATAGACGAGCAGGAGCAGCAGGCTGACGGCCACAGCCGCGCCGGCGAGGGTGACCCCGAAGTCCGGTACCGAGTTCGACTCGATGCTGCGCAGCAGGGAGAAAGCGAATGCGAATGTCCCGGTGAAGGTGGCAAGGACGGTTTTCTGCAACCGGTCTCTGTACCAGAGGCGCATATACCGCGGGGACAGTGCTCCGGTCGCCTGTTGGATGACGAGCACACCGATCGTCACGACGAAACCGAGCAGGGCCACCATCGCCCCGACGATGGCACTGAGCACGCCACTCGCGGTGGTCGCGGAGTAACGCCAGCCGCTCGGCGGCCAGTCCACCCCGTCGGCGGCAATGGCCAATTCGGCGAGGACGACTCCCAGTGCCATTCCGAACAGCGGCGCGATCCACAAGCTGGCTTTCGCGTATTGTCGCAGCCGGAATACGGAGGCCCAGGACATCATGCTGCGCATGCCCGCACCCTTTCCCTCGCGGCAAGGTACAGCCACGGTAGGGCAATGAAAGGACGGGTGCAGGGCATGGCATCACCAGTGCGGCTGCTGGAATCGTTCAGCAGGACCGAGGGGACCTTTCTGCGTAGGCTGGACGGGTGAACCACGCACGACATCTGGTGCAGCGTTTCCGACCTCCGGCCGATGCCCGATAAACATCGCGGCCTCCGTCGGGCCGGTCCGGAGTTCACCCCTGGGTGAAAGCAGGCTCTTGATGAATGCATCCCCGTTGATCGAAAACCACGGCCTGATCGGTGATCTGCAGACGGCGGCTCTGGTGACCACTGACGGCACCATCGACTGGTTCTGCTGTCCGCGCTTCGATTCGCCCAGTGTGTTCGGCGCTCTACTGGACTGGGAAAAAGGCGGGCACTTCACTGTCCGGCCTGCCGGCACGACGTTCGCGACGAAGCAGTTGTACTTTCCCGATACGGCCATTCTCGTCACCCGCTTCATGACGGAGTCCGGCACGGGCGAAGTGGTCGATTTCATGCCGGTGACCGGAGCCGTCGCAACCGACCGCCATCGCCTCGTCCGCATGCTGCGGTGTGTGCGTGGCAGCATGACGTTCGAAGGGGACATCGCCCCCCGGTTCGACTACGGCCGCGCGCCTCACGAACTGCGCATCACGGAGCACGGCGCGGTGTTCACCTCGGAAGGACTGGAACTGGCGGTGCACGCCGTCCGCGAGCCGGAGGACGAGCGGCTGCTGAACCTGTTGTCGGGAGACAGCGACCTCCACTTCACTCTGCGCCTGCGGGCCGGACAGCAGCGCGGGGTCGTCCTGGAGTCGTCGCCCGATGGACCGCCCCATGAAATTCGCGTCGCGGAGTTCCAGCAGCTCTACGAGGAGACGATCCGCTTCTGGCGGTCATGGCTCGCCCAGTCCCGTTACTCGGGCCGGTGGCGCGAGGCGGTGGAACGCTCGGCGGTGACGCTGAAGCTCATGACCTATGCGCCGAGCGGGGCCCTGGTCGCGGCCCCCACCGCGGGCCTGCCGGAGCAGCTGGGCGGTGAGCGCAACTGGGACTACCGGTTCACCTGGATCCGGGATGCCTCCTTCTCGGTCTATGCCCTCCTGGGCCTGGGTTTCAAGGAGGAGGCGTCGGCGTTCATCAGCTGGCTGCGCGATCGCGTGCGGGAGGAGGTCGGGGCCGACGCCGACACGGGGCCCCTGAACATCATGTACCGGGTCGACGGCTCCTCCGACCTGGTGGAGGAGACTCTGGAGCACTGGGCGGGGTACGAGGGCTCCGCCCCCGTGCGCATCGGCAACGGGGCCGCGAGCCAGATGCAGTTGGACATCTATGGCGAGGCCCTGGACAGCATCTACTTCGCGCATCAGCACGGAATCCAGCTCGACACCAAGGGCTGGACCGCACTGCACACACTCCTCGACTGGCTCGTCGACCACTGGGACCAGCCCGGCGAGGGACTGTGGGAGACCCGCGGAGGACGCAAGGACTTCACCTACGGCCGGGTGATGTCCTGGGTCGCCTTCGACCGTGCCCTGCGGCTCTCCTCCGCGAGCGGACGTCCGGCAGCCCGTGGACGCTGGGCGACCGAACGGGACCGCGTCTACGAACAGGTACTGGCTCAGGGGTGGGATCCCAAGCGCGAGGCGTTCGTGCAGCACTACGGCAGCGATGTCCTGGACTCGTCGCTGCTGCGGATGCCGACGGTCGGCTTCATCACCCCGGACGACCCGATGTGGACGTCCACGCTGGAAGCGATGGACGGCGAGCTGGTCAGCGACAGCCTGGTCTACCGCTACAACCCCGAAGCGTCACCCGACGGACTGCGCGGCTCCGAAGGGACCTTCTCCTTGTGCACGTTCATGTACGTCGACGCCCTGGCACGGGCCGGGCGGATCGATCAGGCCAGGCTCGTCTTGGAGAAGATGCTCACGTACGCCAATCACCTGGGCCTGTACTCCGAGGAGATCGACCTGACAGGGCGACAGCTCGGGAATTTCCCGCAGGCTTTCACGCACCTCGCATTCATCGATGCCGCCATCACCTTGGACGCGCATCTGAACCAGGCGCGTGAGGGCGGGACAGCCCGAGAGCGGTCTCCTGGCAGGCTCACTGCGTAAAAGGGGCCGAGCCGAGCAGTACGACGCTGTCGCCTTCCCGCGGCGTGACCGGCTCGTCGCCGGTGACCGGTTCGAGTCGCCGGTCGGCCCGCACCACGAAGAGCGTGTCGTGGTCGGCGGGCACAGGGCTGGAGGCGGATTGGACGAGAAAGCGGGCTCCCGCCTCGTAACGCGCTGCCAGGGCGTGCCGGACGAGCGAACTGCCGAAGAGGATGGCGCCTCCGGTGTAGGGAGCGACGACGCCGTGGCTCTCGTGGGGCGGCCCGACCCGGTAGACAGAGCCCTCGACATTGTCCTGCATCACGACCGAGGCAAGGGCGTTGAAATCGTCGTCGTCGGTGGCCAGGAACACAGCTGTCACCCCTTCCAGCCGTGCCCCGGGGTTGGTGGCCGTGGCCAGCAGATCGCCCCTGGCCAACTGGATCCCCGCATCCTTGATTCGTTGCCGCTCCTGGTCGAGCCCCGCCCACATCAGCACGTCGAGTCCGGCGGAGCGCAGGGACCGCCCCATGTCGACGACCCACGGCTCGCCGCCCACCAGGAGGATGCGCGTGCCCGAAGGTTTGACGACGGCCAGCCGCCGGGCCACCGGGGCCGCGGTCAGCGCGTACAGCAGGACGGTTCCCACGATCACCAGGAAGGTGACCGGGAGGATCTTGGCGGCGCCGCTCTCCCCTCGGTCGACGAGGCTGGCGGAGAACGCCGACGCCGTGGCGGCGGCGACGATGCCGCGCGGAGCCATCCACCCGATGAAGGCCCGTTCTCCCGTGGTCAGGCCCGACTGTGCCGTCGCGGCGAAGGCGACAAGAGGGCGCACCACCAGTACGAGGATGGCGATGAGGACGAGGGCGGGGAGGAGTACAGGGACCAGGGAGGACGGGGTGACGGTCGTGGAGATGGAGACGAACAGCAAGCCGATGATCAGCTGGACCAGGGTCTCGAAGAAGGGCCGGCGAGCAGGCATGTCGAAGCCGCCGATGTTGGTGACGGCCAGGCCCGTGACGATCGCGGCGATGAGTCCCGTGTCGTCCCGGACGATGTCACAACCGGCGGAAACGACGATGACGGTCGCGAGCTGCGCCAGAGTGCCCAGCGTTTCCCCGAGCCGCAGGACGCGCAGCGTCCACCACAGCAGCGCCGCTCCCACTGCCCCGCCGATCAGACCGACGGCAAGGCTGATACCGAACTGGCCCAGCTGGTAGCCGCGGCCGATGTCGACCCGGTGGGACGTTGCGATGGCGTGGAAGGTCAGAGCGCCGAGAATGCCGCCGATCGGGTCGGTCAGTGTTCCTTCCCAGATGAGGATGCGTCGCACCTTGTCGTTCGGCCGCACGTAGTCGAGCAGTGGACCGACGACCGTCGGTCCGGAGACGACGAGGATCATGCCGAGCATCGCGGCCACCCGGAGCGGCATGTCGAACAGGGCGGGCCCCACCGCGCCGGTGACGAGAAACGTCACCAGTACCCCGAACACCAGCAGTCTGCCCACGATCCACCGCGTGCGACCGGTCAGGTTGCGCAGGTTGAGCCCCAGACCGGCGTCGTAGAGGATCACCGCCACGGCCAGGGACACCAGGGCGGAGAAGTTCGCCCCCATCAGCTTGTCGGGGTGGACGACATCGGTGAGGGCGCCGGCGGTGAATCCGGCGGGCAGCAGCACGATCAGGGCGGGAACGCGCAGTTTGCCGGCCAGGACCTGTGAGCCGGTGGCGAGTACCACGGTCAGCGCGAGTCCGAAGAGGATCTCGTCGTCGGTCACAGCTGCTTCCTCCGTCGAAGTCCGGGCGCCATGGGGGATCTGGCCGGGGTTTGTGCGGTCAGCCGGTGTCTGCCGCCAGTTACCGCCCGGGCCGGCACGGCGGGTACGCGCCTGCTCCGTCGGGCACGGTCAGCGAAACCTGAACGAGACAGGGCGGGCGCTGGGCCGTGCCACGGACAGTGGAGGCGACGACTTCAACGGCCGCCAGGCCAAGGCGCCTCGTCCGTGCCGCGCATCGAATCCGCCGGCGTCCGCAGCGAGATGCGCCGCGCCGGGCAGGGTCGCGCTCGTGATGGGGACCCGCCCGAAGCCGAGGCCCCGGCAGTGAGAGCCGACGGCATCGGTGCCGGCCCGGCCGGGCCCGGAGGCGGTGCCCATGTCCGACCTCGTGCCGATGACCAGGGCCGCCCACCCTTTCGGCAGACGCACCGACTCCGGCCCCGGCCGTGCGCCCGCGGTGGAATCCGCCATGCTCTGCCTCCTCGCTGCGCGGCTCCGGTTCCGCCTGGCCGCAGCCGGCCTGGCACGGGGGTCACGCAATCACCGGCCTCGCCGCGCCGCCTGTCCGGCCAGCCGCCGTTGGGCCGTTGAGCGGAGCATCTTCCCCCGGTCGGACCAGTGGTGGTCTGCGCGACGAGGATCACCAGCCGTGGCCGGCGTTCGGGCAGGAAGCGGTGCACCGGGGCGGGTGCCCCTGGACCAGACCGCGGAGGACTGCACCGCAGGCAGCAGGCCGGGCCTGTCAGGTCGACGTATGGCTCAGAGCCGGCCCCGCCAGGAACACCCCGCCGTTCCCCCGACCGGTACCGGGAAGCTGAGCACGGCGCCGGAGGTCGCGGTCGGGTTTCTCACCCCGTAGCGGGCCGTGGTGACGAAGAGGCGGTTGTCGTCGGGGGGCAGGCACACCGACGTGGGGTGTGGGGCGGGGACGGCAAGGGTGTGGAGGAGGTGGCCGTCGGGGTGGTAGCGGCGGACCACCCCGGTGCCCCACAGCGCGACCCACAGACAGCCCTCCGCGTCGACGGTCATTCCGTCGGGGCTGCCTTCGTCGTCACGCAGTTGGGCGAAGGTTTCCGGGCCGCCCAGGACATCGCCCGAGAGTGGGTCGATCCGGCAGCGCAGGACGGTTCCGGCGGCCGTGTCGGCGAGGTACATGGTGGTGCCGTCCGCCGTGAACGCCGGGCCGTTGGCGATGGTGAGGCCGTCGAGGACGCGTACCACCGTGCCGTCGGACTCCGTGCGGTACAACGAACCCGCACCAGGGGTGCCGTCGTAGGCCATGCTGCCCGCCCAGAAGCGACCCGCGGGGTCGGCGACGCCGTCGTTCATGCGGCTGGGGAACGGGCTGCGGTCCTCCGGTCGGTCCAGCCAGTCCAAGGCGCCGTCGGGGCTGAGCAGCGCGATGCCGGTTCCCGCGGCGGCGATCCAGGTGTCCGGTCGGCCGTACACCGGCGCGACGGCGCCCAACGGTACGTCGAGACAGGCGAGTCGGGTCGGCCCGGTGTCGTCGCGCAGTTCGAAGAGCCGGCCGCTGAGGATGTCGACGTACACGTACCGGCCGTCGAACCAGCGGCCGCCCTCGGCGAGTTCGTACCCCCCATCGACGACGACCGTCGCGGGCGCTGCCGTTGATGCCACGTTCGGTCTCCCCTGCTCAGCGAATCGTCGTGCCGTCGGGCTGGTCGAACAGCCCGAGTTCGTCCCGCGTCGGGAGGCCCTCCCAGTCGCCCCGGGTGGCGACGGCGAAGGCCGCGGTGGTGACGGCCCGGTGCAGCCGGGCCGGTATGTCCGCACCGTCGAGGAGTCCGGACAGGTATCCGGCCACGAAGGCGTCGCCCGCGCCGACCAGGTCGACGGCGTCGACCTGGCGCGCCGCGCGGTCGGTCGCCCCGTCGGCGGTGACGCTGGTCGCGCCGCGCGCGCCGCGCTTGACGACCACCTCGGTGACGCCTGCGGCCAGGATGCCCTTCACGGCCTCGGATTCGTCCGCGCCGGGTTGCTCCAGTACCAGCGGCAGTTCGTCCTCGGACGCAATGAGCAGGTCGGTGTGGTCCAGCAGCGGCCTCAGGGCCGTGCGGGCACGGTCGGTGGACCACAGCCGGGAGCGGTAGTTGACGTCGAGGCACACGGTGATGCCGGCCTCGCGAGCGGTGGTGGCGGCAGCCAGGACGGCTTCGGCGGCCGACGGGCTGAGCGCCGGTGTGATGCCGGTCAGATGCAGGATGCGGGCGCCGGAGGTCAGGGCCGGCAGCACGTCGGCCGGCGAGACCGCCGAACCGGCGGAACCCGCGCGGTAGTAGCTGACGCGGGTCAGGGTGCCCAGGCGGGGTTCGGTGAGCAGCAGGCCCGTGGGCCGGTCGGTGTCGTCGGTGGCCGCGTGGTCGATGTCGACGCCCTCGGCGCGCAGGGTGCGCAGGACCAGCGCGCCGAGTTCGTCCGCGCCGACCCGGCCCGCCCAGCGCACTCGGTGTCCGAGCCGGGCGAGGCCGATGGCGACGTTGGACTCGGCTCCCGCGACGGACAGGCCGAGGCCGCCGCCGAGCCGCAGCGCGCCTTGGGCCCGAAGTGCGGCCATGGTCTCGCCGAAGGTCACGACCTCGGGTGCGGCGGGGGTCGTCATGTCGTCTCCCCCGCGGCCACCTCGCGGAACTCGGCCGCCCGGGCGCGGAGTCCGGCGAGGTCGCCACCGTCGGCCGCGTCTCCCACGAGGGGTGAGCCGACGCCCACGGCGAGGGCACCCCGGTCCAGGTAGTCGCGTGCGGCCTGCGCGTCCACTCCGCCGACGGGAACGAAGGGCACCTCGGGGAAGGGATCCCGCAGAGCGCGCAGATAGCCGGGCCCGCCGAGCGAGCCGGGGAAGAGTTTGATCGCGTCGGCGCCCCGTGCGAGGGCCTGTTCGATCTCGCTCGGGGTCAGGGCCCCCATCAGCACGGGTACGCCGTACGACGCCGGCCCGTCGACCAGTGCAGGGGTGACGAGGTAGGACGCGCCGGCGTCCACGGCGCGTGCGGCGTCCTCGGCCGTGCGCACGGTTCCGGCGCCGAGGAGTGCGTCGGGGCCGAGTTCGGCGCGGGCCTGCCTGATGACGGTCAGGGCGTCGGCGGTGGTCAGCGAGACCTCGACGGCCGTGACGCCCTCCTCGGCGAGGGTGCATACGGTGCGCAGGGCGGCGGCGGGATCCTTGCCGCGTACGATCGCCAACAGGCGCTGGGCGCCGAGCGATTCCACCAGGTTCATGGGAGCGGGCTCTCCTTGGGTTCGGGGTGCGGGGGCCTGAGGGTGCTCACCACTCGGTGAACGCCCCGTCTGCTCCCCGCCACACGGGGTTGCGCCAGCGGTGTCCGGTCTCGGCGGCCCGGCGTACCGCGTTTTCGTCGATGTCGACGCCCAGGCCGGGGCGGGAGCCGGCGACGGCGTATCCGTCCTGGAAGCGGAAGGGTTCGGGGTCCATCACGTACTCCAGCAGGTCGCACTGCTGGTTGTAGTGGATGCCCATGCTTTGTTCCTGGATGAGGAAGTTCGGCACGGAGAAGGCGATCTGGAGGCTTGCGGCCAGGGCGATCGGGCCGAGGGGGCAGTGGGGGGCCAGGGCGACGTCGTACGTCTCGGCCATGGCCGCGATGCGGCGAACCTCGGAGATGCCGCCGGCGTGCGACAGGTCGGGTTGGGCCACGGCGATACCGCTGGTCATGACCTCACGGAAGTCCCAGCGGGAGTACAGGCGTTCGCCGGTGGCGAGCGGAATGCTCGTGGACTCCACCAGGCTGCGCAGATGGCCGGAGTGTTCCGGTGCGACCGGCTCCTCGACGAACAGCGGGTGCAGGGGTTCGAGCAGGGGCAGCAGACGGCGTGACATGGCGGTGGAGGCCCGGCCGTGGAAGTCGACGGCTACGTCCCGCTCGTCGCCCAGCACTTCGCGGACGGCCGCGACGCGCTCGACGACCTCGGCGGTGCGGGCCGGGGTGTCGATCGGGGCGAGTTCGGCGGAGGCGTTCATCTTCACGGCGGTGAAGCCCGCCTTCATCTGTTCCTCGGCCAGTTCCGCGACATCGCTGGGGCGGTCTCCGCCGATCCAGGCGTACATCCGGACGCGGTCGCGTACGGGGCCGCCGAGGAGGCGGTGGACCGGGACGCCGTAGGTCTTGCCGGCGATGTCCCACAGGGCCTGGTCGATGCCGGCGACGGCGCTGGAGAGGATGGGGCCACCCCGGTAGAAGCCGCCCTTGGTGAGCACCTGCCAGTGATCCTCGATGCGCAGCGGGTCCCGGCCGACGAGATAGTCGGCCAGTTCGTGCACCGCGGCGCGTACGGTCTCGGCGCGGCCCTCGATCAGGGGCTCGCCCCAGCCGGTGACACCCTCGTCGGTGGCGACGCGCAGGAACAGCCAGCGCGGAGCCACGAGGAACGTCTCAAGTCCGGTTATCTTCAAGGAAGTTCCTTCGGCAGCGTATGGGTCGCCACGTCCTCGTGGTCGTCGCGGGCCCGTACGGCCGCCAGGTCGTCGGAGGCCTGGGCCAGGAGGGACTCGACGGCGGCCACGGCGGCGTCCGGATCGCCTGCTTCGACCGCGTCCAGCAGTTCCTGGTGCACGGGGATGGAGTCGGAGAAGTGCCGGGCGCCGTGCACGATCCGGTCACGGATGCGCAGGCCGGCCTCGATCACGACCTCCATCCGGCTGAGCAGTTCGTTGTGCGCGGACTCCAGCAGCGCACGGTGGAAGGCCAGGTCCGCCTCGACCATCGCGTCCGCGTCCGCGCCGGCCGCGGCCATGGCGTCGAGCGCCTGCCGCATCGCGTCCAGGTCGGCGGAGGTACGTCGGGTCGCGGCGAGGCGGGCTCCGGCGGGTTCGACGATCGCGCGGACCTCGGCGAGGTCCTCCAGGAAGCCGTCGGTCGGAGCGCTGCTGCCCTGCCAGCGCAGCAGGTCGCTGTCGAGCAGGTTCCAGTCGGCGCGGGGCCGGATGGTCGTACCGCGCTTCTGCTTCGACTCGAGCAGGCCCTTGGAGGCCAGTACGCGCATGGCCTCGCGGACCACTGTCTTGCTGACGCCGAGTTCCGTCTCGAACCTGACCGGGTCCACCACGGAGCCCGGGGGGTAGTCGCCGCGGATGATGCGTCGGCCCAGCTCCTCCACGGCCTGGCCGTGCAGCCCCTTGGGGGGATGGGTCACCACGTGCTCCGTTTCCGTATCGGTCCTGAAGTGCTGTGCGCACTGCTCACGAGGACTCCTTCATGACGCTCCATCCTCCATCGACCACCAGGCCGGCTCCGGTCACATAGGAGGCGTCCGCCGATGCCAGGAAGGCGACGGCGGCCGCCACCTCCTCCGGCTGCCCGAACCGCCGGGCCGCGGTGGCCGCCACGCTGCGTTCCCGGTCCGGCTCGGGGATGCCGTCCCAGGCGGCGGTGAGGATGGGCCCGGGCAACACGGTGTTGACCCGGATGTCAGGACCGTACTCGACGGCCAACTGCCGTCCCAGCGAGCACAGTGCGCCCTTCGCGGCGGCGTAGGCGGCATGGCCCGGCAGCCCGATGACCGCGTGCACCGAGGAGGTCAGCACGACGGAGCCCCGAGCTTCGCGCAGCATGGCCGCGAATGTCTTCATCGCCCGCCAGGCGGGCTTGAGGAGCACGGCCATCTGACCGTCCCACTCGGCCTCGCTCAGTTCGTCGGCGGGCTTGTTGAGCTGGGCGAAGGCGTTGCTGTGCAGCACGTCCAGCCGTCCGTGGTGCTGCTCGACGTGGCGGGCCAGGTGCTCCCAGTCGGCGGCCGAGGTGACGTCGCAGCGTACGTACTCCGCGCGGCCTCCCTGGTCGGTGATGGCGGCCGCGACGTCCTTGCCCGCGGTGTCGTCCACGTCCGTGACCACCACCAGGGCCCCCTCGGCCGCGAGCCTGTGAGCCGTGGCCGCGCCGATCCCGTGAGCGGCGCCGGTGATCACCGCCACGCGTCCGCTCATCCTGCGGCATTCCGTCATCGCGTGTGTCTCCCCTCGTGGCTGTCTACGCACCCACCATAGCTGTTTCAATTAATTATGAATATATCTTGACGGGGCGATGACACCGCTCCGAAACTGACCGGCATGCAACAGGCACCTTCAGTACGAAGCTAGGAAGGACCTCCTCCCCATGAGCCGCACCACACCCCGCCGCCGAAGCCGGGGCGCACTCGCAGTGACCCTTGCCGCCGCCTCCCTGCTCATCTCCGCCTGTGGGGGTTCGACCGGTTCGAAGGACCCCGCGGTCCAGAAACCTGTCAAGCCCGGCCAGAAGGTCGACCTGCGCTTCTGGTCGTGGGTTCCCGGTGTCGACAAGGCCGTCGACAAGTGGAACGCCACGCACCCGGACATCCACGTCAAACTGGAGAAGATCCCGGCGGGCAGCAGCGGCGGCTACGCCAAGATGCGCGCCGCGCTCAAGAGCGGCAACGCGCCCGACCTGGCACAGGTGGAATACCAGGAGATCCCCTCGTTCCTCCTGGAGAACGGCCTGGTGAACCTGTCCCAGTACGGCGCGGACAAGGACCGGTCGAAGTTCGTGGACTGGCAGTGGCAGCAGGGAGTCTTCGACAAGGCTGTCTACGCGATCCCCCAGGCCTCCGGTCCGATGGGCCTGTTCTACCGCTCCGACCTGTTCAAGAAGTGGGGCATCGCGCCGCCCGCCACCTGGGACGAGTTCGCCCAGGCCGCGCAGAAGATCCACAACGCCGACCCGAAGGCCTACATCAGCACCTTCCCGGCCGGCAACTCCGCCTGGTTCACCGCCCTCGCCTGGCAGGCCGGCGCCAAGTGGTTCGGCGTGAACGGCGACACCTGGACGGTGAACATCAACTCGCCGCAGACCCTCAAGGTCGCCGCCTTCTGGGACGACCTGCGCAGCAAGAAAGTGATCAAGACCGAACCCGACTTCGCCAACGGCTGGTACAAGGACCTGCAGAGCGGTGCCATCACCTCGTGGGTCAGTGCCCAGTGGGGCGACGCGATCATCAGCGGAAACGCTCCTCAGACCGCCGGCAAATGGGCAGTCGCACCCATGCCGCAGTGGACGAAGGGGTCGAAGGTCTCCGCGAACTGGGGCGGATCCTCCACGGCTGTCCTCAAGGGCGCGGGGCACATCCCCGAGGCCCTGAAGTTCGCCGAATGGCTCAACACCGACCCCACGAGCGTCGACCTGCTGCTGCAGGGCGGCTACGGCTGGCCCGCGGCCGCCGACGGGTACAAGGGTTCCTCGCTGGACAAGCCGTCATCGTTCTTCGGAGGCCAGAAGTACAACGAGGTCTTCGCCGAGGCGGACAAGAGCATCGACAACTCGTGGAAGTGGATACCCACGATCGACGCCACCTACCAGCACCTCAACGACGGCTTCCAGGCCGCCCTGGCCGGCAAGGGCACGTTCGTCTCCGCGGTCCAGCAGGCGCAGAAGCAGACCGTCGAGGACCTGAAGAGGAAGGGTCTGAAGGTTTCCACCGGCCAGTGACCGCCTCCGGAGGGCGCGACACGGCCGCCGCCGTTCTCCCCTCCGGACTCCAGAAAGAACCCTGATGCCCACCCGAGCGCCCCGTCGCCGCAGAAATCTGACGCCCGTCGTCTTCGTCGCGCCGTTCCTCCTGCTGTTCCTACTGACCGTCGCCCTCCCCATCGGCTACGCCGTCTACCAGAGCGTCATGGATGTCGAGCACACCGGAGCCCTGGGGCTCGGCGGCAGCCGTACCGTCTTCGTGGGGCTCGGCAACTACGCCGACGCGTTGTCCGATCACGCCTTTGTGCGCAGCACCGGTCGCGTACTGCTGTTCGCGGCCGTCCAGGTACCGGTGATGGTCGCGTTGTCCGCCGGACTCGCGCTGCTGCTGGACAGCGCCTCGGCCAGGGGCGTGCGGTTCTTCCGCGCCGCCTTCTTCCTGCCCTACGGCGTTCCAGGGGTCATCGCGTCCATCCTGTGGGGGTTCTTGTACGTTCCGGGAGTCAGCCCTCTCGTGGACGGCATGCGCCACCTGGGGTTGTCGGTCGACCTGCTGGGCGGGAACACGGTTCTGTGGTCCATCGCGAACATCGTCACGTGGGAGTTCGCCGGCTACAACGTGCTGGTTCTCGTCGCCCAGTTGCGTACCATCCCCGCGGAACTGTACGAGGCCGCCCGCATCGACGGCGCCAGTGCGTGGCACACGGTCCGCCACGTCAAACTGCCGCTGCTGCGCCCGGCGCTGATCCTCACCACGGTCTTCACCATCATCGGCACGCTGCAACTGTTCGCAGAACCGCTGGTGCTCAAGCCCGTCTCCTCGAGTATCGACAGCGCCTACACCCCCAACCTCAGCGCCTACAACGAGGCGTTCACCAACGACAACTACCACCTCGCCGCCGCCGAGGCAGTGCTGCTCGCGCTCGCCGCGTTCGCGCTCTCCTTCGGTTTCCTGCGGCTGATCAACAAGAGAGGTGGGGACGCGTGAGTCTCCAGACACCGGCCCGCACCGTCCCGCCACGGGGCGGGACGCCGGCTTCCGACGACGGCACGGCGCCGCGCGGCGGCATCACCGGGGTCACCACACGCAGTCGCATCCTGGTCACCGGCCTGCTGGTGGCGGCCGCCGGGTACTTCCTGCTCCCGGTGTACTGGCTGGTCGTGGCGTCCACCAAGTCCACCGGCGACCTGTTCGGCAGCTTCGGGTTGTGGTTCTCCCATCCCCAGTTCCTGAGCAATCTGCGCCAGGTGGTCACCTACGACGATGCGATCTACCTGCGCTGGGCCGCCAACAGCCTGCTGTACGCGGGCGTCGGCGCAGCCGTGGCGACGCTTCTGGCCGCGATGTCCGGCTACGCGCTGGCCAAGTTCTCCTTCGCCGGCCGCGACACGATCTTCAACATCGTGCTGGGTGGCGTCCTGATCCCTGCCACGGCGCTGGCGCTGCCCATGTACCTGCTGTTCAGCAAGGCAGGCCTGGCCAACACCTACTGGGCCGTACTGCTGCCGAGCTTCGTCAGCCCCTTCGGCGTGTACCTGTGCCGGATCTACGCCGCGGCATCCATACCGGACGAGCTGCTGGAGGCAGCCCGCATCGACGGCGCGGGAGAGATCCGCATCTTCACGGTCGTTGTTCTGCGCATCATGACCCCCGCCCTGGTGACGATCTTCCTTTTCCAGTTCGTCGGCATCTGGAACAACTACTTCCTGCCGCTGGTCATGCTGTCCGACTCCAAGCTGTACCCGATCACCCTGGGTCTGACGTCGTGGCAGTCCTTCGCCGACCGCCAACCGCAGCTCTACCAACTGACCGTCGGAGGTGCCTTCGTCTCCGTCGTCCCTCTGATGATCGCCATGGTCGCCCTGCAGCGCTTCTGGCGCAGCGGCTTGACCGAGGGCAGCGTAAAGGGCTGAGAGCTCCATGGCAGGAAGGGGAGGGGCGGTCCGCCCCTCCCCTTCCTCAGTTGTTCGACGCTCACTCGCCGCCCGGCACGGCCGCCTTCCGGAAGGCGTCGTAGACCAGCTTGGGCCGCTCCTCCGCGAACGTCAGCAGGCCCATCACGGAGATCCCGTTGTAGTCCTGGTTGTACCCGGCCCGCTCCTTGTAGTCCTTGAGGACCCAGTAGGTGAAACCGGCGACGAATGCGCTGCGCGCGGTCACCTGGGCCCAGTGCGCGGTGAAGCTCGCCGCCTGCCACTCCTCCGTGCCCTGCGTGGTGTCGGGGCCGTGGGTGCCGGCCACGGACCAGGTGCCGTTCTCGGTGATCAGGATCGGCTTGCCGGGATACTTCGCGTGCACGGCGTCCAGCGTGGGGCCGAGGTCGGCGTCCTTGCCGTAGAAGTAGCCGAAGTACTCGTTGAACCCGATCACGTCGGCGAGGTCGAAGGCGGGGTCGTTGCTCGTGTTGGAGGCCCAGGTCACCGGGCGGGCGGTGAGGTCGACCGCCTTGACGGCCGCCTTGAGGTCGGCGAGCCAGGCCCGGTAGACGGGTGCGCCGTCCGCGTCGATCTCCGACTCGTTCTGCAGCCCCCAAAGGATCACCGAGGGGTGGTTGTGCTGGTTCCACGCCATGGTCAGGGCCAGGGCGCGGGCGAGGCCGTAGCGCTCGGTCTGGAGCTTCTCCTGGGCGGTGTTGAGCCACATGGTGTCGATGTCGTCCATCACCAGCACCCCGTGCGCATCCGCCCAGTCGTAGACGTAGGGGTGGCGGTTGTAGACGCAGTTGCGGATGAAGTTGGCGCCCACCGCCGTCACATGGCCCAGTTCCCGGTCGTACTCGGCCGACGTCATCGCCCTGCCGTGCGCGGCCGTCTCCTCGTGCCAGTTGAGGCCCTTGAGAAACAGCGGCTTGTCGTTCAGGCGCAACTGGGCGTCGGCGATGCTCAGTTCGCGTACGCCGTACACGGTGGACAGCGTGTCCACCCGTGGGCCCGAGGACCTCCCGGCGGTCAGGGTGGCGCGGGCGGTGAGCGTGTGCGGCGCGGCCGGGCTCCAGCGGGGCGCGCCGGGGATGCGGACCACGACCCGTACGACTCCCGCCGACCGGGCGGCGATCCGGGCCGCGACCACCGTGGGCCGGCCGCCGCTCCCCCGTCCGGGGTCCAGGGTGATCCGGCCGTCGAAGTCCGAGTCGCCGTGGTTCTCGACGACCGCGTGTGCCGTAAGGCGCCCGTTCGCGGCGGCCACGAGCAGTTTGGCGACGGTGACCTGCGGGACCGCCTCGATCCAGGCCGACCGGGTCAGACCCGCGTAGGGCCAGTAGTCGACGGGCTTGTAGGGCAGCTCGTGGTCGTCGGTGACGGGCTGCGGCGTCGAGGCCGTGTAGTCGGTGTAGCTCGCCCGGCGAAAGACGCGCACGGCGATCGTCTGGCGGGTTCCCGGCCGCAGCGCCCCCGCCAACGGGAGCGCGAAGGGCGAGTTGGCGCCCTCGTGCTTGCCGAGGTGCTTGCCGTCGAGCCAGACCTCGGCGCTGTAGCCGGCGGCGAGGAAGGCGATGCGCACGTGCCGGGCACGCCAGGACGCGGGCACGTCGACGGTCGTGCGGTACCAGGCGTAGCCGTCGCTGAACGCCGTGCCCTGGCCGAAGGGGGCGGTCTGCGAGCCGAATCCGGGGGTGTTCAGCAGGTCCCAGGCCGCCGGGACGTCGATGAGGTCCCAGGCCCGGTCGTCGTGGCGCGGGGACTGCCAGGTCTCGCCGAGTCCCTGGTCCGCGGGGTCGAAGCGGAAACGCCACCGCTTGTCCAGGGACAGGTAGTCGCGGGTGGGCTCGTGGGTGCGCCAGCCGTCGAAGGCCGGAAGCACCGTGCCGTACTGGAAGACGACGTTGGTGCCGCCGACGTCGCGCACATGGGTGCCGGACGGCTCGGTGGCGGGGTGGGAGTCGAGAACCGGGCCGTTCGCGGCGGCCGTGGCGGTGCCGTCTGCCGCTCGCGCCGTCTGCGGCCAGGCCGGCAGGGCGACGACGGTGGCCGCCCCGAGTGCCGTGACGACGGTGCGCCGGGACAAGTGGGTGGATTCGGTCATGACAGGCGGCTCCTCGATGCGCATACGTGTTCGTCCGCCCCACAGCCTGGACAACCCCGTTACCCTCGTCAAGGATTATTCATAAATAATGAATTGAGCTAGCGTGGTGCCGTCGAGTTGCCGACGGCGTCCTACCGCACACGAACGACGGGTGACCTCATGACCACCGCACAGCAGCAAGCCGGCGCGAGCGAGACCACGGGCCGACTCGCCATCACCTTGTGGGACTTCAGCTGGTACACACAGGCAGGACCCGGCGAGCCCTTCGCCGACCTCGACCGCGCCTTCGCCGAGACGGTGGACCGCGGCTTCAACACGGTGCGCATCTGCGCCATGCCCTTCCTGCTGTTCTCCGGACGCGTCGCCGACCCGGAGTCCCTCCAGGTCCGCGGCCTGGGCGAGCAGTTCGGACAGCGCACCCGCTGGTACGACGTGCGCGGCGGCTACCCGCTGGACGGCCGCCGGCGGCTCGTCGAGCTGTTCGAGGCCGCCGCCCGCCACGACTGCAAGGTGATCGTGTCCTCCTGGGAGTACCAGCAGTCCCCCAGCTTCGCCGACACCGACGCCTGGCACCGCGCCTTGGCCGAGGTGCCCGGCCCGGACCGCGCCGAGGCGGTGGCCGAAGCCCTCGCCGGACTTCTCGACTTCCTCACCGAGCGCGGGCTGGCCGACCACGTCGCCTACGTCGAAGTGCACAACGAGGTCGACAACTGCGACCTGGTACCGGCGGACGGCACCCCCGGCCACTACGCCCGGCTGCGCGGCCCCCTCGAACGCGCGGTGAAGCTGCTGCAGGCACGCCACCCCGACGTCCCCGTCACCTACTCACTGGGCGAGCCCTGGCCCGGCGAGCTCGACGACCTGCCGGAGCAGGCCCAGATCGCCCACTTCCACTTCTACGTCTACGGCGTGCTCGGCGCGCTCTACGAGGCGGTCGGACTCGGCCACGGGACCGAAGCGGCCCCCGAGACGGCCACCTGGCCCACCCCCGAACTGGCCGCCATGCTGCGCCCCGACGCACCCTCCTTCGCCGACTACCAGCCCGACGAGCCCTGGCGGCTGGCCGCGACCGGAATCCCGCGCGAACTGTTCTACGCACACGACTGGGTCGACCCCGACCGCTGGGACCTGTGGCTCTACGAGAACTATCCGGCGCACCGGCAGGCCATGCGGGACACGCTCGCCGGGTGGGTCGACTCCGTCGCCGAGTTCGCCCGTCGCCGTGCCGTCCCCGCCGTCCTCGGCGAAGGCGTCGTGGGCTACACCCCGCTGCTGACGCGCTTCGAGGAGGACGCCGTCGGCAAGGACATCGCCGAGTTCGTCGTCGACCGCTGCCTCGCCGCGGGTTTCCAGGGCGTCGTCCTGACCTCCAACGCGGCCCCGCACCACCCCATGTGGCACACCGACCGGGACTGGATGCGGCGGGTCAACTCCCGTGTCACCGCGGCCTGAACGCCCCCCATCGGTCGATCGCTCATGATGTCGCCAGCTCGGCGCGGATCCGCGGGAGCACTTTCGTGCCGAGCAGCTCGATGCCGTGCAGGAACTCGCGCTGAGGCATGCCGCCGACGTCCATCTGCAGGATCTGGCGGCTGTGCCCGAGCAGCCCGTGCAGGTGGAGGATGCGGTCGGTGATCTCGTCGGGGCTGCCGACGAAGACCATGCCGCCGGGGCCGTAGGTGGCGGCGCGGTCGGCACGCGAGGGGGCGGGGCGGCCCAGCTCGGCCATGCCCTCGGCCATCATGCGGTGCTCGTGCTCCAGGTAGACCGACCGGGCCCGGGCGTCGGACTCGGCGACGAATCCGTGCACGGCGACCGCGATGTCGGCCTGCTCCGCGGGGTGACCGGCCTGGGCCCAGGCGGCGCGGTAGGCGTGCCCGTACCGCGCCCAGTGCTCGGGGGTGCCGCCGAGGATGCCGAGGAACATCGGCAGCCCGAGCTCGACGGCGCGGCGGACCGAGTCCGGACTGCCGCCGGTGCCCAGCCAGATCTTCAGCGGCTGCTCGGGGCGGGGGAAGACGGTGACGTTCTGCAGCGGCCGTCTGCGGTGGGGGCCGTGCCAGGTGACGTTCTCACCGGCGTTGACGGCCATCAGCAGGTCGAGTTTGGAGGCGTACAGCATGTCGTAGTCGTGCTCGTCGTGGTCGAACAGCGGGAAGGTGATCGTGGACGAGCCGCGTCCGGCGACCAGTTCGACGCGTCCGGGGGCGAGAGACGCGGCGGTGGCGAGCTGCTGGAAGACCCGGATCGGGTCGTCGGTGGACAGGACGGTGACCGCGGTGCCGAGCTTGATCCGGTGGGTGGTGACCGCGGCGGCGTTGACCACGGAGGTGGGCGAGGACAGCGGCATCGCCCGCATGTGGTGCTCGCCCACCCCGAAGAAGTCGAGCCCCACCTCGTCGGCGAGCTTGATGGCCTCCAGCACATCGCGCTGGGCCTGGGCGGTGGGGCCGCGGCTGCCGTCGGGCAGGCGCGGGGTGTTGCCGAAGGAGTAGACGCCGAGTTCGAAGGTCATGACGAGGTCCTGGCTTCAGTTGCTGATGGCGGGCATGGCCCGCCGGTAGCGGTCGTCGGTGAGCTGGGCGACGAGGAACGCGGCGATGTCGGCGCGGCTCATGGCGGAGGCGACCTTGTCGTGGCCGAGGAAGCCGGAGCGGATGCGGCCGGTGGCGGGCTTGTCGGTGGGGTTGGTGATGCGGGCGATCGTGTAGTCAAGGTGCGAGGTGGTGACGGCCTCGGTCATGCCCTTCAGTTCGGCCAGTGCGTTGGGGAACATCAGCCCTGCCGCGACGGGCAGCACCTTGTGCTTCCAGTGCGGCTTGTCCTGCGGATCGGCCAGTGAGGGTGTGGCCAGACCGATGAAGCGGGTGACCTTCTGCGCCTCCATGGCCTGCACGATGGTGCGGGTTCCGTCGGTCACCCGGGTGCCGGTCGTGGACCGTTTCAGGGAGGGGCCGAGGGCGCTGATCACCGCGTCGGCGCCGCCGACGGCCTGCTCGACGGCTTGGCGGTCGGACAACTGCCCGGTGACGACCGTGAGATGGGAGTGGGTCAGAGCGAGCTTGGCGGGGGTGCGGACCAGGGCGGTGACCTGGTGGCCGTCGTACAGGAGCCGCTGGACGACGAGGCGGCCGATGCCGCCGGTCGCGCCGAAGACGGTGATACGCATCAGAGGGTTTCCTCGCCATGGGGGTCAGTGGGTGGAGGTAGGCCGGGTCGGCTAGTCAGGCGTTGAAGACGGCCTCGGAGCGGTCGCGGCTTTCGTGCAGGTCCCAGTACAGGGGGGCGATCTGCTCGGGTGTGGCCGTCGGGAAGCCCTCCGGTCCGCCGTCGCCGATCCAGACGTTGATCGCCACGTGTGCGGCGTGCACACCACTGCCGGCCAGCTCCTTGTCCAGGTTGATGACCCAGTTGCGCAGGGCTGCCGAGGCGGCGTTGACGTTGCCGAGCATGGGAACGGGATCCAACGAACCACCGCCGGTGGTGAACAGCAGGGTTCCGGCACCCGCCTCCCGCATCGCGGGCAGGACGGAACGGGCGGCGGCGACGGCGCCGTAGAACACGTACTCGATCTGCGGCTGCAGGTTGTCCACGGTGGCCTCCGAGGGGGCGGCCAGGGTGACGCCGGGAACCGGGGAGTGCGGGGCCGGCGAATACTCCAGTACGTCGACGCCGCCGAAACGGGCCTTGGCCGCGTCCAGCGCATCGGTCAGTGAGGCGCGGTCCAGTACGTCGGCGGGGAACGCGGCGGCGGTGATGCCTTCCTGGCCGAGCCGGTCGACCAGTGTCTGAAGCTTCTCCTTGGTGCGGGAGATCAGGGCGACGTCGAAGCCGCGGCTGCCGAAGGTGCGGGCGATGGCCAGGCCCATACCGGAGCCGGCGCCGACAAGGGCGAGAGTGGGCATGGTTGTTCCTCTTCCGGTGAGCGGGGTCAGGAGCAGGAGACGGCGATCTTGCCCGGAGTGCCGGCGAAGGCGGCGAACGCCTGCGTGGCCTGCTCGATCGGGTAGGTGGCGGTGACCGGCACCCTCAGTGCACCGGAGGCGACCTGCTCGGCCAGGGAGGTCAGGATCTGCGCGTCGGGGCTGCCCATGATCGTGTGGACGGTGACGTCGTGCCCCTTGACGTCGTCCTGGGTCAGTCCGGTGGCGGAGGCGAGCTGTCCGCCCGGCCGCAGCAGAGCGGCCAGCGCCGCACCGTCGCCCGCCAGGTGCAGCACGGCGTCCACACCGTCAGGGGCGATCGCGCGGACCTGGCCCTCCACGTCACCGGTGAAGTCGACGACATGGACCTCCGCGCCGGTCAGCCCGGTGACGAAATCGGTCTGCGTGCCGGGGCGGGCGGTCGCGATCACCCTCGCGCCGCGGTCGGCGGCGAGCTGCACCGCCAGTGCACCCACCCCGCCGGAGGCCCCCGAGATCAGCACCGTCTCGCCCTCGGCCAGGGCAACCGCGTCCAGGCTCCTCACTGCGGTCGCCCCGGCCACGCCCAGCGCGCCCGCGTCCTCCGCCGTCACGCCCGCGGGGATGCGGGCGACGCCGTGTCCGGCGGGCACGGTGACGTACTGGGCCAGCGACCCGGCGCCCAGGAACGGCTTCATCACGACACCGAAGACCGCGTCACCGACGGCGAAACCCTCCGCGCCCTCGCCGAGCGCCTCGACGACGCCCGCGAAATCCTGGCCGAGGACCAGTGGGAACCGGTGCTCCATGAACGCCTGCGTGTAGCCGGCGGCGGTAGCGATGTCGATGCCGTTCAACGAGGCGGCGGCCACCTTGACCAACAGTTCCCCGGCCGCCGGTCGAGGAGTGTCCACCTCGGTCACGGCCGGGGTCGACGGGACGGATTCCAGCGTTACAGCACGCATGACAGCACCCCTTGAATTAAGTGGGCCGGGCGGTCCACTTCTGCCGTCCACCGTACAGCAGAAGTGGGCCACCCGTTCCACTTGGATAGAGTGGGGGCATGACCTCCCCGCCTTCCGACCAGACGCCTGGCCGACAGCCCGGCACGGGACTGCGCGCCGACGCCGAGCGCAACCGCGACCGCATCCTGGCCGCCGCCCGCCGCCTCTACGCCACCGAAGGGCTCGGCGTCTCCATGGCCTCGGTCGCCCGCGAGGCGGGCGTCGGCAAAGCCACGCTCTCCCGCCGCTTCGCCACCCGGGAGGAACTCGTCAACGCGGTCTTCGCCGACCGCATGGACGCCTACGCCTCCGCTGTCGCCGAGGCACTCGCCGATCCCGATCCCTGGCACGGCTTCACCGGATACGTCCAGGCCGTCTGTGCCATGCAGGCCGCCGACCGCGGCTTCGCCGACGTCCTGACCATGACCTTCCCCACCGCCAGGGCGCTGGAGGCCCGGCGCGCCGAGTCGTACAGCGCGTTCCTCGAACTCATCGCCCGTGCCAAGGACAGCGGCCACCTGCGCGAGGACTTCGTCCCGGAGGACCTCGTCATCCTGCAAATGGCCAACGCCGGCGTCATCGCCGCCGCCGGCGACGCGGCCCCCGACACCTGGCGCCGCCTCGTCGGCCATGTGCTCCGCTCGTACGCCGCCCCCGGGGCCCCGATCCCCGCGCTGCCCGAAGCACCGGCGCCCACCGCCCTCTACCGCGCCATGGTCCGCCTCTCACGGACCGGCCCGGGCACCGCCCAGGGTGGTGGCATCGGCTCGTAGCACGCGTGCCGGGTGCCTGTGCCGGTACGGAAGGGATCAGTGCTGACCGATGTAACAGCGAACAGCTGTTCCCTCGGGGCCGGTGTGGATGCGTACGAGGTCGGCGAGGGTGTGCACGAGCAGCAGGCCCCGGCCGCCGAGCTTGTCCCGTGCGGGCGGGCGACGGCCGGCGAGCGGATCGTCCAGGTCCCCCTGGTCGCGCACCTCGCACACCACTTGGCCCCCGTCGGCCCACACCCGCAGGACGCCGGAACCCCCGCCGTGCACGACGCTGTTGGTGGTCAGCTCGGCCACGATCAGGGCCACGTCCTCCAGGCAGCTGCCGGAAAGGCCGAACCGCGCGGCCTGTTCGACCGCGAAGTGCCGGGCGCTCGGCAACTGGTCGGCATGGAAGACGAGTTCCTCGGCCGCCGCCGGCTGCTCCAGGGGCTGGTTGTAGCGTGCGACCACACGCTCGGGGGCGTAGGCGGTGCTGGGCATTTCCCTGCCGCCGGAGATGATCAGGGGATGGGTCGCGTACGCGTCGGTGAGTACCTGTTCGTCGAGGCGGTCGGCGTCGTACGGGCACAGGATGGTGACGTCCCGGCCTTGGAACGCCGGGTTGATCAGTGCCTCGTGCTGGACGCATGCCGGGTACTCCACGGCGCTGCGGCCGGCCCAGATCGGCTCACCGATGATCCGCACCCGCGTCTGGCGATGGGTGTCCGCGAAGGCGCGCAGCACCCTGGGGATGATCCGACCCGGGTTGCGTCCCGCCTCGGTCATGTCGAGGAACTTCACCTGGTCGACGTCCTCGCCCAGAGCGGTCTTGAGCATGGCGAGGTTCGGCCCCGGCACGGCAACCGCCACCGGCTCCCCGGCCTTCAGGCCGTCGCGGATGAAAGGCACCGTGCCGTGCAGATACTCCTGCTCGCCCCGGTAGAACAAGGCGGGGTGCACGAACGGTTCGACGCTGGGAGCCGTCATCGCCCCATCACCTCGACAGAAAGCAGGTCCGGCCAGAACATGTCCAGAACGCGCCGCAGGGTGGCGGGCGGCTCTTCGAGCACGATGCGTCGCCCCTGCGGAAGGCCCTGGGCGGTCATCGCCAAAGCGGAGACACCGGCGACGTCGACGAAGGTGACGGCTGAAAGCTCCAAGTGGCACGTCTCTTCGTCGCTCCGGGCAAGATGATCCAGCGTCTGTTCCCAGGCCGGCCGGGTGAGCAGGCTGATCTCGCCTGACGCTCGCCAGCCGGGCCGGTCCTTCAGCGGGAGCATGCGTAGAGCGCTCCCGGGCGGGCCCGACGATGCCGTCGGCGCGTCCGCCTCCCTTGAACTGTCCACGCAGTCACCCCTGGTCGCCTGCCGTCTTGCTCCCCAGTATCTCCTTCCGGTGGAGAGTAGGCGACGACAGCGTGCCGGAGGGCGGCGGAGTACCCCTACAAGCCGCCCTGTCTCTCCGATCTCTCCCCGGGGCCGGTCCCGACCGGTCGGCGGCGATCGCCGTGCCAGTCCAGGACCAGGACCGTGGCGTCGTCCTTGAGGCTGCCGTGGCAGGCATCGAGGACCGCGCCGGTCAAGGCCCGGACGGCTTCTCGCGGGTGCAGCGCGCGGGTGTCGTGAATGACCGAGGTCAGGTCGGCGGCCGCGGCACCGCGCTCCTGCATGCCGTCGGTGAGGAGGATCAGGCGGTCCCGCGGGCGCAGTTGCAGTTCCTGGACGCGGTAGGAGGCGGGTGCCGCCACACCGAACGGCAGGTTGACGGCGAGCTTGACCTCTTCGACGATGCCGTCGCGCAACCGCAGCGGCCAGGGATGGCCGGCGTTGACCAGTTCGCACAGGCCGGTTTCGAGGTCGACGCACAGCAACTGTCCGGTGGCCAGCCCGCGGCTGTGGCTCAGCAGGGCCTGATGGGCGTGGTGGGCCTGCTTGAGGGCGTCGCAGCCACTGCGGCGAGCCCGCCGCAGCGCGCCGACCAACAAGGTGGCCAGCAGTGCGGAGTTCGTGTCGTGGCCCATCG
The DNA here is from genome assembly GCF_031845645.1 of Streptomyces doebereineriae. Lineage (NCBI taxonomy): Bacteria > Bacillati > Actinomycetota > Actinomycetes > Kitasatosporales > Streptomycetaceae > Streptomyces > Streptomyces doebereineriae. The sequence goes on from NZ_JAVREZ010000008.1 coordinate 87,375, forward strand.
CGTCGGTGATGGACAGGTGCAGGGTGTCGCGGTCGAGGCTGTAGTCGTACGTGTCGCCACCGATGTCGTCGGCGGGGACCAGCCCGGCGGCGAGGGTGAACTGGGCCGCCTCGCAGCAGGGGGCCGAGGGAAGCAGCTGGTGCTGGATCTCCGCGGCCAGGCTGGTCTCGGTGGTGCGCCGGCTCAGGTGGTAGAGGTCGGTGAAGCGCCCGTCCGTGACGATGATGTAGGCCAGTGTGTGTGCCGCGTCGCGGACCTGCCGCAGCACGGTGTCGTCCACGGACTGCAGGGTCACCTCCAGGACGCCGATGCAGTCGCCGCGGTTGGTGACCGGCGTGATGACGCGCCGTCCGTCCTGGCCGGCCGGCTCCACATGCTGGCGCTGACTCCGCAGCACGCTGTCGTAGACACTGCCCTGCAGGTCGATCGGCTCGGCCTGGTCCGGGACCTCGTCGTCGGTCGCGGCGAGCCGTACCAGCCGGTGACCGATGAGGTCGACGAACAGGAAGGACACCCGCTGCGCACCGAACCGCTTCTGCAGGTCGCGGGCGACCACGTCGACGGACTCACCGGGCGGGGCCGCTTCCGCAGCGGCCAGCAACTCGCCCAGTTCCAGATCTCCACCCTCCACAGCAACCTCCCATCGGCTGTCGCAACTTCTTCCCCGCATCTCCGCGACGTCACCCGACGCGGCCCGCAGCCTGGTGGCGAGGGCTGTCCGGTCAGGACTGCGGTGGAGGCGGCCGATGGCGCGAAGTACGCGACACCGGCCCCGTCCTGATGGCGGCCGCCGCTCCCCGGGTGTAGCGTCGTGACTCAGCAGTCGTGGTTCCGAAGTCCCGTTCGCCCGTGATCGCCATCACGGGCGTTCTTGCGTTTCAGCGCCTCTCCGGACCAGGGCGATCACCTCCGGGCACGCAGGGTGCGGGCCCGGTTTCCCTCGAAGGAGACAGTCGTGGCCAAGGGCACCGTCAAGTGGTTCAACAGCGAGAAGGGCTTCGGCTTCATCGAGCAGGAGGGTGGAGGCCCCGACGTCTTCGCCCACTACTCGAACATCGCCGCCCAGGGATTCCGCGAGCTGCAGGAAGGCCAGAAGGTCGAGTTCGACGTCACCCAGGGCCAGAAGGGCCCGCAGGCGGAGAACATCCGCCCCGTCTGATCGCGCTGTTCGGCAAGGCCCGGCACACCCACTCGGGTTCACCGGGCCTTGTCGCCTGCTGTAGCGCGGCAACGGGTCGGCGCCCTGCCGCTCGGCCGGTCTCTCCGTCGAAGGCGAGCGGGCCGGCCCTTTTCGGCGTGGGTGCGTCTCACGCCGTTCGTGTCGGCCGACGTGCGCCCCGCGGGCCTTCCCGCCGCCGTCCCCGGGGTCCCGTCGTTCGCGGAGACCCCCGTCGGGGCGCCGTCCACCCGGCGAGCCCTGCGTCACCACGGACGGCGACACCGTGTCGTACGCCGGCCCGCGCGGGGCGGGCAGAGTCTCATACGCCCGTGGGACATGAAACCTGATCGAAGTGTGGGGCGAGCCGTTCACCCAGCGCGTCATGCGGCACCTGGTCGTCGCCATGGCGGCCCCGCTGCTGTTCCCTCCCCTGGCGGCCGTCGCACCGGCCTCCGGCGCACGGCGCGGTTCAGGTGCACATGGTGGCGGTGGGACTGTTGAGTCTCGCCGTGCGCGGCACGACCCTACTGGCCACCGGGACCGCGCCCGCCGTGCCGGCCTGCACGCTCCACTCCCGGCCGCCGTCTGCGCGGGGGTTTCCCGGACAGAGCGGTTGACCGGCCCGGCCGGGGCACTCGGAGGCCATCACAGGACTCCGGCAGCCGGAGGGGAATCATGAACAGGACGGCACGCACCTCGCACGAGGGTCCGACGCGGCAGAAGCGGCTGGTGATCTATCTCAATGACCACCTGGCCGGTGCGACGGCGGGTGTCGAGCTCGCCCGCCGGATGGCTCAGGAGCACCGCGGGTCGGCCTACGGCGAGACCCTGGAGAGCCTGCGCAAGGAGATCTCGCAGGACCGGCAGGCACTGGTACGTCTCCTTGCCGACCTCGACGTCCCCGTCAGGCGCTACAAGACGTACGGAGCGTGGCTGGGCGAGAAGGCCGGGCGGATGAAGCCCAACGGCCGTCTGCTGCGCCGCTCCGGGCTCGCGCTGCTGGTCGAGCTCGAAACGCTGCGGCTGGGGGCGCAGGGCAAGGCCTCGCTGTGGCGCGGGCTGCTCGCCGCGTCGGCGCAGGACTCACGTCTGGACGCCGACCGGCTGGAGGAGTTGCTGCGCAGGGCGGGGCAGCAGATCCGGACGTTGGACGCCCTGCACGCGAGGGTCGCCACGGCACTGCTGTTTCCCGTGACGGGGCAGGAACCGGCGTCGACGGCCACGGCAGGCACGGGCTCCTCGGTCTGACGGTCCTCAACACGCTCCTGGGCTGTGGCTTCGGCAGTGACGGCCGCGGCTCAGGAGTCAGGTGCCCGGCTGCGGGTACGCGGTCGGCCTCCCAGCGCGTGACCGGGGTGGTGGCATGGTGAACACCGGGGACACCGGGCGGATGCTGCGGCGGCTGCTGCAGGCCGCGCACACGGTGACGCTGGAGGAGTTGCCCGGCCTCATCGCCGGCCATGCGGATGCCGCCGGGTTGTACGACGTGGCCGTCTTCGCCGTCGACATCCGCGAGACGCTGCTGCGGCAGATCACCGGCCGCGGTCCCGACGCGGCGGCGGGCGGGGAAGAGGTGCGGATCGACGGCACCCTGCCCGGGCGGGCCTACCAGCGGGTGACGCTCGTCGCCGAGCCACCGCGCGGGGCACGGTCCCGGCGGCGGTGGTGGGTGCCGGTGACCGACGGCGTCGAGCGCATCGGGGTGCTCCGGGCGGACTCGGAGGACGGTGACGACGGGGCCGTACGGGAGGATCTGCGCGACCTCGCCTCGCTGGTGGCCCTGGTCCTGCTCAGCCGGCGGTCCTGCAGTGACTCCTTCGCCCGGCTGGTGCGTACGGAGCCGATGAACGTGGCGGCGGAGATGCAGTGGAAGCTGATGCCGCCCGCCGCCTTCGCCGGCCATGACGTGACCCTCGGTGCCGCGAGCGAGCCCGCCTACGAGATGGGCGGTGACGCCTTCGACTACGCCCTGAGCGGCAGCGTCCTCCATCTGTCGGTGTTCGACGCGATGGGTCACGACACGACCGCGGGGATCACCGCGAACGTGGCGGTGGCCGCCTGCCGCAACGCCCGCCGCCAGGGGGCCTCGCTCACCGAGACGAGCCACGCCGTCGAGGACGTGCTGGCAGCCCACTTCGGGACCAGCCGCTACGTCACCGGCGTCCTCGCCGACCTCGATCTGGACACGGGGCATCTGAACTGGATCAATCGCGGTCACCCGCTGCCGCTCGTCGTCCGGGACAATCGCTGGACCGTCGAGCTCGTCTGCCCGCCGGCCGGACCGATGGGCGCGGGCCTTGGGCTGCCGGTCGTCGTCAGCCGTGAGCAGCTGGAGCCGGGCGACCGGCTGCTGCTGTACACCGACGGGATCGTCGACGCCCGCGATGCCGAGGGGCGGCGGTTCGGCCGTGAGCGGTTCGCCGACTTCGTCGTCCGCCACCACTCCGGCCGCCAGACCCTGCACGAGACCCTGCGTCGGCTGATGCACGCCGTCCTGGACCACCACTGCGGCCGCCTGGACGACGACGCCACCGTCCTGCTGGCCGAATGGCGCGCCGGCCACCAGCATCGGCTCGTCCCCTGACTCCTGAGATCGCCTGACGGGCTACGCCACGACGGTCTCGGTCACCCCGCCGTCGTGCGAGGCGAACTGGGTCCGGTAGAGCTCCGCGTACCGGCCGTCGAGCGCGAGCAGTTCCTCGTGCGTCCCCCGTTCCACGATCCGCCCGTCCTCGACCACCAGGATCTGGTCGGCCGCGCGGACCGTCGACAGCCGGTGAGCGATCACGATCGCCGTCCTGCCCTCCAGCGCCTCGGCGAGCGCCTCCTGGACGGCGGCCTCCGAGGTGTTGTCCAGGTGGGCGGTGGCCTCGTCGAGGATGACCACACGCTGGCGGGCCAGCAGGAGACGGGCGATGGTCATGCGCTGACGCTCGCCGCCGGAGAGCCGGTAGCCGCGCTCGCCGACCACGGTGTCGAGACCGTCCGGCAGGGACCGTACGAGATCGTCCAGGCGGGAGCGGCCCAGGGCGTCCCACAGTTCGGCCTCGGTCGCCTCCGGGCGGGCCAGCAGCAGATTCGCGCGGACCGTGTCGTGGAAGAGGTGGCCGTCCTGGGTGACCATGCCGAGGCTGGCCCGCAGGGACCCGGCGGTCAGGTCGCGGACGTCGACGCCGCCGATGCGTACGGCGCCCTCGTCCACGTCGTAGAGCCGCGGCAGCAGTTGCGCGACGGTCGACTTCCCGGCGCCGGAGGAGCCGACGAGGGCGATGGTCTGGCCGGGTTCGGCGCGGAAGGAGACGCCGTGCAGGACCTCGGCGCCGCCGCGGGTATCGAGGGAGGCGACCTCCTCCAGGGAGGCCAGGGAGACCTTGTCGGCGGAGGGGTAGCCGAAGCGGACGTCCGAGAACTCGACGGCGACCGGTCCTTCGGGCACCTCGCGGGCGCCGGGCTTGTCCTCGATCAGCGGCTTCAGATCGAGTACCTCGAAGACCCGCTCGAAGCTGACCAGTGCGCTCATGACCTCGACGCGGGCGCCGGCGAGGGCGGTGAGCGGGGCGTACATGCGGGTCAGGAGCAGCGCGAGGGAGACCACGGCGCCCGGTTCCAGGCTGCCGCGCAGGGCGAACCAGCCGCCGAGGCCGTAGACCAGGGCGAGAGCCAGCGAGGAGACCAGGGTCAGGGCGGTGATGAACACCGACTGGGCGGTGGCGGTCCGGACGCCGATGTCGGCCACGCGGCGGGCCCGGGCCGCGAACTCCTCGGACTCCTGCTCGGGGCGGCCGAAGAGCTTGACCAGGGTGGCGCCGGGCGCGGAGAACCGCTCGGTCATCCTCGTGCCCATGGCCGCGTTCAGCGCGGCCGCCTCCCGCTGCATCCGGGCCATCCGGCTGCCCATGCGGCGGGCCGGGATCACGAACACCGGGAGCAGCGCGAGCGCGAGCAGGGTGATCTGCCAGGACAGGGTGAGCATCACCACAAGGGTCAGCAGCAGGGTGACCAGGTTGCTGACCACGCCTGACAGGGTGTTGCTGAAGGCGCGCTGCGCGCCGATGACGTCGTTGTTGAGACGGGAGACCAGCGCTCCCGTACGAGTGCGTGTGAAGAACGCGACCGGCATGCGCTGCACATGATCGAACACAGCCGTCCGCAGATCGAGGATGAGTCCCTCCCCGAGCGCGGCCGACAGCCGTCTGCCGAGGACGCCGAGGGCGGCCTCCGCGACCGCGATGAGAGCGATGAGCAGGGCCAGGCGTACGACCTTGCCCTCGTCGTCGCCCGACACGATCGCGTCGACGATGTGTCCGGCCAGTACGGGCGTGGCGACGGCGAGCAGCGCGGTCGCCACCCCGAGTACGACGAAACGGGCGATACGGGTACGGTGCGGGCGGGCGAACGAGCCGATGCGGCGCAGCGTCGCGCGGGCGAACGGGCGGCGCTCCTGCTCGGCGTTCATGACACTGTGCAGCTGTGTCCAGGCTGTGGTCTCCATGCTCATGGGAGAGAACTTAGAACCTCGAGCGTTATTGAGGTCAACGTCCGAACATCAACCGCCCGACCGAAGGACTCGATGACCGTACGTAAGACCCTGGCCCCGCTTCCGCAACCCGCTGTTGGCGCGGCGAGGAAAACCTCTCCCGATGTGACAGCGGTAGAACTCCCCCAGGGACGCCCTCTCCAGCGCCTCCCCGTCCGCCGTATCCGCCAGATCCTGTGTCTGGTCCCGCTCCTGCTGGTCACCGTCGTGGCGGTGCGGCACCGGTCCGTACTCGCGGAGGGCTTCGGCCATCTGCGGCACGCCGAGTGGCCGTGGCTCCTCGCCGCGGCCGGTGCCACCTGTCTGACCTGGGTGGCCGCCTCCTTCACCCGGCAGGGTGCGGTGGTGGAGCGGCTGCCCCGGCGGCGACTGCTGGCGACCCAGTTCGCGGCGGGCGCGGCGAACCACCTGTTGCCGACGGGCCTCGGCGCGGGGGCGGTCAATCTGCGCTTCATGACCGTGTGCGGGGTCTCGCTCGCCCGATCCTCGGCCGCGCTCGCCCTGTATCTGCTGGCGGAGTCGATCGGCCGGCTCACCCTGCTGGCCGTGCTGTTCGTCGCCTTCCCGGACGCGCTGCGCCTCGACGGGCTGCTGCCCGACACCGCGGTGGGTCCGCTGCTGCTGGGCCTGGGCGCGGTGCTCGTGGTGGCCGTGGGCGTGCTCGCGGGTGTCCGCCGGGTGCGGACGGCCGTGGGCTCCTTCCTGCGGACCGCACTGGGCGAGGCCCGCTCGGTGCACACCCGCCCCTCGCGGGCGCTCGCGCTGTGGGGCGGTTCGCTCGCCTTCCCGGCGCTGCAGGCGGCCGGGCTGGCCGCGGTGGGGCAGGCGCTGGGGCTGTCGGTGCCGCCGGCGCACATGGCCGTGGCGTATCTGGCGGCGACCTGCGCGGTGGCGCTGGTGCCCACACCGGGCGGGGTCGGCTCGGTGGAGGCGGCCCTCGTGGTGGCGCTGGTGGCGGCCGGCGGCCCGGTGGCCGTGGCCACGGCGGTGGTGCTCGCCTACCGGATCATCACGGTCTGGGTGCCGCTGGTGCCGGGGGCACTGACGCTGGGTGCGCTGGTGCGGCTGAAGGTGATCTGAACTGGGCGTCACTCACCAGGGCGTTCACCGACCGGTGAGCCGTACGCGCACGGGCCGGCGGCTCTGACGGAAGGTCAGCGCCCGTACCCGGACGCCGGTGGCCGTCCGTATGCGACCGCCTGCGGCGCGGTGACCGCGATCGAGCGGGGAGCCGTTTTCAGCCGGGTCCGTGGAGCCTGGGGCGGTGGAGCAAGCCCGTCGGCTGTGGCGTGGGGGGCCTGTGTGACGGTGCTGTTCTGTCCGCCACAGTCCTCGCCGGTGACGGTGGACACGATGAACTGCTTCTTGCCACGGTGTGGTGGCCGACCGGGAACAGGCCGAACTCGCCGAGGGGATCGTCTGAAACCCGGCGATCCGTCGCCCTGCCCGGTACGAACTCCTGTGTCGGATACGGCAGGATGAGCGGTCGCGTCGGCCACGGAACCTTCACACGGCCGACGCGATCGCACATCCCGCAATTTCGAACAGGTGGCAACGTGACGGCATTTCAACGGGATCTCACCATGGACGACATGGTCGGCGCCGGCATCGCCGTGGTGGCGGGCCTGGTGGCGGCTTTCCTGCTGCGCATGCTGCTCAAGTGGCTGGGCAAGCACGCGGACCGCACCAAGTGGGGCGGCGACGACGTCCTCGTGGCCGCGCTGCGGACCGTGGTGCCCTCGGCGGCGATCGCGGGCGGCATCGCCGCCGCGGCAGCGGCGATGCCGCTGACCAAGGCGGTCCAGCACACCGTCAACCAGGTCCTGACCGTGCTGCTGATCTTCGTCGTCACGGTGGCGGCGGCCCGGCTGGTCGCAGGGCTCGTGCGGACGGTCACCACGTCCCGCTCCGGGGTCGCCGGTTCGGCCACGATCTTCGTCAACATCACGAGGGTGCTGGTCCTGGCGATCGGTTTCCTGGTCGTCCTGCAGACCCTCGGCATCTCCATAGCGCCGATGCTCACCGCCCTCGGCGTCGGCGGTCTCGCGGTCGCGCTGGCCCTCCAGGACACCCTCGCCAACCTCTTCGCAGGCATCCACATCCTCGCCTCCAAGACCGTCCAGCCCGGCGACTACATCCGGCTGGCCAGCGGCGAGGAGGGCTACGTCGAAGACATCAACTGGCGTCAGACGACGGTCCGCGCGCTCTCCAACAACCTGATCGTCGTGCCCAACGGCGAGCTCGCCAAGACGAACATGACCAACTTCATGCGTCCCGAACAGCAGTTGACGATCCTGGTGCAGGTCGGGGTGGCCTACGACAGCGATCTCGACCACGTCGAGCGGGTCACCTGCGAGGTCGTCACCCAGGTCATGACGGAGATCGAGGGCGCGGTCCCGGAGCACGAACCGCTGGTCCGCTTCCACACCTTCGGCGACTCCCGCATCGGCTTCACGGTCATCCTGGGCGTCGGCGAGTTCAGCGACCAGTTCCGGATCAAGCACGAGTTCATCAAGGAGCTGCACAAGCGCTACCGCCACGAGGGCATCCGGATCCCGGCGCCCGCGCGGACCGTCGCCCTCCAGCAGGGCTCGGTGTCGATTCCGCAGCAGCGCGGCGCGGAGACCGTGATCGAGCCGGGCGAGGTGCCCTCCGCCCGGCTCGACTGAGTCCCCTAGAGAGTCGCCGAGTTGTCGTGCCAGTGGCCGTCCGTCCGGTTCTGCGGCTGCCGCAGCGCGGAGCTGACCGGCGTCACCGTCCAGTCCGGGTGACCGGGCATCCTCGGCGTCTTGGTGCCGTACAGCCAGTCCCCCAGGAAGCCGGACTGGTCGGCGCCGGAGACCTCCGAGGCGACGGCGATGTAGTCGCCGGTCGACGCCGAGGCGTTGCGGAAGCGCTCCAGGAAGGTGGACTCGATCGCGCTGAAGACGCTCTCGCCGACCTGCTGACGCAGCGCGTACAGGACGAGGACGCCGCCCAGGTAGCGCTGGCTGTCGAAGAGGTTGGCCTCGTTCGGGGCGGCGACCGGGCCCGAGGACTTGCGCCACTGGTCGCCGCGCGCGTAGGTGTCCTTCATCCGCGCTTCCATCGTGGTGAGACCGAGGGAGTCGGCCCAGCCGCGCTCGTAGCGGTAGAGCAGCCCGTAGAAGTCGGCGTGGCCCTCGTTGAGCCACAGGTCGGACCAGGTCGCCGGGCTCACGCTGTTGCCGAAGTAGGAGTGGACCAGCTCGTGCATCATGTGCGAGCCGATGCTCTTCTCCGCCTGGAGCAGGAAGTTCGGCTTGTACAGGGTGAGGGTCTGGGTCTCCAGCCCCGTGAAGTCGAAGGCGTTCGAGGCGTCGTTGTTGCACGGCAGCAGGCCGTACGTCTCGAACGGGAAGGCCCCGAGCCGCTGCTCGATCCAGCTCACCAGGTTCGGGGTGAGGGCGAGGGCGGGCTCCAGGGCGGTGGCCCGGGCGGTCGGGACGACGTCCCTGAGCGGGAGTCCGTGCGGCCCTTGCCGGTCCTTGATCACGTAGTCGCCGACCGTGATCTGCACGATCTCGGTGGCGATCGGCTCCCGGGACCGGTAGCAGTACGCGGTCCGGCCGTCGCCGATGTCCTCGGTGCTCACCAGGTGGCCGCTCGCGACGCCCTTGAGACCGGCCGGGACGGTGATGCGGAAGGTGAAGTCCGCCTTGTCCGAGGGGTGGTCGTTGCACGGGAAGACGGTGTGCGCCGTATTGGGCTGGGGGCAGATGGCGAAGCCGTCCGGGGTGGGCACCCAGGCGGTGTGGGCCAGGGCGGCACGCGGGTCCGCCGTGTACGTCACGGTCACGGTCGCCGTGGTCCGCGCGGCCAGCGGGACGGCCGGGGTGATCCGCAGCTTCTCGCCGGCCTGCTCCCGGGCGGCCGGGACGCCGTCGAGCAGCACCTCGTGCACGTCGAGGCCCAGCGCGTCCAGGGAGAGGCGGCTCAGCTCCTGGGTGGTGGTGAGCGTCAGGGTGGCCGTCGCGTCGACGAGCCGGGTCGTGGCGTCGTACGCGAGGTCGAGGTGGTAGGCGGAGACGCGGTAGCCGTCATTGCCGAGGCTCGGGAAGACGGGATCCCCGAGGGTCTCCGGGCCAGGGGTGCCGGTCTCCGGGTCAGCGTGCGCCGGGGAGGCCACGGACAGGGCCGCCACGGTGCCGAGGAGAGCCGCCGGGGCCGTCACTCTGGTGCGATATCTCATGGTCTGCTTTCCCTCGGGCGGCCGGGTGGTCGGGGTCCGGCCGTCGGATGAGTGCGATCAACGTGCATGACCACAAGATCAGACGCTTCGGTTGCCTCGGGGGATGTGCAGGATCTTCGGAAGTAGGCGAGGACCGCTGTCGAGACCGGCGGGATCACGAGATATCTTGATGTCGAGCAATGTTGCAGACGTGGAGCGGAGCACCCGGTGACTGACTCGACCATCATCTATACGCACACTGACGAGGCCCCGGCCCTGGCGACGTATTCCTTCCTGCCGGTGGTCCAGGCGTACGCCTCGCAGGCGGGTGTCTCCGTGGAGACGCGGGACATCTCGCTGGCCGGGCGCATCATCGCCGTGTTCCCGGAGTACCTGACCGAGGACCAGCGGATCCCGGACGCCCTGCACGAGCTGGGCGAACTGGCGAAGACGCCCGAGGCCAACATCATCAAGCTGCCGAACGTCTCGGCGTCGATCCCGCAGCTCAAGGCCGCCGTCGCCGAGCTTCAGGCCCAGGGCTACGCGCTGCCGGACTACCCGGACGACCCGAAGACGGACGAGGAGCGGGACATCCAGGCCCGCTACGACAAGATCAAGGGTTCCGCCGTGAACCCGGTCCTGCGTGAGGGCAACTCCGACCGCCGCGCCCCCGCCTCGGTCAAGAACTACGCCAAGACCCACCCGCACCGCATGGGCGCCTGGTCGTCGGAGTCCAAGACCAACGTGGCGACGATGGGCGTGGACGACTTCCGCTCCACCGAGAAGTCCGTCGTGATCTCCGAGGCCGGCACGCTGCGGATCGAGCTGGTCGGCGACGACGGCTCCACCACCGTGCTGCGCGAGTCCGTACCGGTTCTCGAGGGCGAGGTCGTCGACGCCTCGGTGCTGCACGTGGCCCCGCTGCGGGAGTTCCTCACCGCGCAGATCGCCCGCGCCAAGGCCGAGGACGTGCTGTTCTCCGTGCACCTGAAGGCCACGATGATGAAGGTCTCCGACCCGATCATCTTCGGTCACGTGGTGCGCGCCTTCTTCCCGAAGACCTTCGCGCAGTACGGCCAGACGCTCGCCGCGGCCGGCCTGACCCCTAACGACGGTCTGGGCGGCATCTACAAGGGCCTGGAGTCCCTGCCCGAGGGCGCCGAGATCAAGGCGTCCTTCGACGCCGAGCTCGCCGAGGGCCCGGCCCTGGCGATGGTCGACTCCGACAAGGGCATCACCAACCTGCACGTGCCGTCCGACGTGATCGTGGACGCCTCGATGCCGGCCATGATCCGCACCTCCGGCCACATGTGGGGCCCGGACGGGCAGGAGGCCGACACCCTCGCGGTGCTGCCGGACTCGTCGTACGCCGGTGTCTACCAGGCCGTGATCGAGGACTGCCGTGCCAACGGCGCCTACGACCCGTCGACCATGGGCTCCGTCCCGAACGTCGGCCTCATGGCGCAGAAGGCCGAGGAGTACGGCTCGCACGACAAGACCTTCGAGATCCGGACCACCGGCACGGTCCGCCTCGTCGACCAGAACGGCAACGCCGTCATCGAGCAGACGGTCTCCGCCGGCGACATCTTCCGCGCCTGCCAGACCAAGGACGCGCCGATCCGCGACTGGGTGAAGCTGGCCGTCACCCGCGCCCGTGCGACCGGCAACCCGGCGGTGTTCTGGCTGGACGAGACTCGCGCGCACGACGCCAACCTGATCGCCAAGGTCAACACGTACCTGCCGGAGCACGACACCGAGGGCCTGGACATCCGGATCCTCGCCCCGGTCGAGGCGACCAAGCTGTCGGTGGAGCGCATCCGCCGCGGCGAGGACACGATCTCGGTGACGGGCAACGTCCTGCGTGACTACCTGACCGACCTCTTCCCCATCCTGGAGCTGGGCACCAGCGCCAAGATGCTGTCGGTCGTCCCGCTGATGGCGGGCGGCGGCCTGTTCGAGACGGGCGCCGGCGGCTCCGCGCCGAAGCACGTCCAGCAGCTGGTCAAGGAGGACTACCTGCGCTGGGACTCCCTCGGTGAGTTCTTCGCGCTGGTCCCGTCCCTGGAGCAGTACGCCGACTTCACGGGCAACTCCCGCGCGAAGGTCCTCGCCGACACCCTCGACCGCGCCACGGCGACCTTCCTCAACGAGGACAAGTCCCCGACCCGTCGCGTCGGCGGCATCGACAACCGCGGCAGCCACTTCTACCTGTCCCTGTACTGGGCCCAGGAGCTGGCCGCGCAGACCGACGACGCGGACCTGGCGAAGGCCTTCGCCCCGCTCGCCGAGACGCTCGCCGCGAACGAGCAGAAGATCGTCGAAGAGCTGAACGCCGTTCAGGGCAAGCCGGCCGACATCGGCGGCTACTACCAGCCCGACCCGGCCAAGGCCGCGAAGATCATGCGCCCGTCGACGACGTGGAACGAGACGCTGGCGTCCCTGAGCTGACCCGGGCCCGCTGCGTGACCCCGCCCCGACCGGCAGCTGCCCGGCCGGGGCGGAGGCGTCTCCGCCGGGGGGTGACGCTCACCAGTCCCGGGTGGCGATGAGCTCCTCGACGTCGGCGTCCGCGAAGCCGTAGGCGTCGGCCACGAACCAGAAGTTCTCGGCTATCTCCTCGCGGGCCACGGTCTCGATGTCGAAGTCGTCGTCCTGCAGGTCGTTGAACTCCTCGGTGGCCGCCTGGGTCAGCACGTACAGCGCGGCCAGTTCGGCGGGCCGGTCCGCCTCGATCCGCTCGCACAGCCGCAGCAGGATCTCCTTGCCCCGGTCCACCGCACGGTCGGGGTAGTAGCCGTCGCGGTAGAGCGCCTCGAGGAACGAGTGGCCGGTCACCCGCTGGTTGCTGATGTTCATGCTGTGATGGTGCACCACGCCACTGACAACGCCCCGGGAGCAGCCGTATGCCCTCGTTCGACCTGTTGCCCGGTGCCGAGCGGTCGCCGGTGATCCTCCATGTGCCGCACTCGGGGCGGGCGATACCGGCCGAGGTACGGGCCGGGATCGTGCTGGACGACTTCGCGCTGGAGCGGGAGCTCGATCACATCGTCGACGCGCACACGGCTCGGCTCGCCGAGGAGGCGGCTCGCCGGGCCCACCTGACGCCGTGGCGGTTCGTGAACCGGCTCTCGCGACTGGTCGTCGATCCCGAGCGGTTTCCGGACGAGCGGGAGGAGATGCTCGCCGTGGGGATGGGGGCCGTGTACACGCGGACCACGCACGGGGAGGAGCTGCGGCCCGCGGACACCGACCCCGAGCCGCTCCTCGCGCGCTACTTCCGGCCGTACGCCCGGGCGATGACCGACGCCGTGGCCCAGCGGCTGGCCGTCACCGGGCGTGCCGTCGTCATCGACGTGCACTCCTATCCCAGCGCGCCGCTGCCCTACGAGCTGCACGGCGAGGGGCCACGGCCGCCGGTCTGCCTCGGTACCGACTCCTTCCACACGCCGCCCGAGCTGCTCGCCGCGGCCCGCGAGGCGTTCGGGGACGTCGGGCTGGACAGTCCGTTCGGTGGGACCTACGTGCCGCTGGAGTTCTACGGCCGCGAGCCCCGGGTGAGTGCGCTGATGGTGGAGATTCGGCGGGACACCTACATGACGGAACCGGGCGGACCCGCCGGGCCGGGGCTGCTCCGGCTCGCGCAGGCACTCGCCGCTCTCGTGGACGCTCTGGAGTCTCCCGACGCGCGGTTCAGACGGTGAGCCAGTCGGTGACGATCACTCCTTCGCCGGTCCGCAGCCGTAGGGCGAAGGGACCGGCGGGCGACGCCTCGTGGATGAAGCGGCCCATGTCGTCGGTGGTGAGCGGCGAGCCGGCCTGGGGACCGCTGAGCACCTCGATCCGGGCCGACTGAGGCGGCAGCACCTGCCCCATGAGGCCCTGCGGGGTGAGCTCGACGTCGACCGTCACTTCACCCGCGTGGAAGGTCAGCATCCGCGGTGCCCCCGTCGCTCCCCGCACCGGAAGGGCGTCCACCACCGAGTCGAAGGCGAGTTCGGCGATCCGGCTGTCCAGGTCGTGCAGCGCGAACGCCTCGACGGCGATCTGCCGCAGGGCGGGCGGTACGGGGTCCAGGATGGCCGTTGCCTGCCGGAGCTCCTCCTCCAGCAGTTCGAGCGCGAACTCCTCGTCCGGCGACGCCTCTTCGTCGAAGGCTGCGTGCTGATCGTCCTGATCGTCGTTCATGTCGCTCATACCGCCCCCCGGGCTTCGAGCCGCGCCCGCAACCGCCGCAGGCAGCGCTGGCGCAGTGGTCCGATGCTGCCCACCGCGATCCCCAGTGCGGCGGACACCTCCTGGTAGCCGGGCTTCGGCGAGGCCATCAGGATGCGCAGCAACTGCCGGCAGCGCTCGCCGAGTTCCTCGAACTCCTGCCACAGGTACCGGACCCGCTCGCTCTGGGCGGCGGCCTCCTCGGAGTCGATGAACGACTGCTCGGGCGTACGGTCCTCGCTGATCCGGTCCAGGAGCTGCGGATCGTCCGTGACGGTCAGCCGCCTTAAGCTCTTGAGCACCTTCAGGCACTCGTGGCGCGCGGTGCTCGCCAGCCAGGACTTGGCCTTGTCGGGTTCGCGGATCCGCCCGAGGTGCTGGGCGAAGCGGAACCACACGGTCTGGTACACCTCGTGCGCGTCGGCGTCGGAGAGCCGGTGCGCGCGCACGACGGACCACACCAGTGGGCTCAGCCCCTCCACGAGCGCCTTCCAGGCCGCCGCGTCACCGTCGACGGCGGACTGGACCAGCGCACCGACATCTGCACGGTCCACGGTCCCACCCCTCGTGTACGGCAAGTCATCGTACGCCGTGGAAGGGACCACTCCGGCCCTCATGCGCCGACAGGGCGCTGCACGACCGGCACCGGGCGCCAGCCGGCCGGCCGCAGCGCCGGTACGTGCGCCCCGCGCACTTCGGCGAACTGCGTGTTCGTGGCCAGCAGTTGCTGCCGGGCGGCGCGCGGGTCGGTCTCCTTGTTCGCGGTCATGTGGGCGGCGACCAGGCCAGCCACGACCGGGGTCGCGAAGGAGGTGCCGCTCCAGTGCGCGTACCCCTCGAACATCACCTGGTCCGGCTTGGCCGGGGTGCCGTCCTCGCTCAACACGCCGACGTGGGAAGGGGACTGGCAGGTGCACACGTAGGTGAAGCCGAACCTGCAGGCCTCGTACGTGGAGTGCTGGTAGAGGTACGGCACGGGCGCGTCGAAGCCGGTGAGGGCGCTGGTGAGCCGCTCGCCGGGGGCGTAGACCTTCACCCAGGAGCCGTGGTTGCTGAAGCAGGCGCCGAACTCGCCGTCGCCGCGCAGCGCGCCGACCGACAGGACGACGTCCTGGTACTCGGGCAGGTCGGCGTAGGCGGCGGGCCAGAAGGGGCTGGCGCTGGCGTTGTTGCCGGCCGCGGCGATCAACAGGGTGCCGTGGGCGCGCAGTTCCTGCATGAAGGCGTCCATGCCGAGCAGTCCGTCGCTGCGGCCGTTGGAGGTACCCGCGGAGAGGCTGATGAGGTCGGGCCAGCCGTCGGCGACGGCCTCGAAGAGTTTCTCGCCGAGCTCGGACTCCAGGATGGCGCCCGCGTCGTTGAGGGTGTTGCGGACGGTGATATCGGTGTTGGGCGCGACGGCCGCGAGGACACCGGCGATGAACGTGCCGTGGCCGACGTACTGGAGGAGGTTGCCGGCCCCGTCGGTCTCGGTGCCGTGCAGGTCGCCCTCGACGTGGGCGAGCAGCGGGACGAGGCTGTGGTCGTGGGTGAGTCCGTTGTCGACGACGAGGACGCCCACGGCGGTGTCGGAGTCATGCCCGGTTTCCGCGGGGGCCGGGTTGGTGCCCTGGCTGAGCGCGGCGGGCACGGGCTCGTCGCCGGGGCAGGAGTTGACCGCGATCGACACCACGTGGTTGCGGCTGACCAGCCGGTGTCCGGCGCGTCCCTCGCGTTCGCTCATGGCGCGCAGGGCGTGGGTGACGGCACGGTCGCCGCGCCGGTCGCCGTGGCCCGGGTCGCCGACCTTGATCCGGGTGATGCCCGAGCGGTTGGTCTCGGGGCTGTCCCGGCGCACATGGTCGCCGGTCAGACCGGTCGCCTCGGTGAAGTGGGTGCGGACGGTCTCCTCGACGAGCACCGCGTCGCGTCCGTCGCGGGCGAGCACGACACCCTTCTCATAGATGAACTCCGAGGCGTCGTCGGGTCCCAGTGCCAGCGGGACGTCCGGCATGGAGCGCTGGATCTGGTCGAACTGCTCGTGGAATCGCTGAGGTGCCATGGCGTTTCCTCCCACTGAGGCGGCGGTCGTCAGTCAGAGCCGCGGGGCCGGTGATTGATACAGCGCCAAACCGGTGTGGCCTGCCACCTGGGCCACTACCATCCATGGAGTGACAGCGGGAAGCGACTCGGTTCTCGAACTTCTGCCGATGGTGTTCGCCGCCCCCAACCAGGCGCTGGCGAGGGCAGAGGAAGTACTCGGCTCGGATCCCTCACCGCTGCACGCCTCCGTCGCCCATCAGGTGATCGGCATCTGGCAGCGGGACTGGGGCGACATGCGGATCGCCCTGGACCATCTGCGCCGGGCCCGCGATCTCGCGGCGCGCGCGGAGTCGGCCGACCGGGAGGCGGACGTGCTGGCCGCGCTAGGTGTGGCGCTGGTCCACGCGGGGCGGACCCGGCAGGGTCTGGCGGCGCTGGAGCGGGGGGTCGAGGTCGGCAGCGGGCACACCCGCGCACGCGTCCTGTTCCGGCGTGCCTACGCGTCCTGGGTCCTCGGGCATCACCGGGCGGCGCTGGAGGACGTACGGCGGGCGGTGCCGGTGCTGCGGCAGGCCGACGACGTGATCTGGACGGCGCGGGCGCTGACCCTGCGGGCCACCGTGCATCTGGCGCTCGGCGCGGTGGAGCGGGCGGACGCCGACTTCACGGCGGCGGAGGCGCTGTGGGACACCACGGGCCAGGAGCACGACAAGGCCGACGCGGTGGAGAGCCGGGGGCTGGCCGCGTACCGGTCGGGGAACATACCCGCCGCGCTGCGGCTGCTCGACGAGGCCCAGGAGCGGTACGCCAAGCTCGGCACGCCGATGTTCATGCTCAACATCAGGCGCTGCGAGGTCCTGATGGCGGCGGGGCTCGCCCCGGAGGCGCTCGCGGAGGCCGACGCGGCGATCGGGGTGCTGGACGGGATCGGCGGGCAGTCCACCCGCAAGGCGGAGCTGCTGCTCGCCGCGGCGCGGGCGGCCCGGCTCGCGGGTGACGCCCACACCGCGATCGCGCGCGCCGACATGGCCGTACGACTGTTCGCGGGGCAGCGGCGCACCTGGTGGGAGACGCATGCGCGGCTCGTGCTGATCGAGGCGCGGGTCGCCGCCGGGCGCGGCTCGGGCCGGCTGGTCGCGGACGCGGCCGCGGTCGCCGACCGGCTGGCCTCCTTCGGCGCCCCTGCCGCCCCGGAGGCCTCGCTGCTCGCGGGCCGGATCGCGCTGGGCCTGGGGTGGCGGGAGGACGCCCAGCGGCATCTGGAGGTGGCGGCCCGCAGCCGGCTCAGCGGGCCGCCGCTGGCGCGGATGACGGGGTGGGCGGCGCAGGCGCTGTGGGCGCGGGCCGTGGGCTCCGACCGGCGGGTGCTCGAGGCCTGTCGACGGGGTCTGGACGTGCTCGACGACCACCGTACGACGCTCGGCGCCTCCGAACTCCGGGCGCGGGCCACCGCTCAGGGCGCTGAGCTGGCCGGGCTCGCCGCGCGGGCCTCGCTCGCCTCGGGCGGTCCTCGGCGGCTGCTGGTGTGGAGCGAGCGCTGGCGGGCCACGGTGTTGTCCGCGCCGCCGACCCGCCCGCCGGCCGATCCCGAACTGCTCAGTGGCCTGACCGCGTTCCGGGAGATCGCGGCCCGGGCGGAGGCCGCCCGGATGGAGGGCCGGCCGGTGCCGACGCTGGAGCGTGAACAGCGACGCCTGGAACGGGAGATCCGCTCCCGGACCCTCCACATGCGAGGGGACGCGCCCGGTGACGGCTACCGGTTCGACCCGCGCAGGCTGCTGGAACGGCTCGGTGACGACGTACGGCTGGTCGAACTGGCCGTGCTCGACGGGCGTGTTCAGGTGCTGCTGTGCGCACAGGGGCGGGTGCGGCGGTTCGAGGGCGGCTTGCTGGCCGACGCGGAGAGCGAGGCGGAGCACGTCCAGGCGGGGCTGAGGCGACTGGCCCACCCGGGGGCGGAGGCGCGGCTTCCGGTGGTGGAGGCGGCCGGGCGGCGGCTGGAGGAGCTGCTGCTCGGGCCGGCCGCGGCGCAGCTCGGCTCCGGACCGGTCGTGGTGGTGCCGCCGGGGCGGCTGCACCGGGTGCCGTGGGCGCTGCTGCCCTCGCTGCGGGAACGGGTGTTCAGCGTGTCGCCGTCGGCGAGCAGCTGGCTGCGGGCGAGGGAGACCGTGCCTCCCCCGGGCGGGCGTCAGGTGCTCGTTCGCGGGCCGGGCCTCGCGACCGGGGGCGCCGAGGTGCCGGAACTGGCCGGGCGCCACGGCTCCGCGACCGTCCTTGAGTACGACGACGCGCGCGTGCCGCGGGTGTTGGCGGAACTGGACGGGGCGGCACTGGCGCATATCGCCGCGCACGGCACGTTCCGTGCGGACAGCCCGTTGTTCTCGGCGTTGCGGATGGCCGACGGGCCGCTCATCGTCCACGACTTCGAGCGCCTGGACCGCAGCCCGTACCGGATCATCCTGTCCTGCTGCGACACCGCCCGGTTCGCCTCGGTGGGCGCGGACGAGCTGCTCGGCCTGGTCACCGCGCTGCTGCCGCTGGGCACGGCGGGAGTGGTGGCGTGCAGCGCGCCGGTCAACGACGAGGCGGTGGTGCCGCTGATGCTCACGCTGCACAAGGGGCTCGGTGCGGGGGCGTCGATGGCGGAGGCGTTGCGCGACGCGCGGGCCTCGCTGCCGGGGGACGCGGTGCATC
The DNA here is from genome assembly GCF_031845645.1 of Streptomyces doebereineriae. Lineage (NCBI taxonomy): Bacteria > Bacillati > Actinomycetota > Actinomycetes > Kitasatosporales > Streptomycetaceae > Streptomyces > Streptomyces doebereineriae. The sequence continues at coordinate 106,188 of NZ_JAVREZ010000008.1, forward strand.
AGGCGACGGGGTGGGCGTTCTCGGCGTTCGGGGCGGCATGATGCCCCAGGGGTGCGTGATGTGTGGGGCGGCCTGACCCCTCCCCCGAATACTGGGGGTCAGACCGCCCCGGTCCGGTGTACGGCTCAGGCCGGCTGTGCCTCCGGCAGCTCGACCAGGCACGGCAGCGCGTCGCGGTCGCTCGCACCGAGGCGGGCGTACGCGCTGTAGAGGTGGTTGCCGACCGTGCGGATCGACAGGGTGAGCTGCTCCGCGATCTGGCGGTTGCTCAGGCCGGCGGCCGCGAGGGTGACGATCTGCCGCTGGCGGGCGGTGAGTTCGCCGAGGACAAGGCCGGACAGGGCCGGGGTGCGGGCGCCCTGGCAGCGCCGGGCCAGGGCGACGGCTCGGGTGCGGGAGGTGCGGGCGGCACCAGGGTCGCGGTGCGACGTTACGGCCTGGGCGTACGCCTCGGCGGCGAAGAGCAGGAAACCGCGCTCCTCCAACGCCTGCGCCGCCCGGTCGAGGGCGGGACCGTCGTCGTGGGCGAGCGCCTCGGCGTGTGCGGCGAAGACACCGGTCAGCCGGCCGACGGCCCGCTCGGGCGCGCCGAGCCGGACGGCGTCGTACGGATCCTCGCCGACCGTGCCGAGAGCCGCGTCGAGATCACCGCGGGCGGCGGCCCACCAGGTGACCGCCGAACCGCCCGCGACCTCCCGCGAGTCGGCAGCGCCGCTTGACGCGGTTGCGGTCGCGGTGAGTTGGGGGGTGCTGGGGTCGACGACGGCCGCGGGCGGTTGGAGAGGGCCGGAGTCCATGACGGGCGCGGGCGGTTGGAGAGGGCCGGAGTCCATGACGGGCGCGGGCGGTTGGAGAGGATCGGCGAGTCGGCTGTCACCGGACCGGCAGCCTCGGGACTCGATGGATTCCGGTGCCGTGGGCCCGGCCGGGACGACGGCGGGCCCGTCGCCCTCGGACCCGGTCGAGGGCTCAGGGGATCGGTCGACGTCCGGGCCGGCCGGAGGTGCCGCGAGCTCCGGGTGCCCCGACTGTGCCGCGGCCAGGGCGAGTTCGAGACGGCAGGCCGGGTCATCGGCGGCAGCCCGCAGTCCCTCCCTCGCCCAGGCCACGGCCTCCCGCAGTTCCCCCCGCAGGCGTGCGAACCGGGCCCGTACCGCGGCGTGCCGGGCCGGAACGCCAATGCCCTCGTCCAGGAGCCACTCCCCCACCGGCGCGGAGACGGCCCGTACGTCCGTCTCGGCGATCGCCCGGGCCAGTGCGGCCGTCTCGGTCTCCAGGGCCGCGGCGCAGTCGGCCGGGGTGCGGGCCAGGCGCAGAGTCTTCAGGCGTCCGGCGGCGGCTCGCAGCACCGGGGCGTGGAGAGGGTGGGCGAGCCGGGCGGTGCCGTGTTCGTCGACGTGGACGAGACCGTCGGCCTCCAGGCGTTCCAGGGCGTCCAGGTCGAGCGTGCCGACGTCTACGAAGAGCGGCTCACCGAAGGCCAGGCGGTCCAGGGTCTCGCGCTCGCCGGGACCCGTGCGGTCGAGAAGGTGCGCGGTGCGCTCGCGCACGGTCGCGGTGACCGGCACCGGGCCGCGCCACTCCCACTCGGTCGAGTCCGGGACCTGGTTCAGCAGCCCCTGCTCGCGCACCGCGTCCACCAACTCGCGCAATAGTCGCAGATCGCCCCGGCACATGCGGTACAGCCGGTTGACGGTGAGGGCTTCGAGGCCACCGACGCCGGCCGCGAGCAGCTGCGCGGTCTCCTCGCGGGGCAACGGCTCAAGGGCGAGGCGCGGCAGGAGCTCTCCGGTCCACAGGCGGGAGATCGCACCCGGCGAGCGGGCCCCGTCCGTGGCGACGACCAGGAGACGGGTGCGGCCGTGCACGGCGAGCTGGTGGACCAGGGCCGCCGAGGCGTCGTCCAGCAGATGGGCGTCGTCGACGAGCAACAGTCGTACACCTGACAGGAGTTGGACCGCGCGGTGCAGGGACGCGGTCTCCGGAACAAGGTGCGCGAAGGCGGCGAACGGGAGCGCGCGGGTCTCGGGCGTGCCCGCCACCCTGGCACAGTCGGTGCCGCGCACGGCCTCCGTGACGAGCCGGGTCTTGCCCCGGCCCGCGGGACCGGTGACCACGATGCCGTGCCGTCCCCCGGCGACCGACCTGCGGACCAGCTCGAGTTCCTCCTCCCGCCCGGTGAACGGCCAGGGCAGCTCCAGGGTCTTCGCGTCCGGTTCGAAAGTCATCACGGAAGCAAGAGCAGCGCTACTCAGTCCTGATACAGGGGGACTTGAGTAGCCCCCGACTCAGGCGCCCCGGGACGCCTCACGGCACGCTGAACCCCATGACCGCACGCTACTGCTCACTCGCGCAGCAGTCGGCTCCGGCGTTCGCCCCGGGGCTGGCCGCCGAGCGGCTGAGTGCGCTCATCGGCGGCAGCCGATTGTGGGTCAACAGCACGGTCCTGCACTACTGCTTTCTCGACGGCGACACCGACGGGTCGGTCATTCCGGTTCCGGGGACGGGACAGTCCCGTCGGGTGTCGTGGGTCGACGCCAAGGAGCAGCGGGACGTGGTGCGCGAGTGCTTCCAGGAGTGGCAGGACCTCGGGCTCGGCGTCACGATCACCGAGGTCGGCGACCGCTCGGAGGCCGAACTGCGCATCGGGTTCCAGCTCGGCGACGGCTCCTGGTCGACGGTGGGCAGGGACGCGCTCCAGGTCGGTCTGAACGAGCGCACCATGAACTTCGGCTGGGACCTGACCGCGCCCGGGGGACGCGGGACAGCCCTGCACGAGATCGGGCACGCGCTGGGCATGCTGCACGAGCACCAGAGTCCGTTCGCCGGGATCCACTGGGACGACGAGGCCGTCTACGCCGATCTGGCGGGCCCGCCGAACTTCTGGAGCCGGGACCGGACGTTCTACAACATCCTGCGCAAGCTCGACCCGGACGAGGTGAACGGCACCGTCTGGGACCCGCAGTCGATCATGGAGTACGCCTTCGAGGCGGGGCTGATCCTGGAGCCGGAGCAGTTCCGCGCGGGTCTCGATCCGCCCGGCACCCTGTCGGCCGCCGACAAGGAGTACGTCCTGCGCTGGTACCCGCCGACCGAGCCGACCCGGCCGCCGGCGCTGGTGCCCTTCCGCTCCGCGCCGCTCGGGCTCGGACCGGGTGAGCAGGCCGACTTCACCGTGGAACCGCCGGAGACCCGCGAGTACACCGTGGGCACCTTCGGCGACAGCGACACCGTCGTCGTGGTCTTCGAGGAGCGGGACGGGGAACCCCGCTATCTCACCGGCCGGGACGACGGAGGCACTTCGCACAACGCCACGATCAGGGCCCGTCTCGTGAAGGGCCGCCGCTACTTCGTCCGTGTGCGCCTGTACTCCGCATGGGGTTCGGGGGAAACCGCGGTCATGTGCTGGTGACAGCACAGACGGGCCGCACGGGCGAGGCTGGACCGCTGTCCGGCGCCGGGGGAATGGCCGGAAGTACGTAGCCTTCGGGGGAGGGAGACGTACTTCCGGCCACACGGCGTTCAGCGGGATTTCCGGGTGAAAGAGTGGGGGCATGCTGATCGTCATCGGCGGCCTGCCTGCCACCGGCAAGACCACTCTCGCGCGGCTCCTGGCCTCCAGGACGGGCGCGGTCCATCTACGGGTCGACACCATCGAGCAGGCGGTCGTCCGCTCCGGACTGGCCCGGCATCCCGTGGGGCCGGTGGGCTATGTCGTGGGGTACGCCCTCGCCGAGGAGCAGCTGCGGCAGGGGCTCACGGTGATCGCGGAGTCCGTCAACCCGCTGGCGATCACGCGCGATGCCTGGTGCGGCGCCGCGACGAGAGCCGGCGTGCCCGTGCTCGAGGTGGAGGTCGTCTGCTCCGATCCGGACGAGCACCGGCGCCGCGTGGACTCGCGCTCGGTGGACATCCCCGACCTGCCGCTGCCCACCTGGCAGCAGATCGCCGACCGGGAGTACGAGCCGTGGCATCGGGACCGCCTCGTGGTCGACACCGCGGGACAGGAGCCCGACGATTCGCTGGGCCCGCTGCTCGACGCGATCCTCACCGCAGGTCCCGGGTGAAGACGACACGGGGACGGCCCGGGCCGTCGTAGTCCTCCACCACGCGGGCGTCGAAGCCGAGGCTGCGGTGGAAGGCGATCGAACCCTCGTTGGTGACCGAGGTGATCGCTTTGAGGCGGACCGCACCCTGCCCGCGGGCGGCCTCGGTGAACGCTTCGTAGAGGGTACGGCCGAGGCCGGTGCCGCGGGTGTCGTCGCGGGTGGCGATCAGGTGGACGTAGCCGGTGTGGTCGGGGGTGACGAATCCGAAGAGGTAGCCGCGGATGCCGTCCTCGGCTCTGGCGACCAGAGAGGTGGCGCCGAACTCCTGCACCAGCGCCGTGAGATGGAGTGCGCGGAGGTCACGCTCGCCCCAGTAGCGGGCGTGGTCCGCCAGGACCTGGTGGAGGTCGCTGACATCGGCGAGGTCGATTCGGACGGCCATGGCGTCGATCATGGCATGGGGTCGGGCGCGTCCCGGTAACGGGCGGCCGTCCGGCGCGCGGTCTCCGCCAACTCCCCGCGGACTTCCGCCGGTTCGAGGACCTCGGCGTCGGGGCCGAAGCCGAGCAGACGGCGGCAGGCGGTGCGCCGGTCGTCGAAGTGCAGGACCAGGCGGTATAGGCCGGGTTCCTCGGGATCGGGGACCGCCCGCGCCGCCGACTCCGTGTCGCCGAGTACCTGCGGGAGTGCGGCAAGCCCTGTTGCCGACAGGCGTACCGTGACCGGGAGTTGGTCCAGACTCGCCTCGAACTCGGCCGTCCAGCGGGCCCAATGGGCCGGCAGGTCGAAGTCGGCGGGGCGGGCGAAGGTCTCGGGCAGGAGTTCCGCTTCCATGATTCTGGACGCCCGGTGCGCGCGGATGCCCCGGTCGGACCGGACGACCAGGTACCAGACGCCCGCCTTCGCGACCAGGCCCAGGGGGTCCACGTCGGACCAGGCATCGCGCTGCACGTGCCGCAGACGCAGACGCCTGTCCCGTCGTACGGCATCGACCAGCACGGCGAGGTGCGCGACCGGTTCCGGTGGCTTGAACCAGGCCTGGGTGTCGATGTGGAAGCGGCTCGCCGTCAGGCTCACCTGCTCGCGGCCCGCCGCCGGCAGGGCGGACAGCAGTTTCAGGCGCGCCTGGGCCAGCGCGTCGCCCAGCGCGATCCGTTCCAGCGGGCCGCCCCCGGAGGCGACCGCCAGCAGGGCCGTCGCCTCCTCCGCGCTGATACCGAGCAGCGGACTGCGCCAGCCCTCCATGAGACGGCAGCCGCCGCCCGGACCGCCGCTCGCCACCACCGGTATGCCCGCCGCGCTCAGCGCCTCCAGGTCCCGGTAGACGGTACGGACCGACACCTCGAGTTCCGCAGCGAGTTCACGGGCCGTCATCTGTCCGCGGGACTGGAGGCTGAGCAGGAGGGACAGCAGCCTGTCCGCACGCATCGGGCGATCACCTCATCGACGTAGGACTGACGGCCGTATGGCTGACAAAGGATGTCAGCCATACGGCCGTAGCGTCGTCCGCGGAGCCCCCGATCAGCAGGGAGACAGCACATGATCACCGGATACGTCATCGGCGAGAGCCTGCGGCTCGGCGCGGTGTTCGAGCCGCGCGGACTGCGGTTGCGGAAGGTCAGCAGGGTCGAGATCGGCGGGGCGAGCGACGCGCAGCCGCCGGTGTGGACGCTCGTCGAGTGGGAGACCGACGGCGAGGACGTCGGTGCCCTGGCGGAGGCGCTCGCCGGGGCCCTGGAGCCGGAGCTCGGCTGGTACGCCGATTTCACCGCCGGGGACGAACGCGTGGTCGTCTTCGCGGGGAAGGTGTTCCGCTATCGGCGCGGCGACGAGGCGGGCCGCGCCGAAGCGGTGGCGTACGGGCGGTCGGTGGGGACGCCCGGGCATCAGCTCGACTGGGAGGAGTGACCTCGCCTGCGCCATTCCTGTGCGAGGAGTTGGTAGGAGCGGACCCGGTCCGGGTGGTCGTGGGTGATGGTCGTGATGAGCAACTCGTCGGCACCCGTGGCCTCCTGGAGCTGTTCCAGCCGGTCGGCGACCCGTCCCGGGGAGCCGACGAACTGGGTGTCTAGGCGGTCCTGGACGAGCGCCCGGTCCTCGTCGGTCCAGACGTGGGCGCGGGCCTCCTCTGGAGTCGGGAACTCGATGGCGCCCTCGGCGGTGCGGATGCTGCGCACCCAGGCGCCGTAGCCGGTGGCGAGTTCGCGGGCGGTGTCGTCGTCCTCGGCCACCACGACATCGGCGGAGACGCTGACGTACGGCTTGTCGAGAGTGTCGGAGGGCTGGAAGGCGGCCCGGTACCCTTCGGCCGCCTCCAGGACCGTGCCAGGGCTGACGTGGTAGTTCGCCGCGAAGCGCAGTCCGCGGGTGCCCGCGACCTCGGCGCTCTCGCCGCCGCTGCTGCCGAGGATCCACACCTCGACGTCGGCGCCCTCGCCCGGGACCACGTGCGCCTCGACGCCCTCCGGGGAGCGATAGGTGCCCGCGAGGAGGGCCAGGACGTCGTCGATCTGCTCGGCGTATTCCTGTGACTCGGCGCCCGGCAGCAGAAGGAGCTTGCGCTGGAGGGCGATGCGGGGTGAGCCGAGCAGGTACTCGAAGGAGAAGCGGGGTGGGACGCGCAGGCCGTTGGGAGCGCGGCCGTCCACCACGGCGTTCGGCAGCGGCGTCTTGGGCGTGCCCGGCGGACGGCCGCCGGAGCGGCCGAGGCCCAGGTCGAGGCGGCCGGGGTACAGGGCGTCGATCAGGCCGAACTCCTCGACCGTGCTGAGCGCGGTGCGGTGTCCGAGCTGTACGGCGCCCGAACCGAGGCGGATAGTGGAGGTGGCGGACGCGGTCAGGGCGAGGACGACCGCGGGGGACGTGCCCGCGACGCCCGGGTTGAGGTGGTGCTCGGCGAACCAGTAGCGGGCGTATCCGAGGCGTTCGGCCTGCTGGGCGAGGTCGATGGAGTTGCGCAGGGCGTCGGCCGCGGTGGATCCGGACGGGATCGGCACCAGGTCGAGGACGCCGAGAGGGATGTCAGGCATGGGCCGGCTCCCCCAGTACGGGTCCCCAGGAGAAAGGCGGGTCAGGGATGGCGCGGCGCAGTACGGGGGCTGCCTCGGACTGGAACAGTGCGAGCGAGTCCCGGTGCTGAGTGTCCGTCAGCCCACTTGCGTCCGCGTGGAGATGGAGCACGGTGTGACCGAACTGCTCGTGATAGCGGTGGACTTTGTCGATGATCTGCTGCGGGCTGCCGATCAGCGCGGAGCTGCGCTCGACGAAGTCGTCCAGTGTCTCGAAGACGAGGGGGAGGCCCGCTCTCTCGTAGAAGGCCAGGCCGGCCTCGAAGACCGGCCGGTAGATCCGGCGTGCCTCCTGGGAGGTGCGGGTGACCAGGAGCCCGGCCGTGCCGGCGCCGACCGCGATGTCGGCCGGGTCGTGGCCGTAGTGCTCCCAGCGCTCCCGGTAGTGGCGGATCAACTCGGCGTACGGCCCTATGGGGTTGGTGACGTTCGCGGAGAAGAGCGGGTCTCCGTACCGGGCGGCGAGGTCCACCGACTCCTTGCTGGTGGCACTGCCGTGCCAGACCCGGACCGGGCGCTGGTACGGCCGCGGCCACACCTCGGCGTCCTTGAGCGGGGGCCGGAAGCGGGTCTCGGCCGTGACCTTGTCCTGGCGCCAGAGCTGCCGGAACACCTCGTAGCTCTCGGCGTTGCGGTCCCACTGGTCCTCGGGTGTGACGTGGAACAGCTCGCGCTGGGCGGCGCCGTTGCCCTTGCCGATGATGAGGTCCAGGCGGCCCCCGGACAGGTGGTCGAGGGTGGCGTAGTCCTCATAGGCGCGTACCGGGTCGAGCAGGCTCAGTGTGGTGACCGCGGTGAACAGGCGGATGCGCCTGGTCAGCGCGGCGATGTGGCTGAGGACGACCGTCGGCGAGGAGGAGATGAACGGCCACTCGTGCCGCTCCCCCACGCCGAAGCCGTCGAAGCCCAACTCCTCGGCGAGGACGGCGTTGTCGAGCACTTCACGGAAGCGTTCCTGAGTCGACTTCCGCACACCGGTGACCGGATCGGGCCGGTGCACGATCAGTGTGATCGCGAGAAACTTCACGACGCCACTCGCTGCTCGTCCTGGAGGTCGTCCGGGTGGGCCAGGCCGAGGTGGTGGCGGAGGGTCGGACCCTCGTACTCGGTGCGGAAGACGCCCTGTTCCTGGAGGAGCGGGACGACCTTGTCGGCGAAGGCGTCGAGGCCGGTCGGGGTGATGTGCGGGACCAGGATGAAGCCGTCGCTGGCGTCGGCCTGCACATACTCGTTGATCGTGCGGGCGATCGTCTCCGGCGAGCCGATGAAGTTCTGCCGGTTGCCGGTGTTGATGACCAGGTCGCGGATGGACCAGTTGTTGGCGGCGGCCAGCTCGCGCCACTCGCGGGCGGTGGCCAGCGGGTCCCGGTACATGCGGACCTGGGCACGCCCCTTGGAGATGTGGTTGTCGCTGACGTCCGGGTCGATGTCGGGGAGCGGTCCTTCGGGGTCGTAGGAGGACAGGTCCCGGTTCCAGACGAACTCCAGGTGCTTCAGCGCCGTGGCGCCGCTGACCTGCTGGCGCCTGACGATCCGTGCCAGTTCCTCGGCCTCGGCGTCGGTGTCCGCGAGGGCGAAGGAGGCGGCGGGCAGGATCAGCAACTGGTCGTGGCGCCGGCCGTACTTGGCGAGGCGGTTCTTGACGTCCGTATAGAAGGCCTGGCCCTCCTTGAGGGTGGCGTACCGGCTGAAGATCGCGTCGGCACCGGACGCGGCGAACTCCCGGCCCTCCTCGGAGTCGCCGGCCTGGAAGACGACCGGGCGGCCCTGCGGGGAGCGCGGGACGTTGAACTGCCCGTGGATGTCGAAGTGCTGACCGGTGTGCACGAAGGAACCGGCCTTGGCGTCCCGCAGGAACACGCCCGACTCCTGATCGGCGAGGATCTCGTCGCCGTGCCAGGAGTCGAAGAGCTCCTGGGTGGTGGCGAGGAACTCCTTGGCGCGGGAGTAGCGCTCCTCCTGCGGCAGGAAGCCGCCTCGGCGGAAGTTCTCGCCGGTGAAGGCGTCCCAGGAGGTGACGACGTTCCACGCGGAGCGGCCGCCGGAGAGGTGGTCGAGGCTGGCGAACTGGCGGGCCACCTCGTAGGGCTCGTTGAACGTGGAGTTGATGGTGCCGGTCAGACCGAGGTGCTCGGTGACGGCGGCCAGCGCGGCGAGGACGGTGAAGGTGTCGGGGCGGCCGACGACGTCCAGGTCATAGATCTTTCCGCCCTGTTCCCGCAGGCGGAGGCCCTCGGCGAGGAACAGGAAGTCGAACTTGGCGCGTTCGGCGGTCTTCGCGAAGTGCGCGAAGGAGCTGAACTCGATGTGGCTGCCGGCCTCGGGGTCGCTCCACACGGTGGTGTTGTTGACGCCCGGGAAGTGCGCGGCCAGGTGGATCTGCTTCAGCGGCTTGCTCATGATGTGCGGTCCTTCCGGCTCAAAGGCTCAGAGGCTCAGGCGGCGGCGTAGCGGTTGGCGGGGCGGTCGAGGCCCAGCAGGCCACGCAGGGTGTCGGCCTCGTAGTCGGTGCGGAATGCGCCCCGGCGCTGGAGTTCGGGGACCAGACCGCGGGTGATCGCCGGGAGGTCGTGACCGAGGACGGCGGGCCGCAGCCGGAAGCCGGTGAGGCCGGCGGCCTGGAACTCACCGAGCAGGTCGGCGAGTTGGGTGGGAGTGCCGGTGAAGATGCGGGCATCGCTCTGGTACGGCTCTCCCGCGCGGGTGTCGAGACGGTCCCGGCGGGCGGCGGCCTCGGCGGGGTCGTCGTCGAGGAAGACGACCAAGTCGCCGAAGACATGAAGGAGTTCGTCGGCACGGCCGGCCGTCTCCTGCTCGGCGCGGATCTCGGAGACGATGGCGCGGGCCTGGCCGGTGTCGTGCGGGGTGATGTAACCGACGTCGGCCTGGCGGGCGATGAGCCGGTAGGGGACGGTCTGGTGCCCGAGGGCGGTGACGAGCGGCTGGCCCTGCGGCGGTCGGGGCGTGATGGAGGGACCCTTGACGCTGAAGTGCTTCCCCTCGAAGTCGATGTAGTGCAGCTTGTCCCGGTCGATGAAGCGGCCGGTGGCGGCGTCGCGGATCTCGGCGTCGTCCTCCCAGCTGTCCCAGAGCCGGCGCACGGCCTCCACGTAGTCGGCGGCCTCGTCGAAGAGGTCGGTGACGAGTTCCTGCGTCTCGGGACTGTCGTAGGCCTCGATACGGGGGATGGTGCGGCGGCCGAAGTGCGCGGCCTCGCCCGGTCGCGCGGTGATCTGGACCCGCAGGCCCGCGCGGCCGGTGCTGACGTAGTCGAGGGTCGCGATGGCCTTGGAGAGGTGGAACGGCTCCGTGTGGGTGACCACCGCGGTCGGGACCAGGCCTATGTGCCGGGTGAGCGGGGCGATGCGCGAGGCGATCAGAACGGCGTCGAGCCGGCCGCGGACCTGGTCGGTGCGCTCGTCCGGGTCGAGGAAATGGGACGACTGCGGGCCGAGGCCGTCCTCGATGGTGACGAAGTCGAGCAGGCCGCGCTCGGCCTCGGCGACCAGGTCGGCCCAGTATCCGGCGGTGAGCAAGTCGTGGGGCCGGGCCTCTGGCTCGCGCCAGGAGGCGGGGTGCCAGCCGGTGCCGTCCAGAGCGACGGCGAGATGCAGCAAGGAGGGAGACGAAGAAGAGGGGGACACGGGTGGGTGCCTTCCTGAAGATCCGTACGAGATGGCCGGCCCCCAGGAGGTCGGGGCACGGCGGCTGGGGCAGCTGAACGGGTCAGGAACAACAGAGCGCGGTGGACACGCGCAGGAGATCGATGTGGGGCCGGGAGTGGAGGTGGGCGGAGCGGAGTGTGCTGATCACGCCCGTCACCTCCTCCTTCTGGACGCGCGACGGCGCCCGGCGGATCTCGTCGTGAGTCACAACACCGGGCCCTGGTGGGATGTTCCTGGACTGCGGACCAGGACGATGGGCGAGCGGCGGCGCAGGGTGAAACCGATCGACTCGTAGAGCCGGATCGCCCTGGTGTTGTTCGCCGCCGCGTGCAGGAACGGGGTGTCGCCGCGCTCCCGAATCCCGGCGGCGACCGCGCGGACCAGGCGGGTGGCGAGGCCCCGGCCCCGGTACGCGGGGTCGGTGCAGACCGCGCTGATCTCGGTCCAGCCGGGCGGGCGGAGCCGTTCGCCGGCCAGGGCGATGAGCCGCCCTTGGTCCCGGATGCCGAGATAGGTGCCTAGTGCGATGGTCCGCTTGAGAAAGGGTCCCGGCTTGGTGCGGGCGACCAGGTCCAGGATCTCGGGTACGTCGTCGGGGCCCAGCCGTACCGCCTCGGGGGCCGGTTCGGCGCGCAGCGCGGTGTCGACGAGTTGGACGCCCACGCCCCCGCCGACGATCTCCCAGCCGGCCGGGACCGTCTCAACGGGCTTGATCCGTACGGTGGTTCCTGGGCCGACGAGCGTGAGCAGGTCGGCCCAGGCGGCCGGGTCGCGGGGATCGGCGAGGGCGGCGAAGGCGTAGACGTCGTCCGGGTAGCGGGCGGCGCGGCCGACGCGTTCGGCGAGGTGGGCGTGCGGGCCGTCGAGGGCGGCCCATACGGCGTTGTCGAGGACGGATGTGTCGTGCGCGGTGGGTCTCGAGAAGGCTCCGCCTGCGCGGAAGTCGGTCTGCTGGGCCACGGAGGCGGAGTCCTTTCCTACCGGGTTCGCCGAGGACGGGTCAGGAGTTGTCGAGCGGCAGACCGGGCGGGTTGACCTCCGACTTGGAGACGGCGTCGTTGGAGAGGTTCCACGCGGTGAGCCACTTGGCGTACTGACCGTTGTCGATCAGGTGGTTGATCGCGTCGGCGAGGGGCTTGGCGAGGCCGCTGCCCTTCTTGGCGGTCGCGGCGATCAGGCCCTGGAGCGTCTCGCCGGCACCGGAGTACTGGCCCGCGATGCGGGTCGCGTTGGGCGTGCTCGCGGTCTGGGTGACGTGGTAGGAGGAGTTGGGGCTGGGGCCCAGGTAGGCATCGATCTTGCCGCTGGCGAGGGCCAGGTAGATGCTGGGGCTGTCCTGGAAGTACTTGATGGTGAGCTTCTTGCCCTCCTTCTTCAGCTTGGCCTGCCACTCCAGCAGGATCCGCTCCTGGTTGGTGCCGGCACCGACCGAGACCGTCTTGCCCGCGAGGGCCTCGTAGTCGCCGTCGAAGGTCCACTTCGAGGTCTTGAGCGTCTCGAAGGCGAGGTCGTCCTTGCGGTAGGAGGCGAACTCGTACTTCTGCTTGCGCTCCTCGGTGTCGGTGATGTTCGAGAACCCGACGTTCACCTTGCCGCTGTCGATGCCGACGAAGAGGTTCTCCCAGGTGAACCGCTTGACCTCGGGTTCCAGGCCGAGGACGGCGGCGACCAGGCGGGCCAGGTCGGTCTCGGAGCCGGTGAGGGTCTTCTGGTCGCTGCCCACGAAGCCCAGCGGCGGGGAACCGGAGGGCAGGGTGCCGGAGCCGATGACGAGCTTGCCGCTCTTCTTCACGGCGGCGGGCAGTTCGGCGCTGATGGACTTCACCTCGGCGACCTTGAGCGCGGTCTCCTTGGCGGCGCCGTTGGACAACCGGCCCACGGTCACCGTGCCGGCGCTGTCGGTCGTCCCGGTGGCGGCGTCGCTGTCACCGCCGCAGGCCGCGAGCCCGCCGGCGAGGGTGGCGACGGTGGTCGCCGCGGTGATGCCGCGTATCAGGCTGCGTCGGGAGGGGTGAATGGGCATGGCTGTCCTTAGGAGTTGGGAGAAAAGGGGTGAGGAGTTGGGGGAAAGGGGTTCAGAGGACCTTGCTCAGGAAGTCCCGGGTCCGCTCGTGCCGCGGCCGGTCCAGGACCTCGGAGGGCGGGCCCTGCTCGACGATGCGTCCGCCGTCGATGAAGACGACCCGGTCGGCGATCTCGCGGGCGAAGCCGATCTCGTGGGTGACGATGACGAGCGTGGTGCCGCTGGTCGCCAGGTCCTTGATGACGGCGAGGACTTCACCGACGAGTTCGGGGTCGAGGGCGGAGGTCGGCTCGTCGAAGAGGATGACTCCCGGGCGCAGGGCGAGGGCGCGGGCGATGGCCACGCGCTGCTGCTGGCCTCCCGACAACTGCCGGGGGTAGGCGCCGGTCCTGTCGCCGAGCCCGACCCGGCCGAGGAGTTCGCGGGCCAGTTCCTGCGCCTCCGCCCTGCCGAGCTTGCCGGTCGCCACCGGCGCGGCGGCCACGTTGTCGAGGACGGTCAGGTGCGGGAACAGGTTGAAGTTCTGGAAGACGAACCCGATGCGGCTGCGCTGGGTCAGGATGGCGCGCTCGCTGAGCTCCTTCAGCCGGTCGCCCTGTCGGCGGACGCCGATCAGCTCGTCGTTGACGCTGACATGGCCGATCTCCGGCTTCTCCAGGTGGTTGATGACCCGCAGCAGGGTGGACTTCCCGGAGCCGGACGGGCCGAGGATCACGGTGACCTCGCCGGGCCGCACGGTCAGGTCGACCCCGTCCAGTACCCGGTGGGTGCCGTACCACTTGTGCACGCCGTGCACTTCGAGCGCGACCGGGGTGATGTCGGTGACGGTCATATCGCGGTCTCCCTGCGGACACGCGCCTTGAGGTCGGTGAGACCGGCACGCAGTTTCTGGAGCGGTGTCGGCGGCAGGGAGCGGGTGGCGCCCCGGGCGTAATACCGCTCGACGTAGAACTGGATGATTGAGACGGCGCTGGTGAGGATCAGGTACCAGACGGTGGCGACCAGCAGCAGCGGCACGATGTCTCCGGGGTAGGTGGAGCCCATGGACTGCACGGTGCCGAACAGGTCGAGCAGGGAGACGTAGAAGACCAGCGAGGTGCTCTTGATGAGGCCGATGAGCTGGTTGACGTAGTTCGGGGTGATCGAGCGCAACGCCTGCGGGAAGACGATCTTCCGGAACTGGTACCCCTTCGGCAGACCGAGTGCCGAGGCCGCCTCGTGCTGGCCCTGGTCGACGGAGAGGATGCCGCCACGGACGACCTCCGCGGCATAGGCGGCCTCGTTGAGGCTGAGGCCGATCACCGCGATGACCATGTCGGTGGCGAGCCGGGACTCGTCGAAGGAGAAGAAGGCCGGCCCGAAGGGGACGCCGACGCTCAGCGTCTTGTACAGGGCGCTGAAGTTGTAGAGGAACAGCAGGAGCACGATCAGTGGAATGGAGCGCAGAGCCCACACATAGGTCCAGCTCACCGCCCGCAGCACCGGGCTCTTCGAGAGCCGGGCCAGGGCGAGCAGAATGCCGCCGAGGAGGCCCAGCACCGCGCTGTAGGCGGTGACTTCCAGGGTGATCAGTAGCCCGTCGAGGACGGTCGGCCGCAGGAACCAGTAGCCGAACCGGTCCCACTGGTAGAACGGGTTGGTCACCAGGCCGTGGACGAACTGGGCCGCCAGAACCAGGACGACGGCGGTGGCGATCCAGCGGCCCGGTCGCCTCAGCGGCAGAACTCGCTGCGCTGCGAGTGGCTTTGACGATGCGTCGGGCTTCGGCGGTGCGTCGGTGACGGACACGGCGGCACCTGGGGGTTCACTCATGAGGGGGCTCCGGCGGAGTCGGGTTCCCCTGGGGCACGGCGAACACGGCGTACTACGGCGGCAGTACGTGACGCTCGGGCACCGGGGGCTGGGCGGACGACGGCACACCGCGAACGCGGCGTTCGTCAGGAACGCGGGGGCTGGGAAGGAATGTCAGCCCCGACAGCGGGCACGGCCCGGTGCGGTACACAGTGCGCTGCTCACGCGGAGCAGATCGACGCTCCGGTCTGCCACGAGCACGTTCGTGTACGGCTGTACGCAGCTCGGGGAGCGGCGCGTGGCCGTCCTGGAGACTGCGTACATGTCCGTCACCGTGCTCTTCCGGCCCCTGGGGCCCCTCGCGCTTACCGAAACGTGATCCGGTCCGGTCGTCACCTGGGGCACCCCACCGCGGAGCGAGGGTTGCCGGTCAGCAAGCCAGGGCTTGTCGCTGACACTCATGACCGTTCTGGGCCGTAGTTAAGACAATTGCCCGAACGAATGTCAATCCTGGTCCATCAGGTGGAACCCTCAGGACGTGCGGGCGGCGTGCGAGGCCCAGTCCAGAATCTGTACGGCGGCCCCGGCGGCCTCCAGGCCCTGGCAGTGGGCGTGGTGCCGGCGGGCGATGCCGTCGAGGTCGAGGTGGGTGCCGAAGGCCGGGTGGGCGGTCAGACGGCGGGCGTAGGCCCACAGCGCGGGATGGCCGGCGAGGCGCTGCACCGCGGCGGCGTCGAGGTGGTGGCGGTGCACGGTGTCGAGTTGCACCAGCGTGACCCACAACTCGACATCGGCGGCGGTGATGTGATCCCGGATCAGGAACTCGCGGTCCACCAGCCAGCGCTCCAACGAGCCCAGGGAGTCCAGCAGTTGCTGCAGGGCGGCGACACGGTCCGCGTCGTCACCGCCCGTCCCCCCGGCCTGCTGCGCGGCCTGCGCGATGCCCTTGCTCATCCGCTCGACGGCCTCGGTCTCCGACTCCGCTCCGCACGGGTACAGCGCCGGACGTCCGCCGCCGAAGTGCCGGGCCAGGTCGCGGGTGATGTCGGTGGCGTGGGTGCTGACGATCCGTCCCGACCAGTCGTCGCTGAGCACGGGTGCGACGGCCGCGCCGGTGTACCGGTGCGCGCTGGCCTCGTACAGCGGGCGCAGCGCGGAATGCCCCCCGTCGGGACAGTCGGGAACCGGGTCCAGGAGGGTCACGGGACAGATGTCGTCAAGGCCGAGCAGGCTGTGCACGACGGCGATGCGCAGACCGTCAGCGCAGGCGGCGGCCAGGTGCAGCCGGTAGCGGCGCGGCACGGCGTAGTGCCCACTGCGGGCGTCCTGGCCGATCCGGCCCCGGAACGCGGGGGCCGGGTGGGTGGCGGAGATGCGGGCGAGCGGTGTGACGGACATGGGTCTCCCCGGGGTGTCGGTGTGCAGACGTACACGCGGCGGAAGCGTCGGGCTCAGCCCAGGGGCCTGATGGCGCTGCAGACCCGAAGAAGATCGATGTGGCGGCGGGAGGTCAGAAGAGGCGAAGGCCGGGATGTCCGGCTCACTCGGCCGACGGCCGGTTCCACGCGCCCCATGTTTCCCTACCTGTTCACTAGGATTCCCATCTGGAGTGTCGATCGGGCCGGGGCGCACGTCAAGAGGGCGTCCACGAGGCGGTCAGGGGCAGGGTCCGCGGCCCGGCCGGGCGGCGAGGTGGGGATCGCCGGCCGCGACCGGTCAGTGCGACTCGCGGCTGACCGCCGAGCCGCTGGAACCGAGGAGGAAGTCCAGGTCGGCTCCCGTGTCGGCCTGTTGGACGTGGTCGACGTACAACCGCTCCCAGCCCCGCCCCGGGTTCGCGAAGCCCTCGACGGTGGCCGCGTTCGGGGTGCGGGCGGCGAGTTCGGCGGCGGGCACCTCGAGGTCGACACGGCGGGCCTCGACGTCGAGGCTGATGACATCGCCGGTCCGTACGAGGGCGAGCGGTCCGCCCGCCGCCGCTTCCGGGGCCACGTGCAGGACGACCGTGCCGTACGCGGTGCCGCTCATCCGGCCGTCGCAGACGCGGACCATGTCCCGCACCCCCTGCTCCAGCAGCTTGGTGGGCAGTGGCATGTTGGCCACCTCGGGCATGCCCGGATACCCCTTGGGGCCGCAGCCGCGCAGGACCAGGACGGAGTCGGCGTCGACGTCCAGGTCCGGGTCGTCGACGCGGGCGTGGAAGTCCTCGATGCTGTCGAAGACGACGGCCCGGCCCCGGTGCCGCAGCAGATGCGGTGAGGCGGCCGCGGGTTTGATCAGCGCTCCGTCGGGGGCGAGGCTGCCGCGCAGGACGGCGATGCCGCCCTCCTCGACCAGGGGCCGCGCCCGGGTCCTGATCACCTCCGCGTCCCAGATCGGGGCGTCGGTGAGGTGGTCCACCAGGGGCTCGCCCGTGACGGTCAGCGCCTCGGGGTCCAGGAGGTCGGCGACCTCGCGCAGCACGGCGAGCAGGCCGCCGGCCCGGTGGAAGTCCTCCATGAGGAAGCGCCCGGCGGGCTGGAGGTCCACCAGGACCGGCACCCGGGAGCCGATGCGGTCGAAGTCGTCCAGGGTCAGGTCGACGCCCAGCCGGCCCGCGATGGCGAGGAGATGGACGACGGCGTTGGTGGAGCCGCCGATCGCGGCCAGCGCCACGATCGCGTTGTGGAAGGACCCCTTGGTCAGGAAGGTGCTCGGGCGGCGCTCGGCGGCCACCAGCTCCACCGCGAGCCGCCCGGTGCCGTGCGCGGCCGCCAGCAGCCGGCTGTCCGGCGCGGGCGTTCCGGCCACCCCGGGGACGACCGTGCCCAGCGCCTCGGCGACCAGCGCCATCGTCGAGGCCGTACCCATGGTGTTGCAGTGTCCGCGGCTGCGGATCATCGAGGACTCGGAGCGGGTGAACTGCTCCTGGGACAGGGTGCCGGCGCGGACCTCCTCCGACAGCCGCCACACGTCCGTGCCGCAGCCCAGCGGTGTGCCGCGGAAGGTGCCGGTCAGCATCGGCCCGCCGGGCACGACCACGGCGGGCAGGTCCACCGAGGCGGCGGCCATCAGCAGCGACGGGATCGTCTTGTCGCAGCCGCCCAGCAGGACCACGCCGTCGAGGGGGTTGGCCCGCAGCATCTCCTCCGTGGCCATCGCCGCCATGTTGCGCCAGAGCATGGCCGTGGGCCGCACATTGGTCTCGCCCAGCGACACCACGGGCAGGTCGAGGGGGATGCCGCCCGCCTCGTACACACCGTCGCGGACGGACCTGGCCACCTCGTCCAGGTGCGCGTTGCAGGGCGTGAGGTCGGAGGCGGTGTTGGCGATGGCGATCTGGGGCCGGCCGGTGAAGGCGTCGTCCGGGACGCCCCGGCGCATCCAGGCCCGGTGGATGTAGGCGTTGCGGTCCTGTCCCCCGTACCACTGTGCGCTGCGAAGGCCCATCGCTCGACTCTTTCCGGTAATCGGTACGACGGTCTACTATCCGGAACGCGATGCAGCATACGCAGCCCTTCCCCGCTTCGACAGCCCCCGTCACGGACAGCGCGGAGGGCGACCGTCTCGTGGGATCGGACCGGGTGCTCGCCGTGCTCAAGGAACTCGCCCGGCACCCGGACGGGGTCTCGCTCGAAGCGCTCACCCGGGCGATCGGCAGCCCCAAAGCGACCGTGCACCGGGCCCTGGCCGCCCTGCGCCGGGCCGGTCTGGCCGGCCAGGACTCCCGCGGCCGCTACCTGCTGGGCGACGAGTTCCTGCGGATGGCCTTCGCCCATCACGAGGCCCGCCCCGAACACGTACGTGTCCGGCCGCTGCTGGAGGCACTGGCGGACCGGTTCGGCGAGACGGCCCACTACGCCGTCCTGGACGGCCGCGAGGTCGTGTACCGCGCCAAGGCCGACCCGCCCGCCGGCGCCGTCCGGCTGACCTCCACGGTCGGCGGCCGCAACCCCGCCCACGCGACCGGCGTCGGAAAGGCGCTGCTCGCCCACGAGTTGGGCACCCTCGACGCCGTACGGCAATGGATCGGCGAGGCACCCCTGGAGCGCCGGACCCCTCGAACCCCGTGCACGGCCGCGGAGTTGCACCGTGAGCTGCGGGCCACGCGCGAGCGGGGGTACGCCCTCGACGACCAGGAGAACGAGACCGGCGTCAACTGCCTCGCGCTGCCCGTGTACGGCACCTCGCCGACGGTTCCCTCCGGGGCGGTGAGCGTCAGCGCGCTGGCGTACCGGACTCCGCTGCGGACGCTGGTCGAGGCGGTCGAGGAGATCCGTGACGCCCTCGGCCCCCTGAAGGAGCCCCTGCGTTGAACGCCCCCGCGGATGAGATACGTGCCTTCGTCCTCACGGCCCCCGGCGAGTTCGCGGTCCGGTCGGTACCGGCGCCGGTAGCCGCGCCCGGCGAGGTCGTCGTCGACGTCGAGCGGGTCGGGGTGTGCGGCACCGACCTGGAGTTCTTCACCGGGGCGATGACCTATCTCCACCAAGGACACGCCGCCTATCCGATGCGGCTGGGCCACGAGTGGGCCGGCCGGGTCCGCACGGTCGGCGCCGGTGTGGATCCCGTCTGGATCGGCCGCCGGGTCATGGGCGACACCATGCTCGGCTGCGGGACCTGCCGCCGCTGCCGGCGCGGCGGGCAGCATGTCTGCGAGCAGCGCGAGGAGGTGGGCATCCGGGGCGGCCGAGCGGGTGCCCTGGCCGAACGGCTCGCCGTGCCCGTGGGCTCGTTGCACGTCCTGCCCGACTCCGTGGACCCGGTGCTCGGTGCGCTGGTCGAGCCGGGCGGTAACGCCCTGCGGGCCGCGCGGGCGACAGGAGCGGGGGCCGGCGACCGGGTCCTGGTGCTGGGTCCGGGGACCATCGGTCTGCTGGTCGCGCTGTTCGCCCGGGCCGCGGGTGCGGAGGTGCATCTGATGGGCGCCACCGAAGCCTCCCTCGCCTTCGCGCGCTCGCTGGGCTTCCCGCACGCCTGGCGCGAGGACACCCTGCCGGACCTGCCGTTCGACGCGGTCGTGGACGCCACCAACGCGGTGCATCTGCCCGCCCTGGCGCAGGAGCTGGTCGAACCGGGCGGGCGGCTCGTGTACATCGGGCTGGCCGGTGAGCCCAGCAGGATCGACACCCGCACGCTCGTCCTGAAGGACGTGACGGCGATCGGCGTGCTGTCGGCCTCCCCCGGGCTCGACGCCACCATCAAGGCGTACGCCGACAAGGTCGTCGACCCGAGGCCGCTCGTGGCCGCCACCGTGGCGCTGGACGCGATCGGCGCCGTACTCGCGGGCGAGCGCCCGCCCGGAGCCGGTCCGGGTCCGAAGATCCACGTCGATCCCGGCCTGGTCTGAGTCCGCCGCCGTTCGGGACGACTCACGAACGGAGGCTGGCATTCCGTCGGCGCGGTGATCAGACTCGGTCCGTCAACGACACCGTCGACATGTTCGACGACCGGACATGATCGACGAGACGAAGGGTTCAGCCCGGTGAACTTCAAGGTGCAGCCGACCGCCCAGGTCGACGAGACAGCGGCGATCGGCGACGGGACGACGATCTGGGATCTGGCCCAGATCCGCGAGAACGCCCGGCTGGGGAGCGGGTGCATCGTGGGCCGGGGCGCCTATGTCGGCCCGGGGGTGCGGATCGGCGACAACGTGAAGCTCCAGAACTACGCGCTGGTGTACGAGCCCGCCGTGCTCGGCGACGGGGTGTTCGTCGGCCCGGCCGCGGTCCTCACCAACGACTACTTCCCCCGGTCGGTGGACCCGGAGGGCAAGCTGAAGCGCGGCGACGACTGGCAGGCCGTGGCGGTGGAGGTGGCCGAAGGAGCGTCCCTCGGGGCCCGGTCGGTGTGTGTGGCACCGGTCCGTGTCGGCCGTTGGGCGCTGGTGGCCGCGGGCGCCGTGGTGACCCGGGACGTGCCCGACCACGCGCTCGTGGCCGGTGTCCCTGCGCGCCGGATCGGCTGGGTGGGCCGAGCCGGCGTTCGACTGGTCGAGCGGGAGGGCGAGCCGGGCGCCTGGGAGTGCCCGGAGACGGGCGCCCGGTACGACGAGAAGGACGGCGGACTCGTCGAACGCCCATGACGCCTCTTTACGCCAAAACGCAAATCATCGAACATTCACCGGCATATCATGTGTACGAACTGTGCAGACCAAGCACAATGAGCACACGAACCAGTAGTGCCCAGGGGGGGTTACCGGGTGGAAACACCTATGCCTGAAATCAGGGTCGGCACAAGCTCCGAAGCCTGACGTCCGCCTGCCTTCCACCGCCCGGCCGACCGCGCGCCGTGGCGTTCATAAGTCTGCGCAAAAACAGGGGGGTTGGTGTGTCCAACCGATGAGCATCACACGTCTGGCCGCGCTCGGTCGTGAGGAACCGACGCTGCTCCCACTCGCCCAACGACTCCTCACGGTCGCCGAGTCGGGGCTGCCGTCGATGCTGCTGCCCGGCGGCGAGGCCTTCGCCTTCACCATGGCGGGGCGGCAGACGGCTGCCGGTTCCTGGACCCTGGAGCAGCGCGGAACCAGCACCCGGTACGCGGCCATCACCGCGCTGGGGGTCCGGTTCCTGCCGGAGGACCGCCAGCGCGCGGTCCTCGGCGGGCGTACCGCCGAGGAGTTCACGGGCCTGCTCATCGAGTCGCTGCCCGGCGTCACGAACCTCGGCGACGCGGCGCTCATCGCCTGGGCCGCCGCCGAGACCGGACACCCCAAGCTCTCCGACGCCCTGGCCCGGGTCGACGACCTGGACGAGGAGGGCCGGCCGCAGTACACCGTCGAGGCGGCCTGGGTGCTGTCCGCCCTGGCGACGGCCCGGGACTCGGTCGATGTGGAGAGACGTTTCTCCGCAGCTCGCGACCGTCTGCTGCGGGCCCGCGTCGGCGACAGCCCGCTCTTCCCGCACGCCACCGGCCCCGGCCTGGTGCCCTGGTACCGGGCGCATGTGGCCTGCTTCGCCGACCAGACGTACCCGCTCCAGGCCCTGGCCCGCGCCCACGCGAGCGACGGGGCCGGCGATCCGGAGGCGCTGGCCGCGTCCGAGGCCTGTGCCGTGCGCATCTGCGAGCTCCAGGGCGACGGCGGACAGTGGTGGTGGCACTACGACGCGCGTACCGGCGGGGTCGTGGAGGGCTACCCGGTCTACAGCGTCCACCAGCACGCGATGGCGCCGACCGCGCTGTTCGATCTCACCGACGCCGGCGGCAGCGACTTCGGCCCGGCGATCCGCAAGGGCCTCGGCTGGATGACGGACGTACCCGAACTGGCCGGACACCCGGAGCCGTTGATTCTCGACGAGCTCGGCGTGACCTGGCGCAAGGTCTACCGGGGCGACCCGAAGAAGGCCGTACGCGCCGCCCGGGGCCTCGGCACCCGAGTGGCTCCGAACCTCCGGCTGAAGGCCCTGGACCGGATGTACCGCCCGCTCTCCGTGGACCGCGAATGCCGGCCGTACGAGTTCGGCTGGATGCTGCACGCCTGGCAGGGGGGACGGATATGAGCGAGCGCCGGACTCTGTTCGGGATCGAACTGGACCCGCTGACCATGGACGAGACCGTCGAGCGCTGCCTCGAAGCGGTGCGGGACGACAGACAGCTGGAGATCGGCGTGGTCAACGCCGCGAAGCTGGTCAACATGCGGCGCGATCCCCGGCTCGCCGACGCCGTGTCGGGCTGTGACCTGGTCCTCGCCGACGGCCAGGCCGTGGTCTGGGCCGCCAAGGTCCTGCGCGCCCCGCTGCCCGAGAGGGTGGCGGGCATCGACCTGTTCCTGCGGTTGCTGGCCGAGGCGGAGTCGACGGGCATCTCCGTGTACTTCCTGGGCGCCAAGGAAGAGGTGCTGGAGGAGATGCTGCGCCGGGTGGCCGACCGCTTCCCCGGTCTGAAGGTCGCCGGCAGCCGCAACGGCTACTTCGACGACTCCCAGCAGGAGGCCATCGCGGGCGACATCGCCCGGAGCGGCGCCCAGATGCTCTTCCTTGGCATGACCTCGCCGAAGAAGGAGATCTTCACCGCCGCCCACGGTGCCCGGACCGGCGCCCGAGTGGTGCACGGGGTGGGCGGTTCCTTCGACATCCTGGCCGGGGTCACCAAGCGGGCCCCCGCGTCCTGGCAGCGGTACGGGGTCGAGTGGCTCTACCGCGCACTCCAGGAGCCGCGCCGGCTGGGCCGGCGTTACCTCACCACCAACACCGCCTTCCTTCTCATGACGGCGCGGGAGTTCATCCGGCTCACCCCGTCGACCGCTTCCGCGAACAGGAGTCACTGATGCGTGTCGTCGTGGTTGGACAGGGATACGTCGGCCTGCCGCTGGCCATCCGGGCCGCCGAGGTCGGACACGAGGTGATCGGCTACGACGTCGACTCCCGGCGGGTCAAGAGCCTCGCCGCCGGTGAGTCCTTCGTCGAGGACGTCACCTCCGAGCGGATCCGCGCGGCCCTGGACAGCGGTGCCTACCGGCCGAGCGAGTCGGCCAAGGACTGCGGCGGTTTCGACGTCGCCGTCGTCACCGTGCCCACCCCGCTGCACGAGGGCACGCCCGACCTGCGCTACATCCGTGAGTCGGCGGTCACCCTCGCCCGCTATCTGAGACCCGGGGCGACCGTCGTCCTGGAGTCGACCACCTATCCGGGTACGACCCAGGAGATGTTCGCCCCGATCCTGGAGGACGGCTCGGGCCTGACCGCGGGCACCGACTTCCAGCTGGGCTACAGCCCGGAGCGGATCGACCCCGGAAACGCCGTCTGGGGCTTCAAGGAGACCCCGAAGGTCGTGTCGGGCGTCAACGAGGCCTCGCTCAAGGCCGTTCAGGACTTCTACGCCGAACTCGTCGACACCACGGTGCCGGTGGGCTCGCCGAAGGAGGCCGAGCTCGCCAAGCTCCTCGAGAACACCTTCCGGCATGTGAACATCGCGCTGGTCAACGAGATCGCGATGTTCGCCCACCACCTGGACATCGACGTCTGGCAGGCCATCGACGCCGCCTCCACCAAGCCCTTCGGCTTCATGCGGTTCACGCCGGGCCCCGGCGTCGGCGGTCACTGCCTGCCGATCGACCCCTCGTACCTGTCCTGGCGGGTGCAGCGCGAACTCGGCCAGAGCTTCCGCTTCGTGGAGCTGGCCAACGACATCAACAACCACATGCCCGAGTACGTGACGCGCCGCATCACCGACCTGTTCAACGAGCGCCGCCGCTCGGTGAACGGCTCGCGCATCCTGCTGCTCGGCCTGGCGTACAAGAAGAACACCGGCGACGCCCGTGAGTCGCCCGCCCTGCGCATCTCCCAGCTGCTGCTCGACATGGGCGCCCAGGTCAGGGCGGCGGACCCGCACGTCGTCGAGGGACTGCCGGTGGACACCCGGCTGGTGCGGGTCGAACCGGACCCGCAGGAGCTGGCGGCCGCCGACGTGGTGGTCCTGCTCACCGACCACGACGCCTTCGACTACGACCAGGTCGCCGAACACGCCCCCTTCGTCCTCGACTGCAGGCGTCGGCTGCCGTCCGGACCCACCATCGAGGTGCTCTGAACCATGCCGCGCATCGTCTGCGTCGCCGGGGCCCGCCCCAACTACATGAAGATCAAACCGGTGATGGACGCCCTGGAGAGCCGGGGCGCCGAGGTGATCCTCGTCCACACCGGCCAGCACTACGACCCGGCCATGAACGACGTGTTCTTCGCCGATCTGGGCATCCGCCCGCCCGACCGCTTCCTCGGGGTCGGTTCGGGCAGCCACGCCGAGCAGACCGGACGCGTGATGACCGCGTTCGAGCCCCTGCTCGGCGAACTGGCCCCGGACATCGTCGTCGTGGTCGGCGACATCAACTCCACCCTGGCCTGCGCGCTGGTCACCGCGAAGGCGGGGCCGCTGCTCGCCCATGTCGAGTCCGGTCTGCGCAGCCGGGACTGGAGCATGCCGGAGGAGGTCAACCGGGTCGCCACCGACCGCCTCAGCGACTACCTGCTGGCCCCCTCCCCCGACGCCGTCGAGAACCTGCGCGCCGAGGGGTACCGGGACGACCAGATCCACCTCGTCGGCAACGTCATGATCGACACGCTGCTGACCAACCTGGAGCGGGCCAGGGCCTCGGACGTTCTCGACCGGTACGGCCTGACCAGGGGCGGGTTCGGCCTGGTCACCCTGCACCGCCCGGCCAATGTGGACGACCCCGAGATCCTCGCCGGGCTCCTGAAGGCGCTCGGCGAGATCGCCGGCCGGCTGCCGTTGCTGCTGCCCGTGCATCCGCGCGCGGCCGGCCGGCTGGCCGAGCTCGGCGTACCCGGCGGCATCCAGCTGGTGCCGCCCGCCGGTTACCTGGACTTCATCGCCCTGCAGGACGCCGCCCGGATCGTCCTGACCGACTCGGGCGGGATCCAGGAGGAGACCACCGCGCTCGGCGTGCCCTGCGTGACCCTGCGGGACAACACCGAGCGGCCCATCACCGTCGAGCAGGGCACCAACGTGCTGGCCGGCCGGGACCCGGCCCGGATCGTCTCCGTCGTGAGCCGGGTGCTCGACGCGCCGCCCGCGCCACGCCGGCCCGAGCTCTGGGACGGCCACGCCAGTGACCGGATCGCCGAGGTCCTGCTGGAAGGAGGCACGGCGAACACACGACCGAGGCCCACCGATCGAACGTTCCCCATATGATCCGCTTGCAACATATGCTCGTCGAACGTTTGGGCGCGAGGGGGGACCACCATGGATCTCGCTGAGATCTTCCGGGTGATGCGCAGGCGCTGGTACGTCCTGCTGCCGGGACTGCTGCTGACCATCGGCCTGACGGTGGGCGTGGCGGTGACGGTCCCGGTCACCTATCAGTCGCAGAGCACGGTGGTCCTGCTGAACTCCGAGAAGGCCACCAAGGCCTACGACGGCAACCCCTTCCTGAGCACCCAGACCTCGCTGACCGGCATGGCCGACAGCCTGGCCCGCAACCTCAACTCCGATGTCTCCCTCCGGGAGCTCAAGTCCCGGGGCGCCACCGGCACGTTCGAGGCCAAGCTCGCCGACAACGCCCAGGGTCCGCTCATGTGGCTCACGGTGACCGGCACGGGCAAGAAGGCCGTCCTGAAGTCGGACCGCCTCCTGACCGAGTACGCCAAGGAGCGGCTGGAGCAGTTCCAGAAACAGCAGTCGGTCACCGAGAACGCCAGGATCCGCATGATGACGATCGTGGCCCCGCAGAACCCGATGGCGCAGACCAAGACCCGGCTCGAGTACATGGTCATGGCCGGGGGTCTGGGTCTGGTCCTGAGCCTGGTCGCCACCTTCTATGTGGAGGCGCGCCGGCGACCGCGTCCGGCCATGCGGCAGGAAGAACCCGCGCAGCCGGTAGCCGAGCCCGAGCCGGCGACCGGGGCGAAGGAGTCGGTCGCCGAGCAGACGATGGCCCTCAGGACGCCGCCCAGTTGGTCGCGGTCCGCCGAGAAGAGGCGCACCGAAGGGCCGAGGGCCGGACGGTCCGTCATGACCGTGGCGCCCGCCGCCGAGGCGCTCGACGAGGAGTCGACACATGGACAGCGTTCGCACACCGGACAGCGAGAGACCTGAGGCGGGCGACAGCCCGTCGTCTCCCGCTCCTGCCTCCCTCGGCGGGAAGGTCCGTTCCGCGGCCCGCTGGAGCCTGATCAACACCGTGGTCATGCGCCTGGGCAACTTCGCCACCGGCATCCTGCTGGCGCGGTTCGCCCTCGGGCCCGCGGAGTGGGGCGTCTACGGCATCGCCCAGACCGTCCTCCTGGTCCTGCTCTCCGCCAACGAACTGGGCGTGGGCCTCGCCATCATCCGCTGGGAGGGCGAGCCGCGCCGCTTCGCGCCGACCGTGCTGACCCTGAGCGTCCTGTCCAGCGGCCTGCTGTACATCGCCCTGTTCGTCTCGGCGCCGACGGTGGCCGGACTGCTCGGCTCGCCGGACGCCTCGGGCGTCCTCAGGGTGATGTGCCTGTGCCTGGTGATCGACGCGGTGGCACATGTGCCCGCCGGCATCCTGACCCGGGAGTTCGCCCAGGGCAGGCGGATGGTCATCGACGCGCTCAACTTCGTCCTCAGCACCGCCGTGACCCTGCTGCTGGCCTTCTCCGGCTGGGGGGCGATGAGCTTCGCCGTCGGCGCGGTCGTGGGCAACATCGCCGCGCTCATCGGCTGCGCCGTGGCCGTCCCCGGCACCCTGCGGTTCGGCTGGGACCCCGAACAGGCCCGCGCCCTGCTGAAGTTCGGGCTCCCCCTGGCCGGCGCGAGCCTGCTCGCCCTCGCCGTCGTCAACGTGGACACCATGGTCGTGGGCTCCTCCCTCGGACAGATCTCGCTGGGCTTCTACGTCCTGGCGTTCAACATGTCCGGCTGGCCGGTACGCGTCATCTCCGAGGCCGCCCGCCGCGTCTCCTTCGCGGGCTTCTCCCGCCTGGCCGACTCCCCGCAGGCCCTGGCCCAGGGCTTCAGCCGCGCCCTGGGGGTCCTGGTCACCGGCACCGTGCCGCTGTGTGTCCTGCTGGGCGGACTCGCGGCCCCGGTCATCCACCTCGTCTACGGCGGCAAGTGGCTGCCCGCCGCCGAGGCGCTGCCGTGGCTGATGGCCCTGGGCCTGATCCGTATCGTCTGTGAACTCGCCTACGACTGTCTCGTCGCGGTCGGACAGCGCCGCTCGCTCATCCTCGTCCAGGGGC
Source organism: Streptomyces doebereineriae (assembly GCF_031845645.1). Taxonomy (NCBI): domain Bacteria; kingdom Bacillati; phylum Actinomycetota; class Actinomycetes; order Kitasatosporales; family Streptomycetaceae; genus Streptomyces; species Streptomyces doebereineriae. Next base: position 133,425 of record NZ_JAVREZ010000008.1, read on the forward strand.
TGTGGGTCGCCGCCCTCGTTCCCGTCCTGATCGTCGGCTCCCGCATGAACGGCATCGTCGGTGTCTCCCAGGGCCATGTCCTGGTCGGCGCCGGGCTCGTCGTCCCCGTGTTCCTCTACGCGCTCTCCCGCGCCGGGATCGGCCTCGGTCACATCACCAGGGCCTGCGCCTGGCCCTTCCTCGGGGGTGTGGCGATGACGGCGGTGCTCCTCGCCGCCAAGCACCTGCTCGGTGACGGCACCCTCGCCCTGTTCCTCGTCGGCACGACCGCCCTGGCCTGCTACGTGGTGTGCGTGCTGCCCAGCCGCCGCTTCCTGCTCGGCTCCCGGACCCCGGAGACCGTATGACGACGCTCCGCCGACTGCTCGTCGGCCTGGCGCTTTTACTGACGGCCGCCTGCTCCTCGGGGGGTGAAAAGGCCGACCGCGCCGAGCCGACGCCCACACGAACGCCCTCGGCCGTCGCCGACCCCACGCCGTCCGAGAGCGCCTCGGCCTCCGTGAGTCCGGGTATCTCGACGCCCACCCACAGGCCCAAGCCGTCCGCGCCTTCCCGTTCTCCTGACAGGACCCCGGCCACCACTGCCGCGCCCGCGGGAGCGGGGTTCCCGGACGCCGGCAACACCGGCCCCCGTGTACGGCTCAAGCCCCGCGCCACCGGGAACATGAGCGTCACGACCGACGGGGCCGTCATCAGGGGCCAGGACATCACCGGCTCGCTCGACGTCTACGCGAACAACGTGACGGTCATTGACAGCAGGATCACCTCCACCAACTGGTGGGGAATCAACCTGCGTCCCGGCTACCGCGGGCTTCGGGTCCTCCACACCACCATCACCGCGGTGCCCGGCAAGGGCCCGGACAACGGGGGCGTGGACTACGCCGTCTCCAACATGGGCAGCAGCTCGATCGAGGTCGGCTGGTGCGACATCTCCGTGTTCGGCAACGCCCTCTCGATGGGCCAGGGCAACCTCCACGACAACTACGTCCACGGCCTGGTCCCCTTCCGCAACAACGGCGGCGAGTGGCAGCACACCGACGCGGTGATCAGCGGCGGTGGCAGCAACGGCACGCTGGTCATCCGGCACAACACCCTGCTCAACCCGGTCCCCGTCGACCAGGGAGCGTCCGCCGCCGTCGGCCTGTTCGCCGACACCGGGCACGTCTCCAACACCGTCATCGACGGCAACCTGCTGGCCGGCGGCGCCTACGCCCTCTACGGCGGCGGTGACGGCGCCACCGGGATCACCGTCACGAACAACGTGTTCTCCACCCGGTACCACCGCTACTCCGGCGTCTACGGAGCGGTCACCGCCTGGAACGCGGGCGGCGCGGGCAACGTCTGGCGCGGCAACCGGTTCTCCGACGGGACCCCCATCACCCCCGAACCGGCAGGCTGAGGAAGAGGATCATGCGACGCATCGCCCGCGCCCCCTGGGAGCTCCTCAAGGGCGCCTTCGGCTGGCTGGTCCTCTTCGAGCTGCGCAACAAGGTCCTGCTCCTGCCCTCCGCGGTGCGGCTGCACCGTCTCGAGAACGCCGAGACCCGCCGGCTTGCGGCTGCCGTCGGGCCCGTCCCGCAGGCCCTGGTCGCCACCGTCATCGCCACCCACCGACGCCCCGACGCGCTGCGCGCGGCGGTCGCCTCGGCGCTGGCCCAGACGGTTCGCGACCAGGTCGTCATCGTCGTCGACGACGGTGCTGGGCTCCCCGAACTCCCGGACGATCCGCGCCTGTTCGCCGTATCGCTGGCGCGCAACACCGCCGTGGCGGGCGTCGTGCGCAATGTCGGCATCCGCCTCACCCGGTCGCGGTACGTGGCGTTCCTGGACGACGACAACCGGTGGGAACCCGACCATCTGGAACGGGCGTTGGCGGTCCTGGAGGCTCCCGACGGCCCCGACGGCGTCTACACCGCGCTGCGCCGGGTCCTGCCGGACGGCACCGAACGGGACGTCCTGTCCGTGGAGTTCGACCGCCGTCGGGCCGCCCGGGAGTCCTTCCTGGACACCAACGCGTTCGTCGCACGCCGCGACGGTTCCCTGCGCTTCAGCCGTCTGCGCAGGACACCGGAGGTGCTTCCGCGCGAGGACTGGGAGCTCGTGTACCGCTACAGCCGGGGTCACGCCGTACGTCATGTGCCGCACGCCACCGTGCGGTATCTGGTGAACCCCGCGAGTTTCTACACGACGTGGTCTAGCTGAGCGCACCCGATCGGAGCAGCGCGGCGACCGCGGCCCTGCTGGCCTGCCGGCCCAGGACGGCCCGTGACGTCTCCCGCAGCAGCACGGCGGCGCGGAAGCAGGCTGTCGCGACGGCCCCGTGGCGCCGCCGGTACAACCGCACCCGGTTGACCGTGAGCAGGGACCACAGCCGGGGTGAGACCTGCGAGTCGCCGCCGAGGTGCACCGCCTCGGCCGACGGCTCCAGCTGCGTGGCGTAGCCCAGATCCCGGGCCCGCAGGCAGTACTCGGTCTCCTCCGAGTACAGGAAGAAGGACTCGTCCCACGGACCGCAGGCGGCCCGGCAGTCGGCCGCGACGGCCATGAGCGCGCCGGTCGCCCAGTCCGCGCGCGTGGGCCGCCGGTACGCGCCGGGGTCGGTGACGAGTTCACTCAGCCTCGGGAAGCGTCCGGCCCGACGGTTGCCGATGACGGCCTCGCCGAGAGCCCGCAGCACGCTCGACTCCCGGCGCAGTGAGTGATGGGGCGTGTCCCGGCCGTCCTCGTACAGAAGGGGTACGGCGATCCCGACGCCGTCGCCGAGACTGCCGACGAGGCGTTTGGCGCAGCCCTGCCGCATCCGGATGTCGGGGTTGCAGATCAGCGCCACCCCGTGGTCGACGGCCTTCAGCGCCGCGTTGACCCCGGCCGCATACCCGGCGTTGCGGCCGGTCTGCACGACGGTGGCGTCGGGGGCCAGCTCGTGGAGGACCTCGACGGTGCCGTCGGCGGAGTCGTTGTCGGCGACGACCAGCCGCCAGTCGAGGCCGGCCATGCCCTCCGGGAGCGCGGCGAGGAACCCGGGCAGCACCTTGGCGCTGTTCCAGGTGACGACGATGACGGCGACGGGGCTCAACGGGACTCCACGAGTTGGGGAAGCCGGTCTTCGGAGACCTTGCGGGCGACGGCGGGGGCCGCGGCGGCGGCCGCCTCGCGCCGGACGAAGCCGAGATAGCTGCCCCCTGCCCCCAGCACCAGGAAGAACATGCCGGCGAACATGGGGAAGCTCAGCGAGTCGAAGGTCGCGCTGCTGACCAGGGCGACCAGCGACGAGGCGAAGAACGCCTGCCCGAGTTCACGGTCGGACTCGGTGCGGGCGAGCCGGCGAATGGCGCCTCCGTGGTGGATGCCGGTGATGAACAGGACGAGCAGGGCGACGAGTCCGAGCACCCCCATCTCGGCCAGGGTCAGCATGTACTGGTTGTCCGTGAAGAAGTACAGGTCCGGGGTGAAGGTGCCGAAGCCCCGCCCGAACAGCGGGTGTTCCTTCAGGTAGGGCACGATCGCGCTGTACTTGACCGTACGGGCCTGGGTGCTGCTGTCGGAGTTGGACAGGAACGACGCGAACAGAGCTGTGATCGTGCCGATCAGTCCGGGGACGAGCACCTTGAAGACGGCCACGGAGGCCGTCATCACGCCGATCGCGGCCCAGCGCCGGGCCGGCTTCCAGCGCGGCACCATCACCAGGGCCACCAGCAGCAGCCCGATGATGGAGGTCCGTGACACGGACAGGGGCAGCGCACCGCCCATGAGCACCACCGGGGCCCAGCGGCGCAGGACGTGGCGGTGACGTCGTACGGGGTCGAAGGCCTGCTGGATCGCGAAGGGCAGCAGGATCGCCAGCATGCCGGCGAACTCCAGCGGCTGGGCCGTGGTGGCGCGGGGCCGGGTGAAGGCACCCCGGTCCATGGCGCTCACCTGGGCCACGCTGGTCTGCAGGCCGGGGATGTGGATGGAGTCGGCGATGTTCGTGGCCGCGAAGAAGTCGTAGAAGCCGATCGCGGCGACGACGGACGCCAGGACCACCACCCGGCGCATCAGGACGTCGAGCCGGCCGCGTTCCTGCATGGCCGCCGAGGTCAGGACGACGAGCGACACCCACACCAGGTATCCGATGAGCCCCCGGTCGGCCCCGAGCACCTCCTGGTGCGAGCTCTCGCGCATGGCGTCCGCGATGTAGGCCATGAGGACGGCCGTGCCGAGCACGCACATCGAGACCCGCACGAACCTGGTTCCCGGCGCGGGCAGGATCCGGCCGCCCAGCCAGGTCGCGAGGTACCACAACAGGCCGAGCAGGGCGAAGACGTTGGCCGGGGTGCCGACGCCGCCGAGCGCGGGCAGGGCCAGGTTCGAGGGGATGAAGAAGGCCAGCGCCAGATAGACGGTGAGGATCGCGGTGGCGTCGACGCGGCGGTTCAGCCAGCCCACCCGTTCGCGGGTGGGGGCGCGGGCCTGACGCGGCCGGGCGGCGGCGTTCCGGCGGCGGCGCACCACCGTGACGCCCTCCACCAGGATCGACAGCAGGAACGCGCTGACGACGCCCAGGATGACGACGGCCGCGATGCCCTGGTAGCGGTTCTTCGACTCCGCCACCGGGGTCTGCGGCAGGACCACGGGGGCCGTCTGCACGAGATACGCGGACGGCACCTTGGCGGCGGCCTGGAGGGCATCGAGCTGCTCGCCCGCGAAGGCGGTCAGGATGTCGGTCTCCTTGAGCACCTTCGCCCGGTCGGTCCCGGTGACGCTGAGCACGAGCAGCGGGCTCTCGCTGTCCGGGGCGAACCCGGTGGTGTACGGGTCCGTGACGCCCCTGCTGTGCAACTCCTTCGCCGCGTCGCTCGATTCGAGGGTCCTGATCAGCACGTCGGCCGTGACGATCAGCGAACCGCCCGCGTTCGAGATGGGGTTGCCGAAGGTGGGGGCCAGCCGGGCGACGGCCGAGGAGTCCAGCAACGCGACCGAACTCTGCGACTGGTAGGAGACCGGGACTGTCTCGTACAGATACGCGCCGCCGAGCAGACTGAGCACGGTGAAGGGCACCATGAAGTACCACCGTCGGCGCAGAATGGCCCATATCTCACCAATGCTCACGAACCATTCCTCCTTTCGGTGGCATCCGGCCACATGTCCTGCCAGTATCGGGGGCGACGGAAGGAACTCACATGTCGCCCGGGAACGTCGCCGATGCGCTGCTCCGCCGCTGGTACGTCCTGGTGGCGGCGCTGCTGTTGACGGCTGCCGGGGCCTACCACGTGGTGCGCCCCACTCCTCAGTACGTCGGCTCCGCGGTGGTGGTGCTCAAGCCGCCGGTGACGCAGAACCAGCCCAACCAGCTCACCAATCTCCAGCCGCCGCTCGCCGTGCTGTCCTACGGCGTCGTACGGCAGCTGGAATCCCCCGCCGGGGCCAAGGAGTTGAAGGCGGAGGGCGTGCGCGGGACCTACCATCTCGTCCCCCGCAACAGCGGCACCAGCGCGACGCCCCGCTATCTGATCCCGTCCCTGCAGGTGCAGTCGCAGGCGTCCGGGGCCGAGGCGGCGGTGACGTCGGTGAGCCGCATCATCGACGTCTACACCCGGCATGTCGACGCGCTGCAGAAGTCCGAGGGTGTTCCCGCCGGGGCGCGCATCACCGCGACCGTCCTGACCTCCCCGAGCGCCGCCGAGGTGCAGGGCAACAAGATGCGGGGCCTCGCGGGTACGGCGCTGCTGGGCGCGGCGGCCGGTATCGTCGGCGCGCTGTGGCTCGACCGGTACCTGCTGAGCCGCCGGACGGACGCTCCGGGCCGCCGCCGTCGCACCGAGCCGGTGCCCGTCGTGAGCTGAGTGGAACAGGTGGCTCATCAGATTCCGCGGCGCTTCCAGGACTCCCACCACAGCCGCTCCCGCCCGCGTTCGGCCACGGCCGACCAGATCAGCGGCTGGAGGTAGGGCATGGCCTTCGGCCCGATTTGCCGTCTGAGCCGCAGTGCGCGGTATTCGGGCAGGGCCCGGTATCCGGGCAGGCACTCCTCGGCGAACGCGACGCACTCGTCGACCGGGACGACTGCCGTACGTCCCCGGTCGTAGGCCCGGTAGGCGCGGCGCAGCGCGAAGCGGGCGAGCCGGGTGTGGACCTGGTCGGCCAGGCGGTCGGCGTCGGGCAGCCGGTCGGCGCACTTGGTGAGCACCGAGTCGAAGGCCACGAGCCGCTGGCGCAGGTCGTCCAGCTGGCCGCCGAAGTCGACGGTGGACATGTTCTTGCCGTGGACGCGGTAGAAGGCCTGGTCGGCGCCGCGTATGTAGCCCACGTCGGCGTGTGCGGCGAGCCGCATCCACATCTCGATGTCGCCGGCGTGGGGCAGCGCGGGGTCGTAGCCGCCGACCGTGCGCTGGAGGCTGGTGCGCACGACGACCTCCGGCGAGGTGATGCAGCCGGTGCCCTCGCGAAAGCGCCGGTCCAGCCACCAGTGGCCGGGGTAGACGACCGATCCGGTGCTCCGGGTACGGGCCTCGGGCAGCGGGCCGCCGTGCTGGAAGCGCAGGGGGCGCCCGTAGGCGAAGCCCGCCTCCGGATGGGCGTCCAGGAGGGCTGCCGCCCGCACCAGCGCGCCCGGGACCAGCCGGTCGTCGGCGGACAGGAGGGCCACGTAGTCGCCGTCGGCCCATTCCAGCAGGCCTTCGTTGTACGTGGCGATGTGGCCCTTGTTGGTCTCGTGGACGTGGACCTCGATCCGCGGGTCGGAGGCCGCCAGTTTCTGCGCGACCTCCGCCGAGTCGTCGGGCGAGGCGTCGTCGATGATGAGCACCCGGACGTCGACGCCGTCCTGCTCGTCCAGGACGCTGCTCACGCAGTCGGCCAGGAAGTGGCCGTACTTGTAGCAGGGGATCACAACATTGACGGTGCTCATCTGTGGGGAAGCCAATCCCCGGTGGTGGCGGCCGCCGCCCCCCCCACCACCGGTGGGTTCTGATCGGTCAGTTCTTCTTCTTGCGGACGGTCGTCTTGCTGGTCAGGGTCCAGGTCTTGGACTTCACCGTGTGGCCCTTCTTGTCCTGGGCCTTGACGCTGACCTTGAACCGCGTGCCGTCCGGCAGCGGGGACGACAGGTGCACGGACACCTTGTGGGTGGCCCTGTTGTAGGAGGTGACGGCCGTGACGTGGAGCTTCTTGGCGGCCTTGGAGCCGCTCACGATGGTCACGGTCGCCTTGACGGACGACAGCTTGGTCGAGGCGGGCAGGGTCGTGACGAGGGGGCTCGTCGCGTCGGCGGTGTGCGCCAGCGAGGACGCGGTCACCTCCGAGGCGTTGACCGTCGCCAGGGAAGCGCTCGGGTCGTCGGCGGTGAAGACCGGGCCGACCCAGTAGTTCGCGGATCCGTAGGAGCCGTTCGGGAAGGCCGGGGAACTGCCGTACCGGTAGAGCCCGTTGTGGTGGGCGGTGGTGTCGGCCGTGGCCGTGAGCGGATAGGACTGGTGGGCCGCCGTGAAGTAGCCGCCGTCCACCGCGTAGTTGCCGTTCGGCGCGTGGTAAGAGGCGACGTAGGCGGTGTCCGCGGTGACGGCCACCGGGGTGGCGAAGGTCATCGTCTGCCAGCCGGAGGCCGACTCGGTGGTGAAGGTGCCGGTGGCGAGCAGCGTGCCGTCGTCGGACCACAGGCTGCCGGTGTGGGTGCCGGTGTTGGTCGCGCCCTTGTAGAAGGTGACGCCGGTGATCCAGCCGTCCGCCGAGGACGTGAACCGGGTGCCGAGTTCGACCGAGTTGCCGTCACCGGTGACGGCGGCGGTGGCCGGGGTGGCGGAGGCGTTCCACAGAGTGCAGGGGCAGGTGACGGCCGGCGGCTGGGAACTGGTGGTGAAGTTCCAGGTGACCGGGTCCGCCATTTCGTTGCCCCACAGGTCGGAGGCCTGGACGGACGCGGTGTACGTGGTGTGCAGCGCCAGCTCGGTCGACGGGGTGAAGGTCGCCTTGTTCGACGCCGGAAGCGTCTTGGTGCCCGGCACGGTGTTGCCGTCCGGGTCCTTCACGGTGAACGTCAGACTGTCGGCGTCGATGGCGTGGTCGAAGACGGCCGACACCGATGCCGTGATCGACGTACCGGTCGCGCCGGACGTCGGCGAGGTGGAGGTGACCGCCGGCGGGGTCGTGCTGGCCGTCGAGGTGTCCAGCACCACGTCGACCCAGTAGTTGCTGCCGGAGGACGCCGAGGACGGGAAGGCGCTGGTCGAGCTGTAGCGGTAGACGCCGTTGCCGCCGTCGGTGCCGGACTGGAGTCCGGTGAGCGGGGCCAGGCCCGCGGCCTTGTCGGAGAAGTAGCCGCCGTCGTAGGAGTATCCGCCGTTGGGGGCGAAGTACGAGGCGACGTAGGTGGTGTTGGCCTTGACGGTCACCGGGGTGGAGAAGTTCAGCTGCTGCCAGCCGGAGGCCGTCTCGCTGCTGAAGGTGCCGGTGGCCAGGCGGGTGCCGGAGGCGCTCCACAGGCTGCCGGTGTGGGTGCCGGTGTTGGCGGACGACTTGTAGAAGCGGACACCGGTGATCGAACCGGCCACCGTGGTCCGGAACTTGACGCCGAGCTCCAGGGAGCTGCCGTCGCCCGCGTTGACGGTGCCGGGGACGGCCGAGGCCGGCCAGATGGTGCAGGGGCAGGCCTGGGGGCCGACGGTCAGCGCGACCGTGGTGGTGGAGCCGATGTTGACACTGTCGTCCACCGCGCGGACCTTGATCGGCGCCGAGCCCGGGGTCGTCGGGGTCCAGGTGTAGCTCCAGGACGTGAGGCCGGTGGCGGCGTTCCACGTCGATCCGCCGTCCGTGGACACCTCCACGCGGGCCACCACGCCACCGGAGTCGGAGGCGGTGCCCTTGATGGTGACCGGCTTCAGCGCCGGGACGGTGGTCCCGGAGGCCGGGCTGGTCACAGTGATGGCCGGGCCGGTGGTGTCGGTGGAGGCCGTGGCCGCGACGAGGTTGCTCTGCCGGGTCAGCGGCTGGACGCCCATGTCGGCGAGGATGTTCACGGTCGCCTGCTGCATGCGGGCGTCCTCGGTGACCACCGTGTCCGCGGGGTCGTAGGTCGGCAGGTTGGTCAGGCCCCACGACCACTGCACGGTTCCCGCCCCGAACACCAGGGCTCCGGAGTCCTGGTCACGGAACTCGACGAGATTGTGCGTCGCGGTGCCGTTGCCGTACATGTTGCCCCAGTCGAGGCGGTACTTCCCGTCGTTGATGTCCACGGTCGTGGACGACAGGTCGATCGCGCCGGTCGGTCTGGTGCTGTTGGAGATGTCGCTGTCCCACTCGTAACCGAGCGTCCCGGTCGGGAAGGTGGCCGTCTGGCTCGCCGTGAGGTTCGCGATGGAGGTGCCCCGCCACAGCCGGTTCTTGCCGTACGAACCGGGGACGGTGATGGCGTCGGCGCGGTAGCCGTTCACCGTGAACATGGATCCCGTGAGGATGTTCGGCGGCTGGTAGGCCTGGCCGTAGTTGGTGCTCGTCGGGTCCATCCAGGTGCCGGTCCACTCGCCGCTGGGGTCGGCGATGCCGTTGTTCTGGGCCATCTTGGTCATCTTGTAGCAGACCATGGTGCGGTTGGCGGTACTGGTGCCGTCGATGCTGGGCGTCAGACGGGTCTTCCAGAACACCTCGTTGCCGCTGAAGTAGGCCTGCCGGACGCCTGCCTTGCGGGCCGCCAGGACGTTGCTGTACTGACTCTGCGTCCAGTACTCGTCATGGCCCGAGGACATGTACACCTTGTGGTTCTTCAGCAGGGTGCCGCCGTTGGTCGACACGTCCACGCCGGAGAGATAGCTGACGTCGTAGCCGTTGCGCTCCAGCCAGGACAGCATCATGAACTCGGAGCCGTAGATGCCGTTGTCGCCGCCGATGTCCAGCGGGCGGTTGTAGCTGACCTCGTAGGCGCGGCCGTCGGGGGCGGGCCCGGTGCCGCCGTAGAGGTCCTGGCCGCCGTAGTCGTTGTACGCCTGCCAGGTCTGGTCACTGGTCTGCACGACGACGTCGGAGGTGCTGGAGTCCTTGCGGACGACGAACGGGTACGGCATCAGGCCGTCGCCGTCGGTCTGCGTCAGGTTCGCGATGTACAGCCCGGACACGGCGTCACTGGGCACGGTCCAGTTCGCGGTCACGGGCCAGTTGCCGCAGTCGACCAGGCCGGTGGCGGCCTTGGTGGTGCAACTGGCGGCCTTGGTCGTGTAATTGGACGGGTAGGTCACCGCTGCCTGGGCCGCGGTCGACATCAGGCGCGCACCGTCGCCGCCGTACCAGCCGAGCCGGTAGATCTCGACGTGGTACGAGACCGGCGACTGGATCTTGAACTGGACGGTGTCACCGGCCTGGACGCTCTCCTTGGTGGAGAACCCCTTGATGTCACCGTAGGCGTTGGGCGAGAACCAGTCGGACATGGGGCTGCCCGCCTTGCTGTTCTCGCAGACGATCGGGTTCGAGCCCGTTCCGCAAGGATCGGAAGCCGCTTGGGCGATCCCGGCCTGCGGGAGCACCGCCCATATCAACGCGGCTATGACGGCGAGGCGGCCGCCCCGGAGCCGTCTGCTCCATCTGTTCATGTGTACCTCTCAGCGGTGCTGTGCAGGACCGACCCTGAAGTCGGGGGTGAGGCGTGTGGTGAGGGGACCGATCAGCCTCGGAGCGCTTCGGCGAGCGCGGCCACGACCCGTTGCTGCTGGTCGGGGGTGATCTGGGGGTAGAGCGGAAGCGACAGGATCCGCTCCGCCGCCTTCTCGGCGTTCGGGAAGTCGCCCCGGGCGTGGCCGAGATGTCGGTACGCCGGGGTGAGATGGACCGGGGCCGGATAGTGCACGCCCGCGCCGATGCCCTCGGCGTTGAGCTTGCCGACGATGTCGTCGCGGTCGGCTCCGTCGACCTGGACCACGTACAGGTGCCAGACGTGGACGTTGCCGGCCTCGGTGGTCGGGAGCACGACCTGTCCGGTGGCCGCCAGGTCGGCGAGCAGTTCGTCGTAGCGGGCGGCGGCCGCGCGGCGGGCCGCGTTGCCGTCCGCCAGCCGCCTGAGCTTGGCCCGCAGGACGACGGCCTGGAGTCCGTCGAGGCGGCTGTTGAACCCGGGGACGTCGTGGCGGTACTTGGCGACGCCGCCGTGGTTGGCGATCGCCCGTACCAGGCCGGTGAGTTCCTCGTCGTCGGTCAGCACAGCGCCCGCGTCACCGTAGGCGCCGAGGTTCTTGCCGGGGTAGAAGCTGGTGGCCGCGATGGTGCCGCTGCCCGGTGACCGGCCGTCGCGGGTCGCGCCCTGGCACTGGGCGGCGTCCTCCACGACCCGTACCCCGTCGGGCAGTTGCGCGACCAGGTCGGTCACCTCGGCCATCTGTCCGTACAGGTGGACCGGCACGACCGCGCGGGTGGCCGGGCCGACCGCGTCCAACGCCTTCTGAGGGTCGAGGAGATGACTGTCGGGCAGGCAGTCCGCCAGGACCGGTCGCGCGCCGATGCGGGCGACCGCGCCCACGGTGGCGATGAAGGTGTTGGCGGGCACCACGACCTCGTCGCCGGGGCTCACCCCGCTTGCGCGCAGGGCGAGTTCGACGGCGTCGGTGCCGTTGGCGACGCCCACGCAGTGGGCGACGTCGCCGAAGTCGGCGTATTCACGTTCGAATCGGCGGACCTCGTCGCCGCCGACGAACGCGGTGTTCGCCAGGATCCGGTCGAATCCGGCCCGGACCTCGTCGGCGACCTCTTCGTGGGCCGCCTTGAGGTCCACTAGCGGAATCTGGTTCATGTCAGCGGTCCCCCCACTGTTCTGTTGGCAAGTTCGTTCAGCGCGGGCTCCCCCGCCGCGCGCAGCCGCCGGGCCGGGCTCCCCACCCAGATCTCGCCCGGCGGGACGTCACCGAGTACGGCACTCCCCATGCCGATCTGTGACCAGGCACCCACCGTGGTGCCCTCCCTGACCAGAGCGCCGGAGCCCACGTAGGCGCCCCGCTCCAGCCGTGCTCCCCCACCGAGTCGGACCCCGGACGTGAGCGTCGCGTAGTCCTCGACGACGTCGTCATGGGTGAGGACGACCTGCGGCATCACCGCGACATGCGCGCCGACCCGCACGGCGGCGGTCAGGACGCAGTGCGCGAGCAGGACCGAGCCGGGGCCGACCTCGGAGGTCGCCGACACCACCGCGGTCGGGTGGACCACGGTGGCGTAGCGGCCTTCGGGCAGGCCGAACCTGCGGACCAGTCGGGCCCGGGCCGCGTAGTCGCGCGGGTTGCCCACGCAGATCACCACCCGCGCCTCGGCCAGGTCGTGGACCAGGTCGCAGCCGCCCAGGACGGGCACGCCGTCCACGTCGGTGCCGTGCAGGTCGGCGTTGTCGTCGAGGTGCCCGAGCAGCTTGACCTCGCCCGCGTCCCGTACGGCCTGCGCGGTCTCCCGGGCGAAGCCGCCCGCCCCGACGATCACCAGTTCGTTCATCTTCGGGCCTGTTCGCGCAGTGCCGCGACGACCCGGTCCTGCTGGGCCTCGGTCATCGTGTGGAACAGCGGCAGGATCAGCGAGTCCCGGCTGATCCGCTCGGTGACCGGCAGCGGCACGCTCGGGTGGTCCGCGTAGGCCGGTTCGAGGTGCGCGGCCATGATCCCGCGCCGGGCGGAGACTCCGGCGTCGGAGAGTGCGGCGAGCAGGTCGTCCCGGCCGACCGGGAAGTCCTCGGTGAGCAGCACCCAGTAGGACTGGAAGTTGCTCTGCCCGTGCGCGGGGTCGCGTACGGGGGTGAGACCGGGAACGTCCCGCAGCAACGCGTCGTAGCGCGCGGCCAGTTCACGGCGGCGGGCGATCATCGCGTCGAGCTTGCCGAGCTGGACCAGGCCGATCGCGGCCTGCACGTCGGTCATCCGGTAGTTGAAGCCGACTTCCAGGTAGCTTTCCAGCACCGGCTTGTTGCTCGCGTGGCGTTCGGCCGCCGAGGCGTTCATGCCGTGCTCGCGCAGCCGGCGCAGCCGGACCGCCCACTCGGCGTCGTCGGTGGTGACCATGCCGCCCTCGCCCGTGGTGACCACCTTGCGGGGGTGGAAGGACCAGGCGGCCAGCAGCGCGCCGTGGCCGACGGGCTTCCCCCCGACGGTGGAGCCGATGGCGCAGGCCGCGTCCTCGACCAGCGGCAGGTCCCAGTCGGCGCAGGCGGCGCGCAGGGCGTGCACGTCGGCCGGTACGCCGCCCTGGTGGACGGCGAGGACGGCCCTGGTGCGCGGGGTGCGGACCTGGTCCACGGTGGCGGGCGTCAGGTTGCCGGTGACGGGGTCGACGTCGGCGAACACCGGCTCGGCGCCGACGTACCGTACGGCGTTGGCGGTGGCGATGAACGACAGCGACGGCACCACGACCTCGTCGCCGGGCCCCACGCCGAGGGCGACGAGCGACAGGTGGAGGGCGGTGGTGCAGGAGCTGACCGCGACGGCGTGCTCGGCGCCCACCCGCTCGGCGAACGCCTTCTCGAAGGCGGCGACCCGGGGGCCCTGGGCGACCCATCCGGACAGCACGGCGTCGGAGGCGGCCCGCGCCTCCTCCTCGCCGAGCCAGGGGATCATCACGGGGATGCGGTCGGTGCTCACTTGGCGGCCTCCTGGTCGGCGGAGCGCTCCGAGCGCCACCACTGGACCAGGTCCCTGAGCCCCGTGCGCAGGTCGATCTCCGCCGTGAAGCCGAGCCGTTCGGCGGCCTGCGAGGTGTCCGCGAGCCTGCGGACCACCGAGTTCACCGAGCGGGCGGGTCCGTGCACCGGCTCGAGACCCTCGGCCCCCATCGCCTCCAGCAGACCGTCGGCGAGTTCGCGCAGTGAGGTCTCCGTGCCGCTGGCGACGTTGAAGACCTCGTCGGTGACGTCCGACTCCGCGGCCAGCACATTGGCTCTGGCGATGTCGCGGACGTCGACGAAGTCCATGGTCTGCGTGCCGTCGCCGAGGATGAGCGGCGGCTCGCCCGCCTCGATGCGCTCCATCCAGCGGATGAGTACCTCGGTGTACAGGCCGTGGATGTCCATCCGGGGGCCGTAGACGTTGAAGTAGCGCAGCGCCACGTAGTCCAGGCCGTACATGGCGTGGAAGCTGCGCAGCATGCCTTCGTTGAAGGCCTTCGCCGCGCCGTAGAAGGTGTCGTTGTTGTACGCGTGGTGGCGCTCGGTCGTCGGGAAGACCTCGGCCATGCCGTAGACGGACGCCGAGGAGGAGGCGATCACCTTGCCGACGCCGGCCCCGGCCGCCGCCTCGATGACGTTGAAGGTGCCGTCGACCAGGACCTCGTTGGCGAGCCTCGGCTCCTCCGCGCACTGGGTGATGCGGATCGCGGCAAGGTGGAACACCAGGTCGGCGCCCTCGGTGACCTTCTTCACGGTCTCGACGTCCCGGACGTCACCCTCGACGACCTCGACGACTCCGCTGGGCAGCGCCTGCGCGAGGTTGGCCCGCCGCCCGCGCACGAAGTTGTCGAGTACGACGATCTCGCGGGCGCCGCCCTCGGCCAGCAGGTCGACCAGGTTGGAGCCGATGGTGCCCGCTCCCCCGGTGACCAGGATCTTCTTGCCACGTACGCTGCTCAACTGCTGTGCCCTCTCAGGGAATTGCATCGCTTGATGGATGTCGCTCAACGACCGGCGCGCAGGCCGACGACCGCGCCCTTGAACTCCAGGCTCCGGGAGGCCGCCTCGAGGATGTCCAGCACCCTGAGGCCCGCCCGGCCGTCGGTCAGCGGCGCGCGGCCCGTCCTGATCGCGTCGGCGAACTCGTCGACCATGCTGCGCAGCGCTTCCTTCTCGCCGATCGCGGGCGCGACCATGTCTCCGGAGCGGTACGAGATGAGCATGTCCCTGCGCTCGTCCGCGCCGATCTCCTGCGGTGCGGCCATGTCCACGCCCCGGTCGTAGACGGACACCCGCTGGAGGGGGTTGAGGTCGTCCCAGAGCAGGGTGCGCTTGGAGCCGCCCACCATGGTGGTGCGCACCTTGGTCGGTGACAGCCAGTTCACGTGTACGTGGGCGATGGCCCCGGTGCTGAGCGTGAGCGTCAGATAGGCGATACAGGCCTGTCCGGCGCCGATCGGGTCGGCCCCGTGGGCGGCGACGGCGACCGGCTCGACGCCCTCGGGGAGGATGAAGTCCAGGATCGACAGGTCGTGCGGGGCGAGGTCCCACAGAACGTCGATGTCCTTCTGGACCAGCCCGAGGTTGATACGGACCGAGTCGACGAAGTGGACCTCCCCGAGTTCACCGGAGTGGACCAGCTCCCTGATACGGCCCACGGCGGGCGTGTAGCAGTAGGTGTGGTCGCACATCAGGGTGAGCCCGCGCTCCTCCGCCTCGGCCACCAGACGCATCCCGTCGGCGTATGTCGCCGCGAGCGGCTTCTCCACCAGGACGTGTTTGCCGGCGCGCAGGGCGGCCAGGGCGATGTCGAGGTGGGTTCCGGCGGGCGTGGCCACGGCTACGGCGGCCACGTCGGGATCGGCGAGTACGGCCGCGTAGTCCGCGGTGGCCTCGACGGTCGAGTAGCCGCCGAGCACCCGGCGGGCACGGTCCACGTCGAGGTCGCACAGATAGCGCAGCCGGAACTGCTCGGCGCCCTGGAAGTTACGGACGAGGTTGGGGCCCCAGTAGCCGGCCCCGACGACCGCGACCCCCAACGGCTCACTGGTCTGCGTCACTTGGTTCCTCTTCCTTCGGTCCATCAGTAGGCCCCCGTTCCGCGCACCACCGCTGTCGTGGTGCGCGCCAGGATGGACAGGTCGAGGCTGGTCGACCAGTTGTCCACATATGCGAGATCGAGCCGGACCGCTTCCTCCCAGGGCAGGTCCGAGCGGCCGCTGACCTGCCACAGCCCGGTGAGGCCGGGCTTCACGAGCAGTCGGCGCCTGACCTCCGCCGGATACCCGTCCACTTCCTCGGGCAGCGGCGGGCGTGGGCCGACGAGCGACATGTCGCCCCTGACCACGTTGATGAGCTGCGGCAGTTCGTCGAGCGAGCTGCGGCGCAGAAAGGATCCGACCCGGGTGATCCGCGGGTCCCCCTTCACCTTGAACAGCAGACCGTCGCTGTTCTGGTTGAGGTGCTCCAGTTCCGCGCGCAGGGCCTCCGAATCGGGGCGCATGGTACGGAACTTGAACATGGTGAAGTGGTCGCCGTACCGGCCCACCCGCTGCTGCCGGAAGAGTGCCGGCCCGGTGCTGTCCAGGCGGACGATCAGGGCGAGCAGCAGCAGGGGCAGGGCGAGCAGGAGCAGGAGCGCCGCCGCGAAGGAACGATCCAGCAGTTCCTTCGGCAGGCGTGAGGTCCGGGAGAGGTTCGGCGCCTGGATACGCACCAGCGGCACCCCGTTGGTGGGCCGTACCGCGAGCCGGGCGGCGGACACGTCTGCCAGGACGGGGGCCAGCAGGAAGTCGACGCCCCGCACGGCCGCCGTCCAGGACATCCGGCGCAGGACGGAGGCGTCGAACTCGGGCGCGGGCAGCACCACCACGGTGCCGATGCCCATGGCCCGGATGACGTCGTCCATGGTGTCCACGCCGCCGAGGACGGGGATCCCCAACTTGCGGACCTCCGCGGCGTTTCCGGGATCGCTCAGACACACACCGGCGGCCCGGAGTTCCTGGACACCGCCGCGCCGCAGCACGGCGACCAGCTCCGCGACACCGTGCGCCGGCCCGACCAGGAGCGTCGCGCTCCGGCCCCGGTTCCTGGCCCATCGCCGGTGCAGCCGGTGACGGAGCGCGTACCGGGCCGAGAGGGCGATGGCAGCCGCCGGCACCGCAGCCATGATCATGTCATGAAGGAGGCCCGAATCGTGGGTGAACGACCAGTGCGCGACCGCGGCGAGTGCCGGCAGTGCCACGGCTCCGCGGAGCACCCGTCGGTACTCCTCGGTCCCCAGCCCCAAGGCGCTGCGGTCGTAGGTGCGGTGGGCGACCATGGCCACGATCCACGTCGGAGGCAGCACCAGGGCCACCGCCCAGCGGCCGTACGCCGCATGGATCACGAAGGCCGCGGCAGCAGCGGCGAGGCTGTCCGCGACCAGCAGGACGATTCGGTACTTCTGTTCCCAAGGTCTTCGGCGACCTTGTGGACTGCTGTGTTCCACAAGCTGTTGCTCATGCGTGACCTCAATGGTCATGCGCCCCCCACACGTGCACGGTTACCCCTGACCGAACACCGATGCGCCCCCAGCACATCGGCAGGTGAAAACAAAAGAAGCCTCAGCGGTTCCCCAACCGCCTCATGTCCCCATACATGTCGGCTCGGGTCACATGTTCCCCACCCAAACCGGTTCGGCGGCCCTCAATCTAGACCACCGAACGCAGTCACGGGAACAGTTGGACGAAACACACATCGCATTAGTGACATCGACTGCATACTGCCCACGTGACGAGCATCGTGATCCCGGCCCACAACGAGGCGCAAGTCATCGGCCGGCTCCTCGATTCACTTCTGGCCGATTCCACGGAGGACGAGACAGACATAGTGGTCGTGTGCAATGGCTGTACGGACGACACCGCGCGGATCGCGACCGCTCGTGGTCCACGCGTGCGGGTGGTCGAGATCCCCGTGCCGTCCAAACACGCCGCTCTGCGCGCGGGCGACGACCACGCGCGCGGCTTCCCCCGCCTCTACGTGGACGCCGACGTCGTGATCGGGAGCGCCGACGTACGGGCGCTGACCGAGCCTCTGGACGACGACACCTCTGGCATCCTCGCCACCGCGCCCGAACGGCGGATTCCGCTGGCCTCCTGCGCCTGGCGGGTGCGCGCCTACTACCGGGTGTGGCAGCGGCTGCCCGCCGTACGCGAGGGGCTCTTCGGCCGGGGCGTCATCGCGGTCTCCAAGGCCGGGCACGCCCGGCTAGCCGCGCTGCCGCCGCTGATGGCCGACGACCTGGCCGCGTCCCTGGCATTCGCGCCCGAGGAACGGCTCGTGGTCGACAAGGCCCAGGTCGTGGTTCAACCGCCGCGAACATGGCCGGATCTGATCAAGCGGAGGATCCGGGCGGCGGTGTCCACCGCCCAGGTCGAACAACATCATCAGAGCCCGGAAGAGGCTTCGGCACGCACGAGCAAGGCGGATCTGATCGCCCTGGTCCGCGGCGAACCGAGGCTGATCACAGGTGTCGTAGTCTTCGTCGCGGCGGCGCTTGTCGCCCGGCGCGGGGCCGCGAAGGCCATCCGGGCACAGGACTTCGGCACCTGGCTGCGGGACGAGAGCAGCCGAGAGAACTGAAGCGCACCAGATCCGGAGTTCCCGATCATGTACCTCACCGACCGTTCCGCGCCCGCGGGGGCGGGCACCGTCCCGGGCCGAAGACGCGGCCTGCGGCCCGGGGTCGCCCCGGTCGTGCTCGTGCTGGGCACGGTCAGCCTGATCACCGACATCTCCTCGGAGATGGTCACCGCCGTCCTGCCGCTGTACCTGGTCACCACGCTCGGCTTCAGCCCGCTGGCCTTCGGCACCCTCGACGGTGTCTACAACGGCGTCGGCGCGCTGGTCCAACTGACCGGCGGCCACCTCGCCGACCGCATCCGCAACCACAAATTGCTCGCCGGACTCGGCTACGGTCTGTCCGCACTGTGCAAGCCGCTGCTCCTGCTCGTGAGCAGCATCGGCGCGCTCGGCACGGTCCTCGCCCTGGACCGCACCGGCAAGGGCCTGCGCACCGCTCCGCGCGACGCGATGATCTCCCTGTCCACACCGTCGGGGAAACAGGGCCGGGCCTTCGGCGTGCACCGGGCGATGGACACCACCGGGGCGATGCTCGGCCCCCTCGCCGCCTTTCTCATCCTGAGCGCGGCGGCCGACGGCTACGACGCGGTGTTCGGCGTGAGCGCGTGCGTGGCGGTGCTCGGGGTGGTCGTCCTGGTGCTGTTCGTGCCGGGCAAGCGGCGCGGCGCGCGAGTGGACCGGGCACGCGAGGCGGAGGGCGGGCAGCCTGTCCTGGTCCGCGAGGCGGGTGCGGCGGACACCGGGGGGCTGGAAGCCGGTGCCGCCGCCGGCAAACCCCCCGTCCGCATCCGTGAAGCGTTCGCGCTCCTGCGCCTGCCCCGCCTGCGCGCACTCGCCGGCTGTGCCGCACTGCTCGGCCTGACCACCGTCAGCGATGCCTTCGTCTACCTGCTCCTGCAGCGGCGGGCCGGCATCGGCGAACAGTGGTTCACGCTGCTGCCGCTGGGCACCGCGCTGGTGTTCCTGCTGCTGGCCGTGCCCCTCGGCGCGCTGGCCGACCGGGTCGGACGGCACACCGTGTTCCTCTCCGGGCACGGGGCACTGCTGATCGGCTACGGCCTCCTCCTGTGGGCCCCGGCCACCCCGGCCCTCCCGTTCCTCGTGCTCGCCCTGCACGGCGTGTTCTACGCGGCCACCGACGGCGTACTCCCGGCCGCCCTCGCGGACATCGTGCCCGAGGAGCTGCGGGCCAGCGGCCTCGCCATCGTCGGCACCAGCCAGGCGCTGGCCCGGTTCTGCTGCTCGCTGGCCTTCGGCGCGGCCTGGACGGTGTGGGGCGACGGCCCGGCGCTGGCCGCGTCGGCGGTCGGCCTGCTGTGCTGCGCGGCCATCGCGGGCAGGGTGCTGCGGCCGACGAACGGCAACCGATGACCACCATCGCCACGAGGACACCCGGGTCCCGATGACCACCACAGCCACGAGGAACCACATGACACCGATACGCCGCCGCCTGCTCGTTCTGGTCACGGCGGTCCTGCTGCTCGCGGGCGTGGGCACCGGGATGGTGCTGCACGCCGCCGACCGCGCGGACCGGGCGAACCAGCCGCAGTCGGGCGGCCCGGCCGTCAGCACGGGCAAGCTGACACTCGACCAGAAGAACCGCCTGACGTTCGTCAACGCGGCCGCGGGCCCGCACCGCACCGCCGTCGCCTCGGTCCCGTCCGCGGACCCGAAGAGCGGGCGGACCGCCTCCGACCTCAAGTGCGCGCGCTTCTACGCGGCGGCCGGCACCGGTATCTGCCTCCAGTCCAACCCCGGTGTCCTCAAGCAGAGCAACCGCGCTCTGCTCCTGGACGCCGACCTGCGCACCCGGCACACCTACGCGCTCGCCGGCACGCCCAGCCGGGCCCGGGTCTCCCCCAGCGGCCGCTTCGTCGCCTGGACCGTCTTCGTCTCCGGCGAGTCGTACTCGTCGGCCTTCTTCTCCACCCGGACCTCGGTCCTGGACACCCGCACCATGAAACTGACGCCCAGCCTGGAGACGTTCTCCATCGTCCTGGACGGCAAGTCGTACCAGGCCGCGGACGTCAACTTCTGGGGCGTCACCTTCGCTTCGGACGACGACACGTTCTACGCCACGCTCAACACCGCCAACAAGACCTATCTGGTCCGGGGTTCACTCTCCCGCAGGACGGTGACCACGCTGGCCGAGAACGTGGAGTGCCCCTCGCTCTCCCCCGACGGAACCCGAGTGGCCTTCAAGAAGCGGGTGTTGTCCCGTACCGACCTGTGGCACGAGTACGTCCTCGACCTGCGCACCCTCAAGGAGACCGCGCTCGCCGAACGCCACAGCGTCGACGACCAGGCCACCTGGCTCGACAACAGAACCGTGGCCTACGCCCTGCCCACCGACGGCAAGGTCGGCAGCAGCGACCTGTGGAGCGTGCCCGCGAACGGCACGGGCACACCCCGTCTGCTGATCTCGGGCGCGTCCTCCCCGGCACCCCTGTGACGAACCCCGTTCACCGCAACTCGACCTCCATGGGGTCGTCGTCTTCGAGGAAGCCGCCCGACTGGTGGTGCCACAGCTTGGCGTACGGGCCGTCCAGCGCGAGCAGTTCCTGGTGACTGCCCTGTTCGACGATCCGACCGCGGTCGAGGACGACGAGCTGGTCCATGCCCGCGACCGTGCTCAGCCGGTGCGCCACCACGAGCGCCGTCCGCCCCTCCATGAGCCGCCACAGCGCCTCCTGGACCAGGATCTCGCTCTCCGAGTCCAGGGCGCTGGTGGCCTCGTCGAGCAGCAGGATCGGCGCGTCCCGCAGGATCGCCCGCGCGAGGGCGACGCGCTGGCGCTGTCCGCCGGACAGTTTGACGCCGCGCTCGCCCACCAGGGTGTCGAAGCCCTCGGGCAGCGCGTCGGCGAACTCCGTGACGTGTGCCGCCTCGGCCGCGCGGCGGATCTCGGCCTCGGTGGCGTCGGGCCGGGCGAAGGCGATGTTGTCCCGCAGGGTGCGGTGGAACATCGCCGGGTCCTGCGGCACGTAGGCCATCAGACCGCGCAGGTCGGTCTGGCGCAGTCTGCTGATGTCCTGCCCGCCGACCAGGATCCGGCCGCCGTCGATGTCCTGCATCCGCAGCAGCAGCCGGGTGAGCGTGGTCTTGCCGCCGCCGGACCGGCCGACGAGCCCCACCTTCGTCCCGCCGGGCACGAACAGGTCGAGTCCCTCGAAGAGCAAGTCCGCACCCGCGTGGGCGAAGTTCACCCGCTCGAAGCGGACATCGGCGGCCCCGGGCAGCAACGGCTCGGGCGACGGCGGGTCGAGCACGGTCGGCGGGGTCAGCAGCAGCTCGGTGAACTGCGCGGCCTCCGTCATCGAGCTCTCCAGGCGACGGTAGATCTGGTTGAACTCGAACATGATCCGGGTGGCGTTGGAGTAGTAGGTGAAGGCGACCACGACCGCCTCCACACCGTGGCTGCCTCCGCCGAGCGTGACCGCGAGGAGCAGGCCCAGCGCGTTGGTCAGCACGGACATCGGCGCGACGAAGGTGTCGATGCGCAGGTTGCCGTAGTCCCACGACCGGAGCATGAGCCGGCGTGAGGTCGCGACGCGGGAGCGGTGTTCGGCGGCCTCGCGTGCCTCGGCGCCGAACGCCCGGACGGTGTCCATGTTCATCAGGCTGTCGGCGACGTGTCCGGAGACCCGCGCGACCGCCGCCTCGCGCTCGGCGACCAGTGCCTGGCGGCGCCGGATGAGGGGTGCCGCGCACAGCGCGGTCACCGCGATCATCGTCAACAGGCCGACGACGAGCAGCGGTTCGTAGCGCCACAGCACCACCGAGCCGAACAGCAGCGGTACGACGTTGCCCACGACCTGGAAGGCCAGGGTGTCGACGAACGGCTCGAAACGGGTGGCGAAGCTCAGGACGCGCTTGGTGAGGGACCCGGCGAAGTTGTCGTGGAAGAACGTGGCGTCCTTGGCGAACAGTTCGTCCATTCCGATCACGTACAGGTGCTCGATGCCGAGGGCGTCGAGACGGTTCATGCAGTGCAGGGCGACCCGCCACAGCGCTTCCGCGAGCAGCAGGACCCCGGCGAAACCCAGGACGTACGGCAGTGCCGACCCGACGGTCAGTTCGGCACCGTCGGCGATGTCGCCGGCGAGCTTCGCGACGATCAGCGGGGCGATGTAGTTGAGGCCGATGCCGCCCAGCGCGAACAGCAGCATGGCGGGAACCGTCAGCCGGCGGAGCCGGGCCAACTCCCGTCCGTAGTAACGAAGTGCGAGGAGCACCGCGCCTCGGCGCGGCGTGATTTTCTCCAGCTCAGGCGTCTGCATCCTAACCCTGTGTGTATGGGGAGTAGCGTTCCGAACTCGGCAGTGTCCCGCGGCGGCACCTTCGCAGTCCACGCGTTTTTCGGCAGGTCAAGCCCACAGGGACGGGTCACATCTCGAGTGGCGCAAGGGGATTGACGTAGAAAGCGCTTGCCGCCTACGGTCCCCCGAATGGGTATGCAGCGAAGATTCGGCTGGGCGTCGCTCGCCGCGGCGACCACCATGGCACTGGCGGCAGGAGTGACCGCGGCGCCCGCCGCCCACTCCGCGGACGATCCCGTGCAGATCGTGGTCGACGGGAACGACGTACGCGCGGACAACGTGAACGGCCTGACCTACAAGGGCCTCGGCCTGCTCAGCTGCAACAGCACGAGCAACCTGCTGATGGACTACAAGGCGGAGCACCCCGACCGGTACTGGCAGCTCATCAGGGTCCTGTTCGGCGGGAAGAGCCCCCTGATCAACCACGTCAAGGTCGAGATGGGTTCGGACACCAACACCTCCACCGGTTCCGATCCCGCGACCATGCGCACCCGCGACGAACTCGCCGACGCGTCCCGCTCCCCCGGCTTCCAGCTCGCCGCCGACGCCAAGACGGTCAATCCGAAGCTCAAGGTGTCGATCCTGCGCTGGGTCATGCCCCAGTGGGTGCAGACCGAGTGGAACAAGGGCACCGGTACCGACGAGATGTACCGGTGGTACAAGGAGACGATCCTCGACGCGTACCAGAAGTACGGGTACATGGTCGACTACGTGAATCCGGACACCAACGAGACCCAGAAACCGGACATCTCCTTCATCAAGTGGTACAAGAACACGCTGGCGAACGACACCGAATTCAGTGATTCACGCTATGGCCTGACGGATCGTCAGCAGAAGTCGGCCGCGAAGGCGTACCACGACATCAAGATCGTCGCCTCGGACGAGAACACCACGAAGAACATCGGCCCGGCGATGCTCACGGACACCGAGCTCTTCGGCATGGTCGACGCGGTGGGCTATCACTACACCACCGACGACCGGCTCGACGGCACGTCCGACAGCGCCACGTACCGGCCGTACACGAAGCTGGCGACCGGCGACAACACCTACGGTCAGGACAAGGAGGTCTGGTACAGCGAGGGCGTCGGCTCCTTCGGCTGGACGGACTACCGGGTCTCCAACACCGAGGGCCCGGGCGGCGCGAGCACGGGCATCGGCGGTGTGCAGAGCGCCCTCGACCTCGCCAACCGCTCTGTGAAGAGCTACGCCAACTCCAAGCGGACGCACTACATCTTCCAGCCGGCGATCGGGGCCTTCTACGAGGGCGCGCAGTACAGCCACAAGGAGCTGGTCAGCGCCCGTGACCCGTGGTCGGGGAGCATCCACTACGACGCCGCCGTCTATGTGATGCAGCACTTCACCCAGTTCGCGAAGACCGGCTGGGAGAACGGCACCAACACGGCCGGCATCTGGCGCACCGTGCCCGAGGCGAGCTACAGCGGCGTCAGCGGCACCGAGAACGTCGACGGCTCGAACGGCGCCCCCAGCTACATGACGCTCGCCGACCCGGCGAAGAAGGACTTCTCGACGATCGCCGTCAACGACAGTGACCGGACGAAGAGTTACCGCATCAAGGCCGAGAACATGGCCCTGGGCGGCGATCCCACCATGGAGGTCTGGGAGACCCGCGCGGCGGATCCCGGCCAGGCCTACGACGCCAACTTCAAGCATCTCGCCGCCGAGATCCGGCCCGACAACGACGGCTACTACACCTACACCGTCCAGCCGCGCTCGATCGTCACGTTCACCACCCTCGACCGCAGCTCCGACAAGGCGACGAACCAGCGCCTGCCCGAGTCCGCCGCCCGCACGGTCCTCGACACCGATGCGACCGGCAAGAAGCACGACACCCGCGACTCCGTCCTGTACGCCGACGACTTCGGGTACAAGGAGGAGGGCCGGGTCGCGGTCGGCACGGACAACGGCGCCCGCAAGGTCTCCCAGTCGTACCTCACCTCCCGTGGCAACCAGCCCCGTTACCTGGTCGACCAGACCGGCGCCTGGGAGGTCGGCAAGGGGCCGAGCGGCGACAACGTGCTGTACCAGTACCTGGACCAGTCCATGAAGGACACCGGCGCCTGGAACCGCAATACCCCCAACACCACGGTCGGCGACTTCCGTTGGGAGAACTACCGGGCCTCGGTCGACGTCTCCTTCCCGGACCCGGCCGGCGGCCTCGCCACCCTGGGCGTGCGCCAGCAGAAGGGCATGGCAGCGTCCGACGCCGCGTACAGCGTCGGGATCGGCCCGAGCGGGAGCTGGACCCTTTACCGGTACGGCACGGCGCTGCGAACCGGGACGGTCGCCGCGGCCGACGGCTACCGCCTCGCCGTCGAGGCCAGGGGCGCGACCGTCACCGCGTACGTCGACGGCCAGGCCGTCGCCACCTACGAGGACTCGGCGCCGGCGGCCGAGGGCCGCGTCAAGCTGGGCACCGACTTCCACACGACCGCCTTCGACAACCTGAAGGTCGAGAAGGTCGCCGGATACACCCCGTACGCCGCCACGCTGACCGACAACATGGACAGCTCGGTCGCCTACGACGGCACCTGGAGCCGGAACGCCGCCCTCGGTGACGCGATGAACTGGTACCGCTCGACGTCGACCAGTGCCACCGCGGGAGCGACCGTCACCGTCCCGTTCCGCGGCACGGGCATCGACGTCATCGGCGGCAACGACGGAAGCGCCGTCCTCGACGTCTTCGTGGACGGCAGGTCCGTCGCCCGGAACGCGAAGACCACCGCCACCGACAAGCGCCAGGCGACGTACTCACTGCGAGGCCTGCCCGACGGCAGACACACGGCGACGTTCACCCTCCAGTCCGGGAAGATCGTGCTCGACGCCTTCACCGCGCTCTCCGGCGACGTGGACGGGCCGGTCGACACGACGCCGCTCCGGACCGCCCTGGACACGGTGGGCTCCCCGGACCGGACCGACTACACGGCCGACTCATGGGCCGACTTCGCCACCGCACGCACGACCGCCAGGGCAGCGGTGCGCGGGCAGAAGGGCCTCGACACCCTCGGCGTCGGCCAGCTCGCGAACAGGCTCGTGGACGCCTACGACAGGCTGGTCCGCACGGAGCCCTGACCAACACCACCGGCGGGCCCGCCCCTTCAGGCGGACCCGCCGGCCAAGGGCAGTGATCGGGCATCTGCGAAGGCGTCGTCCCGGCATCGATTCAGTACCGGTTCCTCACCTGCCGTCCACAGCCTCCCGTGTCGCTCCCGAAGATAACCTGGTCTGCGGTAACTCCGGGGGAGGGGGACGAGTTGGGGTGGATGGGCGACCGGGGCTCGGCACGGTCGGGCTCGTTGGAGGACGCCGACGAACGCCGTCGGCTGTCCACACTGGATCTGGTGGGACTCGCCGCCGGCGGTGTCGTCGGTTCCGGCTGGCTGCTGGCGGCCGGCAAAGCCCACTGGGCGGCCGGTGACAACGCCGTGTGGGCCTGGGCGGCCGGCGGAGCGCTGATGCTGCTGATAGCCGCCGTGATGGTCGAACTGGGCATCGCCGTCCCCAAGACGGGCGGCCTGATCTTCCTCCCTCTGCAGGCCGCGGGCCCGCTGGTGGCCACGGTCGTGGCCGCCGGGCTGTGGATCGTGTACGCGGTGAATCCGGCGAGCGAGGCGGTGGCCATGGTCCACGGACTGGCGTACTGGTTCCCGTCGTTGCTGCGGAACGGCGAGGTGCTGAGGAACGTCGCCCAGCCCACCCCGCAGAGCATGGAACACGCCTACGACTTCTCCATGACCGGCGTCCTGTGGGCCGTGGTGTTCATGGCGCTGATCGTCGGGCTCAACCTGCTGCCGCCGCGCCGGCTGATCAGGCTGAACCTCTT
The DNA here is from genome assembly GCF_031845645.1 of Streptomyces doebereineriae. Classification (NCBI taxonomy): domain Bacteria; kingdom Bacillati; phylum Actinomycetota; class Actinomycetes; order Kitasatosporales; family Streptomycetaceae; genus Streptomyces; species Streptomyces doebereineriae. Next base: position 159,799 of record NZ_JAVREZ010000008.1, read on the forward strand.
CATCACCATGGTGAAGGTTCTGGTCCCGGTGCTGATCATCGTCTGTCTGGGGTTCGCCGCATTCGACGCCGCCGACAGCTGCAAGCCGGAGCAGGTCTGGTACCTCAGCGGGCGCTCGGGAACCGCCGAGCACCTGCAGAGCCAGGCCGGGCACCTCTCGCCGCTGTACGTGGTGCTGGGCGGCGCCGTCATCTACGCGTACATCGGCTTCCAGGCGCCGCTCGACTTCGCCGGCAACGTCAAACGGCGGGGCATGGGCGAGGCGGCGCGGCTGCGCTGGGCGGTGTACGGCACGCTCGTCGGCGCGTTCCTGCTGTACACGGCGCTGCAGTACGTGTTCGGCAGGCACTGCCAGGGGCTGACCGGGAACATGCTCGAATCGCCGTACTCCCAGTTCGCCGCGGCGGCGACGATGACCTGGCTGGCCTGGCTGATCCGGGTGAACGCGGTGCTGTCCCCGATGGGGTCCGGCATCGTCTTCACCCACGCCCTGACCCGCGAGGTCGCGGCCCTCAGCCGCGCCCACCTCACCCACCGCGGGCTGCAGACGGCGCGCCGGGCGTCGTTCCGGTTCCGGGGCGGCGAGATCGACGCGTACTGGATGATCCTGCTGGTCAACTTCGCGATAGGGCTGGCGATGCTCGTCGTGGTGCGGGGCAACTGGGAGGAACTGGTCGCCCTCAACAGCGTGCCGACGCTGGTCGTGTACGCCACACCGGGCGTCGTCCTGGTGGCGCTGAAACTGCCGGAGTTCGGGCGGACGCGCCGGGCGGTGCACCTGGCGCTCTCCGCCACCGCATTTGTCGCGATCGCCATCGTGATGCTCGAGGCGGAGTGGCCCAACGTGTGGCGGGGCATGGCCGCCGTGGGAATCGGCTCGGCGCTGCTGCTCGGGCTCCCCTGGCTGGCCAGACGCGACCTGCCCTTCGTGGGAGGCCTGTTCCGACGCTACGACGCCCGGGACCACGTCTCTCGCTTCGCCACCCCCGGGGACCCGGCGGTACGACCGGCGCTGCTGTTCCTCGCGCATCTGGCGGTGATCGTGTCGTGCACACTGCTGCGGCACGTCCTGAGCGACGATCTCGCCCTGGTGCCGCAGCTGATCGTCGCACTGTCGGCGGCTGTCTTCTTCCCGCTGCTGGTCCGGGCCTGCCGCCGCTACATGGACCACGTGCCGCCCACCCTGCCCGTGCCCCGCCGTGAACTTCAGGAAGTGCCCGTCACCGCAGGGACTTGATGACCCACTCCGCCGCCTCGTGCTGCTCGGCCGCCCGTAGTTCGGCCACCGCGTCATCGCGGTGGCCCACGTCCGACCAGCGGCCCACCGTGGCCCGCAGCAGCAGCTCGGCGTCCGGCAGCGGCAGTGCCAGCACCCCGCCCACGACTTCGACGACGGCGGCCGGAGTCACCGACTGCTCGTTCTCCAGGAACCGTTCGAGCAAGGTCCAGGCCTCGTCGCGCAGGTCGGCGCGGTGCAGACGGGCCGCGACATCGGCGACCAGGGCGGCGCCGACCGTCAACCGGGTGGAGGGGTCCGAGAGTTCGCGGCAGGCCGCGTCCACGGCGACCGAGTGCCGGGTCCGCAGCGCGCTCAGGCACTCCACGAACCAGTCCCGGTCCGCGTGCGGCTCCATGACGGCCAGGGCCAGTCGGCGTCCCGCCTCGTCCGCGGCCCGGGTCCGGTCCCGGCTGCGCTCGACGTTGTCCAGCAGGGCCACCAGTTCGGTGCCGGAGCGGCCCTCGACGCCCACGGCGGCGACATAGCGCAGCAGCCGGGAGCACTCGGGAGCCGCGTCCTTCTCCGGCAGCCACTCGTCCAGGTGTTTCAGCTCGTCGAGGGGGCGGGGGGCGGAGCCCGGGGTGGCGGAGCCCGCCACGATGTCGGCCAGCAGCTCGCGGGTGGTGCGGGTCAGGGCCGGCTCCTTGTGCCAGTACGACACGAGCGCGGCGAGTTCCTGCACGTTCGTGTGCCCGGCCGCGTAGTGCCGTACCAGGGCGCACTTGGCGGGCGACTCCTCCTCCCTCGCCAGCAGCGCGCAGAGCTTCACCACGTGCCGGGGCCGGGTGGTGCGGCCGATGTGCTCGGCGAGGGCGTCGTGACCGGCCCCGCGCCGGGCGATCAGCTTCGCCACCAGTCGCCGCGTCATCTCCACCTGGGTCGCGTCCGAGGCCTTCAGTCTCTCCTCGATCCAGCGCTCCAGGACCCGCCCGACCGGGCTGAGGTGCTGGAACGCGCCCGACAGGTCGGCGATCTCCTCGCCCTCCTCGCCCGGCCCGGCGTCCGGCTCGCTGTCGGCGATCGCCCGCAAGGTCAGTTCCAGCAGCCGGTCGGCCTCGCGGTCGCAGCCCTCGTCGCGGAGCGCGGTGTACAGCAACGCCTTGTCGAGGTTGGTGCGGCCGGAGCCGCGGCCCGCGAACACCTGCACGGTGCGCTCCGCGAGGTCGGACCCCCGCTCCTCCACGACCCGTACGAACACCGCCACGTCGAAGGCCGTGCGCTGGCAGGCCACGTCGTGCACGATGCTCGCGGTGATCGGGGCACGCTCGCTGCCGGACTCCGCCTCCTGCTGCATCACGGCCAGCTCGGCGGCCTCGCCGACGGGCCGCGACAGGGCGGCCGTCGCCATCAGCATGACCCCGTCCCGCGGGTCGAAGTGGTGGGCGAGCTCGACCAGTTCGTCGACCGGGCGGCGCAGCGCGAAGGCGTACAGGGCGCGCATGGCCATCGCCTCGCGATGCTCCTTGCGCATCCTGTCCAGGATGCCCATGAACTGCCTGACCTCGGCCCGTGCGACCCAGGCGTACGCCTCGTTGAGCGACTCGGCCAGGTCCGGCTGGAAGAGGTGGTCCGTGCGGCGGTCGCCCGCGGCGCTGCCGGCGCCGGTCATCCGCCGCCCAGCATCGCGGGTTCGACCTCACCCCAGTACCTGACGAAGTCGGCGGGGTCGGGCAGCAGTTCGCCGGCCTTGCGGTCGACGCGGCGGGCCAGGTCGCGGCTCTGCTCGTCCCCGGCCCTCAGTCGTACCACCACGCGGCCCGCGAGGTCGGGTCGGCGCATCAGATCGGGCAGGTTGCGCTCGCCGTTGAGGAGCAGCTCGCGCACCCATTCGTCCACCGTGCCCAGCGCACGGGTCCGGGGCCGGCGGCCCTTGGCGTGGTTGGTGAACAGCGGGGCCGCCTCCGAGGCGTCGTTCAGCAGCATCCGCGGCGCGTGGTGGACGCCGCACTCCTGCATCCCCTCGTCGATACCGGCGCGGAGTGCGCCGAGGGTGAGGTCCTCGGGGTGCTCGGGCATGCCCTGCTCGAGCACGTTCAGCAGATGGCCGCTGAACGGCGTGCAGGTGTCGAGGGGGTGAGGCAGGTTCTGGCAGGCGCCGGCCCACGCGTTGTGCACGCTGCCGCCGACCGCGGTGAGGACGCAGGTGCCGTTGAAGCGGGTGCCGAGAGCGCCCGGCAGGGCGGACTCGGGTCCCAGGTGGGGCAGCATGCTGGAGTAACAGCAGTCCGCTATCAGCACTTTGAGGCCGGCCTTGCTCTTCCTGATCGCCCGGTACACGTACCAGGCGGACAGCCATGTCCAGGGTTCGCTGATGCGCGAGGAGCCGACCGCGAAGTGGACCTGGCCGCCGGGCACGTCCTGCCAGTAGGCACCGTGCCCGACGTACACCACGAGCAGGGTGTCCTCCGGCCCCTCGCCGGCCGCGGCCGCCTCGTGGAGGGCGCGCATCACGCCGTCGGCCGTCCGCACCTCGTCCCGCTCCAGCACCGGGGACCGGTCGGCCGCGCCCCACCGCGGGTCCCGGGCCAGCGCCGTCCCGTAGGCACGGGCGCTCGCCTCGATCGTCGAATAGCCCTGTATGCCGGATTCGTCATCGTATGCACCGACGCCGATCACCAGCGCCCGGGATGCCATGCCGGTCAGCTCCCCTCGGGGGTGGCGAGGCCGTCGGTGCGTGGGGCGGGCTGCGGGTCCTGGGCGGCCGGCGGGGCCTGCGGGGGCTGGACGACGATGATGGTGACGGGTGGTGGATCGAGCCTGCGGCCCCGCCAGTTCTCGATCGCCCGTTGCACGGCGACCTGCACCGCGGCGCCGACAGCGCCGCCGAGCACGGCCTCCAGCATGATGGCAGCGAGGCCGCCGTCGAGGGTGCCGTCCTGCCCGGCCGTCTCCAGCCGCCAGGTCAGCCCTGTCTCCCGTCCCAGCTCCTCCAGGAGCTGCTCCGGCTCGTCCAGCCCGACCGGTCCCTCGACCTTCACGGAGATCGTCGCCGTCATCTCTCCCGTGCCTCCCCCGCCGCCGCGCGGCGTACATACCCCACTCTGCCAGGCCGAACGCCTGCTGTGCGAGGGCGCGTTGACGCTCGTTACAGGGTCAGTACGTCCTCGCCCGCGATCGCCCACAACGGCGGAGGGGAAGCGGGCGGTTGTGCGCCGGTTTCCGGGCCTGAGCGGCGTGCGACGGGTCGTTCCTCGAAGAGCTGTTGGCGACTCGGCGTACGGTCGCGCTCATACCCGTATCGCCCACAGTGTGCCGCTGCCGTCGAGGACCACGATCGAGTCGCCGCTCGCGGCAGGCTCGCTCACGGCCGTGCTGTCGAACTGGCCTGTCCAGAGCGTGCGGCCGCGCTCCACTCCGACGATCCGCACGCTGGTCCAGCGCTGGAACACGCGTGCCTGCTCTGTCCCGGAGAGCAGGGCGTATGTGCGGGTGGTCTGCACTCGCTGAGTATCGGCGTGCCACCGTTCCGCGCCGTCGGCGGCGGCCAGGCACACCGGTCCCGATCCCGTGGGCAGGACGAACCCGCCCGCCACGCTGGTCGTCGCCCGTTCCTTCAGGGCAACCTCTTGGTACGAACTGCCGTAGGTCCAGGCCCGCTCCCCGGTGAGTCCGTTCAGTGCGGTCGGTTTCCGGCGGGACCCCGCAGGCAGTGGAAGGAACACCGTGGTGCCCGACACCAACTCGTCGAGCGGCTGGTAGGCCGCGCTGCTGAAGTCCGGTTCGGTCTTCTGGAACGGGCTGCGCCACATCACCTCGCCTGTGTCCGCCTTGCGGCAGACGAGATCGACGGGCACCGTCCTGCCGGTCTCGTAGCAGAGCAGACCCTCACCCAGTGGCTGCGCCAGGTCGGCGTGCGGCACGAAGTCGGAGCGTGTCCACAGCTCTTTGCCCGTCTTGCCGAGTATTGCGATTCCGCCGTCGCAGAGGATCAGGTCGCCGGCCAGGATCCATGTGGCGTCGTAGGGGGAGGATACGTCGATCCCCCATCGCTGTTCGCCGGTGCGCGGATCGATTCCGATCACCGAACCGCCCTCTCCGGTGATCAGCAGGCCGCTGGGCCGGTGCACGGCCAGCCCCATGCCACTGTCGGAGACCGGCCGCTGCCACCGGCGCTCGCCGGTGACAGCGTCGAAGGCGTACACCCGTCCGCCTTCCTCATCGTTGCCCTGGACCAGGGCGAGTACCGTGCCGTTGACGACCGTGAAGCGCGCTGTCCGGGCCCAGGCCGCGTCGAGGGACACCCTCCACAGACGCTTACCGGTGGCAAGGTCGAAGGCGTGGAGCGCGGCGGTCTTCTTGTAGTAATGACCCGCGGCCACATGACACCGTCCGTCGGCCAGGACGACGTCCGGACCGTCGGAGTTGATCACGTCGACGTCTGCGATCTTCTGCGACCAGGCGACCGGGTCCCGCTTGGGGTCGCCGGTCAGGTACATCGCCGCCGCCCCTCCGGCGACCGCGACCGCGGCGACGCCCGCGCCCCTCATGAGCAGGCTGCGCCGGCTCATGACTGTTCCATCGAGCGGCCCGGCAGACGCCTGAACCGTAGCCGCCGCCGCGAGATCGTCGGCCCCGGAGGCAACCGAGGGCGGTGAACTCGCCGCGTGCTCCTCCCGGTCGACGACGGTGGGGGTGTAGCGACGGGCCGCGGGTACGGCCTGCCGCACACCAGTGAGGCGGCGCAGCTCCTCGGCGAGCGCGGCGGCCGATTCGTATCGCTCGCGCGGGTCCTTGGCCAGCAGCCGACCGACCAGGCGGTCCCACGGAGCGGAGACGCCGGGCGCGAGGCTGCTCGGCGCGGGGGCCGGATCATGAAGGTGCGCCGTGACGTACCCGAGGGTGTCCGGGGCGTCGAACGGCAGTCGCCCGGTGAGCAGTTCGAACAGCACGCACCCGAGGGAGTACAGGTCGCTGCGCTGCTCGGGGCGCCCGCGTGCCTGCTCCGGTGCCATGTACGCGGCCGTGCCCACCATGAACCCGGTCTGCGTCAGCCGGTCGCCGGTGGCCGAGGCGTCGGCGGCGCGGGCGATCCCGAAGTCGAGCACCTTCAGGCTGCCCGAGGCCGCGACGAACAGATTCGCGGGCTTGATGTCGCGGTGGAGGATGCCGGCGCCATGCGCCTCACCCAGCGCGTCGCACACCTGCGTCCCCCACTGCGCCACCTCCTCCTCGCCGACGGGACCGCGCCGGACGACGGCGTCCAGGCCCTCGCCCCGGAGCAGTTCCATCACGAGGAACGGCGTCGTGCCCTGGCCGGTGGCTGCCTCACCGAGGTCGTGGACGGTCACGATATGGGGATGCTGAAGCGCGGCGGTGATCCGCGCCTCCCGCAGAAACCGGGCGCGCGCCTCGTCGGCCCGACTGCCGCCACCCGCAAGGACCGAGATCACCTTGACCGCGACCGGCCGCCGTAGACTGACGTCCTGCGCCTCCCACACCTCTCCCATCCCGCCGCGCCCCAGCGGGCGCACCAGGCGGTAGCGGTCAGCGAGTATCGGATCCCGGTCGTCCACAGCCCCAAGTCCCCCGGTGGTAAGCGGTTTTCTCTCGGCAGCGTTGATCGTAGACCGTGGCCGCGGTGACCCGGGTTCCGGGCGACAGCAGACATCCCCCGTCCGATCTCGGCGAGAACGAGGGCCCCACCAGGCCGGCGTAGCCGACGCGCCGGCTGGTGGCGCGGCACCCGCGCCCACGTCCAGCTGGTCCGGGGTGCCGTCCGCCGCCCTCATCGCCCTTGCCTCTACCTGGCAGGTCGGCGCGGGCAGCGCAACGGCTTGGGACGCCCGCGCCCCCAGCAACATCAAGTCGCCGGTGTCGTCGCCGGCCGCGCTTCCCTTCTCCCCCAGGTGGCGGCCCGACTGCCCGGTCGCCGGCCGACACGACGCATGCGAAAAGGGCCCCCACAGGCTTCCGCCCGCGAAGACCCTTCACACCGTCGGGACGACAGGATTTGAACCTGCGACCCCTTGACCCCCAGTCAAGTGCGCTACCAAGCTGCGCCACGTCCCGGCCGCGTCTCCCACGGATGATCCGTGTGATCGCGCAGGTGAAGCCTACCGCACACGCGCGGCCGGACCGACTGGCGGAAGGTCAGCCCCGGGTGGCGACCGGCTCGCGAAGCTCCGCGGTCCCGGTGACGACCCGGCGCCCGGCCCGCCGGACCGGAACCAGCAGGGCCGCCAGCGCCGCGGCCAGGCACAGCACCGCCAGCAGGGTGAAGCCATGGGTGTAGCCGGCCTCGTACGGCAGTCCCGAGGACTGCGGATGCCCCGTGACCAGGACGCTGGTGACGGCCGCGCCGATGGAGCCGCCGATGGTGCGGATGTTGGCGTTCATACCGGTCGCGGCGCCGGTCTGGTCGGCCGGGACGCTGCCCACGATCAGGTTGGCCATGGAGGCGAAGGCGAGCCCGATGCCCAGGCCGAACAGGCCCGCGACCACGGCGATCTGCCACTGCTCGTCGTGCCAGAGGGCGAGGAAGCCACAGGCCACCGCGCCCAGCGCGGCACCGGTCACCAGAAGGGACTTGGCGCCGACGACCGGCTCCAGACGGCCGCTGAGCACCCCGGAGAAGAACATCGCCACCAGCATCGGCAGCATGAGCAGCCCGGCGGCGGTGACGCTCGCGCCGAAGCCGTACCCGGCCGACGACGGCGTCTGGACGAAGCCCGGCAGGAAGGACCAGATCGAGTACATCCCGGCGCCGAAGAGCAGCGCCGCGGCGTTGGTGGTCCGGACGGCGGGCAGGCGCATCACCTTCAGGTCGATCAGCGGGCTGCGGGAGCGGGCCTCGGAGTACAGCCACAGCGCGAACAGCACGACGGCCGCGCCGAACAGACCGAGCACCCGGGCCGAGCCCCAGCCCCACGTGCCGGCCTGGCTGAGCGGCAGCAGCAGCGCGACCAGCCACGCGGACAACAGGACGGCACCGAGCCAATTGACGTTCCCCTTCGCCCTGTTGGGCGACTCGGGCACATACCGTACGGCGATGAGCGTGGCGGCGATCACGATGGCGACCGGGATCCAGAACAGCCAGCGGTAGTCGAGCGCGGTCACGATGGGACCGGCCGCGACCATGCCGACGCCACCGCCGGCGGCGATCACGGCGGAGAGGTTGCTGATGGAGCCGCTCACCTCGGACGCGGCGAACTCGTCCCGGATGATGCCGAAGGAGAGCGGGAAGAGGGCGCCGCCGACACCCTGGACGACCCGGGCGACGATGAGGACGCCGATGCTCGGCGCGAGCGCGGCGAGAAGACAGCCGACCGCCACGGTCACGAGGACGGCGACGAGCGTGCGCTTCTTGCCGATCAGGTCGCCGACGCGGCCGAGGATCGGTGTGAAGATCGAGGCGGACAGCAGATACGCGGTCATCACCCAGGTCGCGGTGGACTGCGAGGTGTGCAGCGCGTGCTGGACGGTCGGCAGGGCCGGCGCGATCAGCGACTGGAGCATGGAGAACACGCCGGCACCGGTCGCGAGGACCGCGAAGGTGAGACGGGTGGACTTGCGGGGCATGAAGAGCCTCTCCGAACACAGAGTGCGGCCGGAGCCTCGTGGGAAGCGGTCGCGGAAAGGACGATGGAGGCACCTCGACTGCTAAAGTGGAGGTGCGCCTCCACTCTAGCGGAGGCGGACCTCCGCTTCAACCCGTACCGGAGGTGCACCTCCGTTTCATTCCCGGGAGGCAGTCGTGACCGCCCCGTCGTTCCCCATCACCGAGATCGTCGCGTCCCGCCGGCCCCACCGGAAGGACGCCGCCCGCAACTACGACGCCCTGCTGGCCGCCGCCCGCGAGGCGTTCGCGGAGCACGGGTCGGAGGCCTCCCTGGAGGACATCGCGCGCCGGGCGGGCGTGGGCATCGGCACGCTGTACCGGAACTTCCCCACCCGCCGCCATCTCTTCGAGTCGGTCTACGCGGACGACGTGAACACCCTGGTGCAGGTGGCCCAGGAACTCGCCGACCAGGAGCCCTGGCAGGCCCTCACGGCCTGGCTCGACCGGTTCGCGGGCTACATGGTGACCAAGCGGGCCGTCCGCGAGGCCCTCAACGACGAGTCGGAGATCTTCGCGGCCTGCCGGGAGTCGATGTACGCGGCGGGCGGGCCGTTGCTCGAACGGGCGCAGGAGGCGGGCCAGGCGCGGCGGGACATGGACTTCGTGGACCTGTTGCGCATGGTCGCCGGCATCACGGCGACGGCCTTCGACGACGACGCCCAGCGCGATCGGGTGTTGTCGATCGCGCTGGACGGGGTTCGCGTGTCGCACTGAGCCGGGGCGCGCCCGGGTCAGTGCGCGGCGACCAGTTCCCGCTCGCTGTCGGTGGCCGTCTGCTGGGAGCTGCGCAGGGCGGCGATGCCGATGAACACCATGGACGACAGACCGGCGATCGCGAAGGCGGTGAAGCCCCGGTCGCCGTTACCCGAGGCGAGGAGCTGGCCGCCGAGCCACGGACCGAGGACGGCGCCGAAGCGGCCCATGCCGGAGGTCCAGCCGACCGCGGTGGCGCGGTTGTCCGCGTCGGAGCGGATCGAGACCGTCGCGTAGATCATCGTCTGGGCGCTGTTGAGGAAGACGCCCGTGAAGAAGACGACGATCATCGTCACGGTCATGTCCATGTGGATGCTGAGCAGGAAGACACCGGCGGCGGTGAGCGCGAACCAGAGCGCGGAGATGCGCGGCGCGCCGAAGCGGTCGGCGGCCCGGCCCGCGACCAGCATGCCCACGATGCCGCCGAGGTTGAAGACGACCACGAAGGACAGGGCGGAGCCCAACTCGTAGCCCTCGGCCCGCATCAGGGTGGGCAGCCAGGTGGCGACGCCGTAGACGAGGAGCAGACCGCCGAAGGAGGCCACCCAGTAGAGCAGGGTCTGGATCCACTCGTTGCCGCGGAAGAGGTTCGCCAGGTTGGTCCAGCGGTCACCGGCGCCGCCGGTCCTGGCGGCCGGCACCTCGACGTCGTACCGCTCGGCCAGTGCCCTGGCCTCCTCGCGGCGGCCCTTGGCGACCAGGAAGCTCAGGGATTCGGGCAGCAACTTCGCCAGCACCGGAGCGAAGAGCAGCGGGAGCACACAGACCCAGAAGGCGGCCCGCCAGCCGACCGGGTCGATGAGCCACTTGGCGACGTAGGCGGAGAGGATGCCGCCCGCGTGGTGGGCGGTCATCAGCAGGCCGATGACGATGGCGCCACGGCCGCGCGGGGCGTAGTCCGAGACCATGCTGATCGCGGTCGGCAGCAGGCCGCCGAGGCCGACGCCCGCCAGGGTCCGGCCGAGGCCGAAGACCGTGACGCTGTCGGCCAGCGCGCACACGCCGGAGGCCAGCGAGAAGAGGATCACGCAGGAGACCATCAGCTTCTTGCGCCCGATCCGGTCGGCGATCGTGCCGGCGACGAGGGCGCCGACCAGCATGCCGAAGGTGGCGTAGCTGCCGAGGTCGCCGGCCTGGTCCGCGGTGAGGCCGAAGGTCCTGGTCTCCAGCAGGTGCGGCAGCACCGAGCCGTAGATGAACATGTCGAGACCGTCGAAGAGCACGGCCAGCCAGCACAGACCGACGACCAGGAGGGCCAGTCGGCTGCCGCGGGCGGACCGGAGCGGGGAGGGGGAGGAAGACATCGTTGGTTGCCTCTCGTACGTGGTGCGCCAGACGCTAAGGAGCCACCCCCGGAGTGTCAACGCTTTTGTCAACAATCTCATCGACAATGAATCCCCGGGAGGTGGCTCCGAACGCTTCAGCCGACCGGCGGCGTCCCGTGCGTGTGGAACGACTCGATGGTCTTCAGCCCCCAGGCCTGCCCCTTCTTCCGCTCCTCCTCGGTCCAGGTGACGAGCGGCCAGTCGGGTGCCAGCACCAGCCGGGTGAGCGGGTTGCACAGCTCGATGCGGTTGCCGCCGGGCTCGTAGACGTACAGGAAGAACGTCTGCTGGATGGCGTGCTTGTGGGGGCCCGTCTCGATGAACACGCCGGTGTCGATGGCGAGATCGGCCGCGCGCAGGATGTCCTCGCGGGTGTCGGTAGCGAAGGCGATGTGGTGCAGCCGTCCCTCGCTGCCGGTCCAGTCCGAGGTGTAGACGATGTCGTACGACTTGTTCGTGTACGTCAGCCAGCGCGCCGCGATCTTCCCGCTGTCCAGCCGGATCTGCTCGGTGGGCCGGGCGCCGAGGACGTGTTGCTGGAACTCGGCGTTGGCGAGCACGTCGGCGGCGAGGAAGTTGATGTGGTCCAGCCGCCGTACGCCCACTCCCCTGTTGGGCTTGGCCTGCGGCTGGTTCTTCAGCGCCGGCCGGAGTTCCTCGGGGGCCCGGTAGTACTCGCTCTCCCAGTAGAGGGCGTGCTCATGGCCGTCCGGGTCGGTGGTGACGTACAGCTTGCCCAGGCCGGGTTCGTCCTCGACCCACCTGCCCGTGCCGCCCGACTCCTCAACCGCCTTGATACGGCGGTGAAGTGCCTCCTCGCCGGCGGTGCGCAGGGCGAGCCTGCCGAGGCCGGGCCGGTCGCGGGCGGTGAGCACCAGGCTGTGGTGCTCGTAGTCGTCGTAGGTCCGCAGGTAAACCGTGTCGCCGTCCTGGCCGTTGACCGTCAGGCCCAGGTAGTCGGTGAAGAAGGCGATGCTGGCGTCCAGGTCCGGGGTGAAGAGCTGGGTGTGGCCGATGTGGGCGATGTCGCCGAGCGGCGGAGTCATCAGTGACCTCCTGTGGGTCGGTCGACGGCCCGGGGGAAGACGGTGCCGTCGAAGATCTTGCGGGCCGTACGGACCACGGCGGTGCGCCGCGCGGAGGGCGGACCGCCGGGGCTGGCGGCCAGGCTGCTCTCGATGTCCAGGAATCCCGTGGGATGTTCTATGCGGACGCGGTCGCTTTCGGGATCGGTCGCCGCGAGGCGGGCGCCCACACCGCCCTCGATCCGCAGGCCCGCGGCCACACTGGCCGCACCCAGGACTCCGATGGAGGTGTGGCAGCGCACCGGGATGAAGGTGCGGGTGGTGACCGCGCCGCCGTCGCGCGGCGGGGCGAGCAGCGTGAGCTTGGGGACGGTGGCGTCGGACACGTCCCCGAGGCCCATCAGGCGGCCCGCCGCCAGCCGTATGGAGTGCAGCCGGTCGGCGAGGGCGAGGTCCTCCTCCAGGTCCCGGGGCGGCTCGTAGCCGGTGACCTCGAGCGAGGTCGCCGCGATCAGGACGGTCGGCATGCCGTTGTTCACGCAGGTCACCTCGACGCCGTCGATGACGTCGACGGCCTTGCCGGTGGGCAGCAACTCCCCGGCGCCCGGCGGGAAATCGATCACCACGGGCGCGGCCGTCCCCGGCACGCCCGAGATCTCGGCGTCCCCCGTGTACCGCACCCGGCCCCCGGGGGTGGGGAAGGTCGCCGTCGCGTGATCGCCGGTGTTGACCATGCGGATCCGGACGGAGGTCTCCTGCTCCCCCGCCGCCACGAGTCCGCGTTCGACGGCGAACGGGCCGACGCCGGCGAGGATGTTCCCGCAGTTCTGACGGTCGCTCACCTCCGGCCGGTCGACGACGACTTGGAGGAAGAGGTAGTCGACGTCGGCCTCCGGGTCGGCGGACGGGGAGATCACGGCGACCTTGCTGGTGAGCGGGTGCGCGCCGCCCAGGCCGTCGATCTGCCGTTCGTCCGGGCTGCCCATGATCCGCAGCAACAGGTCGTCGCGCAGGGCGGGTTCGGCGGGCAGGTCGTCGGCGAGGAAGTAGGCGCCCTTGGAAGTACCGCCCCGCATCAGCAGGCAGGGCACCCCCTCGGTCACGACCGCTCCCCCTCGTACTCCTCGTACGTCCGGTACTCCACACCGAGCCTCTTCAGCGTCTCCCGCAACCCGTAGCGGTCCAGGCCGAGTTGGCCCTCGACGAAGGCGGCACGGGTGGCGGCCTCCTTGGCCTCGCGGGCCTCGGACCTCTCGATGGTCTCTCGGGCGCGCTCGCGGGGGACGACCACGACACCGTCGTCATCGGCGAGGATCACGTCACCCGGGCGGATCATCTGGCCGTCGATGGCGATCGGCACGTTGACCGAGCCGCCCGTGGCCTTGACCGTGCCCTGCGAGGAGACCGCGCGGGACCAGGCGGCGAAGCCCATGTCACGCAGCTCCTGGGTGTCGCGGATGCCGGTGTTGGTGACGACCCCGCGCACCCCGCGCTGTTGCAGAGCGGTCGCGAACAGTTCGCCGAACAGTCCGTCCGTGCACGGGGAGGTGGTGGTGACGACGAGGATGTCGCCCTCGCCGCACTGCTCGACGGCCGCGTGGATCATGAGGTTGTCGCCGGGCCAGCCGATCACGGTGACGGCCGTGCCCGCGACCCGTACGCCCTGCTGGACGGGGCGAACGGCCGGGCCCAGCAGGCCGGTTCGGCCCATCGCCTCGCTGACGGTGGCCACGCCGTACTGTGCCAGCGCGTCGACGTCCTTCAGGTCCGCCTTCGGCGGGTCGGTGACGATCACGCCCATCACGCCAGCTCCTTCGCGATCTGCGGGTAGGGGCGCATGTACGCCTCGGCCATGGTCTTGTGGGCCAGCCCCAGGTTCGGGCCCGCGTTGCGCTTGAGCTGGACGCCCCGGCGGACGGCGAGGTCGGTGTAGTAGTCCCACAGGTGCTGCTGGGCGCCGAGGCACTCCATGGCCTTGCGCTTGGTCTCCCAGACCTCGGTGATGTCGAGGAGCACCTCGGGCTTGAACCCGCTCATCTCGGGCTGGTGGGGCTCGAAGTAGAAGACCGGCGGGGCGCCGATGATCTCGCCCTCGCCCGGGTAGCCGATGGCCTGCGCCAGGACCCGGGCCTCCAGGGCCATCCGGTTGGCGGCCGGGTGGTCGCCGTTGTACGGGTCCTCGACCGGGTGGGTGAGCACGACGTCGGGCTGGGTGGCCCGGTAGACCTCGACGAGCTTGTCGGTCAACTCGGCGGTGGCGACCAGCGGGTAGTCGCCGGCGTCGAAGAATCGCACCTCGGCGCCGAGGGTCGCGGCGGCGCGCTCGGCCTCGTCCCGGCGTATCGCCTTGATCTCGTCGAGTTTCCTGCCCTCGCGCCAGGCCTTGGCGGACTCCCCGCGTTCACCGAAGGTCAGACAGGCGATGGTGACCTTCTCGCCCCGGGAGGCCGCCAGGGCGATGGCTCCGCCCGCCCGCCACACGAAGTCCCCGGCATGCGCGGTGATCACCAGTGTCGAACGTGGAGGGGCGGGCGCGCCTGACTGCGTCATTACGGACATCTCCTTCAAGTGGACAGGTTCGCGCCCGCCTCGCGCGGCTCAGTCGCGCAGCGCCTCGATCACGCTGGTGAGGTGGGCGCGGACGGCCTTCTCGGCCGCCTGCGGGTCCCTGGCCCTGATCGCCTCGATCATCGCCAGATGCTCGTTCAGGGAGTGCTGCGGGCGTCCCGGCCGAAGCGCCAACTGGAAGCGGTGGCGCACCAGTTGGGCGTTCAGTCGCTCCAGCAGATCCACGGCGGTCCGCTGGCCCGAGAACTCCCGCACCCTGGCGTGCAGTTCCTGGTTGAGCTCGGAGTAGGTCATCGGCTCGCCGTCGGCCACGGCCTTGGTCATCGCCGTGCCCAGTTCGGTCAGCTCGGCGAGCTGCTCGTCACTGGCCAGGGTCGCCGCCTTGGCCGCGCACAGTCCTTCGAGGACCATGCGGCACTCGGTGATGGCGACCGCCTCCTCGACGGTCACCACCCGCACCCGGGAACCCCGGTTGCGGATCCGCTCGACGAGGCCCTGGGCCTCCAGATCGATGAGTGCGGCCCGGATGCTGGCCCGTGTCACACCGAACTGCTCGGCGAGCTCGTTCTCCACCAGCCGCTGCGCCGGTGCCATCTCGCCGTGCAGGATCGCCTGCCGCAGCTGCGCGAGCGCATGCTGTTTGGCCTGCTCGCCGGTGCTCGGACGGGCTTCTTTCGGCATCGTTGCCCTCCCTGAGTGAGTGCCTGTCGAACCTAAATCTAGCCAAACAAGATTGTCAACAATTTTGTCTGCCGTATCGCGCACACGACTCCCGTCGCGCGCAGTCGAGCGGGGTCTCGGCGTGGGCGACGAAGTCGTGGACCAGCCGGCGGAAGAGCGCGGCGAACCGCTCCAGCTCGCCGGGGGCAGTCGGCAAGGGCCGGCTCGACGCCCCGGCGGCTCGCCTCCCGTATGCGCTCCACCGCCGCGAGGCCCGCATCCGTGAGTTGCACGAGCCGGGCCCTGCGGTCGTCCGGGTCGGCGACCCGCACGACGTACGCGATCCGCTCCAACTGCCGCAGCTGCCGGGTGACATGGGAGGCCACCACGAACAGCCGGACGAATTGATTGCTTGACTTAAGTAACTCGCATATGCTTGCCTAAGTCAAGCAAGACGGCACCCCTCCAGAATGTGAGCACCCCATGGCCACGATGAAGTCCGTCCACGCCGCGAAGGACAAGGTCGACGTGGTGGACGTCGAGCGGCCCGTACCCGGCCCCAAGGACGCCCTCGTGCGGATCCGGGCCTGCGGGATCTGCGGCACGGACACCTTCTTCCTCCACCTGGGCGGCATGCCCTCCGGTGCGGACGGGGCGACGCGGGCCATCCCGCTCGGCCACGAGCCGGCCGGTGAGATCGTCGAGGTGGGCGCCGAGGTGAGCGGTCTCGCGGTCGGCAACCGGGTCGTCGCCAACCCGCAGGGCGCGCTCACCGGCATCATCGGCTGCGGTGGCGAACTCGGCGGCATCGACGAGTACTTGCTCATCCAGAACGCCGAGGTCGGCAGGAGCGTCGCCGTCTTCCCCGATGACATGCCCTTCGACGTCGCCTCCCTCAACGAGCCGATGGCGGTCGCCCGGCACGCCGTCAACCGCTCCGAGGCGCAGCCCACGGACAAGGTGGTCGTGTTCGGCGCCGGACCGATCGGTCTGGGCGCCACGATCTGGCTGAAGCTGCGCGGGGTGGAGCACGTGACCGTGGTCGACGTCATCGCCGAGCGCCTGGAGACCGCGCTGGCAGTCGGCGCCGACGCGGTCGTCGACTCCGCCACGGAGGACCTCACCGGCCGGCTGAAGGAGCTGCACGGCGAGGCCGCGAACGCGCTCGGGCAGCCGCGGGCCGGCACCGACGTCTACATCGACGCCGCGGGGGTGCCGGCGGTCTTCGACGCCGTGATCGCCAACGCCAAGTGGCACGCCAAGCTCGTCATGGTCGCCGTACAAAAGAAGGGCGAGGTGGATCTCGGCGGCATGCTGCGCAGTGAGTTGACGCTCATCGCTTCGCAGGGTTATCCGACGGAGATCTTCGAGGTCACGGCGGAGCTGGTGGAGCACCGGGAGCGGTTCGCCAGGCTGATCAGTCACCGGGTGCCATTCTCCGAGGTCGGCCGCGCGTTTCAGCTCGCGCTGACTCCCGGGGCCGCGGAGAAGGTCGTCGTCACCTTCGACGAAGCATCACATCGCTGAAAGTGCCCCACCATGCCGTCCGGCGTCCGCGCCTTCGCCGCACGGCATCGGACAGGGACTCCCACCCCATGATCGACAGCATCCTCCGCTGCCGTCCGCGCTTCTGCGACACGGCACTCCCCCTCGGTCTCTTCGCCTGCTCCTTCCCCGGGAGCCTCGTCACCCTGCCGGGCAGCGACCCCACGGTCGCCTGGTGGCCCGGTGTTCTGCTGACCGGACCGGCGTGCGTCGCACTGCTGTGGCGCCGGAACCGTCCCCGCGCAACGACGGCCGTGGCCATGGCGTGCGCGACAGCCGTGTCCGCCTTCGGCTACATCCTCACCGTCCTGCTGCTCGGCCCCCTCATGACCGCCCTCTATTACCTGGCCCTGCGCACGGACCGCAGGACCGCCAACACTTTCGCCTTCGCGAGCATCGCCTGTCTGATCTCGGTGGCTCTCATGGCCGGACCCGGCGACGAACCACTGGTTCTCAAGCTGCTCGGGCCCGCCGCCTGGCTGCTGCTGCCCGTCGCCCTCGGCACCACGACCCGGCTTCGCGGCGCTTACCTGGAGGCCGTGCAGACCCGTGCCGAGCATGCGGAACGCACCCGGGAAGAGGAGACACGGCACCGGGTCACGGCCGAGCGCATGCGCATCGCCCGCGATCTGCACGACGTGGTGGCCCATCACCTCCTCCTGGCCAACATCCAGGCCGGCACGGTCAGCCGTATGCTGCCCGCGCGACCCGGCGAGGCCGGGAAGATCGCCGCCGAACTGACCAGCACCACCTCGTCGGCGCTGTGCGAACTCAAGTCCACCGTGGGCCTGTTGAGGCACGACGCAGACCGTACGACCGAATCCGACAGGACACCGGAGCACACCCCTGGACTCGCCCGACTGCCCGAGCTCGCCGCCTCCTTCCGGCACGCCGGGCTCACGGTCGCCGTCACCACCGAAGGAACGGCGAGGCCCCTGTCCGCCGGTACCGACCTCACGGCGTACCGCATCGTCCAGGAAGCCCTCACCAACGTCACCAAGCACGCGGCTGTCGACACGGCGGAGGTACGGCTCGTCCACCGGGCCGACGACCTGCTCCTGTCCGTCGTCAACGACGGCCCCGCGTACGCCAACTCCCCTTCCCCCGGCGGTGGTTACGGCCTGATCGGCATGCGCGAGCGGGCCCGTTCCGCAGGCGGCCGGATCCGTACGGGCCGTCTCGTCCAGGGCGGCTTCGAGGTCGTCGTCGAGCTGCCGTACCACCCGGACACCGATTGAACTTGCTTAAGTCAATCAATTGCGATTCACTTGAGTGAGTCAAGCAATTCCTTGGTTCCCGACCGGAGGCCCAGCCATGTCCGACGCCCTTGCCCAACCCGCCGAAGCGGGGTCGTCAGCCCCGCCGAAGCCGAACGCCGTGGTGGCGGTCCTGGCCCTGGCCGGAATTGTCGTCTCGCTCATGCAGACCCTGGTCATCCCTGTCGTTCCCGAGCTGCCCAAGCTCCTGCACGCGGAGCCCTCCGACACCGCCTGGGCGGTCACCGCCACCCTGCTCGCCGCGTCCGTGGCCACGCCGGTCGTCGGGCGGCTCGGCGACATGTTCGGCAAGCGCCGGATGCTGCTGCTCAGCATCGTGCTGCTGGTCTCCGGTTCGCTGGTCTGCGGCCTCGCCGACTCCCTCGTCCCGATGATCGTCGGACGTGCGCTGCAGGGTCTGGCCGCCGCGGTCGTGCCGCTCGGCATCAGCATCATGCGGGACGCGCTGCCGTCCGACCGGCTCGCCGGGTCCACCGCGTTGATGAGCGCCTCGCTCGGTGTCGGCGGCGCGCTGGGGCTGCCCGCCGCCGCGTTCATCGCCGACAACTGGAACTGGCACATCCTGTTCTGGGTCTCGGCCGCTCTCGGTGCCGTCGCCTTCGTCCTCGTCCTGCTGATCGTGCCCGAGTCCAAGGTGCGTGCCGGCGGCCGGTTCGACCTCGTCGGTTCGCTGGGTCTGTCGGCCGGTCTGGTCTCGCTGCTGCTGACCGTCTCCAAGGGCGGTGACTGGGGCTGGACGAGCGGCACCACGCTCGGTCTCGGCGCCGCCGCGGTCGTGATCCTGCTGTCCTGGGGCTGGTGGGAACTGCGCAGCCCGCAGCCGCTGGTCGACCTCCGGACCACCGCCAAGCCGCAGGTGCTGTTCACCAACCTCGCCTCGATCGCGCTCGGTTTCTCGATGTTCGCGATGTCCCTGGTGCTCCCGCAGCTGCTCCAGCTGCCCGAGCAGACCGGCTACGGCCTCGGCAAGTCCATGCTGGCCGTCGGCCTGGTGCTGGCCCCGCAGGGCCTGGTGATGATGGCCATGTCCGCGGTCTCCGCTGCCGTCACCAAGGCCAAGGGCCCCAAGGTCACGCTGATGATCGGCGCGCTGATCGTGGCCGCCGGTTACGGGCTCAACATCGTCCTGATGTCCGAGGTCTGGCACCTCGTCCTGGTCTCCTGCGTCATCGGCGCCGGCATCGGCTTCACCTACGGCGCGCTGCCCGCCCTGATCATGGGTGCCGTGGACCCCACCCAGACAGGCGCCGCGAACAGCCTCAACACCTTGATGCGGTCCCTGGGCACCTCCTTCGCCAGCGCTCTCGCCGGTGTGATCCTGGCCCAGATGACCACCGACTTCGGGGGCACCGCGCTGCCCTCGGAGAACGGCTTCAAGGTCGTCATGGCGATCGGGGCGGGGGCGGCGCTGCTCGCCTTCGCCGTAGCGACCTTCATCCCACGCCAGCGGCACACCACTTCACAGCCTCCGGCCGACGGCCCGACGAGGCCGAGGGAGGTCGGCGCCAAGGTGTGAGCCGGCTTCGGTACCGGGCTGACCGGCCGTCGCTCCCTGGTGGGGGCGGCGGCCGCTCGGCATTGGCGGGGGCCGCGCCTGCTCGCGGGGCAGTGACCGCCCGGCGTTCGCGAGACAACGGCCACTCAGCGTCGGCGAAGGCCGCCCCGGACCGCAGAGCGGCGACCACCCACGCATCCGGCACGGTGACCGCCCGCCATTCGCGAGACAACGGCCACTCAGCGTCAGCGAAGGCCACCCCCGACCACAGGGCCGCGACCACCCACGCATCCGGCACGGTCACCGCCCCGCACTCGCAAGACAACCACCACCAGGCGACGGCAAGAGCCACACCCCATCGCAGGCAGCCAACTATCCACGCATCCACGACGGCAACCACCCGGCACTCGCAGGACAACGACCACGAGGCGACGGCAAAGAGCCGCACCCGACCACACGGCGGCGACCACCCACGCATCCGGCACGGCGCCCGCCCAGCACTCGCAAGGCGACCGCCCCTCGGCATTCGCGAGGCCGAAGCCGCAGGCGGCATGCGCTCTCAGAAGGCTGTCCCGCGGTCGCCCCGGGCTCTTCGCCCCGCCGACCCGGTCGGCGTCACACCGCGCCACGTACGCAGGGCACGCACCTCACGGCTCACCAGCGCCGAGTGGTTGTCATTGCCGACACGGGCTGCTTCTGAAGGTTCGCCCGTACCCCGCGACCCCTTACTTGATCACCGCGTTCGCCACCACGACCACTACCCCCAGCATGGCGTCCATCGCGCCGATGGTGATCGCGGCGAGCCAAGGGCGGTGGGACCAGCGGGCCGTGACCAGGCCCAGGGTGAACAGGATGGTGATGTTGAGGGCGAAGGCCGGGTACTCGACGCCGTTCGCCGGCCACCAGCCCCAGCCCGCGCCGGCCAGGACGACAGCCGTCGGCAGGACCGCCGCGACCAGGGGCCACTCGTCGGCGAGGGTGCGCAGGGCGTCCCAGCGGCGGTGCGGGGCACGCTCGGCGATGTAGTGGGCGTAACCGTGGGCGAGGGCGGAGGCGAGGGCCGTGACCAGGAGCCACGCGGCGTCGTAGCGGCGGCTGTCCCGGGAGGTGTGCCCGTACTGGGTGAGTGCGGCGACCATGGAGCAGGCCAGGACCGAACCGTAGACGCCGCCGAACAGGACGGCCTCACGAGTGTCGTGCCGGTGCGGCCGGGACGCGTCAGCCTCGGTGTCCACCATGCCCTCAACGATCACCCGGGCCGCCAGGTGCCGCCAGTTCGCGACGGAGTGTCCTCCCACCTGCGCCGACACTCCACACATTGTCGACGCACGGGCCGGGAACGACCTCGCTAGGGTCGCACCATGGACCACAGCTTCGTACTCCACATCCCCGACGCCGAGCTCGAATCCGAGCCTCTCGCACGGGAGCAGATCGTCTCGGGGACGCCCGAGGTGACCGGAAAGGTGGTCTGGGAGTCGGAGGACGGCCGGCAGATCCGCGGCATCTGGCAGATCACGCCCGGAGTCGTCACCGACACGGAGGCGGACGAGCTGTTCGTCGTGATCAGCGGGTCGGCGACCATCGAGGTCGAGGGCGGGGCGACGCTGAAGGTGGGGCCCGGCGACATGGCCGTACTGCGTGAGGGCGACCGTACGACGTGGACCGTGCACGAGACACTGCGGAAGGCGTACGCGATCAACCTGTGAGCGGGCCCGAAGTCGTGCCCCGGATCTCCAGCACCGGCGCGGCGAGATCCGTGCGCCCCTCTCCCCCACGCCCCTCGAACCGGTCGAGCAGACACCGCGCGGCCCGGCGGCCGACCTCGTGGCTGGCGTTGTCGACGGTGGTGAGCCAGACGTGGCGGAGCCGGGCGATGCTCGTGTTGTCGTAGCCGACGACGGACAGGTCGCGCGGGACGCTCAGGCCGAGTTCCTCCGCGGCCGACACCGCGCCGATCGCGGCGATGTCGTTGAAGGCGAAGACGGCCGTCGGCCGGCCGGGACGGCTCAGCAGCCGGATCGTCGTGCGGTAGCCGCCCTCCTCGGTCATGTCACTCGCCTCGACGACCGCCTCCTCCGCGAGGCCGTGCGCCCGCATCGTCGCCTCGAAGCTGCGCCGGCGCAGCTCGCCGACGGCCCCGTACCCCGCGATGTGCGCGACGCGGCGGTGGCCGAGGCCGATCAGATGCTCGGTGACCAGGCGGGCGCCGCGCTCGTCATCGTTGGCGACGACGTCCACCCCCGGCAGCCCGGGCTCGCGCGCACCCGCCACGACGACCGGGAGCCGCTCGGCCACCGCCCCGAGCGCGGCGGGGTCGGGCAGCGTGCCGACCACGATCAGGCCGTCCACCCCGAGGTCCAGGAAGGGACCGGCCGGATCCTGCCCGGTACGGCGGTTGAGCCGGGCGTCGGCCAGGAGCATGCGCAGGCCGTTGTCGTGGAGCAGGGAGTTCAGGCCGTCGAGCAGGTCCACGAACCAGGGGTTGCGCAGGTCGTTCAGGAGGACGCCGACCGTGCGGGTGCGCTGCTCGCTGAGGCTGCGGGCGGCGGCGTTCGGGCGGTAGCCGAGCTCGCGCACGGCCCGCAGCACGGCCTCCCGCTTCTCCGGGCGCACCTGGTCGGAGCCCCGCAGCACGAGTGAGACCAGCGACTTCGAGACACCGGCCCGGTCGGCCACATCACGGATCGTCGGCGGTCTCATGGTATGGACCGTTCCATGGCGTGGTACGGCTTGTCAAAGGGTTGACAGCGAGGGAAGACGGCACTCAAGGTGACCTGGACAGAAAATGGACCGGTCCAAAAAGGTGGCTCCCCCATGGTCGATACGCTCGGTGTCGCCGTCGTCGGATTCGGCTGGATGGGGCGGGTGCACACCCAGGCCTACGCCCGTGTCCCGCACCACTACCCCGGGCTCCCGCTGCGCGCCGAACTCGTGACCGTCGCCGAGGACGTGCCGGGACGGGCCGAGGAGGCGGCCGCGCAGTTCGGGTTCGCCTCGGCGACCCGCGACTGGCGCGAGGTCGCCGCCGACCCGCGCGTCCAGGCCGTCAGCATCACCGCGCCCAACTTCCTGCACCGCGAGATCGGCGTCGCGATGGCCGAGGCCGGCAAACACATCTGGATCGAGAAGCCGGTCGGCCTCACCGCCGAGGACGCCCGTGCGGTGGCCGACGCGGCGGCCGGGACCGGCGTGCGGAGCGCGGTCGGCTTCAACTACCGCAACGCGCCCGCCGTCGAGACCGCCCGCGCCCTGATCGCCTCCGGGGAGATCGGCACGGTCACCCATGTCCGCATCCGGCTCTTCAGCGACTACGCGGCCCACCCGCAGGGCGCCCTGACCTGGCGCTACGAACGTGAACGCGGCGGCAGCGGAGTACTCGGAGACCTCGCCTCGCACGGCGCCGACCTGGCCCGCTTCCTCCTCGGCGACATCGCTTCCCTCACGGCCGACACCGCGATCTTCGTGCCCGAGCGCGCCCGCCCCACCGGAGCCACCGCCGGGCACACCCTGGCGACCGGAGAGCTCGGGCCCGTCGAGAACGAGGACTACGTCAACTGCCTGCTGCGCTTCACCTCCGGTGCCCGTGGCGTCCTGGAGGCCTGCCGGGTCTCGGTCGGCGAGCAGAACAACTACGGCTTCGAGGTGCACGGCACGAAGGGCGCGGTGTTCTGGGACTTCCGCCGCATGGGTGAGCTCGGCATCAGCCGCGGCACCGGCTACCAGGACCAGCCCGTCAGCACGGTGTATGTCGGCCCGGGCGACGGCGAGTTCGGCGCCTTCCAGCCGGGCGCGGCCAACGCCATGGGCTACGACGACCTCAAGGTCGTGGAGGCGTACCGCTTCCTGCGTTCGGTCGCCGAGGGCACGTCGTACGGGGCCACGGTGGAGGACGCCGTGCACAGCGCCGTCGTACTGGACGCCATGTCCCGTTCCGCGGAAAGCGGTTCATGGGTGGAGGTGTCGACATGACGGTCCGGGTGGGGGTGATCGGGGCCGGGGTGATGGGTGCCGATCATGTGCGGCTGCTGCACGGGTTCGTGTCGTCGGCCCAGGTCGTGGCGGTGGCGGATGTCGACCAGGCGCGAGCGAGGGCCGTCGCGTCCGGCGTGCCGGGGGCGCTCGTCAGCCCCGACGGGTGGGCACTGATCGCCGATTCCCGGGTGGACGCCGTCGTGGTCGCCTCGCACGACTCCACCCACGCCGAGCTGACCGTGGCCGCCGTGCGCGCCGGGAAGCCGGTGCTGTGCGAGAAGCCGCTGGCTCCGACGGTCGCCGAGTGCGTCGAGGTGGTACGTGAGGACGACAAGGCGGGCGGCGGGCTCGTGTCGGTGGGGTTCATGCGGCGGTTCGACCCGGCGTACGTCGCGCTGAAGGCCGCGCTGGGAGAGGGCCGGTGCGGTCGGCCCAGGGTGGTGCACTGTGTGAGCCGGGGTGTGACCTCGGCACTGGGCGCGGTCAGCGAGTTCAGCGTCACCGGGTCGTCGATCCACGAGTTCGACGTCGTGCCGTGGCTGCTGGACTCCCCCGTCACCGCGGTGTCCTGGCACGCGCCCGAGGGCGAGTCCGCGCCCGGTCTGCGCGACCCCCAGGTGATGCTCCTGCACACCGCCGACGGCACGCTCACCACCCTCGAGACCTTCCTCAACGCCCGCTACGGGTACGAGGTCCGCTGTGAGATCGCCGGCGAGCGGGGCGCGCTGCGGCTGGCCGAGCCCGCGCTGGTCGTGAGTTCTCTGGAGCGGCACCGGTCGACCGGATACCCGGCCGACTGGCGGCCCCGGTTCGCCGAGGCCTACCGACTGGAGCTGCAGGCGTGGATCGACACGGTCGACGCCGGACGGCCCTCGCCGCTGGCCTCCGCGCGTGAGGGGCTGACCGCGTCCGCGGTCGCCGAGGCGGTGATCGCCTCGATGCGGGACGGCGGCCGGACCGTGCCCGTGTCCCTATCGGCCGTGTGAGGCGTGCCGTGACGACACTTCCCGCGCCCCGCACCCCCGACCCCATGGCCGCGCCCGCCCTCAACTGGGGTGTCCTCGGAACCGGTTGGATCGCCGAGCGGTTCATCGGTTCGGCCCAGCGGCACACCCGGCAGCGCTTCACCGCCGTGGCTTCGCGCGATGCCGCCCGGGCCGAGGAGTTCGCCGCACGGCACGGGATCACGCGCGGATACGGCTCGTACGAGGAGCTGGTGGCCGCCGCCGACGTCGATGTCGTGTACGTCGCCACCGAGCACACCGCCCATCTCGCCTGTGCGCGACTGGCGTTGGAGGCCGGCAAGCACGTCCTGGTCGAGAAGCCGCTCGGCCTGAACGCGGCGCAGGGGGCGGAGATCACCGAACTCGCCGCCTCGCGTGGGCTGTTCTGTGCCGAGGCGTTGTGGACGTTCTTTCTGCCCCGCTTCGATGTCGTACGGCAGGTGCTCGCCTCCGGGATGCTCGGCGAGGTGAAATCCGTACTGGCCGACCTGGGTGAGTACTTCGACCCTGCCGGGGGTCATCGCATCCTCCGTGCCGATCTCGCCGGTGGGCCACTGCTCGACCTCGGTACCTACCCGCTGTCGCTGGCCACCTGGGTGCTGGGCCCCGCGGAGAACGTGCAGGCTTCGGGACAAGCGCACCCTGCGGGGGTGAACGGGCAGATCGGTGCCGTCCTGGACGGGCGGGCCGTCGTGCACACCACGCTGTTCAGCGACACTCCGAGCACGGCCGTGATCGCGGGGACCGAGGGGACCCTCCAACTGCCGGGTCCGTTCCACCAGCCCGGCGACGTGGTGTTCAGCCCGGCCGGAGGGGGCCCGCCACTGACGTACACCGAACCTCGTACGGGCCACGACGGCCTGCACTTCGAGGCCGCCGAGGCAGCCCGCTGCATCCGGGACGGCCTCCTCGGGACGCCGCTGCGACCGCTCACCGACTCGGTCGCCACCCTGCGGGTGATGGACGAGATCAGAAGGCAGTGCGGGATCGTCTTCCCCGGCGAACAGCCGGACCGGCCCCGCGGCCGGACAGCGACCTAGTACGGCATGTTGTACGGCGTCACCACCTGTATCGCCGAAGGCGTCGTCGGCCCCGCCGGCGGCAACGCCCCGTGCGCCCGCATCACGATGTGGCACGCCTCCCGCATGTCCTTCCGCAGGTCGTGATGGAGGACGGCCGACAGGCGGTGTTCCCGCAGCAGCCGGTCGTTGTCGTGGTCCAGGTCGTGGGCCACGAACACCGCGCACTCCCTGCCCAGGTCCTCGAACGCCCTGAGCGTGGCGATGTTGCCGCCGCCGATGGAGTAGACCGCCCGGATCTCCGGATCCCGCTCCAGCGCGGCCCGGACGAGGTCGTACTGCGTGGCGTCCAGGCCCTGCCCCTCGGCGATCTCCACCACCGCGCGTTCCGGGTGCCGGGTGCGCATCGCGCTGCGGAACCCCATCTCGCGCTCCTCCTCGTTGCGGAAGAAGCCGCTGCTGAGGCTGGTGAGGACGTTGCCGGGGCGGTCGCCGAGCCACTGGCCCATGAGGTAGGCGGCGGTCGCTCCCGCCGCCCGGTTGTCGATGCCCACGTAGGCGAGACGGGCCGTGGAGGGCAGGTCGGTGACCAGGGTGACCACGGGGATGCCCGCCTCCGCGAGCCGGCCGACCGCGGCCGTGACCTCGGGGACGTCGGGAGCCTTGAGGATCACGCCCTGGGAGCCGCGACGGGCTATCCGGTCGAGGGTCTTCGTCAGCTCCGCGCCGGGGCCCGTCTCGCGGAAGTGGAAACGGGAGCGCAGGACGGCGGGATGCAGCGCGGGCAGCTCGGCCTCCAGGGCCGCGCGGACGGCCGTGGAAAAGCGCTCCGGCGTCTGCATCACTATGTCGATCATGAACGTGCGGCCGACCAGCCGGACCTGGGTGCGTTGCCGGTCCAGGTCGGTGATCGCCTGGTGGACCTCGCGGGCGGTGTTCTCCCGCACCCCTCCCCTGCCGTTCAGGACCCGGTCGACGGTGGCCTCGCTCAGCCCCGCCTGACGTGCGATTTCCCGGATCGGGTACGGGTGACCCACGCGTCTGCTCCTTGAGGGGTTTTTGATGGCTGCCTGCTGGTTGTTCGACGCCTTTGTCATGACAAGAATGACAGCGCTGAGTCGCCCCTGTCACCGAGAGGACGCCGATGTCCTTCACCGCCGTACACCGCCGCGCCTGGCTGTCCGAGCAGGACTGCGACCTCGACTCGTTCCGCGCGCTCGTCGAGCGGACGTCCGACCCCGCCGACTACCCGCACGCCTCCGGGGTGGAACGCAACGTCCTGCTGTACGACGCCGAGCGCGTCCGCGGCGCCAAGGACCGCAGGGAGCTGCAGGAGGAGCTGGTGCGGGCCCTGACCGACGGCCCCGGGGTCGTGGTCCTCCAGGGGGCGTTCCCCGATCACGCGGTCGTCGACCGGTTCACCGAGGTCTTCGACTCGCTGATCCGCGAGCAGTACGCGGCGGGCACGACCGCGGGCGACCACTTCGCGAAGCCCGGTGCCAACGAGCGGGTGTGGAACGCGCTGGAGAAGGCGGCCCTCTACGACCCCTCGGCGTTCGCCGACTACTACGCCAACCCGGTCCTCGCCCTGGTGTCCGAGGCCTGGCTCGGCCCCGGTTACCAGGTCACCTCGCAGGTCAACGTGGTCAACCCGGGCGGCCTCGCGCAGACCGTGCACCGCGACTACCACCTCGGCTTCCTCTCCGACGAGGTCGCCGCGGCCTATCCGGCGCACGTACACCGTCTGTCTCCGGTGCTCACGCTCCAGGGCGCGGTCGCGCACTGCGACATGCCGGTGGAGTCCGGGCCGACGCTGTACCTGCCGTTCTCGCAGATGTTCGAGCCCGGGTATCTGGCGTGGCGGCGGCCGGAGTTCCAGGCGTACTTCAAGGAGCACCACGTCCAGCTGCCGCTCACCAAGGGCGACGCGGTCTTCTTCAACCCGGCGCTGTTCCACGCGGCCGGGACCAACCGCACCACCGACGTACGGCGCATGGCCAATCTTCTGCAGGTGTCCTCGGCCTTCGGGCGTGCCATGGAGACCGTGGACCGGGAGGCGGTGGCGAACGCCGTCTACCCGACGCTGCTGCGCCGCAGGACGGACGGCGCCGACGCACAGTGGCTGGACAACGTGATCGCCGCGAGCGCCGAGGGCTACCCCTTCCCCACCAATCTCGACAGCGACCCTCCGGTCGACGGCCTCGCCCCGCCCTCCCAGGCGGACCTCGTACGACGAGCGCTCGCCGAGGGCTGGACCCCACGGACCCTCAGGGACGAGCTGCGCGCGGGCGCCGACCGGCGTACGAGCTGAATCAGCGCCGCACAAGCTGAAAGGTACTGGCACATTCATGGGACTTCTCGACGACAAGGTCGTCCTCGTCAACGGCGGCAGCCAGGGCGTCGGTGCCGCCATCGCCCGGGCCGCCGTCCGCGAAGGCGCGGTCGTGGCCGTGACCGGCCGACGCCCCGAGCCCGGTGCGGCACTGGTGGCGGAACTGGAGGCGGCCGGCGGCAAGGCGCTGTTCGTCCGCGCCGACCTCGCCGACGCCGAGCAGGCCAGGGCGTCCGTCACCCGGGTCGTCGAGGCGTACGGCCGTGTCGACTGCCTGGTGAACTCCGCCGGGCTCACCTCCCGGGGCACGCTCCTCGACACCACGCCCGAGCTGTTCGACCAGCACATCGCGATCAACCTCAAGGCGCCCTTCTTCGCCATGCAGGCGGCGGTGGCGGACATGGTGGGCCGCAAGGCGCCCGGCACGGTCGTCAACATCATCACGTCCTCGGCGCACGGCGGGCAGCCGTTCCTCGCGCCCTACGTCGCCGCGAAGGCCGGCCTGATCGGCCTCACCCGCAACGCCGCGCACGCCCACCGCTGGGACCGGGTCCGGATCAACGGCCTCAACATCGGCTGGACGGCGACCGAGGGCGAGGACGCCACCCAGAAGACCTTCCACGGCGCCGGCGACGACTGGCGTGAGGAGGCCGCCGCCAAGCTCCCCATGGGCAAGCTCGGCCAGCCCGACGAGATCGCCGACTTCGTGGTCCTCCTGCTGTCCGACCGGTCGGGCGTGGTGACCGGTTCGGTGATCGACTGGGACCAGAACGTCCTCGGCGGCCTCGACTGACCCCTTCGCCACCGAGAAACACCGCTCGCAAGAAACACCCTCAAGGAGCTGCACCCCCATGCGCATCGGAATCCTCGGCCTCGGCCGCATCGGCGCCTTCCACGCCGAGACCCTCTCCGGACTCGACGCCGTCGAGTCACTCGTGCTCACCGACCCCTTCGCGGAGGCCGCCAAGTCCGCCGCGGAGCGCTTCGGCGGCGAGGTCGTGGACTCGCCCGAGGCCCTGCTGGCCGCCGGCGTGGACGGCATCGTGGTCGCGGCGGCGACGGACGCCCACCCCAAGCTGATCCTGGCCGGAGTGGAGGCCGGCATCCCCGTCTTCTGCGAGAAGCCCGTCGCCAAGCACATGAGCGAGGGCGTCGAAGTCCTCAGGGCCGTCGAGGGCAGCGACGTACCGATCCAGATCGGCTACAACCGCCGCTTCGACACCGGATTCGTCAACGCCCGGGCCGCCGTGCAGAGCGGCGAGCTGGGCAAGCTGCACACCGTGCGCTCGACCACGCTGGACCCGGCCCCGCCGCCGGCCGCGTACGTCGCCGCCTCCGGGGGCATCTTCCGGGACTGCTCGGTGCACGACTTCGACATCATCCGCTGGGTGACCGGCCGCGAGGTCGTCGAGGTGTACGCCGTCGGCGGCAACCGGGGCGCCGAGTACATCAAGGAGGCGGGCGACGCCGACACCACCGGCGCGATCCTCACCCTCGACGACGGCACGATCGCGGTGGTCTCCAACTCCCGTCACAACGCCCGTGGTTACGACGTCCGCATGGAGATCCACGGCTTCACGGACTCCATCGCCGTCGGCCTGGAGGACAAGCTCCCGCTGCGCTCGGTCGAGCCCGGCGTGACCTTCCCCGCGGGCACCCCGCACGACTTCTTCATGGACCGCTTCACGGCCGCCTACCGCGCCGAACTCACCGCGTTCACCGAGGTCGTGGCCGGCACCCGGCCCTCGCCGTGCACGATCGCGGACGCCCTGGAGGCGGGCTGGATCGCCGAGGCGTGCACGCTGTCCCTGCACGAGCACCGCCCGGTGACGATCGCCGAGGTCCGCTCCGCCTG
Organism: Streptomyces doebereineriae; assembly: GCF_031845645.1. Classification (NCBI taxonomy): domain Bacteria; kingdom Bacillati; phylum Actinomycetota; class Actinomycetes; order Kitasatosporales; family Streptomycetaceae; genus Streptomyces; species Streptomyces doebereineriae. Next base: position 189,466 of record NZ_JAVREZ010000008.1, read on the forward strand.
AGTCGCCGCCGGTGTCCCGAGCGCCCCGGGCCCCGGGACACTGGCGCACACTGATCCGGCAGGGCCCCGTCCTGCCGCCGTCGAGGAGGAACCGCGGACATGAGCGAACCGCTGCGCATCGGAATACTGGGAGCCGCGCGGATCAGCGGGGCCTCACTGATCGGCCCGGCCCGGGCAACCGGTCACCGGGTCGTCGCGGTGGCCGCGCGGGACCGGGCCCGCGCCGAGGCCTACGCGGCCGAGCACGGTGTGGAGCGGGTGGCGGGGTCGTACACCGAGCTGATCGCCGACCCCGAGGTCGAGGTCGTCTACAACCCGCTGGCCAATGGTCTGCACGGGCCGTGGAACCTCGCGGCGCTCGCCGCGGGCAAGCACGTCCTGAGCGAGAAGCCGTCGGCGAGCAACGCCGAGGAGGCCGCGGAGGTGCGGGAGGCGGCCGCGAAGGCCGGCACGGTCTTCATGGAGGCCTTCCACTACCTCTTCCACCCGGTCACCCGGCGGCTCCACGAAGTCCTCGCGAGCGGTGAGATCGGCGAGCTGCGGCACGTCGAGGCCATGGTCGCGATCCAGGCGCCGGCGGACACCGACCCGCGCTGGTCGCTGCCGCTGGCCGGCGGCGCGGTGATGGACCTCGGCTGCTACAGCCTGCACGCGCTGCGCATGCTGGCCCCGTGGGCGGGCGGCGCACCGCGGCTGGTCTCCGCGCGGGGCGGGCAGAGGGCGGGGGCGCCCGGCGTCGACGAGTGGCTCGACGCCGACCTGGCCTTCCCCGGCGGCGCGACCGGGTCGGCGCGCTGCCACATGGCGTACGACAGGCTGGAGATGAGCTGCCGGATCATCGGTTCGCGGGGCGAGGTCCTCGCGCCGAACTTCGTGCTGCCGCACCGGGACGACCGGGTCGTGGTGCGCACCGGAGACGGCGAGCGCACCGAGCGACTCGGCACGCGGTCGTCGTACACCTACCAGCTGGAGGCGTTCGCGGACCGGGTGCGCGGGGGTGCCCCGCTGCCGCTGGACGCGGACGACGCGGTGACGACGATGACGCTGATCGACGCCGCCTACCGGGCGGCCGGGTTCGAACCGCGACCGCGCGTGTCCTAACTGTCGCGCAGCTCGGCCAGTTCGCGCCTGGTGACCGACTCCTTGTCGGTCTGGCCCAGTTCACCGAGTGCATCGGCCAGGCAGTCCAGCGCCGAGGTCAACTCGCCCGCGCCGTGCGGCTTGCGGGCCTCGGCCACCGCCGCCACGGCACAGGCGCGGGCCTCGGCCGGGTCCCCGGTGGCGGTGTGGCAGCGGGCGAGATCGACCAGGAGCCGTACGCGCAGCGGCAGAACGATCTCGGGGACGGCCCACGCGAGTGGTCCCCGAAGCGCCTCCCGGGCCTCGGGACCCACGCCCAGCGCGTCCTCGTACCGCCCCAACGCCCGCAGCACACCGACCAGTTCGGAAAGCACCTGCGGCCGCACCAACTCGACGTGCGCCAGCTCCCTGAGCGACATGGCGGCGAGGAGCGCCGCGCACTCCTCGTAGACGGCCACGGACTCCTCCCTGCGGCCGACCGCGGCGAGCAGCATCCCGTACGTCCGCAGCGCGCCGGGCAGGCTGCCGAGCGCCCGGTCCCTGCGGTCGGGGGCGGACAGATGGCGGTACGCCTCCACGCACGCCTGGGCCACCGACACGGCCTCCCCGGTCCGGCCGACGCCCGCGAGCGCCTGCGCCCGCACGTCCCCGACGAAGGCGGTCAGCGCCCGGGACTCCTCGCCCGGTACGGCGGTCGCTGCCGTGCACGCCTCCTCGAAGCGGCCGGACAGCAGCAACGCGTGGGCACGCAGCGCCAGGGCACGGCTCAGCCCCTCCGTGTCGGCCGTCCCGCGGTAGACCTCGACCGCCTCCTCGGCCCAGGCCAGCCGTCGCGCGGGCGACGGCGGCGGCAGCCCCGCCCAGGAAGGCGTGACGCAGTACGACAGCGCGGCCCCCAGCAGGGGTCCGCCCTTCTCCGGCGCCCATTTGGCCGCCGCGCGCGGCAACGGCAGCAGTATCCGTACGAGTCCCATGCGCACCCCCTCGCCGCCCCGCCGAGGACAGCCGCGCCATGGTGGCACAGGGGGTCACGCCGATGCCGCGATTCACGGAGTACGTAGCGAGCACGGGGGAACTTTGCCGAACTCCGCCTGTACGGAGCGAAGTCAGCCGTACAGGGCGGGCCGTTCCACGAGTTCCACGGTCATCCGGCCGCCCTCGTTCAGCGACCTCACGCCGGCCTCGCACACCGCGGCCGCCGCGTAGCCGTCCCACACGCTGGGGCCGGTGACCTCGCCGCGGCGGGTGGCGTCGACCCAGGCCTGGACCTCGCGGTCGTAGGCGTCGGCGAAGCGTTCGACGAAGTCCTGGGCGATGGTGCCGCCCCAGCGTCCTGCCATGTTGGTGACCATGGCGTGGCCGTCGCCGATGCGGGCGGTGCCGCGTTCGCAGACCGCCTCGGCCTGGACCTGGTAGCCGAAGCCGCAGTTGACGAAGATCTCGACGTCGGCGAGGGCGCCGCCGTCGGTCTCGAAGACGACGAACTGCGGGTCCTGGAGGTCGTCGGGGGCGTTCGCGGACGGCGTCGGGCGCATTACCGTGACCGCGGTGATCTCGTGCCCGAGCAGCCAGCGGGTCACGTCGGTCTCGTGGGCCACGGAGTCGCTGATCAGCATGGAGCTGGTGAAGAAGGGCGGGCTCGCGGCGTTGCGGTGCCGGTTGTGCAGCATGAGCGGCCGCCCCAACTGGCCTGTCTCCAGCAGGGACTTGAGCTTCATGTACTCGGTGTCGTAGCGCCGCATGAAGCCCACTTGGGCACGTCTGCGGCCCAGTCGTTGCTCGGCCTCCACGACCCGCAGCGCGGACGCCGCGTCGGGGGTGAGCGGCTTCTCGCACAGCACCGGCAGATCGTGCTCGAAGGCCTGGAGGAGTGCCGCCTCGTGGGCGGGGCCAGGCGAGGCGATCAGGACGGCGTCGACATCGGCTGCCGCCATCGCCGAGGCCGGGTCGGTGTAGGCGGTGCAGCCGTCGACGCGGGCGGCGATCGTCTTGGCGCGTTCCGCGTCGACGTCCACGACGGCGCTCACCCGGGCGCCGCTGACGACCTCATGGATACGGCGGACGTGGTCGGCGCCCATCTTGCCGGTGCCGATGACGGCGACGCCCAGGGTGGCTCGCTCGGTCATGGTCATCCCTTCAGGCGCCGCAGGACCTCAGGAACTTACGGGTGCGCACCGCGATCGGCAGCGGCTTGTCCGGCTCGCACGGGTACATGTCCTGCTCGACGATGGCGAACAGCTCCACGCCGAGCTTCTGCGCCGCCACCAGGACCGGCTCCAACTCGGGTACACCGGACGGCGGTTCGCACATCACTCCGCGCTGGACGGCCGGCCCGAACGGCACCTCGTTCGTGACGACGTCCGCGAGGATCTCCGGGTCGACCTGCTTGAGGTGGAGATAGCCGATGCGCTCGCCGTACGTCTCGATGAGCTTGACGCTGTCGCCGCCGCAGTAGGCGTAGTGCCCGGTGTCCAGACAGAGGTTGACGAGCTCGGAGTCCGTCGAGTCCAGGAAGTGCTCGACGTGGTCCTCGGTGTCGAGGTGGGTGTCGGCGTGCGGGTGGACGACGATGTCCAGGCCGTACGCCTCCTTCACCTCGTGGCCGAGCCGTTCCATGCCCTTGGTCAGGTGCGCCCACTGCTCGTGGGTCAGCTCCGGCGGCTCGAGGATCTCGGCGGTCTTGTCGTCGCGCCAGAAGGACGGGATGACGACGAGATGCCCGGCCCCCATGGCCTGGGTGAGCGCGGCGACCTGGCTGACGTGCGCCCAGGTCGACTCCCAGACCGAGGGGCCGCGGTGCAGCCCGGTGAAGACCGTGCCCGCCGAGACCTTGAGGTCGCGCCGGGCGATCTCCTCGGTCAGCCGGGCCGGGTCGGTCGGCAGATAGCCGTACGGCCCCAGCTCGATCCAGGAGTAGCCCGCCTCGGCGACCTCGTCCAGGAAGCGTTCCCACGGCACCTGCACCGGGTCGTCGGGGAACCAGACGCCCCAGGAGTCCGGGGCCGAGCCGACGCGGATACGGTCGAGTGGGGCCGCCATGTCAGGACTTCCCCTCGCCGGTGGCGGCCACGGGTGCGGTGAGGTCCTGCTCCTCGGGGAGTGCTTCGGTGTCGACGCCGCGGACCTGGCTCAACTCGTGTTTGAGTGCGGCGAGTTCGGCGCCGCCTGCCATGTGGTTGGTCAGCTCCTCCAGGGTGATCTGGTCGCGGGAGGCGGACAGTTCCATGGTGCCCAGGCGCAGCACGCTGAAGTGGTCGCCGACCATGTAGGCGTGGTGCGGGTTGTGGGTGATGAAGATGACCCCAAGACCCCGGTCGCGGGCCGCGGCCACGTACTTCAGCACCACACCGGACTGCTTCACACCCAGTGCGGCGGTGGGCTCGTCCAGGATGAGGACGCGGGCGCCGAAGTAGACGGCGCGGGCGATGGCCACGCACTGGCGCTGGCCGCCGGAGAGGGTGCCGATGGGCTGTTCGAGGTCGTCGAGGACGATGCCCATCTCGCGCAGTTCGTGGTCGGCGGTCTTCTTCATCTTCTCGATGTCCAGACGGCGGACCGGCCAGGGGCCCTTGGTCATCTCGGAGCCGAGGAAGAAGTTGCGCCATACCGGCATCAGCGGGACCACGGCAAGGTCCTGGTAGACGGTGGCGATGCCCTTGTCGAGGGCCTCGCGCGGGGTGGAGAACCGTACCGAGGTGTTGTCGACGAGGAACTCGCCCTCGGTGTGCTGGTGCAGGCCGGAGATGATCTTGATGAGGGTGGACTTGCCGGCGCCGTTGTCGCCCAGTACGCAGGTGACCTGGCTGGGGTGCACCTTCAGGCTGACCCCGTGCAGGGCGCGGATGTTGCCGTAGGACTTGCCCGCGTTGCGCAGCTCGACGATCGCCCCGTCACCGCCGGCCGGGTCGGGAGCGTCGGTGAGGATGGCGCCGTGGGTGCCGGATTCTTCAGTGGTCATAGCGCGGTTACCTCCGGGTCGCGGTGCGGCTGACCCACAGATTGATCATGACGGCGCCGAGCAGCATCACGCCGAGGAAGGCCTTGAACCAGTCCGGGTTCCAGCCGGCGTAGACGATGCCCTGCTGGACCATGCCGAACATGAAGGCGCCGAAGACCGGACCGATCGCGGAGCCCGCGCCGCCGGTCAGCAGACAGCCGCCGATCACCGCCGCGGAGATGTAGATCAGTTCCTGGCCGACGCCCTCGCCGGACTGCACGGTGTTGAAGGAGAACAGGTTGTGCATGCCGACGAACCAGGCCCCGAAGCCGACCAGCATGAACAGGGAGATCTTCGTGAAGGTGACGGGCACACCCACCGCCCGCGCGGAGTCCTTGTTGCCGCCCACCGCGAAGACCCAGTTGCCGTACCGGGTGCGCAGCAGCACCCAGGTGGCGATCGCGGCGAACACCAGCCAGTACACAATCGTGATCTTGACCTGGACGCCGCCCACGTCGAACGAGCTCGCGAAGACCTTCTTGGCCTGGTCGAAGCCGTCCATGGTGCTGATGTCGTCGGTGGCCACATTGCCGGTCACCAGCTTGGTCACCGCCAGGTTGACGCCCTGCAGGATCAAGAACGTGCCGAGCGTGATCAGGAAGCTGGGCAAGCCGGTCCTGACCACCAGCCAGCCGTTGAGGAACCCGATCGCCAGCGACACCAGCAGCGCCACCACGACGCCCGCCCACACGTTCAGCGTCAGCTGGAAGGCGAACATGCTCGCCGTCAGCGCGGAGGTGATCACCGCGACACCCGCCGACAGGTCGAACTCGCCGCCGATCATCAGCAGCGCCACCGGCAACGCCATGATCCCGATGGTGGACGACTGGTACAGGATGTTCGCCATCGAACTGCCGTCCCGCACCGGCGGAGCGGCGATCAGGAAGAACACCCACACCGCCACCGCACCCAGGAACACACCGACCTCGGGACGCGCCAACAGACGCAACGCGAGCGGTCGTTCCGCGGTCCGGCCGTCCTTGACCTTGCCCGGGCCGGAGGCCGGCGGTGAGGTCACCGCCGGCTCGGCGTGCTGGGTCATACCCATCACCTGGTGCCCTTCGCGGCGAACGCAGCCACCGCGTCGACGTTGGACTTGTCGACGAAGGCCGGGCCGGTCAGCACCGGCTGCTCGCCACCGCCCATGTAGTTGCCGTTGTTCTTGTAGAGCCACAGCGAGTCGATGGCCAGGTAGCCCTGGAGGTAGGGCTGCTGGTCGACGGCGAACTCGATGGTGCCCTTGCTGATGGCGCCCGTCAGGTCCTTGTTGAGGTCGAACGTGGCGATCTTGGCCTTGCTGCCCGCGTCGGACGCCGACTGCACCGCGGTCAGCGCGAAGGGCGCACCGAGGGTGACGACGTAGTCGATGGACTTGTCCTGCGTGAGCTTGGCGGTGATCGTCGACTTCACGGACGGCATGTCGGTGCCGTTGACGTTCAGCGTCTGCAGCTTGCCGGTGAAGGTCTTCTTCACACCGTCGCAGCGCTGGGTCAGGCCGATGTTGCCCTGCTCCTGGATGACACAGACGGCGTTCTTGGCGCCGGCCTCGTTCAGCCGCTTGCCGAGTGCCTCGCCGGCCACGGACTCGTCCTGGCCGAAGAACTCCATCAGGCCGAGCTTCTGCCAGTCGCTGACACCGGAGTTGAGGCCGACGACGGGTATGCCGGCCGCCTTCGCCTTGGCGACGACGTCCTTGAGGGCATCCGGCTTGGCGAGGGTGATCGCGATGCCGTCGACCTTCTGGTCGATGGCGTTCTGGACCAGGTTGGCCTGGTTGGCCGCGCTCGGGTCGGCCGAGTAGACCAGCTTGACGTTGTCCTTGTTGGCGGCGGCCTGGGCGCCCTTGCGGACGATGTCCCAGAAGGTGTCGCCGGGCGACTGGTGGGTCACCAGCGCGATGGTCATCCGGGGGGTCGTGGCCTTGCCCGCGGAGGCGCCGTCCGCGCTCTCCTCGGACTTCTTGCCGCCCGAGCTGCTGGAGCAGCCGGCGAGCGTCAGGGCCGCGGCCGCAGCCAGGGCCACGGCGGGAGCGAATCTCCGCGAACGGGAGAGAGAAGAGCGGTCCATCTTTCCTTGCACCTCACTGTGCGACGGGGAGAACGTCGGGAAAGGGGGTGGGATTCATGGCCCGGGACCTCGGGAGTTCCGGGTCGAGTGCCGCGACATCACGGCAGTTGCGTTGGGACGGAATCCAATCCCCGAGCGCGCCCGCTGTCAATACTTTGTTAAGACATCATTTCACAAGCAGGTCCGAATGTAAGTACAAACTATTGACAGCGTCGCCCTTCGAGTCCTACACCTGGGGAAGCAACGGGCCCGTAGGGCCCGTCCGTCCCCAGGTCGGATCGAGGAGCGTCGCGCATGGTCGAGCCAGTCCAGCAGTTCGACGTGATCAGTATGGGCCGTATCGGAGTTGATCTCTACCCGCAGCAGTCGGGGGTGCCTCTGGCGCAGGTCCGGTCCTTCGGCAAGTTCCTCGGGGGGTCGGCCGCCAACGTCGCGGTCGCCGCGTCCCGGCTCGGCCGCTCCACCGCGGTCATCACCCGCACCGGAGCGGACCCCTTCGGCACGTATCTCCACCAGACCCTCACGGAGTTCGGCGTCGACAACCGCTGGGTGACTCCCGTGGCGGCCTACCCGACCCCGGTCACCTTCTGCGAGATCTTCCCGCCGGACGACTTCCCGCTGTACTTCTACCGCCGTCCCAAGGCTCCCGACCTGGAGATACACACCGACGAGCTCGACTATTTCGCCATCCGCGCGGCCCGGATCTTCTGGATCACCGGCACGGGTCTGAGCGAGGAGCCGAGCCGCTCGGCCACGCTCGCCGCCCTGAAGTGCCGCGACAGGGCGGGCACCACGGTCTTCGACCTCGACTGGCGGCCCGAGCTGTGGAGTGAGACGGCCTGGGCCGACCCCGACGAAGCCCGCCCGTACTACGCTGAGGCCCTGCGGCACGCGACCGTCGCGGTCGGCAACCTCGACGAGTGCGAGATCGCCACCGGGGAGCGTGAACCCCGGGCGTGCGCCGAGGCCCTGCTGGCGGCCGGTGTGGAGCTCGCCGTGGTGAAGCAGGGCCCCAAGGGCGTCCTCGCGGTGCACCGCGACGGCACGACCGCCGAGGTCCCGCCGGTCCCGGTCGAGGTCGTCAACGGCCTCGGCGCCGGCGACGCCTTCGGAGGCTCGCTGTGCCACGGGCTGCTGTCCGGCTGGGAGCTGGAGCGGACCGTCCGGTACGCCAACGCGGCCGGCGCGCATGTCGCCGCCAGCCTCGCCTGCTCCTCCGCGATGCCGACGCAGGCGGAGGTCGACGGTCTCCTGAACGGCGTCGCGCCGTGACCGGCCCGCCCGTCAGCGGCTTCGCGCACGGGCCACGGGATCGCCGTACGACGATCCCGGCACCCGGCGGCGAACGGTTCCGGGCCCCCGCCCGTGGCCAGGCCCCGCCACTCCCCGTACCACCTCGACGTCGCGGCGCGCCCGGCTGATCCGCGCCCACCCCGACCAGCCCGCCGCCACCGCCTCCCCCTCTACACGGCACACCGGAGAAGTCCTGATGAGCAGCACCACCCGCCTGACCGTCGCCCAAGCCCTCGTGCGGTTCCTGTCCGTCCAGTACACGGAGCGGGACGGCCTGCGGCACCGGCTGATCGCCGGGACCTGGGGCATCTTCGGCCACGGCAACGTGGCCGGCATCGGGCAGGCCCTCCTGGAGGCGGGTGAGGACGCGATGCCGTTCCACCAGGGCCGCAACGAGCAGGCGATGGTCCACGCGGCCGTCGGCCACGCCCGCCAGCTGAACCGCCTGTCGGCCCAGGCGGTCACGACATCGATCGGACCCGGCGCCACGAACCTGGTCACCGGCGCGGCCCTGGCGACGATCAACCGCCTCCCGGTCCTGCTCCTGCCCGGCGACTACTTCGCCACCCGCGCCGCCGACCCGCTCCTCCAGCAGCTGGAGCATCCGACGGAGGCGGACGTGTCGGTGAACGACACCCTGCGCCCGGTGTCCCGCTACTTCGACCGCATCCACCGCCCCGAGGCCCTGATCCCCGCCGCCCTCCAGGCCATGCGGGTCCTCGCCGACCCGGCCGAGACCGGCGCGGTCACCCTCGCCCTCCCCCAGGACGTGCAGGCGGAGGCGTACGACTGGCCGGAGGAGTTCTTCGCCGAGCGGGTGTGGCGGGTACGGCGTCCCGCGCCCGACCCGGTGGAGCTGGCGGAGGCGGTGCGGGCGATCCTGGGGGCCGCGCGCCCGCTGATCGTGGCGGGCGGAGGGATCCACCACAGCGAGGCCGAGGAGGCGTTGAAGGCCTTCGCGGACGCCACCGGCATCCCCGTCACCTCCACCCAGGCGGGCAAGGGCTCCCTGCGCCACGACCACCCCGCCGACCTGGGCGGCATCGGCCACACCGGTACGGCGGTCGCCGACGACCTCGCGCGCACCGCGGACCTGGTCATCGGCGTGGGCACGCGCTACTCCGACTTCACCACCGCCTCCGGCACCCTCTTCCAGAACCCGGACGTCCGCTTCCTCAACCTGAACATCACCTCCTTCGACGCCCACAAGCTGGCCGCACGGACGGTCGTGTGCGACGCGCGAGCGGGTCTGGAGGCGCTCACGTCGGCACTGGAGGGCCACCGCGTGAACGCGGCCTACGAGGCCGAGTACGGGGCGGGCAAGGAGCGCTGGGAACGGGTCGTGACCCGGGCCTTCGAAGCCGCGGACGAGAACGCGGTACCGACCCAGACCCAGCTGCTGGGCGCGCTGGACGCGGTAGTCGGCGACGAGGACGTGGTGATCAACGCGGCCGGCTCGCTCCCCGGCGACCTGCACAAACTGTGGCGGGCCCGAAGCCCCCGCCAGTACCACCTGGAGTACGGCTACTCCTGCATGGGCTACGAGATCCCGGCCGCGATCGGCGTGCAGCAGGCGACCCCGGACACCCCGGTGTGGGCGCTGGTCGGCGACGGCACCTACCTGATGATGCCGACGGAACTCGTCACCGCCGTCCAGGAGGGCCTGCCGATCAACCTGGTCCTCATCCAGAACCACGGCTACGCCTCGATCGGCGGCCTGTCGGAGTCGGTGGGCGGCGAGCGGTTCGGCACCGCCTACCGCTACCGGGCGGCCGACGGCACCTTCAGCGGGGCCCCGCTCCCGGTCGACCTGGCCGCGAACGCGGCGAGCCTCGGCATGGACGTGCTGCGCGCCAAGACCGTACGGGAGCTGCGCGAGGCCCTGGCCACGGCCCGCGCCTCGGACCGGCCGACCTGCGTCTACGTCGAGACGGACACCGCGACCCCGACCGCTCCCCCGGCAGAGGCCTGGTGGGACGTGCCGGTGGCGCAGACGGCGTCGCGCGAGGCCGCCGTAGCGGCGAGGACGGAGTACGACCGTCAGGCAGCCGCTCGCCGCACCCACCTCTGACAACCCGCCCCCGACCCTTTGAGGGAGGTACCCCCATGGCGAAGCCCGGCGACACGTCACGTGCCGCGACCGCCCCCGCGCTCGACTCCCTGGACTTCGCCCTGGACCGGGGCAGTCCGGTGCCGCTGTACTACCAGCTCGCCCGGCAGCTGGAGGAGGCGATCGAGCACGGGAAGCTCGCCCCGGGAAACCTCCTGGGCAACGAGATCGACCTCTCGATCCGCCTCGGCCTGTCCCGTCCGACCGTCCGCCAGGCCATCCAGACCCTGGTGGAGAAGGGCCTGCTGGTCCGCAGGCGCGGGGTGGGCACGCAGGTGGTGCACAGCCAGGTCAAGCGACCCCTGGAGCTCAGCAGCCTCTACGACGACCTGGAGGCGGCCGGGCAGGGTCCGGCCACCCGGGTGGTCCGCAACGAGACCGTCCTGGCATCGGCGGACGTGGCGGCGGCGCTGGCGGTCCCGGAGGGCAGTGAGGTCACGGCGCTCGAGCGCCTGCGCCTGACCCACGGCCAGCCCGTGGCCCTTCTCTGCAACTACCTGCCCACCGGCCTCCTCCACCTCGACAGCGACCGCCTGGAGGCCACCGGCCTCTACCGCATGCTGCGCACCGCCGGCATCACCCTGCACAGCGCCCGCCAGACCATCGGCGCCCGCTCCGCCACCGCGGAGGAGGCCGCCCGCCTCGACGAACAGGCGGGCGCGGCGGTCCTGACCATGCAACGCACGGCCTACGACGACACCGGCCGCGTGGTCGAGTACGGCACCCACATCTACCGGGCGTCGCGGTACGCCTTTGACTTCCGGCTCCTGGTCAGACCCTGACCGTGCACGGCGAGCGCATCAGTACGCCGAGTCCAACCGCGCCCGCTGCTCCTCCGTGAGCTCCAGATCCATCGCCGCCAGGTTCTCCTCCAGCTGGGCCACGGACGACATCCCGACCAGCGGGACGATCGGCAGGTCACCGCCTGCCTGCCAGGACAGGACGACCTGGTTGACGGTCGCGCCCGTCTCCTTGGCCACCTCGGTCAGAGCCTTCAGACGAGCCGGCGTGCCCGAGTGGTCGAAGTCGGCGGGGAGACGGTCCGGGTGGGTGTAGGCGCCCTTCAGGAGGGGTGAGTACGCGACAAGGGTGAGGCCGGGCTCCGCGCGCAGGTAGCTCAGCAGGTCCGCGCCCGCGTGGCCGAGGCTGCCGTCGGGGAAGAGGGGATCGGGGACGTCGGTGCGGGGGCGCAGGTGGCTGTGGGCGTACTGGAGGACCTCGTAGCCGGGAAGTCCGGCCGCGGCCGCCAGGGCGCGGGCCCGTTCCACCCGCCACACCGCGTGGTTGCTCACGCCCAGCAGGCCCACCGTGCCCTCGGCGACCAGTTCGCCGAATCCCTCCACTGTTTCCTGGAGCGGGACCTCGTGGTCCTCGATGTGCGCGTAGAGCAGGTCCAGCTTCGACACACCCAGGCGTTCCCGGCTGCGTTCCGCGGACTCCCGGATCACCTTCGCCGACAGTCCCTCCGCGTTGTCGACGTAGCTCGTGCCGGGCGCCAGGGGCCGGGCGCCGAGCTTCGTGGCGATGACGATCTCGTCTCCGACGCCGCGGCTGCGCCGCCACCGGCCGAGCAGTTCCTCGCTCTGGCCGCCCTGGCCGCCGTCCTCCCAGAAGGCGTAGTTGTCGGACGTGTCGATGAAGGTGCCGCCGGCCTCGACATAGCGGTCGAGGACGGCGAAGGAGGTCTCCTCGTCGGTCCGTGAGCCGAACAGCATCGCGCCGAGCGCGAGGACACTGACCTCACGACGGGTCGCCGGATCGGTGCCGATGGTGCGGTACTTCATGATGATTTCCTCCCGTGTGTACCCGTCTTCGGGGCACACACGGGAGTCTTCATCTTGAAGCGCACTTCAAGTCAAGGGCCTGCGTGCTCACTTGGCGAACGGGCCCTCCAGGGCCGCCCACTGGAGCAGCATGATGGTCTTGGCATCGGCGATCTCCCCGGTACGGATCATCTCCAGGGCCCTGCGGAAGGGCAGTTCGAGGATCTCGATGTCCTCGCCCTCCTCGTCGAGGCCGCCGCCCTCGTGCGTGCGGGTCGACGGGGCGTACTCGGCGGCGTAGAAGCTGACGCGCTCGGTGACCGAACCGGGGCTCATGTAGACGTCGAAGACGTGCCGGACCTCGCCGATGGTGTGCCCGGTCTCCTCGACGACCTCGCGCCGTACGGCGATCTCGGGGTGCTCGTCATCGTCGTCGAGCAGACCGCCCGGGGTCTCGATCAGCAGTCCGTCGGGGTGTCCGTTGACATACACCGGGAAGCGGAACTGGCGGGTGAGCAGGACGGTTTCGCGTTCCGTGTCGTACAGCAGCATGGTGGCGCCGTTGCCACGGTCGTGGGTCTCGCGCTGCTGAGTGCTCCAGCTCCCGTCGGCGTGCTGGATGTCGAAGGTCGTGGCCCGCTCGACGTACCAGTGACTGGACAGCAGTTTCACATCGCGGACCTTGACGCGCGGGTTGCCGGTCAGGTCCAGGCCGGTGCGGTCGAGTCCGGTGCGGCCCCGGTGGTCGGGGGTGTCGATGCCCTCGGTCATCGGACACCTGCCGGACGGGAGGAGGAGCGGGAGAAGTGCGAGTTGGTCATGACCGCTTCTACCATTCCGGGGCGGGCCGCGTCGCGCACGGCACCCCTTCCCCGGCGGGCCCCGCGCTGCTTAGCGTGCTCGTATGGATCATCCGTCGCAGCCGTCCGTACGGCACTTCGACCACTGCCCCTGGCTCTTCGCCGACGAGGCGACCGAAGAACAGCGCGCCGCGCAGCGGGAGGTGCAGCGGGCCGTCGGCGGCGACACCGGGATCGGGGAGCGGTGTTACGTCGCCGAGTCCGCGGCGGTGTTCCCGGACCGGCTGCGGCTCGGCGACGACTCGTACATCGCCGCGCACGCCTATGTCACCGGGGAGCTGGACACCGGCTCCCACTGCACGCTCAACCCTTTCACCACGGTGCGGGGGAACGTCGTCCTCGGTCAGGGCGTACGCATCGGTGCCCACACCTCACTGCTCGGCTTCAACCACTCCATGGCTCCCGACCGGCCCGTCTTCCGCCAGCCGCTCACCAGCCGGGGCATCCGGGTCGGCGACGACGTCTGGATCGGCTCGCATGTGATCGTCGTGGACGGCGTGACCATCGGCGATCACTGTGTGATCGGGGCGGGAGCGGTGGTCACGAGAAGTCTGCCGGCGTGGTCGGTGGCCGCGGGAAATCCTGCGAGGGTGCTGCGGGACCGGCGGGAGGTGCGGGGGACGGGGACGGCGGAGGTGGATCCGGCTGCGGCTGCGGCTGCGGCTGCGGCTGTGTCTGTGTCAGGGATACGTCCGGATGACAGCCGTACGCCGCCGAACCGCCCGGCACCCGACGCCGAGCCCGCGGCCGTGACCGCCGGCGATCCGGAGCGGGCGCCGCGCGATCGGCAGGGGGTGCAGGTGGCGGGGGCAGCGGGTGCCGAGGCGGCTGCGGCTGCGGCCGCGCCGGGAAGACGGCCGGAAGACAGCCGCACCCCTACCACCCACCCCACACCCCACCCCGCGGCGGCAGCCGACACCCAGGCGGCTGCGGCCGGGGGTGCTGAGGTGGCGGATCTGCCAGGGATACGGCCAGGGGGCGGCCGTACCCCTGCGACCCGTCCTGCGCCCGACCCCCGCGCAGCCGCCCTGGCTGTCTTCGCCGACGCCGCCCGGGATCAGGCTGCCGGACTCCTCGACCGTTGCTGGGACGGTGAGCGGTACGCCGATCGGCCCGGCGCCGCTCCCACCGTGCGGGCTCACTGCGACGCCGTGGAGATCGCCGACCTGCTGCTCGGGGTGGCGCCGGAGCACTTGTCCGCCGAGGAGCACATCGGGCGGCTGAGCGGGCTGCAGGATCCGAAGAGCGGGCTCGTGCCGGAGTTCGGCGAGCCGCTGCCGGTGGCGGACGCCGACGGATTCATCGGGGAGGGAGCGTCGCTCTACCACGTGCTGTGCGTGGGCTATGCCCTCGATCTGCTGGGCCCCGGGCTCCCCCATCCGGTGCGCGGTGTACGGGACATGACGGTACGTCAACTCGTTGCACGACTGGAGGCTTTGCCCTGGCGCACGGGCGCGTGGGGCGCAGGTGCCTGGATCGACAGCCTTGCCACTGCCGCCCATTGGAACCTTCGGCACGACGACGGCAGCGACGACCACGGGACGCCCGAGTCGCTGTTCGGCTGGCTGCTGACCAGGGCCGATCCCTGGACCGGGATGTGGGGCAGCCCCTCTGCCGAGGAGGGCCGACTCCAGGTGGTCAACGGCTACTACCGGCTGACGCGGGGTTCGTTCGCGCAGTTCGGGCTGCCGGTGCCGTATCCGGAACGGGTCGTGGACGCGGTCCTGGACCACGCGCGCGACACCCGGCATTTCGGTCCCGGCCGGGAGAACGCCTGCAATGTGCTTGACGTCGCCCATCCCCTGTGGCTGTGCACCCAGCAGCTCGGGCGGGGCGGCGACGGCTACCGCTCCGGCGAGATCCACGAGTGGGCCGAACGGAAGCTGACCACGGTCCTGCCGCGCTGGCAGGACGGCCGGGGCTTCGGCTTCGGCCCGGGCGCCGCCGGCCCCGGACCCGAGCCCGGGCTCCAGGGCACGGAGATGTGGCTTGCCATCGTCTGGTACCTCGCCGACCTGCTGGGCCGCTCCGGCGAACTGGGTTACCGCCCCCGCGGCATCCACCGCCCAGAACCGGCCCGACAGGGAATCGCGGGCCTGAGTTGAACCGGCGGGGCGCCGGGGCCCACCGATCCGGCAGGGCACCGGAAGCGCGGGGACACCGGCCCACCCGACAGGACATCAGCCCGCCCCGCCGATCCGACAGCCCCTCCGAACTCCCTCCCACCCCGCCCGCCCGACTCAGCACCGAGCCGGTCAGGCTTGAGCACCGCCCCGCCCTTCCTCAGCGCCGCCGCCAAGGCAGCACCGCCGGATCCGCCTCCGCACTCTCCACCCCGTGCAACGCCTCCCCGATCGCCTCCCCGATCTCGGCGAGTTGGCGCACCTGCTCCCGGCTGAGCGCGTCGAAGACCGCCCGGCGTACCGCTTCGACGTGCCCGGGAGCCGCCTGTTCCAGCAGGGTCATGCCCTCGTCGGTGAGGACGGCGAGCTGGCCGCGCCCGTCCGCGGGGTCCTCACGGCGGTCCACGAGGCCGGCCTCGGCCAGCCGGTTCACCGCGTGGGTGAGCCGACTGCGGGTGATCTTCAGGCGCCTGGCCAGCTCGGACATGCCGAGGACCTGGTCGGGGGCCGAGGAGAGCTGGGCCAGCAGGGTGTAGTCGGCGTGGGTCGTCCCGGCGTCGCGCCTCAACTGGCGGTTCAGGTAATCGCCGAGGAGCGTCGAGAATTCGACGTATGCCATCCAGGCCCGCTGTTCGTCGGCGTCCAGCCAGCGTGGCGTCGCGTTCATGGGGTCACCCTACTCACGCCCCGTTTTAAGCTTCAATCACCAGGTCTACGGCCGCACGCCCGCCCTCGCCGGCCCGCCCGGGCGAGGGCGTGGCCGTCACCGGTAGGTGATGCCGGACGCGCTGTACCTGCAGTGCGTACCGTCCGCCCCGGTGCCCAGTGAGGACGGTTCGGCCCCCGACGAATTGCCCTGGAAGCGTTCGCAGACGGTGATCTTCCTACTGCTGTCCCCGACGATGGTCACGCCCGAGAGGGTGGCCGTGTCACCGTAGTTGGCGTTGACGCCCGCGATGTCCTTGCCGGGCCCGGTGACCTTCACATTGCTGATGACGACATGGCGTTCGTACTGCGTCCTGCAGTTGCCGCACGAGCGGTAGAGCTTGCCGAAGTCGGCCACCTGGAAGTTCCTGATGGTCAGGGTTCCGGCGCCGTTGTGCTGGAAGACCTTGTCGTCCGCCTCCCGCGCACCGCCGCCGTCGACGACGTACGTCGCGGAGGCCGAGGTGCCCTTGAAGGTCGCCGCGTCCTCGCCGACGTCCTGCCACCACACGTTCTTCAGGGTGCAGCTGCCCAGGCAGTGCACGCCGTCGGCGGCCGGGGAGCCGAGGATGACGTTCTTCAGCGTCGCCCCGTCGGCGAGTTCGAAGAGCGGGCCCTGGTCCTCGTCCTGGCTGTCGCTGCCCAGGTCGCCGGAGCCGTAGAAGCGCTTGAGGGTGCCGTCGTAGGTGCCGGAGACCTCGATGGTGGTGGCGACCGCCTTCTCGCCGGTGGGCGTGGGCCAGGCCGCGAATCCGGCGGTGGACGTGGTAGTCGCGGGTGTGGAAGCGCTCTTCGTCGCCGATGCGGAGGCCCGCGGGGAGGCCGACGTCCTCGAAGCAGACGGAGATACGGACGGAGATGGGGATGCGGAGGACGACGGGGAAGGGGACGCGGTCATGGGCGGCGGGGAGCCCGTCCCCGTGGCACCGCCCAGCCGGTAGGTGCCCGCGCGCGGCCCGGAGCCGGACGTCGTCAGCAGCACACCGCCGGTGACGGCACCGCCGACCAGGATCGTGGCCAGCGCGCCGATCAGCAGGCCTCGGTGGCGGGTGGGCTTCTTGCGGTGCGGCTTGCGCGCGGTTCCTCTGGTGCCCATGTGGTGACTCTCGTTCGCGAATCGGGACGTTCGGCGGAGGCAGTGGGGATGCTCCTGCCCCCTAGTCGCCGCCCGCCGCACCGGGGTTGCCGTCGATCGCGAAAAAGTCGATCACTCGCGTGGGTTCAGGCACGCCGCCCGAGCTGCGCGAGGATGGTCGGGTCCGTGATCTTCGTGTCGTCGGCGAGCAGGAACGCCTTGCCGTCGCCCTTCCCCCGCTCCGGAACGACGCACAGGTACGAGTTGCCGGGGTCCATCAGGATGTTCGCCCGAGCCCTCATGGCAGCCGCCGCTGACAACGCGAACGGATCGGGGGTTCGCGATGCCGGCGCGCTCGTCAGCGGCGGCTGGCCGGGGACGGCACTCGGTTCAGGAGATCTCGAAGGCACCGAGATCCGGCGCCTGCCCCTTGTACGGCAGCCCGACGTTCACGCCTTTGTCGATCAAGGTGCTGTTGGCCGTGGGCCGGAGGTTGGGCAGCACCGGCAGGCTCCCGTCGGACTGGCGGGACGCGTCCCAGCCGGACGTCGACACGCTCTGGAACTGCGCGTCCGACAGGGCGACGCCCAGGTTCCACGAGTTGTTCGCGGCACTCGTGCCGGTCATGTTCGACGTCAGCGTGCCGGTGTAGGCGAGGTTGTTGCGCAGGTTGCCCCGGCCGACGGCGGCGCCGCCGGAGTCGACTCCCAGCATGTTGAAGTCGGGGTGATTGCCGTAACCCGTGTTGTTGAAGTAGTCGTTGGCGACCGGGTGGTGGTTGGCGTAGAAGCCGGACGCCCTGTTGAGGAAGGCCACCGACGTGCGGACGGTGTGCTTGACGGCGCCGGCGTCGTAGTCGCCACCGTAGCCGCCCGTCTTGAAGCCGGTTCCGTTGCCGGCCGCGGTGGTCGTTCCCGGCTGGTACCCGTTGCGCCACGCCCAGGAGTTCTCGATGGTCACGGACGAGTATGCGCTGATGAGGTCGAAGCCGTCGTCGGCATTCCACCACGCGCGGCAGCTCCGGAACACGTTCCCGGGATTGCCCGCCGAGATGTGCGCGCCGAACCCGTCGGCGTTCTCCCCGGCGCCGTTGGAGGAGTTGGTGTCGTAGTTGTCGTGCGCGTCGGAGTTGAGGACGAGGTTGCCGCCGCCGTTCTGGATGAACAGGCCGGGCCCCATGTGGTGGTGGGTGTCGATCTGCTCGAAGGTGTTGTTGCTGCCCGAGATCCAGATGCCCCAGGACTCGTGGTTGAGGTTGTTGTTCTGGCGGACCCCGGTGACCTCCAGACCCTTGAGGTGAAGCCAGCTCCCGGTGACGTCGAAGCCCTTGATCCGGCAGTCGTCCGTCATGCCCGAGAAGTCGAACACCGGCTTCTCCCCCGGGTAGGCCCAGTAGCGGATCGGGCTTCCCGAACTGCCGCTCTTGTTCAGGGTGATGGCGTCGACCCTGGCCGTCTGGCTGGTACAGCCGCTGTTCGCACGGGTGTAGCGGTACGTGCCGCCCCGGAAGTACACGGTGTCGCCCGGCTGGGCCACGGCCTGCGCACGGGCGATCGTCGCCCAGGGAGCGGCCTGCGTTCCCGCGGCACTGTCGTTGCCGCCTGGGGCCACGTAATAGGCGGTCGCCGCCGCTGTGTTGCTCACGGCCGCCGAACCGGCGGGGGTCGCGAAGGGGCTCAGGGTGACCGCCGAGATCAGCAGGGCACGCCCGACATACTTGGCAGAACTCATCGCTGACTCCTGGTTCACCCGTTGAGGAATCCGTCCATGGCCGCCGTGGGCCGCCGTGTGCTCTCGTCCCAGGCCGAGCTGTTGTAGGCGTTGAACGAGGGGTAGCCCTCGGGCTCCCAGAAGAAGGTGCCGAGGCCGCCGAAGCCCTGCAGCCCGGAGACGAACGCCCGCAGCGAGTCGCGCACCTGGGTGGGCTTGCCGACCGGCCCGCCGTACTCCACCTGCATGACCGGCTTGCCGTAACCGGACTGGATGGTCTGCATGTTGGCCAGCACGGCGGGCACGTTGCCGCCCTGCGCGTACGAGGACAGGCCGGTGATGTCCCACCTTCCGCCGTTGTCCCGGTAGGCGTTGAGGAAGTTCTGGACGCCGGCCAGGTTCTGCGGCTGCGCCAGGTGCACCAGTACCGGCGTGCTCGGGAAGACCTGCTTGGACATGTCGTACGCCGCGTTCAGCAGGCCGGTCATCTGGGCGGGGCGGCTGATGCTGCCGACCGGCTTGCAGATGCCGGAGTTTGTCTCGTTGCCGATCTTCACCCAGGCCGGTGTGACGCCGTAGTACTTGATGATGTTGCACGCGTGGTACACGTAGTCGTACATGGCGTCGAGCATCTGGCCGTAGGTCATGCTCGCCCAGGCCGCCGGCGGGTTCTGCACCCCGACCGAGTTCCAGGTGTCGCCGAAGTGGAAGCCGATGAGGACCTGCATACCGGCGTCCTTGGCGCGCTTCGCCAGCTGAGCCGTCTCCTCGATGGAGCAGTGCCCGTTGGCCGGATCGCTGGACGGGTTGACCCAGGTCCGCAGACTGATCGCGGTGATGCCGTAGCCCTTGAGGATGGTGAACAGGTCCTGGCGCACTCCGGCGCTGTTGTTCCAGGAGTAGCCCTGCGCCTCCATCTGCGGCAGCCAGCTGACATCCGCGCCCTTGACGAAGGACGCGGCCTGCGCCGGGGTAGCCAGGGGGCCTGCGCCCAGGGCGAGCGCGCCGGCGCCGGCGACCGCGCCGAGCAGGACACTGCGCCGCCGTAAGCCGGAAGGCTCGGTTCGTTCGGTCTCGGTCATGTGGGGGTTCCTCGGTTCGTCGGATCCGGACCGCGCGGCGGTCCGGGTGGGGGTGAGGCGGTACGGAACGCCTCCCGCCGGCGGGCCGAGCCGCTTGCCGACCGGTACCGGGGCGGGAGCCGTCCGGAACTTCGCCTGTAGGTCGCCGCCCGCCTCGGGGAGGTTGCCACTGCAGCGAAAGCCGTCCTCAGGCACACCTCGGGGGAACCCTTCCTGATGGCCCGCCTCGCGCCGCCGACTGATCCTCACGGCGGCCGCCGCGACCGCCCGCCCGGACGCTTATGCGGCCTCCTCGCCCCCGGCGCCCCTCGACGGCGCCCACCGCGCCTTTGCCATCCGGGACTCCCCGCCACACTCGAACGTACGTCGGCGGACGCATCCCCCGCACAAGGCGATCGCCTGGCTCCTCCAGGTCGCGGCCGCCTGTCGATCCCTGGGCTCCGACGAACCGGACATACTCGAACGCCTACTCAGTGCACCGGAATGATGTCGGGGGCGCCGAGCCGCACCGCGTCGGCGGTCTGGTCGTCCGGCTGCTGCTGGGCCTCGCGTTCGGCGGCCACCCGCTTCAGGTAGTGGTCGACCTCACGGTGCCGGTGCGCCTGGTCCCACCCCAGGTGAGGCGCCATCAGTTCCACAACGGTCTGCGCCGCGTCCACACCACGGTCCCAGGACTCGATGGAGATCCGGGTACGGCGGGCGAGCACGTCCTCCAGGTGAAGGGCACCCTCATGGATCACCGCGTACACGGCCTCGACCCGCAGGTAGTCGTCGGAGCTCGGCAACGGCTCGCCGAGCGAGGAGTCGGCTGCGACCATGGCGAGCAGCTCGTGCACCAGGGAGCCGTAGCGGTTCAACAGGTGCTCGACGCGGGCGACATGCAGCCCGGAGCGCTCGGCGAGGTTGTGGCGGGAGTTCCAGAGGGCCGGATAGCCGTCGGCGCCGAGCAGCGGAACGCGTTGCGTGATGCAGTCGGGCACTTTCTCGTCCAGGCCGCGGGCCGCCTCGTCGACCGCGTCCTTGGCCATCACCCGATAGGTCGTGTACTTGCCGCCCGCCACCACGACGAGACCGGGTACCGGGTGGGCGACCAGGTGCTCCCGTGACAGTTTGCTGGTTTCCGCGGCCTCGCCGGACAGGAGGGGACGCAGACCGGCGTAGACGCCTTCGACATCCTCCGGGACCAAAGGCGTGGCCAGGACGCTGTTGACGTGTTCCAGCAGGTAGGTGACGTCCTGGGAGCTGAGGGCGGGATGGGCCTTGTCGAGTGTCCAGTCGGTGTCGGTGGTCCCGATGATCCAGTGTCGTCCCCAGGGGATGACGAACAGCACGCTCTTCTCGGTGCGGAGGATCAGCCCGGTGCGGGAGTTGATCCGGTCACGCGGGACCAGCAGGTGTACGCCCTTGGAGGCGCGGACGTGGAACTGGCCGCGTGTGCCGGCGAGGGCCTGGGTGTCGTCGGTCCACACGCCGGTCGCGTTGATGACCTGCTTGGCTCGCACCTCTGTCTCGTCGCCGGTCTCCAGATCCGTGACAGCGGCTCCCACCACCCGCTCGCCCTGCCGCAGGAAGCGGCTGACACGGGTGCGGTTGGCGGCCAGCGCTCCGTAGGCGACGGCCGTGCGGACGAGGAACATGGTGTGCCGGGCGTCGTCGACCTGGGCGTCCCAGTACTGGATCGCGCCGACCAGGGCGTCGGAGCGCAGTGCGGGCGCCTCGTGCAGGGCTTGACGCTTGAGCAGGTGGCGGTGGTGGGGCAGACCTCTGGAGGTACCGGAGGCCGCGGCCATGGTGTCGTACAGCAACACGCCGGCGCCGACGTACGGACGCTCCCGGATCCTGTGTCGCAGGGGGTAGAGGAACTTCACCGGACGCACCAGATGAGGGGCCAGGAACTGAAGCAGGAGTCCGCGTTCCTTCAGGGCTTCGGCGACGAGCCGGAAGTCCAGCATCTCCAGGTAGCGCAGGCCGCCGTGGATGAGCTTGCTGGAACGGCTGGACGTGCCCGAGGCCCAGTCCCGGGCTTCGACCAGGCCGACTCTCAGGCCCCGGGTGGCGGCGTCCAGGGCCGCGCCGGCGCCGACCACGCCGCCCCCGACGACGAGGACGTCGAGCTCACCCTCTCCCAGTCGGACGAGGGCCTCCGCGCGTGCCCCGGGCGAGAGAGCCACCGGGTTCGTCATGGTGTCCTCCTCGTGCAGCGGGTGCGGGTGGGGGCCGCGCACGCGGCTCGCGCGGCCCCGTTCGGTCGCTCCCGGCCGGTACCTATTCGACCTTGGCCCAGTCGAGCGTGCGCTCCACCGCCTTCTTCCAGCCCGCGTATCCTTCCTGACGCTGCTCCTCGGACCACTGGGGCTCCCAGCGCTTGGACTCCTGCCAGTGAGTGCGCAGTTCGTCCGTGTCCCGCCAGAAACCGGTGGCCAGACCGGCGGCGTAGGCGGCGCCGAGCGCGGTGGTCTCGGCGACGACCGGGCGGCTGACCGGGACGCCGAGGACGTCGGCCTGGATCTGCATGCACAGGTCGTTGGCCGTCACACCGCCGTCGACCTTGAGCACGTCGAGGTGGACGCCGGAGTCCTGCTCCATGGCTTCCACCACGTCGCGGCTTTGATAGCAGATGGCTTCCAGGGCGGCCCGCGCCAGGTGGCCGCCGTCGTTGTACCGGGCGAGGCCGACGATCGCGCCGCGGGCGTCGGAACGCCAGTACGGGGCGAACAGGCCGGAGAAGGCGGGGACGAAGTAGATCCCGCCATTGTCCTCGACGGTACGTGCCAGGCGTTCGCTCTCGGCGGCGTCATTGATGATCTTCAGCTGGTCGCGCAGCCATTGCACCGCGGAGCCGGTGACGGCGATGGAGCCTTCGAGGGCGTAGATCGCCGGGCTGTCGCCGAACTGGTACGCCACGGTTGTCAGGAGGCCGTGCTGGGACCGCACCAGTTCCGTGCCGGTGTTGAGCACCAGGAAGTTGCCGGTGCCGTAGGTGTTCTTGGCTTCGCCCGGCGCGTAGCAGACCTGCCCGACGGTGGCTGCCTGCTGGTCGCCGAGCACCCCGGTGATGGGGATGGCGGCCCGCAGCGGCCGGGACGTACGGGTCTGTCCGAACGCCTCCCGGTGGGAGGACGGGCTGATGGTCGGCAGCATCGCCCGGGGAACGCCGAAGAAGCCCAGCAACTCGTCGTCCCAGTCGAGGGTCTCCAGGTCCATCAGCATGGTGCGGCTGGCATTGGTCACGTCGGTGGCGTGGACGCCGCCGTCGGGGCCGCCCGTCAGGTTCCACAGCACCCAGGAGTCGGTGTTGCCGAAGAGGGCATGGCCCTGCTCGGCCGCCTCGCGGACTCCGTCGACGTTCTCCAGGATCCACTGGATCTTGCCGCCGGAGAAGTACGTGGCCGGCGGCAGCCCTGCCTTGCGGCGGATGACGTCGCCCTGGCCCGAGCGGTCCAGCGCCGCCGCGATGGAGTCGGTACGGGTGTCCTGCCAGACGATGGCGTTGTAGTAGGGGCGGCCGTTGCGCGGGTCCCAAACGACCGTCGTCTCCCGTTGGTTGGTGATACCGATGGCCGCCAGGTCCTCCGGCGAGAGGTTTCCGTGCCGGAGCGCGTTCTGGATCACCGAGTTGGTGCGCTCCCAGATCTCCACCGGGTCGTGTTCGACCCACCCCGAGCGCGGGAGGATCTGTGAGTGCTCCAGCTGGTGCCTCGCCACCTCGTTGCCGGCATGGTCGAAGATCATGAAACGGGTGCTGGTGGTCCCCTGGTCCACCGCGCCGACGAAGTCCGCCATGGGATGCCGCCTCTCCTTGGGCGCTCCCGGGGGCAGCCGGATCACGGCAACCCCGGAAGCCGGTCAGCTCTCGTGTCAGCTCTCGTCCGGGGCCGGTACCCGTCCGGCGGGCTCCGGCTCGGCGGTCGGCAGGAACCGGCCGATGAAGAACTTGTACAGGCCCGCTCCCAGCAGACCTCCGATCAGCGGGCCGACGATCGGCACCCAGAAGTACAAGTGCCCGTACTGATCTCGCCACGCTCCGCCGTACCCGGTGAAGAAGCTGGCCAGCCGGGGACCGAAGTCGCGTGCCGGGTTGATCGCGTAACCCGCGTTGGTGCCCCAGGCCATACCGATGGCCACGACGATCAGGCCGACGATGAACGGCGCCAGGTTGGCGCCGGGGGGCGTGTTGAGCAGGTCCGTGACCGCGAGGATCAGCAGCAGCAGGATCGCGGTGCCGATGATCTGGTCGCGGAGTGCGCCCCAATCGCTGACCGGCAGGTTCGGGTTGCCGTTGGCGGGCAGCGTGGAGAACACGCCCTGTGTCTTGATCGTGTGGGTGGGATCCGCCTTCGCCAGCGCCTCGGTGTAGTTCCACCGGACGATCAGGGCTGCCACGAAGGCGCCGGCCGTCTGTGCCAGCGCGTAGGGAGCGACTTTGCTCCACGGGAAACCCTTGAACGCCGCCAACGCGACGGTCACCGCGGGATTGAGGTGAGCACCGCTCAGTCTCGCCGCGACATACACACCCAGGGTGACGCCGAGGCCCCAGGCCCAGGCGATGCTGTCGTGGTTTCCCAGGCCGCCCGCCGGGGTCGTGAGGGCCCCGCCGGCCACGACCTGAGCCACCACACCACAACCGAAAAGGATGAGGATCATCGTGCCGGCGAATTCCGCTGAAAGCTCGCCGACCAGTCCTGATCTCTTGAGTCGCTCAGCCATGGGTGCCCGCTTCCCGCCGGCCAAGGACCGGCCGTCGACTGCCCCGAGTACTCCACAGGTCAGTGTAAGACCGTCCAGAGTCATGCGCGCGAGGCGATACTGCCCGCTGCCCGGCCAGGGAGCGGAAGTCCGCCCGCCGTCATCAGGAGATGCCTGGGGCTGTCATTCATGCTCCGCTGCGACCGCGACCGCCGCTCTCTCCACCGGCTCACGAGCACCGGCCGACACGTGGCTGCCAATGCGCCTTGGGCGCTCGAACCGGATATCGCCCTCGGACCCCTGACCAGACGGAAGGGGATGCCGGCGCCAATGGTCCGGCTGACCCGGGGTCCGCAGCCCCGCGGCCGACGGCTTCGCGCACACGTCGCCGCGCCGTGCGCGCGGGACGGCCGCACATTGGTGGAAGCGTTCGGCGGTGCAGACAACTTGGGCGCCGATGTTGACGCGACGAACGCAGACGGGTTCCGCGTCGTCATCCCAGGCAAGCACTGCGCCGACGGCAACCGGGTGGGCTCCCAGGACCCGCGGCGCTTGGGCGGCACACCTGCCTGGACCGAACTGGCCGCGCCCTGGGAGGCGGGCGGCAGCGAGCACGCATCGCGGATGTCCACGGGTAGACGGCACACTGTTCGTGTGGCGTGCGATCGCGAATGCGCCCGCGTGTCACCGGCGATGCCTGAGCTCCGTGAGGACACGAGGCAGAGGCTCCGCCGCCGGTTCCACCCGGGAGGTCCCATGAAGATGCTGATCAACAGTCCGGAGACCGTGGTGGCCGATGCCCTGCGGGGGGTGGCTGCCGCCCACCCGGAGCTGAACGTGGACGTGGAGCGGCGGGTGGTCGTACGCCGAGACGCGCGGGAGGGCGGGCGGGTCGGGCTGGTGTCCGGCGGCGGCTCCGGGCACGAGCCGCTGCACGCCGGGTTCGTCGGATACGGGATGCTGTCGGCCGCGTGTCCCGGGGACGTGTTCACCTCGCCCGTCCCGGACCAGATGCTGCGCGCGGCGAGCGCCGTGGAGGCCGGGCAGGGCGTGCTGTTCGTCGTCAAGAACTACACCGGGGACGTGCTGAACTTCCAGATGGCCGCCGAGCTCGCCGAGGAGGACGGCGTCCGGGTCGAGCGGGTCCTGGTCAACGACGACGTCGCCGTCACCGACAGCCTGTATACGGCCGGGCGGCGGGGCACCGGGGCGACCTTGTTCGTGGAGAAGATCGCCGGGGCGGCCGCCGAGGAGGGCGCACCGCTGGAGCAGGTGGCCGCGATCGCCCGGCGCGTCAACGAGTCCTCGCGCAGCTTCGGTGTGGCGCTCAGCCCCTGCAGCACTCCCGCGAAAGGCGGCCCGACCTTCGACCTGCCGAACGGGGAGATGGAGCTCGGGGTCGGGATCCACGGCGAGCCGGGCCGAGAGCGGCGCGCGATGATGCCGGCCCGAGCGATCGCGGAGGTCGCGGTGAGCGCCGTGCTCGACGAGCTGGTGGAGGTGGCTCCGGCCGACGGGCCGGTACTGACCCTTGTCAACGGGATGGGTGCGACGCCGCTGCTGGAGCTGTACGGGTTCCACGCCGAGGTGGCCCGACTGTTGGAGGCCCGGGGCGTGCCGGTGGCGCGGACGCTCGTGGGCAACTACGTCACGTCGCTGGACATGGCGGGCTGCTCGGTGACACTGTGCCGGGCCGACGCGGAAATGCTGCGGCTGTGGGACGCGCCCGTGCAGACCGCCGCGCTGCGCTGGGGCCGCTGACCCCATGGTGGCGGTAGGACCGGCCAGGCCCGATGCCAGGCGGGGCGATCCGGTGCGTGACGCAGACTTCTTCCGGCGCTGGACGGCGGCCGCCACGGCCGCCGCGGAGCGTGAGGCGGACCGGCCGGCGGAGTCGGCTCCCCGTCGGTGACGCCGACTACGGGAACAACCTGCTGGGTGGTTTCACCGCGGTCCGAGAGGCCTTGGGCACAGGGCCCCGGCTGCGCCGGGAGCAGTGCTGCAGGTCGCCGGGCGGACCCTGATCTCCACCGTCGGCGGCACCTCGGGACCGCTGTGATCAGGCTGGCCGACCTGGATCTGCAGGTGCGGGGCCAGACGTCGGCGCTGCGATGGTGGAGAACCTGGATGACCCGCGACGCGTCTGGGAACGCATCATGGAGAACGAGCTGACGGACGGGGTTGTCCACTTGCTGGAGGTGTTGTTCGCCTTCGAGTCCGCCGGTCTGGACGGACCGGACGAGGAGTCCTGGCGCTGGTACCGCAAGGAGATGAACCGGGCGCGGACGGCCGGACGGTCCGCAGGGCTCTTCAGGTGCTGGACGGCAGTCGATCGAGGACTTCGACCGCTTCCACCGCCTCTCCGAGGAAGCCGGCATCCCGAGGATCACGGTCCACGACCTGCGGCACCTGCCACGATCACCATCACCGCAGGCGTCCCTCTGACCGTCGTATCCAAGTCGCTGCGGCACTCCACGGAGTCGACCACCGCAAGCCTCTACAGCTGTCTCACCCGGCTAGCCGCCCAAGAAGCCTTCGACACCATCGGCCACACCCTCACCCGAGCCGAGAGAACCAGTCGCCGTACGGACCGGCCGACGTGGCTGCGACCACCACAGCCCCGGACGCGCACAAGGCCGTCCTCTCATGGATGAGAGGACGGCCTCCGACCTGCGTTTCCGCACAGTCGGGACGACAGGATTTGAACCTGCGACCCCTTGACCCCCAGTCAAGTGCGCTACCAAGCTGCGCCACGTCCCGGTGCGCTGCCCCGCGGTGGATCGCGGGAACGCGCCGACAGAACTTTACCCCACGTCGGGGGCCGGACCGAAGCGGGCGCCGGGCGCGGGACAATTGACGTATGGCCAGTACATCCTCAGGACGGCAGACGGGCGCGCGGGACCGGGACAGCGAGGGGCGGGCGCGCAACGCCCGGCCGCGGGACGGGCTCGGGCGGCCACTTCCGTACGGCGCCGACGGCGTCGCCCGGCAACCGGAGGGCGTGGTCCGCGCCCCGGAGGTAACCGTGGCCGAGGCCCAGGAGCTGCTGGACGCGGGGCGCCCGTTTCATGCGCACGAGGTCTTCGAGGACGCCTGGAAGTCGGGTCCCGACGAGGAGCGCGCCCTGTGGCGGGGGCTGGCCCAGCTCGCTGTGGGACTGACCCACGCGGCCCGGGGGAACGTCACGGGCGGGGCGCGGCTGCTGCGGCGCGGCGCCGGGGCCGTGGAGGAGTGGGCCGCCTCGGCTGCCGGGCAAGGACGGCCGTACGGAATGGATCTCGCGGGGCTGGCGGACTGGGCCCGGCGGCTCGCGGACCTCGTGGAGGAGACGGGCACGAGCGTCGACGCGGGGGCGCGGGCACCGCGGCTGTGCGGATAGCGCTCATCGCCCTGGTGGACGCGGTGTTCGTACTGTCAGTGGCGTGCGGCAGACTCGGGGTGTGCGAAAGATTCATGTCATCGGTATCGGCGCGGGCGACCCCGAGCAGCTGACCCTCCAGGCGGTCAGGGCGCTGCGGGGCACGGACGTGTTCTTCGTCCTGGACAAGGGCGAGGTGAAGAGCGACCTGACGCGGCTGCGCCGGGACATGCTGGACGCGCACATACCCGAGGGGTCGTACCGAGTGGTCGAGGCCCGGGACCCGGAGCGGGACCGCGGTGCGGGCGGCGCCGCCTACTCCCCCGCCGTCGGGGACTGGCGCAGCGCCCGCGCCGACATCTACGAGCGGCTGATCACCGAGGAGCTGGGCGAGGAGGAGAGCGGCGCGTTCCTGGTGTGGGGGGATCCGGCGCTGTACGACAGCACGCTCGGCATCCTGGAGGAGATCCTGGAGCGGGGCTCGGTGTCCTTCGAGTACGACGTCGTGCCGGGCATCAGCAGTGTGTCGGCGCTGGTCGCACGGCACCGCACCGGGCTGAACCGGGTCGCGCGGCCCGTCCAGATCACCACCGGCCGGCGGCTCGCCGAGGGCTTCCCGGAGGGGGTGGACGACGTGGTCGTGATGCTCGACGCCCATCAGGCCTTCCGCGCGTACGCCGACCAGGACATCGACATCTACTGGGGTGCGTACATAGGGACGTCGGACGAGATCCTCGTCTCGGGGCCGATCGCCGAGGCCGCGCCCCGGATCGAGCGGCTGCGTGCCGAGGCCCGGGAGCGCAAGGGCTGGATCATGGACACGTATCTGCTGCGCCGCGATCCGAAGCAGCGGTAGACCTGCCTCGGGGCCGGGGGCCGCACCCGAGCGGACCGCCCTGGCATGCACGGATGGCCCAGCGGTGTGATCGTGCCGTTGTGACCGTCGCCGAGGACACCGCACCTCTCGTCGCCGCCCAGCCACCCGTGCTGGACGCGCGCCGCCGCAATGTCGTCTTCGTGACGATCATGCTGGGGATGCTGCTCGCAGCCCTCGACCAGACCATCGTGGGCACCGCGCTGCCGACGATCGTGTCGGATCTCGGCGGTGCCGAGCACATGTCGTGGGTCGTGACGTCCTATCTGCTCGCGGAGACCGTCGCGACGGTGCTGGTCGGCAAGTTCGGCGACCTGTTCGGCCGCAAGGTGGTCTTCCAGGTCTCGGCGATCGTGTTCATCACGGGCTCGTTCCTGTGCGGTCTCGCCTCCAACATGTCGCTGCTGATCAGCTGGCGGGCGATGCAGGGCGTCGGGGCCGGCGGTCTGATGGTGACGGCGATGGCGCTGATCGCCGACGTCATCCCGCTGCGTGAGCGCGGCAAGTACCAGGGCGCGATCGGTGCCGTGTTCGGGGTGGCCACGGTCATCGGACCGCTGCTGGGCGGGCTGTTCACCGACCATCTGACCTGGCGCTGGGCGTTCTACGTCAACGTCCCGATCGCGATCGTCGTGGTCTTCGCCGCGGCCCGCACCATCCCCGTGGTGAAGTCGGCGGCGCGGCCCGTGATCGACTACATGGGCATCGCGTTCGTCGCGGTGGGCGCCGGTGCGCTGATCCTGGCGACGAGTTGGGGCGGCAACGAGTACGCGTGGAGTTCCGGCGTCATCATCGGCCTCTTCGTCGGCGGGGTGATCTCGCTCGGGCTGTTCTGCTGGGTGGAGACCCGGGCGGCCGAACCGATGCTGCCGATGCGGCTGTTCGCCGACCCGGTGTTCACGGTCTGCTCGGTCCTCAGCTTCATCGTGGGCTTCGCGATGCTGGGCGCGTTGACGTATCTGCCGACCTATCTCCAGTACGTCGACGGCGACTCCGCGACGGTCTCCGGCGTACGGACGCTGCCCATGGTGATCGGCCTGCTCATCGCGTCGGTCGTGAGCGGCAACGTGGTCAGCAAGACCGGGCAGTACCGGTTCTTCCCGATCGCCGGCTCCCTGGTGATGGGGCTCGGGCTGTTTCTGATGTCCCTGATGGAGCCGTCGACCGGGTCCTGGCTGGAGTCGCTGTACATGTTCGTGCTCGGCACCGGCATCGGGCTGTGCATGCAGGTCCTGACGATCGCCGTGCAGAACACCGTCGAGTACGCCGACCTCGGCACCGCGACCTCCGGCGTCACCTTCTTCCGTACGCTGGGCAGTTCCTTCGGCACCGCGGTCTTCGGCACGATCTACACCAACTCCTTGACCCCGAACCTCGAGGACGGGATTACCTCCGCCGTGCGGGTGGGCGGCGGGCTGGACGCGGCCGCCGTCACCGAGGCGGCAACCAGCCCGGAAGGGTTGCACCAGCTGCCGTCGGCCGTCGCCGCGCCGATCATCGACGCGTACGCCGACACGATCCAGACGGTCTTCCTGTGGACCGTGCCGGTCGCCGCGCTCGGCTTCGTCGTCGCCCTGTTCCTCAAGCAGGTCGAGCTGCGCGACAGCGCGCGGGCCGGATCGACCGACATGGGTGAGGGGTTCGCGTCACCGTCCGGAGCGGACTCGCAGCGGGTGCTGGAGGCCACGGTCGGGAAGATCATCGGCAGTACGGACCTGGACACCGCGCGCGGGATCATGACGGATTCCGACACCCGGCTCGATATCGCCGGGGCCTGGGCCGTCATGCAGGTGGAACTGCACACGCGGATGGTCGGCCACGCAAGCCTCGGCATGATCGCCGCGAGCCGCCGTCTGCCGCCCGAGGTACTGCTGCCGGTCTTCGACCGGATGGTCGAGGAGGGCTATCTGACCCGCGACGGCACGCTCCTCTCGCACACCGGGGCGGGCGCGCGCGAGGCCCGGGTCATCGGCCTGGCGTGGGGCAACTGGCTGGCGGACCGGGTGCAGCAGGACATCGGCCGCCCCTCGGGCACGGACCTGAGGGCGGCGGTGGACACGATCGCGAAGCGGCTCCTGGTGGAGGACCTGAACAACGGACTGCCGCAGCGGGCGCGGAAGTTGGCGGGCAGCAGCACGGCCTGAGCGGGTTCGTGCCCGCCTCCCCGCGTCACGGCGAGTCGAGGTCCAGCCACCGCTGAACTCCCGCCACGTCCGGCACCGAGGTCACCCCGTCCGGGAGGGGCGGTCGGCGTACGACGACTACGGGCAGGGCCAGTTCGCGGGCGGCCGTGAGTTTGGCGGACGTGGCCGCTCCCCCGCTGTCCTTGGTCACCAGGACGTCGATGCAGTGGTCGTAGAGGAGCGTCGACTCGTCGGCCACCGTGAACGGGCCACGGGCCAGGAGCACTTCGGTGTGCGGGGGCATGGGCGGCTCGGGCAGCTCCACCGACCGTATGACGAAGTGCAGTTCGGTGAGGTGGGCGAAGGCGGCGAGCTCCATGCGGCCGGTGGTCAGGAACACTCGCCGGCCGAGGCCCGGCAGCAACTCCGCGGCCCCGTCGAGGGAGTCGACCGGATGCCAGCGGTCCCCCGGTCCTGGGCGCCAGCCCGGGCGGCGCAGCACCACGGAGGGCACGCCGGTCGCCGCGGCTGCCTGCGCCGCGTGGGCGGTGATCGCACGGGCGAAGGGATGTGTGGCGTCGACCAGGGCGTCGACGTGCTCCTCCCGCATCCAGTCGGCCAACCCCGCCACTCCGCCGAACCCCCCGATCCGCACCTCCCCCGCGACCGCGCCCGGCCGGGTCACCCGCCCCGCGAGAGAGGTGGTGACGCGAACTCCCGGCCGCGCCGTGAGCACGGCGGCCAGTTCGCGGGCCTCGGTGGTGCCGCCGAGGATCAGGATGTGGGGGGCCATGGCGGGTAGCGTACGAGGTCAGGGGCCGAAGTCGGCACGACGGGTGCGTGACGTCGGCCGACGGCGGTCGCCCTCCGGCAGGGCATGCGAGACGCACGACGACGGGCGCTGCCGCCCGTCCGTGGTTATCGTCCGGGCATGGCATCCGTGCGCGCAGTCCTGATCGACATCGACGGGGTTCTCACCGTGTCTTGGGAGCCGTTGCCGGGGGCGGTGGCGGCGCTGCGGGAGGTTCGGGAGGCCGGTTTCGGGGTCGCGCTGGTGACCAATACGACCTCGCGGACCAGGGCGTCGATCG
Organism: Streptomyces doebereineriae; assembly: GCF_031845645.1. NCBI lineage: Bacteria > Bacillati > Actinomycetota > Actinomycetes > Kitasatosporales > Streptomycetaceae > Streptomyces > Streptomyces doebereineriae. The sequence continues at coordinate 221,463 of NZ_JAVREZ010000008.1, forward strand.
CCTCGGTGCTGGAGGGGGCGGGATTCGCCGTGTCGGCGCGGGACATTCTCACCGCGCCCGCGGTCACCGCCGCGTATCTGGCCGAGCACTGTCCCGGCGCGCGCTGCACGCTGCTGAACAGCGGGGACATCACCGAGGATCTCGCGGGCGTCACCCTCGTCGGCGGCGAGTGCGAGGACGTCGATGTCGTCGTCCTCGGGGGTGCCGGGCCCGAGTTCGGCTACGCGGCGCTGAACCAGGCCTTCGCGCACCTCCAGCGCGGGGCCCGGCTGGTGGCGATGCACCGCAATCTGTACTGGCGTACCGACGACGGGCTCCAGCTCGACTCCGGGGCCTTCCTGGCCGGGCTGGAGAAGGCCGCCCGGACCGAGGCCGAGGTCACCGGCAAGCCGTCGCCCGCGTTCTTCGAGGCGGCGCTGGCACGGCTCGGGGTCGGGGCGGACGAAGCGCTGATGGTGGGGGACGACATCGAGTCGGACGTGCTGGCCGCGCAGCGCGCCGGACTCACCGGGGCGCTCGTGAAGACCGGCAAGTACCTCCCGGAGACCCACCGCTCCGCCAGTGGCACGCCCGACCACGTGATCGAGTCCTTCGCGGACCTGCCGGCGCTGCTGGGCGGGTCAGCGGACCAGTAGCTGTACGCCGCCCACGATCGTCGCCGCGATCACCAGCCGTTCGAAGAGCTTCTGGTTGATCCGGTTCACCGCCCATTTGCCGAGGAACGCACCGGGCACGACGAACGCCACGAGGGCGAGGTCGAGCAGCAGTGAGTGACCGTCGATCAGGCCGAGGCCGACGCTGAAGGGCACTTTGGAGACGTTGACGATCAGGAAGAAGAACGCCGAGGTGCCGAGGAAGCCCAGTTTGCGGAAGCCCGCCGACAGCAGGTACATCGACATCACCGGGCCGCCGGCGTTGGCGACCATCGTGGTGAAGCCGCCGAGGACGCCGTAGGAACGGGCCTTGACGCGGCCCGTCCGGGTGGCGACCGCGTCGGGTTCCTCCGCCGCGTCGGCCGCGCGACGACGCCACAGTGTCACTCCCGCCATGAACAGCAGGATCGCGCCGATCGACGTCCGTACGATCCCGTCGTCCGCCCATTGCAGGAACAGCGTCCCGGCGACCACGCCGACCGCGACCGCCGGGAACAGACGCCAGAGCGTGGGCCAGTGGGCGTGCCGTCGGTAGGTGAGCACCGCGAGCACGTCCCCGGCGATGAGGATCGGCAGCAGGGCGCCGGTGGAGGCGCGGGCGGGCAGCACGGCGGCGAAGATCGCGAGGCTGACCGTGTTGGCACCGCTCACGGCCGTCTTGGAGAAGCCGACGAGCACCGCCGCGGCGGCGAGCGCGGCGAACCCCCAACCGGAAATGTGCCAGAGCGTCATCGTGTCCATGCGGAGACCGATGCTAGATGCAGGTAGGCGGTCTGGTAAGCGCCGTCTCGCCGAGTGGTCCTGTTGGCGCGGCCGGGTTCGATGCCGCACCGTCGTCATCGAAGGGGTCGGGAAGCTTTAATTAGCACTGCTAGTTTCGGACTGCGGCGCAACTGGAGGAGACATGGCCGAGCACGTCCTCGCCGGAACTCACGGCACCCTCACCGTGCGCGAGTGGCCCCACGACCGGCCCCGGTACGTGGCCCTCCTCGTGCACGGCTACGGCGAGCACGTCGGCCGCTACGAAGAGCTCGCCGGAGTCCTCGTGGCCCACGGCGCGGCCGTCTTCGGGCCGGATCACACCGGGCACGGCAGGTCCGCGGGCGAGCGTGTCCTGATCGAGGACTTCGAGGACGTGGTCACGGATGTCCACGCGGTGGCCGACCTGGCCAGGAACGCCCATCCCGGCGTGCCCCTCGTGATGGGCGGGCACTCCATGGGCGGCCTGATCGCCGCCCGCTTCGCCCAGCGGTACGGCACCGAGCTCGCCGCGCTCGTGCTGTCGGGGCCGGTGATCGGCGCCTGGGAGCTGCCGGGGGCGCTGCTCGCCCTCGACGAGATCCCCGACACGCCCATCAGCCCGGCCTCGCTCTCCCGCGACCCGGCGGTGGGCGCGGCGTACCAGGCCGATCCCCTCGTCTGGCACGGTCCGATGAAGCGGCCCACGGTGGAGGCCTTCGCCCGCACCCTGGAGACCGTGTCCAGGAGCGGTGGCGTCGGCCCGCTCCCGCTGCTGTGGCTGCACGGGACCGACGACCGGCTGGTCCCGCTCGCCGGGAGCCGCGTCGGTGTCGAGGAGCTCAGGGGCGGGAAGTTCACCGAGAGGATCTACGCCGGTGCCCGGCACGAGGTCTTCAACGAGACGAACAGGGCGGCGGTCTTCGCAGACGTGACGGACTTCATCGACACCGTGCTCACACGCTGAGACACCGCTGTTTGCACGAGTACGCCCTGGGCACCCGCGCCCCCATGGAGTGGTTGCGTCGAGCGGCCTGCGTGGGAGAGGACCCCGAGCTGTTCTTCCCTGTGGGCACACAAGGACCCGCCCTGCGGGACATCGCAGCGGCGAAGCGCGTGTGTGCCCGCTGCCCGGTCGCCCTCGAGTGCCTCGACCTGGCGCTGAGCGATGGGCAGACCTCGGGCGTGTGGGGCGGAACCTGCGAGCAGGAACGCGACGCGCTGCTCCGTGACGGCATTGACCATGCCAGAAGGAGGAGCACGGTATGACTGTGGTGAGGAGCACCCTGCCCGATGCGGCCCGCGAGACGGTCGCGGAGGCCCTGCAGAGCACTCTGGTGGATCTGCTCGGCCTGTCGCTGATCGGGAAGCAGGCACACTGGAACATCGTGGGCCCGCGTTTCCGGTCCATCCACCTTCAGCTGGACGAGGTGGTGTCGACGGCCCGCTCGTTCTCCGACACGGTGGCGGAGCGCGCCTCGGCACTGGGCCTGCCGCCCGACGGCCGGCCGGAGACGATCGCCGCGGCCTACACGCTGCCCGGCTCGAAGAGCGGCTGGATCCGCGACGACGAGGTCGTCCGGTTGATCGTCGAGACGCTGGGGGCGGCCATCGGCCGGCTGCGCGAGCGCATCGACACCACCGAGAAGGCCGATCCGGTCACGCAGGATCTGCTGATCGGCATCACGGCGGAGCTGGAGAAGCAGCGCTGGATGTTCGAGGCCGAGAACTGGCCCCGGGACTGACCGGCCCCGAAGCACCACGGAAAGGCGCATGCGATGACCGACGCCCTCGAACTCGACGCGCTGTGGGAGGACTTCCACCGCACGGTGAACATGACCTCGCAGGAACTGGCCGCCTGGCTGCGGGTGAGCGACGCCGACGAGTCCACGGAGCCGCTGCCGGAGCACGCGGGTGAACCGACCGGGCAGCATGTCCTCGCGATCCTGCAGAAGCGGCGCACGGACCTGACCGACGACGACATCGAGGTGATGTACGAGGTCGTGGACACCGTCACCGCGGAGGCCGACGTGGAAAACGAACCCGAGGCCGAACAGACCGTGCGCAGGCATCGGTTGATGACGCTGGGGCACGACCCGCTCAGGCCGTAACCAAGGCCGGATGACTGTTGTGGCCGACGGGTTTGCGCCCGTCGGCCATGACTGCTCGGCCAACCCTGACGAGCCGGCCGAAGACCTCCTCCGACGCGCCGGGTGACATGGCACACTGCTCGCACATTCAGTCGAGCAGAGGAGTTTGTGTGACCGGGACCGAGTCGGCCGGGCGGCGGATCGACACGAGCAGGCCGCATCCGGCCCGGGTGTACGACTGGTTCCTCGGCGGGAAGGACAACTACCCCGTCGACGAGGAGCTCGGACGGCGGATCACGGCACAGGGGGACGCGCCCCGGCAGGCACGCGCCAACCGCCGGTTCATGGAGCGGGCCACGCGGGTCGCCGTACGGGAAGCGGGCATCCGCCAGTTCCTCGACATCGGCTCCGGCATCCCCACCGAGCCCAACCTCCACCAGATCGCCCAGTCCGCGGTACCGGACGCGCGGGTGGTGTACGTCGACAACGACCCGATCGTCCTCGCCCACGCGGAGGCACTGCTGCACGGCACACCGGAAGGGGCGACGCACTACCTCCAGGCCGACGCCCGCGAGCCGCAGCGGATCCTCCAAGGGGCCTCCGCCGTCCTCGACTTCGAGCAGCCCGTCGCGCTGTCGCTGGTCGCGCTGCTGCATTTCATCTCCGACGAGGACGGCGCGCAGGAGCTGGTGGACACGCTGGTCGGCGCGCTGGCTCATGGCAGTTGCCTGGTGCTGTCGGCGATGACGGCGGACTTCGATCCGGAGAAGGTGAACGCGGGCATCGCGGCGTACACGGCGAGCGGGGTGACCCTGGTGGCCCGCTCGCACGACGAGGTGAGCCGTCTCTTCAAGGGACTTGAAGTGCTGGAGCCGGGGATCGTGTCCCTGTCGCGGTGGCGTCCGGACGCCCGGGAGGACGGCGATCCCGTATCGCTGTACGGCGCGGTCGGCATCAAGCGCTGAGCCCGCGAGGCGGCCACTCACCCCAGCAGCCACCCCCCGTCCACGCTCAACTCCACCGCGTTGACCGAGCCGTTGCGCAGCAGGAAGTCCACGGCGTCCACCACGTCCGCCACGGTCGCGAGCCGTCCGGTCGGGGTCCTGGCCCGCACTCCCGCCAGGACCTGCTCCGGTTTGGCCCGCCAGTGGGGGCTGTCGCCCACGACTCCGGGGTGGATCGCGTTGACCCGGACGGGCGCGAGTTCGACGACGAGGGTGTGCATCAGCCCGGTCACCCCGGCGTTGACGGTCGCCACCGTCGTCGCACCCGGGTAGGGCCGCTCCTTGGCCTGTCCCCCGAACAGCACGACGGCGCTTTCGTCGTGCAGCCGGGACCGCAGCGCGTGCACGACGGCGGTGTAGCCGACGAGCTTGAGCGTGACGAGGTGGATGGCGGCGTCGATGTCGTACGCGGTCACCCGGTTCTCGTCCCGTGAGACGCCCGCGATCACCAGGTGGTCGACGGTCCCCACCTCGCCCAGCGCGTCGACGATCCCCTTCGGCCGCGCGAGGTCCAGGGCGAGCCCCCGGGCGCCGATCTCCTTGGCCGCGGTGTCGGTACGGTGCGCATCGCGCCCGGTGATCACCACCTCGTCGCCGCGCTCCGCCCGCACCCGGGCGAACTCCCTGCCGATGCCCGAGGTTCCGCCGATCACCACCACGCCGCTCATCGGGAAGCCTCCCTCAGGTAGTCCCAGTCCCGCGTGAAGCGGTACGAGTGCCGCGCCGGCGGCTGCGGGGCCTGTGTCTCCAGCCAACGCAGCGGCTCGTCACCGGCGTTGGAGAAGCCGTGTACACAACCGGCGCCCGCCCAGGCGCAGTCGCCCGGACCGAGCCGGTATCGCGCACTGTCGAAGACCGCGTCCGCCTCGCCCTCGAGGAACAGATACGTCTCCTCGAAGGGATGGTCGTGCGTGCCCGCGACGCCGTCGGGCGCGTACTGCACCATGAACATCGTCGAGGCCACCGCGCCGAGATCGCTGTCGACCATCATCTTCACCGTGATCCCGCTGTAGACGAGGAGCGCGGTCCGCATGCTCGCCGACACCGCGAGCAGGTCCTGGGACTGCTTGCCGGGGTCCATCTGGGCGGGCTCGAAATGACCGAAGGACCGGGTGCGCGGATCACGGACGTCGATACGGACGGGCGGGCGCGCAGGCCACGCCGGGACCGTCTGGGTGTCGTACCCGTACCGGGCCCGCGGCACCGGTGCGAGCATGTCGGCCCAGCGGGCGGCGGTGTCCCCGGCGCCGCGCCACGCGTGCGGGACACCGGTCGGGAGAAGGCCGTAGTCACCCTCCTCCAGCAGATACGACCCCTCGGGCACATCGAGGACCGCGGACCCGTCGAGGACGTGGAAGCTCTCCTCGTACGAGTGCACATGGGCCGCGACCGCGCCATCGGGCCGCAGCTCGCACACCCCGAAACCGGTGTGCGAGCTGCCGTCGCCCTCGCCGACCAACTCCCGTCGCCGGTAGCCGTGTTCGTCGTACGACGGCTCCGGCAGGTCGGCGGCCCGGCGCACCAGGTGTCGCGTCACGCCCGGGCCTCCTTCGCGGCCAGCAGCCGGTCACGGGACTCCTCGACCAGGCGCCGGGCCCGCGCCACGTCGGCTGTGAGCCTGCCGTCGCGCTTGCGGACGACGCCGTCGACGATCACTGTCTCCACGTTGGACACGTCGGCGCTCAGCACAACCGCCGCGGCGGCGTCGTGAACCGGAGCCACATTCAGGGCGGTTGCGTCGATCGCGACGACGTCGGCGCGCTTGCCCGGGCTGAGGGAGCCGGTGCGGTCCTCCAGGCCGGCGACGTGCGCGCCGTTACGGGTGGCTATCTCCAGCATCTGACGTGCGGTCAACATCGTGTCGGGGACCGGGACATCGGCCTGCCAGCTCGCCGCGTTGACGCGGGCTCGCTCGGCGCCGAAAGCCGCGCGGATCTGGGTGAACATGTCGCCGGGCACGGTGGTGACGACGTCGATGCTGAGCGAGGGACGCAGTCCGTGCTCGATCGCCTTCATCACCGGCGGCCAGCCGTGCCCCATCTGCGTCTCCACCTGCGGCGCGATGGAGACCGTACCGCCACTGTCGGCGACCAGCCGCCACTCCTCCTCGCTGAAGTAGCAGCAGTGGACGTAGGTGGTGTCGGGGCCGAGCAGTCCGAGGTCGTGGAGCTGCTTGACCATCCCGAAGCGGCCGGCGAGCCGTCCCATGGCCACGTGCACGGTGATCGGGATGTCCAGCTCGCGGGCGAGGGCCCACTCCGAGGTGACGACGTCGTTGACGCAGAAGCCGGGGCCGCGGGTGGCGAGGGCCAGGGTGAGCAGGCCGTCGTCCGAGGCGAAGTACTCGGTGCGGACACGGCGTACGTCGTCGCCCGGGATCGCGATCTTGCTCTCGAACCAGTAGTCGGCGAGGGAGGTGTTGGCGCTGCCGTAGGCGTACTGGGCGCGGATGCCTGTCTCCGCGAGCGCCCGGATCGCCGCGTCCGGGTGCTCGGGCGTGTTGTTGATGTGGGACCAGTCGACGAGCGTGGTGATACCGGCGTTCAGGCACTCCAGGGCGCCCGCGAGGTTGGCCGCGTACACGTCCTCGGGTGTGTAGAGGGGTGCGAAGGTGTCGAGGATGTCGACGAAGTAGTCGTCGAGGGTGGCGTCGGGCGCCACGTTCCGGATCGAGGCCTCCCACGTGTGGCGGTGGGTGTCGACGAAGCCGGGGATCACGATGCGGCCGGTCATGTCGAGGACTTCGGCGTCCGCGCCGATCTCGCGGTCCACGGCCGCGATCTTCCCGTCCTCGATGAGGACGTCACCCTTGGGCAGGTCCCCGATTGCGGGGTCCATCGAGAGCACGTGTCCGGCACGAAGGAGTATCCGATGGGTCATCGCGCTTCCTCCTAGAGGGTGTTCAGTACGCGGCCAGGCTCCTGACGGCCGCCACGACCTTGTCGACGGTGGGGATGACCTGCTCCTCCAGCACGTCCGCGAACGGCAGCGGCACACACTCCGCCGCCACCCGCCGCACCGGCGCGTCCAGCAGAGAGAAGCCCTCGTCGGCGACGACGGAGACGAGCGTGGCGCCCCAGCCGCCCTGGTACGGGTTCTCCTCGACGGTGACCAGCCGGGAGGTCCGGCCGAGCGAGGCGAGGACGGTGGCCATGTCGAGGGGCACGAGTGAGCGCAGGTCGACGACCTCGACGCCGATGTCCTCCTGGGCGAGCCTTTCCGCGGCCTTCAGCGCGACCGGCACCATCGAGGCGAGCGCCACCAGAGTCACGTCCGCTCCTTCGCGGACGACAACCGCGTGGCCCAGCTCGACGACGTGGTCCGGCGGCGGGGGCACTCCCTTGCTCGCCAGCAGCCCCTTGTGCTCGAAGAACACCACCGGGTCGTCGCTGCGGATCGCGGCCGCCATCATGCCGATCACGTCGGCGGGGGTGGAAGGCGCCGCGATCTTCAGCCCGGGGACGGTCAGCGCCCAGTTCTCGGTGGCCTGCGAGTGCTGCGCGCCGAAACCGAGCCCGCCGCCGTTGGCGGTGCGAACGACGAGGGGCACGGTGACCTGGCCGCCCGTCATGTAACGCACCTTGGGTATCTCGTTGGCGAGGTAGTCCCAACAACAGGCCAAAAAGTCCGAGAACATGATCTCCGCGACGGGCCGCATCCCGGTCATCGCGGCACCCATCGCCGCGCCCACGATGGCCTGTTCGGAGATCGGCGTGTCCCACACCCGCTCCCGCCCGAACTCCTTGAACAGACCGGCGGTCGTTTTGAACACCCCGCCGGCCTCCCCGATGTCCTCCCCCAGGCAGACGACGGACGGATCGCGTCGCATCTCCCGCGCGATGCCCTCGGCGACCGCCTCCCGGTACGTGATCACGTCCGCCATGCCGCACCTCCGTCCGCCCACACGTCGGTGAACGCCTCCCGCGGATCCGGCGGCGGCGCGCTCTTCGCGGCCTCGATCGCCTGCCGTACGACTGTCTGGGCGCGCTCGTCCGCCGCGGTGACCGTGTCCTCGGGCACCCCGGCCTCGATCAGCCGCCCGCGTGCGATGTCCAGCGGGTCGTGCTTGAGCCAGCGTTCGACCTCCTCGGCGGGGCGGTAGGTCGCCGGGTCGGTCCGGCTGTGCCCGAAGTGGCGGTAGGTCTCGGCCTCCAGCACGGCGGGCCCGTCTCCGGCCCGGGCCCGCCGCGCCAGCCGTGCCACCGCCTCCTGGACGGAGACGACGTCGTTGCCGTCGACGACCTCGCCGGGGATGCCGTACGCCGGTGCCCGGTCGGCGGCCGGCCGGGGCACCGAGGTGACGTCGGCGATCGGCGTGTACTCCATGTACAGGTTGTTCTCGCAGACGAACAGCACGGGCAGCTTCCATACGGCGGCCAGGTTCAACGCCTCGTGGAAGGAGCCGATGTTGGTGGCGCCGTCCCCGAAGAAGGCGACCGCGAGCTGTCCGGTGCCGCGCAGCCGGGCGGACCAGGCGGCGCCGACCGCCATCGGAAGGTGGGCGCCGACGATGGCGTAGGAGCCGAGCATGTTGGCGTCGGCCTTGGTGAGGTGCATGGACCCGCCCTTGGCCTTGCACAACCCCGTTGCCCTGCTCATGAGTTCGGCCAGGCACTCCTCGGGGGTGGCACCCCGGGCCATCGCGTGGTGGTGACCGCGGTAGGTGGCGAAGACGTAGTCGTCGTCCCGCAGAGCGGCGCTCGCGCCGACCGCGATCGCCTCGTGGCCGGCGGCGAGGTGGGTGGTGCCCTTGACGAGGCCCTGGAGGAACAGGTCGTGGGCGGCCTTCTCCGTACGACGGATGAGAGCCATCTGCTCGTACGAGGCGAGGAGTTCAGCGGTGTCCATCGGTGGTCCCCGTGTTGAGGTGGGACTGCGCCTCCCGGGCGGTGTTGAGCTCGCCGCCCACCGTCCAGTACTTGCGGCCGGCCACCAGCAGCTCCTCGGCCGGGAACTTGGTGATGACCTCGCAGCCGTCGGCGGTGACGACCAGTTCCTCCTCGATCCGGGCGGCGGACCAGCCGTCGGCGGCGGGCCAGTAGGTCTCCAGGGCGAACACCATGCCCTCCTCGAGGACTTCGGGGTGGTCCAGGGAGACCAGGCGGCTGAAGATGGGCTTCTCCCAGATCGACAGGCCCACCCCGTGGCCGTACTGGAGAGCGAAGGCGGCTGTCTCGTCGGCGAAGCCGAACTCCTCGGCGCGCGGCCAGACGCGCACGATGTCGGCGGTGGTGGCGCCGGGCCGGACGAGGGAGATCGCCTCGTCCATGTACTCGCGGCAGCGGACGTAGGCGTCGCGCTGGGCACGGGAGGCGCTGCCCACGGCGAAGGTGCGGTAGTAGCAGGTGCGGTAGCCGAGGTGGCTGTGCAGGATGTCGAAGAAGGCGGGGTCGCCCGGGCGGATGAGGCGGTCGCTGTAGACGTGCGGGTGGGGTGAACAGCGTTCCCCGGAGATGGCGTTGACACCTTCGACGTACTCGCTGCCGAGGTCGTAGAGGACTTTGCTGACCAGTCCGACGCACTCGTTCTCGCGGACTCCTGGGCGGAGGTATCCGTAGAGCTCCTCGTAGGCGGCGTCGACCATCGCGCAGGCCTGGGCGAGCAGGGAGATCTCGTCGCCGGTCTTGATGCGGCGGGCCTCCAGGAAGACCTGCTGCCCGTCGACGACGTCGATGCCCTCGGCGCGCAGGGCGGCGAGGACCGGCATCTCGGCGACGTCGATGCCGAGCGGTTCGCCGGCGAGGCCGTGGGCGCGGAGTTCGGCGGCGATCTTCGCGGCGACGTCCTCGGCGATGCCGGCGTCCGGGTGGAAGGCGCCCCGCAGAGTGGAGATGCCCGCGCGGGCTCCGGTGGGCGGGCCGCCCTTGCCGTCGCTGTAGTCGAGCCACGGGTTGTAGAGCTGGTGGTGGCGGGCCGCGGAGCCGAAGTCCCAGACGATCGGTTCGCCGCCGCGGACCAGCAGGGCGAAGCGGATCAGCTTGTCCATCGCCCAGGTACCGATGTGCGTGGCGGTCATGTAGCGGATGTTGGCGAAGTCGAAGCTGAGCACGGCGCCCAGTTCGGAGCGGTTCAGCGTGTCGTGGAGCCGGGCCAGACGCTGTCTGCGCAGCCGGTCCAGGTCGACGCGCTCTTCCCAGTCGACGGCATTGGGGCCGTAAGTTCGGATCGCCATCGCGACCACCCCCACCGTCGAGTCAACGACCGTCCGCGAGGAGTGTCAAGCGTCACTGAACGGTTTGGCTCGACACGAACCAGACACCCACGGCCGGTTCGTCGCCGTCGTTGCGGTAGCGGTGGGGGGTCGTGGACTCGAAGCTGACGGCGTCGCCGGGGTGCAGGACCTGCTCGTCGAAGCCGAGGGTGAGGACGAGTTCGCCGGAGGTCAGATAGCCGTACTCCGTGCCCGCGTGCCGCATCAGGCCGCCCGAACCGGAGGAGGAGCCGCCGGGCCGGTAGGTGACGAGCAGGAAGTCGACGTCCGTGCCGGGGACGTGCCCGAGCCGCTCCCACACGACGCCGGAGTCCAGTTCCAGCACGTCTCGCTCACCCGGCGTGACCAGGGGACCGATGCGTCGACCGGGGTCGGCCGAGAAGGCCGCCAGTGCGTGCACGAGGGCGGCCGAACTCGCCGCCGCGGCGGTCTCCCGCACCTCGAAGAGGGACTCGACGGAGATACCGAGAGCGGTGGTGATGGCGTACAGGGTGCTGACCGAGGGCTGGCTCTTCCCGGTCTCTATCTGGGAGACCAGGCTCGCGGAGACGCCGACCTCGCGGGCCAGGGCGCGCAGGCCCAGACCGCGCTCCAGACGCGCCTGCCGAATGCGCGCGCCGATCGGCGGCACGGGGGCAGGGGACACGAGCGGCTCCTCTCCTGTGCAGCCCCATTGAACAACCCGCCCCCTCACCTCGGAAAGACCGCCCACATCACTCGGGACACACCGCTGGGTCGCCTCGCACCAGACCACCGCATCGTTTCGCGCCAGACCGCCACGTCCGCCTCACGCCAGACCGCCGCATCGCCCCCCCCTCAGAGCACCGCATGGCCCGCGACGGACTACCGGCAGCACCCCAGATGGACCGCTACAGCCCCCCGGGAAGCCAACCCTCGACAGACCGCTGGCCGCGTCGGACGGCTCAGCCGCGCGTCATCCACGCAGACCGCCACGGCCCCCGGGGCAGCCCACCTGCGACTCCCCGGAAAGACCCCGACGCCACCCGCGACAGACCACCGCGTCCCCCACGGCAGCCCACCCCTGGCACCCCCGAAGGACCCCCACGTCCGCCAGGACAGACCACCCGCAACACCCGGAAAGACGGCCGCGTCGCCCACGGCAGACCCCCCCCGGCACCCCCGAAAGACCCCCACGTCATCCCGGAAAGACCGCCCGCACCTCCCACCCGCTCTCCGCCCGCGGCCCCGCGTGCAGTTCCCCGCCGAGTGCGGTCACTCGCTCCTTCAGGCCGACGAGCCCGTAGCCGCCCCCGTGCGCCGCCGCAGGCAACTGGCTGCCGCCGCGACCGTCGTCGGACACGGACACCTGCAGGCGGGTTCGTTCGTAGTGCAGCCCGACGGTGACCTGGGTGGCGTCGCCCGCGTGCCGCCGTACGTTGGTCAGCGCCTCCTGCACCACCCGGAAGGCGGCCGCCTGCACCTCGTGCGGAAGGTCGTCGGGCACCGCGGTCTCGCGATGCAGGGTGGCCTTCTGGATGGGGCTCGCGAAACCGTCGATGAGACCGGCGATACCCGCGAGGTCGCCCACCGGGCGGCGGTCGGCCGCGTCGTCGGTGTCGCGCAGGACGCCGACCGTCCGGCGCATCGACGCCAGCGCCTCGGTCGCCGCACGCTCGATACCCGCGAGGACGGGGTCGAGTTCCTCGGCGCCGGTGTCCGCCATCATGCGGGCCACCTGGGTCTGCACCAGGATGCCGGTGACATGGTGGGCGACGAAGTCGTGCAGGTCGGCGGCGATGGCCAGGCGTTCGGCCCGCCGGGTCTCGCTGACGGCGACGGTCCGCCGGTAGTCCTGCGAGCGCAGATACGCGGCGAACGCGATCGTGAGGCCGACCAGGAGAAGCCCGATCAGCATGAACCCCAGCATGGTGTCCTGCTCGGCCAGAAAGGGCCGTACCGGAAGCGCCAGCACAGCGGCCCCGTCGAGCGCGGCGCAGGCCACGACCCAGTTGCGCGGGCAGTGCCGTACGGCGACGAACAGCAGGCACAGCAGGATCGCCAGCTCGCCCGGCCCGAACAGCACGCCGGAGCGCGCCACCGAGTCCACCGTGCAGACCAGGGAGGCGACGGCCGGCACGGTGGTACGCAACTGCGGGGTGAGCCGACGGGGGTGCCGGGCGGCCGGCCACAGCACGGCGACGCCGCCGAGCAGCAGGGTCGCGGCCAACGGCCAGGACGGACCGTCGCCGTCGCTCGCGTAGGCCACGTCGACGAACACGGCCGCGAACAGCGCGCCGATACCGGCGCCGCCCGCGCAGCCCCGGGCAGATACGGACTTCATGCCGCTCACCGTATGCGCGGCCGCCGCACGTGGGATCGGCCGAACGGTCGAGGCGCCGCCGTGCCCGGCCCCCAGACCCTGGCCGTTCGGCCGAGGCGGGCGCCCGTGCCCGCGGGTGAGAGTGGAGCCACTTCCCCGCCAGGGGTCCTCCGCCCCCGGAGGACCTCCCTCATTGCCCTCAGGAGCATGCGATGCAGCGCAAGACCCTCGTCACCGGTGTCGGCGCGGTGGCCGGCGCGGCCATGGTCTTCGGGGTCGGTACCTGCTTCCTCACCGGCACCGAGTCGACCACCTCCCTGGACACGCAGAGCACGGCGTCCGTCGGCGGCCACAAGGCACTCGCCGCGAACGTCGTCGAGGGCCGCACCCAGAGCAAGTACCACCCCCTGCCGTGGGTCGGCGTGAAGGTCACCGACGTCTCCTGCCCGAGCGGGCTCAAGGCCGTGGCGGGCGCCACCCTCACCTGCACCGGCAAGAAGAGCGACGGCGGGACCGTGGACATACCCGTCAGCGTGGTCAAGGCCTCGGCGACGTCCGTCACCTGGAAGTTCGACCGCTAGCCGGCAGAGAACCGGCTGACGTGATGAACACCGCCCGCCCTCCGACCGGCACCGGGCCCGGCCGTCACCCTCCGGCCGGACCCGGTGTCACGACCACGCCCCGCCCTCGACCACACCGACTCTCGACCACACCCGCCGAAACAGCCACCGCGCACCCCGCCCCCGTCCACAGCCGCTCCGCACCCTCCTCTCCCTGAGGCATGATCGCCCCATGACGAGCCCCACCCCGCCGGCAGCGCCCATCCGCGTGCTGATCGCCGACGACCAGGACATGGTCCGTACCGGCTTCCGTTTCTTCCTGGACGCGCAGCCGGACATCACCGTGGTCGCCGAGGCCGCCGACGGGGAGACGGCGGTGCGGCTGGCCAGGGAGGTACGGCCCGACGTGTGTCTGCTGGACATCCGCATGCCGAAGCTGGACGGGCTGGAGGCGACGCGGCTGCTGGCGGGGCCCGACGTCGCCGATCCGATGCGCGTGGTCGTGGTCACCACCTTCGACCTCGACGAGTACGTCTACGGCGCGCTGCGCGGCGGTGCCTGCGGGTTCCTGCTGAAGGACTCCGGGCCCACGCTTCTCGCCGAGGCGGTCCGTGCCGCCGCGGCCGGCGATTCACTGGTCTCCCCCTCGGTCACCGTCCGCCTGCTCCGGCACGTCACGGCGGACCGGACGCCGGAGCCGGTCGCCGCGCCCCGCTCCGCTCCGGCCACCGAGCCCCTGACCGACCGTGAGCTCGACGTGGTCCGCCTGGTCGCCCTCGGCCGTACGAACGCCGAGATCGCCGCCGAACTGTACGTCTCCCTCTCCACGGTCAAGACCCACCTCTCCAGCGTCCAGCTCAAACTGGCCGCACGGAACCGCGTGGAGATCGCGGCGTGGGCCTGGCAGAACGGGCACGCGCGGCGGGAGGGCTGAGCCGCCCGCCGGACGGGGCGTTCGAGTCGCCGTTTCCGGGACAAGCTGATCATCGGACGGCACAATGGCGGCAACGGCCGCAGGCACGAGAAGGAGCACAGTCGTGAGCGAGAGCCACACCCCGTCGGGTGCGTCGGCGAGGCTGAACACAGGTGTGGCGCACAACGCGCGCGTGTGGAACTACTGGATCGGCGGCAAGGACAACTACGAGGTCGACCAGCGGGTCGGCGATCATGTCGCCGGGATGTTCCCGATCATCCAGGAGATCGCCCGCGCGGACCGCTGGTTCCTGGGCCGCTCGGTGCGCTTCCTCACCGAGGAGCAGGGCATCCGGCAGTTCCTCGACATAGGCACCGGGCTGCCGACGGTGGACAACACCCACGAGATCGCCCAGCGCATCGCCCCCGACGCGCGGATCGTTTACGTCGACAACGACCCGATCGTGCTGGTCCACGCCCGCACCCTGCTGACCAGCACCCCCGAGGGCGTCACGGACTACATCGACGCCGACGTCCACGACCCGGCCGCGATCCTTGAACGCGCCGCGCAGACCCTGGACCTGAGCAAGCCGGTCGCGGTGATGATGCTCGGCATCCTCAACTTCGTCCTCGACACCGAGGAGGCCCGGCGGATCGCGCGGGAGGTCATGGCCGCGATGCCCGCCGGCAGCCATCTGGCCCTGACGCATCCCACGTTCGACGCCGACCTCGGCGGCGAGGGCCAGATCCCGGCCATGAAGTTCTGGAACGAGAACGCCACTCCGCCGATCACGGCCCGCAGCGGCGAGGACATCGCCACGTTCTTCGAGGGACTCGACCTCCTCGAACCCGGCCTGGTCTCCTGCTCGCAGTGGCGTGCGGACTCCGAGTCCCCGGTCGTGGTACCGCAGTTCGGCGCGGTGGCCGTGAAACCCTGACGCGGGATCCGTTCCGGCCGAGCCCGTCGTGGAGGACGTATGACCACCCTTGCCGACCCCGTTCCCGGCGGCCGTCCCGGTGACGTGGACCGGGCCGCCGCATTGAGTGACGAGCTGGCCGAGAAGGGCGTGCACGGCGT
The DNA here is from genome assembly GCF_031845645.1 of Streptomyces doebereineriae. Taxonomy (NCBI): domain Bacteria; kingdom Bacillati; phylum Actinomycetota; class Actinomycetes; order Kitasatosporales; family Streptomycetaceae; genus Streptomyces; species Streptomyces doebereineriae. The sequence continues at coordinate 236,990 of NZ_JAVREZ010000008.1, forward strand.
GGTCCTGGCCTACGTCGACACCGCGGGCATCTGCCGGGTGAAGACGATCCCGACGGCGAAGCTGCCCTCCGCCGCGGCCTGGGGCGTGGGCATGTCGCCGGTGTTCGACACGTTCCTGGCGAACGACTCCATCGTCACGACCGACACCCTGGGCTCTCCCGACGGCGATCTGCGCCTCTACCCCGACCTCGACCGGCTCGTGGCGCTGGCCGGGCAGCCCGGCTGGGCCTGGGCGCCGGTCGACCGGATCGCGCAGGAGGGCGAGCGGCATCCGGGCTGTTCCCGCACGGTCCTCAGGCGGATCGTCACCGAGGCCGCCGAGCGGCACGGGATCACCTTCAAGGCGGGCGTCGAGATCGAGTGGGCGGTGGGCCGGGGCCCTGCGGCGGACGGTGACTTCGTGCCCGCCGTGTCGGGACCGGCGTACGGCGCCACCCGGCAGGTCGAGCTCGGCGACTACGCGGCCGACCTGCTGGCGGCCTGCGCCGAGCAGGGCATCGAGGTCGAGCAGCTCCATCCCGAGTACGCGGCCGGGCAGTTCGAGATCTCGACGGCTGCCCTGGACCCGGTGGCGGCGGCCGACGTCAGCGTCCTCGTACGGCAGACGATCCGGGCGGTGTCCCAGGGGCACGGGCTGGTCGTCTCCTTCGCCCCGGCGGTCTTCGCGGAAGGCGTCGGCAACGGCGGCCATCTCCACCTCTCCGCCTGGCGCGAGGGCGAGAACCTGCACTCGGGCGGCAAGGGCCGGTACGGCATGACGCCCGAGGCCGAGTCGTTCGTCGCGGGTGTCCTCGCCCATCTGCACGCCCTCACGGCCCTGACCGCGCCGAGCCCGGCCAGCTATCTGCGTCTCCAACCCTCCCAGTGGGCCGGGGTGTTCACCGCCTGGGGCCGCGAGACCCGGGAGGCGGCCGTCCGGATCATCACCGGCACGGCGGGCCTGACCGACCGGGCCGCGAACCTGGAGCTGAAGCCGGTCGACCTGGCCGCGAACCCGTATCTCGCGTTCACCGGTCTGATCGCCGCCGGGCTCGACGGCCTGACCTCGGCCATGCCCCTGCCCAGGGAGATCACCGGCGATCCGGCCCTGCTCGCCGCCGACCGGGCCGCCGCCATGGGCGTACGCCGGCTGCCGACCTCCCTCTCCCAGGCGGTCCGGGCGTTCCGCGCGGACGAACAGCTGCGGGCCGCGCTGGGCCCGGTCCTCGCCGACGCCGTGGTCGCCGTGCGCTTCGGAGAGAGCGATTCCGTGGCCGAGCTGGACGACGAGCAGATCGCGGCGGCGTACCGCTGGAAGTACTGAGCATGAGCGAACCTGTCCACGAGGCCCTCGCCGCCGCCCGGCTGGTGGACCACCACTGCCACGGGGTCGTCATCGACGGCCTCGACCCGACGGGCTTCGAGTCGCTGCTCACCGAAGGCGCGGCCTGGCCGGGGATCTCCCCCTTCGACAGCCCCGTCGGCGTGGCGGTCCGCCGGCACTGCGCACCCCTCCTGGACCTCCCGCGCCACGCGGCGCCCGACGCCTACCTGGCCCGCCGCGCGGAACTCGGCCCGCAGGAGGTCAACCGCCGCTTCCTGACCGCCGCGGGCACGGACGTGTTCTGCGTGGACACCGGGTACGCGCCGGAACGTCTCACCACACCGGCGGAGCTGGCAGCGGCCGCGGGCGGGACGGCGTACGAGATCGTGCGGCTGGAGGGTGTCGCGGAGGCGGTGGCGGCGCGGGGCGTGGGGCCGGGCGCGTACGCGGACGAGTTCCGCGCGGCCGCTCTGGAGGCCGTGGGGCGGCCGGGTGTGGTGGCCGTGAAGTCGGTCGCCGCCTACCGCACCGGCTTCGACCTGGACCCGGCGCGTCCCTCGGACGCGGAGGTCACCCGTGCCGCCGCCGGCTGGCTCGCCCACGGTGGACGACTGGCCGATCCGGTTCTCGTACGGCATCTGCTGTGGACCGCCGTGGACCTGGGGCTGCCGCTCCAGCTGCACACCGGGTTCGGCGACAGCGACATCCGTATGCACCGCGTGGACCCGACCCACCTCACGGACTGGCTGCACCTGACCGCGGGCACGATCCCGGTCCTGCTGCTGCACTGCTGGCCGTATCAGCGGCAGGCCGCCTATCTGGCCGCGGTGTTCGAGCAGGTGTACCTCGATGTGGGCCTCACCCTGCACTACGTCGGCCCCGCACGGTCCCGGGCGATCCTGGCGGAGGCGCTGGAGATCACGCCGTTCCGCAAGCTGCTGTACAGCTCCGACGCGTACGGCGTGGCCGAATTCCATCTGCTCGGCGCGCTGTCGTTCCGGCATGGACTGGCCGGACTGCTCCAGGAGCGGGTGGACGCCGACGAGCTGAGCCTGCCGGACGCGTTGCGCGTCGTGGCCTGGACGAGCGGGGACAACGCCCGCCGCCTCTACGGACTTCCCGCCCTGTCCCCCGTCCCACCAGGCGAGCGCGACTGAGCGCCCGCCGTCCCTGGAAAGTATGATCTAGCAATGTCTGACTTGACCGAAACCACGCCCGGCTGGCTGAGCGCCGACGATCTCGAGCAGGCGCGCGCCCGGATGCCCATCCTGTACGTCGAGGCCGTGCCCGTGCGCGTCGACGACAGCGGCGAAGTCACCAGCGTCGGCCTGCTGCTGCGCATCGGACCCGACGGAACGGTCAGCCGGACTCTGGTCTCCGGCCGCGTTCTGCACCACGAGCGGGTCCGGGACGCCCTGTTGCGCCACCTGGAGAAGGACCTGGGACCCGTGGCCCTGCCCCGGATCCCGCCCTCCCTGCAGCCCTTCACGGTGGCGGAGTACTTCCCCACCCAGGGGGTCACGCCGTACCACGACCCGCGCCAGCACGCGGTGTCCCTCGTCTACGTCGTCCCGGTGAGCGGCGACTGCCAGCCCCGCCAGGACGCCTTGGACCTGGTGTGGTTCAGCCCGCAGGAGGCCCTGTCACCGGCGGTGGAGAGCGAGATGCCCGGCGGTCACGGAGTGCTGCTCAAGCAGGCGCTCGCCCACATGGGCTGCGCTGTCTGAGGCCCCGGTCAGTCGGTCTCCTTGCGCTGCGTCGTGCCGGGCTCGCCGCTGTCCCGCGTCCACTCGACGACGAGTTCGTCCTTGCTGCCGAAGCGGACCAGGTGGCTGCCGACGACACCCTCCAGGAGATCGAGGTGCTCGGACTCCGTCTCCAGCCTCAGCAGCAGCGCATCCTCGGTGGCGGTGAGGGAGCCCTTGCCTCCGTTCTGGAAGAGCAGGCTGCCCTCACCGCTCTCCTCGTCCCACGTGGTCCGGCTGCGACGCCCGAGGTGCGAGGCGAGCTGCTTGGCGTAGCGGTGCGGGCGGTCGGTGGCGACGCGGGCTTCGGAGCGGGGCATGGGTACTCCCAGGAGTGCGGTGGCGCGGTACGAACTCGATGCTGCCGCAACACCGGTCGTCCCACGTCCATTCCGCACCCCCCGCACACCGCAACGTATGTGTGCGGCCTATGTGCGGGTCTTGCTCGTCATGGAGAACTCGTCGGCCTCCGCCAGGTCGAAGTCGCCATGGTCGCTGCCCAGGCCCTGCGCCACCAGCGCCGCCGCGGCACTGCCCAGGATCGCCGCCTCGCGTGGCGTACGGCCCAGGCCCACCCCGCGCAGGAAGCCCGCCGAGAAGGCGTCGCCGCAGCCGGTGGTGTCGACGACCTCGACCTCGAAGGCGGGGACGGTCTCCGTGCCCTCGGCGGTGACCAGGAGGGCGCCGTCGCCGCCACGGGTGACCGCGACCAGGCCCACTCCCCCGGCCAGGAACTTCTTCGCACCGGTCACCAGGTCCTCCTCCTCGCTGAAGCCGAGGATCTGGTCCTCGTTGGGGAGCAGGAAGTCGACGTACGGGAGCAGCGGTTCGATCTGGTCGAAGGTGCCGAGCGCACCCGGTGCGAGCAGGTCCACCGAGGTGATGACGCCGTGGTCCTTGGCATGCGCCAGGATGCGGGCGGCGACCTCGGCGCCGATCAGCTCGGGGCCGCCGAGGTGGAGGTGGCTCGCCTCGGCGACCGCGTCCCAGGGCACGTCGTCGAGGCCGTAGGTGATGTTGGCGCCGAGCAGGTGGAGGGTGGGGCGGTCACCGTTGGGTCGGATGGGCAGGACCGTCGCGGAGGTGGAGGTGTCGATACGGCGGACGAGCAACTCCGTGTCGATCCCCGCCTTGTCGAGCAGCTGCGTCAGCAGGTCGCCCGTCGGGTCGGTGCCGATCGCCCCGGCGGTGCGCACCGAGGCGCCCAGCTTGGCGAGGGTGAGGGCGGTGCCCGCGGCCGTGCCGGCGGCGGTCATGCGGATGTCCTCGACCAGGGTCGCGCCCTGGCCCTCGGGTATCTCCTCGACCGGCCGTACCAGCACGTCCAGCACGTGCACACCCATGGTGACGACGTTCTGTGCCTTCATCGGTTCCCCTCCTGTGCGGATTGCGTGGTGCCGTAGTCGCGGGCGAGGGCGGCCTCGATCACCGCGATCTGCTGCTGTTCGTCGAGGATGCGGGGCTGCCCGAGGGCGGCCGCGCGCTGGTAGACACCGCAGGCCCACTCCAGGAGCAGCGCGTGCTCGACCGCCTTGTCGAGGGTCGGGGCGTGGGTGACCGCACCGTGGTTGGCCATCAGGGCCGCACCGCGCCCCTCCAGCGCGGTGAGGACCGACTCGGCGAGTTCCGGGGTGCCGAAGGTGGCGTACGGCGCGACCCGGACGGTGCCGCCGAGGGCCAGCAACTGGTAGTGGATGCAGGGCAGTTCGTCGAGGACGAGGGAGAGCGCGGTGGCCATCGGGGCGTGGGTGTGCACGACGGCGGCGGTGCCGTACCGGCGGTAGACGCCCAGGTGGAGGTCGAGCTCCGAGGTCGGCAGCAGACGTCCGGCCACGATCTCTCCGTCGAGGTCCACCACGGTCACCTGGTCCGGGGTGAGCTCGGCCAGGACGGCGCCGGTCGCGGTGATCGCCACGTGGTCCTCGACGCGTACGCTGACATTGCCCGCCGTACCGATGAGCAGTCCCTCGGCTCCCAGACGGCGGCAGGCGTCGGCCACGGCGGCCCGCTCCTCGCTCAGCACCGGGCTTGAGTCGGTCATGCGCGCGACGCTAACCTAAACCTGAAACAAAGTCACGTTCACGTTCGGAGGTTGTCCCGTGAGGTGGTCACGTGGGTGAGCGGAGGTCGTCCCGTGGCTGAGCCCACCCCGGACGCCGAGTCGGCCGCATGGGTCGGCGCCCTGCGCCGCACTCCTCAACAGGCCCGCAGCCGGGCCCGGTTGGCCAGGGTTCTCGAAGCGGCGGAGCGCATCCTGGTCGAGGAGGGCGTCGAGTCGCTCACCACCACCCGGATCGCGTCCGAGGCGCGGGTGTCGGTCGGCTCGCTGTACCAGTACCTGCCCGACCGCGGGGCGATCATCGACGCGCTCGCGGCCGGTTACTTCGCCAAGCTGGAAGCGGCGATGGACGCGCTCGTCGAGGCCGCGGCCACCGAGCGCTGGGAGGACCCGGTCGGCGTCCTCATCGACGCGTACGCGGAGATCTACCGCACCGAACACGGCTTCCGCGCCCTGTGGTTCGGCAGCGGACTGACCGAGCGGACCCGGACCGCGGACCGCGAGCACAAGCGCCGGATGGCCGACGGGATCCGCCGCATCCTGCTCGCCCTGCGGCTCGCCGAGGACGACGAGACCCTCGCCCGCGTCTGCCACGCCGCGATCCTCGCCGCCGACGCCCTCGCCCAGGAGGCCTTCCGCCGGGAAACGAAGGGGGACGCGGCGCTGCTCGAGGAGACCAAGATCCTGCTGCGCGGTTATCTCACGGACATCGCGGCGCGGTACAACGGGTCCTGACGTCTTCAGCGCAACGGGGGTCCGATGCAGCTCACCTTCACCGGCCGGGTGATCGAGTGGCGCGGCCCGGCGCCCTACTACTTCGTCCCGGTGCCCGACCAGGAGTCCGCCGACATCGGTGAGGTGGCCCGGATGGCCACCTACGGCTGGGGCGTGATCCCGGTCGAGGCCCGGATCGGCGAGGTCACCTTCACGACGTCGCTGTTCCCGAAGGACGGCGGCTATCTGCTGCCGCTCAAGATCGCGGTGCGGAGGCCGGAGGGGCTCGACGCGGGGGACGACGTGCGGGTGGAGATGACGGTCCGCTTCTAGGTCTCACGGGTCTCCTGCACCACGACGACCACCACGACGACGGCCACGTATCGTGCAGCCGTGACCGACACCGAGCCCCTGCGGCTGCCCGACATGCCGTTGCACGATCCGTTCGTCGTCGCCGACGCCGAGACGCGGACGTACTACCTCTACACCTCCAACGAACCGTCCGTGTCGGGTGTGGAGGGCGTCGGGACGATGGTCTACCGCAGTCGGGATCTGCGGGACTGGGCGCGGCCCGTCGTCGTGTTCCGGACGGACGAGCAGGAGGGGATCTGGGCGCGGGACGGCGGGTGGGCGCCGGAGGTGCATGCGTGGGGTGGCAGGTACTACCTGTTCACCACACTGCACGACGAGGCCCGGGTGCTGCCGGTGCCACCGGCCGAGCGCTGGGGCACACCCTTCCAGCTGCCGAACCATGCGCGCGGCACCATCACCGCGGTGTCCGACTCGCTGCTCGGGCCCTTCACCGCCGTCGACCCGTCCGGGCCCACTCCCCCCGCGCATCTCATGACCCTCGACGGCACGCTCTACGTCGATCCGGCCGGCCAGCCCTGGATGGTGTACGCGCACGAGTGGCTGCAGACCGTCGACGGGACGATGGAAGCCGTGCGGCTCGCTCCCGATCTGACCGGGACGGTCGGCGAGCCCGTCTTTCTGTTCAAGGGCTCGGACGCGTTCTGGCTCGGTGAGCAGATTCCCGCGGGCGTGCCGCACCAGCTCGCGCCCTACGTCACCGACGGCCCGCAGCTCCACCGCACCCCTGACGGTGCCCTCCTCATGCTGTGGTCGACGTACGAGAAGCACACGGCCGGTGCGGACGGCACCGTCAGCGGTGGTTACGTGCAGACCTACGCCGTCTCCAAGTCCGGTGAGCTGACCGGCCCCTGGGAGCAGCGCCGGCCGCTGGTCCGGGACGACAGCGGGCACGGGATGCTGTTCCGGACCTTCGACGGCCGGCTGATGATGATCCTTCACCGTCCCTTCGAGAACGCGCGCGGGAAGCTGTACGAGATGCAGGCCGAGGGCGACGAGCTGCGGGTGCTGCGGCAGTGCACCGACCTGGACGGTGATGACATCAGCGGGTGAACGGTTCAGGTACGCGCCGGGCCTCCGGTCGTCGGTCTCCTCGTCGCTGGTCCTCGTCAGCGCCGGGTCGTCGGCAGCCACACCCGCATCGTCGACGGGCCGCGGTTCGCCCAGGAGTGGTACGGCACCAGCACGATCCCCTGCCTCTCGGCGGCGGGCAGCTCGGTCTGGTCCGGCGGCCGGTACGGCCACTCCTCGTCGTGCGGCTCGGCGAGTTCACCCGGCGCCACGACCGTGTTGTCCGGCCCGTCCACCGGCTCGGCGGCGGTGTCCACCCGCACGGCGTCGACCTCCCGTCCGTCCGGCAGGTCCACCGACTCGGCGCAGTACACCAGGGGGCCGCGCTGGACGGCGACCGTGCCGCGTACCGCGTCGATGCGGGGGTCCGGCCCGATCCAGCGCGGGGCGACGGGCAGTTCGAGCCGGATCTCGTCGCCGGGGCGGAAGACGCGGGTGACCGTCGCCGTGCCCGGGGCGACGGCGCGGCGGGTTCCGTCCGCGTCGACCAGCCGGGCCGTGGCACCCTCCGTCCACGCCGGGACGCGCAGGGACAGGGTCCATGGGTGGTCCGGGGACCGGGCGATCCGTACGGTCACGGTCCCGTCGGACGGGTAGTCGGTGCGGACGCGCAGGGCGACGTGGCCGACGGAGATCTCCGCGTCGGCGTACTGGTGGAGCTGGACGCCGTGGTCGTCGACGGAAGCCAGATACGCGGGCAGCAGGGCCAGGGTGCGGGCCACGTTGGTCGGGCAGCAGGACACCGCGAACCAGGGGGCTCGCAGGCTCGATTCGGCGCGTGGGCTCACGGCGTCCGTCACCGGGACGGTGCCGCGTCGGCGGCGGTGCAGGGTGTTGGCGTAGAAGAAGGAGCGGCCGTCCTCGGAGGGTGAGGTCGCGACGACATTGAACAGGGTCCGTTCGGTGAGGTCGGCGAAGCGTGGTTCGCCGGTGGCGAGGAGGAGGCGCCAGCTGAGCATCACGGAGGCGACGGCGGCGCAGGTCTCCGAGTAAGCGCGGTCGGGTGGGAGGACGAAGTCGTCGCCGAAGGACTCGTCGCGGTGGTGGGAGCCCATGCCGCCGGTCAGGTAGGTGCGTCGGGCGACCGTGGTCTCCCACTGCCGTACGACGGCCGCGAGGAGTTCCTCGTCCCCCGTCTCCACGGCGACGTCCACGGCACCGGCGGCGAGGTAGAGGGCGCGGACGGCGTGGCCGCGCAGGACGGTGGCCTGCCGGACGGGCAGGTCGTCCTGGTAGTAGGCGCGGCCGAACTCGCCGTCGGCGAGCGTGCCTCGGCCTCGGCGGTCGATGAAGAGTGCCGCCTGGTCGAGGTAGCGCTGTTCGCCGGTCGCTCGGGCCAGTTCGGCCAGGGCGGTCTCGATCTCGGGGTGTCCGCATACGCCGTCGATGCCGCCGGGGCCGAAGGTGGCGCACACGTGATCGGCGGCCCGCTGGGCGATCTTCGCCAGCTCGCCCTCGCCACGGGTCCGGATCTGAGCCACGCCCGCCTGGATCAAGTGGCCGTAGCAGTACAGCTCGTGGCCCCATTCGAGGTCGCTGTAGCGGGGCTGCCGGCCGGGGCGGCCGAAGGCGGTGTTGAGGTAGCCGTCGGGTTCCTGGGCGGAGGCGATCGTCTCGGTGATCGTGTCGGAGCCGGTGCCTGCCCAGGCCATCGCTTCGAGCAGCTTGTAGACGTCCGAGTCGGCGAACTCCCGTCCGCGCCGCTCCTCCACGGGTGCGCTGAAGTTGCCGGTCCAGCCGACGCGTTCCATCCAGTCGCGGCAATGGTCGAGGGTGGCGGTGGCGTTGACCTCCCTTCGCCGGGCCCAGAAGCCGCCGGTGATCCGGACCTCGTCGAGTCCGAGAGGCCGTAGGCGACCGCGACTCGGTGCGACCGGTACGACAAGGTCCCTGTTCGCCTTCAACAACGCGTCATCCCTTCAGGGCGCCTGACATGAACCCGCGCACGTAGTGCCGTTGCAGAAGCAGGAAAACGAGGAGACAGGGCACGGCGAGCACCACCACACCCGCTTCGGTGGCGCCGTAGTCGACGGCGCCCATGCTCTGTTGGCGCAGATTCGCGACGGCCAGCGGCAGGGGCGCCTTCTCGCTGTCGGAGATGAGGATCAGCGGGGCGATGAAGTCGTTCCAGGCCGCGAGGAAGGCGAAGAGGCCCACCGTGATCAGTCCCGGCCGCACCGCCGGGAGCAGCACCCGGCGCAGGGCGCCCGCGGTGCCGCAGCCGTCGACGAGGGCCGACTCCTCCAGTTCGCGGGGGACCGCCTCGAAGGAGATCCTCATCATGAAGGTGGCGAACGGGAGTTGGAACATGGCCAGCACCAGGCTCAGCCCGAGCAGGGAGTTCTGGAGGTGCAGACGGCCGAGGAGGACGTAGAGGGGGATCAGGAGGGTGGCGTACGGGACCATGAGGATGGCCAGGGTCAGCAGGAACAGCAGGTTCTTGCCGGGGAAGCTGAACCGCGCGAAGGCGTAGCCGCCGAGGAGCGACACACCGACGGTGAGCGCGACCGTGAGGACCGAGACGACGGTCGAGTTGAGGAGGTAGCGCCACAGTCCGGCGTCGTAGTCGAGGAGGGTGCGGTAGTTGCCGAAGCCGTAGCCGGACTCCTGGGCGGTGCCGGGCTGGGCGCTGACGGAGGCCCAGGTGTTCCAGAGCAGCGGGAAGAGGAAGACGACGGCAAGGCCGGAGGCGACAACGTAGTAGGGCGTCTGTCCGAGAGCCCGGGTGCGCACGGCGAGGTCTCCCTTCATGATTCGTCGGCGTGCCGCAGACCGCGGAACTGCAGGGCGTTGAGGAGGAGCAGCGCGGCCAGCACGAGGATCGAGAGGGCCGCCGCGCTACCGAGGTCGAGCCGCTGGAACGCCTCCCGGTAGATCAACTGCACCACCGTCACCGTGCTGTTGTCCGGGCCGCCCTTGGTCAGGACGAAGAACTGGTCGAAGGCGAGCAGCGATCCGGTCACGCACAGCAGCAGGGACAGGGCGAGGGAGGGCCGCAGCAGCGGCAGAGTGATGGAGCGGAAGATCTGGCCGCGGCTCGCGCCGTCCATGCGCGCCGCCTCGTACAGCTCGTGCGGAATGCGCTGGAGGCCGACGAGCAGGATCAGCATGTAGAAGCCGGCGAACTTCCAGACCACGAGGAACACCGTCGACAGCAGGGCGGAGGTCGGTGTGCCGAGAAAGGACACCGGGCCGTCGACCAGGCCGAGTTTCTCCAGGGGGCGGCTGAGAGGGCCGGTGGTGGGGCTGTACATGCCCCAGAACAGCAGGGAGGCGGAGGCGAGCCCGAGGGCGCCCGGCAGGAAGTAGACCATGCGGAAGAAGCCGGTGCCGGGGCGGGACTCCTGCACCAGCAGCGCGAGGAGGAGCGCGAGACCGAGGAGGACGACGGTGACGATCCCCGTGTAGAGGAGCGTGAAGCGCACCGCGGGCCAGAACAGGGTGCTGTCGGTGACGTCGGTGTAGTTCTCGGGGGTGTTGCCGCCCTGGTCGCCGGCGAGCAACGGCCAGTCGTGGAGCGACATCTGGCCGACGAGGAGGAGGGGCAGGACGAAGAGGACGGCGACGAACACGGCCGTCGGGGCGGCGTATCCGAGGCCTTGGAGGGTGCGGGAGTGCCACAGGCGGCGCTGCCGACGTTCCGTCCGGACCAGGGGTTCGACTGCCTCCCGGTCCGGTGCCTTCACCTGCATGTCCCTCCTCAGCCGTTGCCCCTGCGGCATCGTCAGTCGGTCAGTGAGGCGGTGACGGCCTCGTTGTCCTTCTCGACCTTCGCCGCGTCACCGAAGACGGCGTCGCGCATCAGCGTCAGCCAGGGCCCGTTGGGGTCGTTGAAGGTCTGCCCGAACTTCAGGGCGTAGGGGGTACGGCCGTCCGCCACCAGCTGGTTGATGGCGACCAGGCGCGGGTCGGCCTTGGAGTACTTGTTGGACGCGAGGTCGGTGCGGGCCACCACGTCCTTGTGCGCGGCGACCACGTCGACCTGTGCCTCGTCGCCCACGGACCAGGCGAGGAAGTTCCAGGCCTGGTCGGTCTTGTCGCTGGTGGCGGAGATGCCGATGGCGTCGCCGCCGACGAAGGTGGACTTGCCGCCGTCGGGTCCGGGGATGGGGGCGACACCGAGGTCGAGGTCCTTGGGCATCAGACCCAGGGTCGTCGACGGCATGGGCATCACACCGACCTTGCCCTTCGGGAAGACTCCGGTCCAGGTCACACCGGTCTCGTCGCGGGCGCCGGGGGCCACGATGTCGTCCTGGACCCAGCCGCGGTAGGTGTCGTAGACCTTCTCGGCGGTGTCGGAGGCCAGGAGGGCCTCGGTGCCGTCCTTGTTCAGTACGTCCTCGCCGGCGGCCCAGATCGACGGCCACCAGGTGAAGACGCCGCAGCCGCCGCAGTTGCCGCCGAAGAAGGTGCCGCTGACGCCACCGCCCAACTTGTCCACGGCCCTGGCCTGTTGGTCCCATTCGGCCATGGTGGTGGGCGGCTTGCCGGGGTCGAGCTTCGCCCGGCGGTAGAGGTCCTTGTTGTAGAAGAGCACCGAGAGGTCGAGGGTGTGCGGGACGACGTACTTCTTGCCGTCGTACGTGCCCGCCTTGATGTGCGACTGGGCGAGGTCGTCCGCGAAGGGCAGGGCGTCGATGCGGTCGGTGAGGTCGGCGAAGAGCCGGCTGGAGGTGTAGTTCGGGACGAACACCACGTCGGAGGCGAACAGGTCGGGGAGGTCCTTGGAGCCGGCGGCCGCGCCGACCTTGGCCTGGTAGTCGTCGGTGGGGACGACGGTCAGTTCGACCTTGTTCTTGTGGTGGGCGTTGTACGCCTTGACCAGGGCCTCGCTCTGCGGGCGGGTCGCCGCGCGGGTCCACATCGTCAGCGTGGCGCCGTCGTCGACCCCCTTCGCGTCCGCTGCACCCCCTCTCCCGCCGCCGGAGTCGTCGTCCCCCGATCCGCAGGCCGTGGCCAGGCCGACGGTGGCGACCAGGGCGACTGCGGCGGTGACGAGTCGGCTGACGGGTCCACGCGATCCGAACGGGCTCCCCATGACGATCCCCCTACGTGACGAGCACCCGGAAGAAACGAGCCGAAAAGGCTTTCGTCAAGCTAGAACCGAGCTCAATGCCCGTCAATCCCCCGCGCAGAACAACGAGTTCAGGTGGGCGAGCGAAAATTCTCGCGTACGGTTGAGAGTGCGCGACGCGAGACAGGAGACCCCCGTATGACACCCGCCCCCGGCCCCGCTCGTTCGCACACCGCCACCCTCACCGACGTCGCCCGGCTCGCCGGCGTCTCGGTGGCCACGGCGTCCAAGGCCCTCAACGGCCGCAGTCAGGTGCGCGCCGAGACCCGGCAGCGGGTGATCGAGGCGGCGGAGCGGCTGTCGTTCCGGCCCAACCAGCTGGCCCGGGGACTGCTCGCCGGGCGGACCGGCACCGTCGGACTGCTCACCAGCGACCTGGAGGGCAGGTTCAGCATCCCGATCCTCATGGGCGCCGAGGACGCCTTCGGCGCGGGCGAGGTCGCGGTGTTCCTGTGCGACGCGCGCGGTGACGCGATCCGCGAGCAGCACCATGTGCGCGCGCTGCTCGGGCGCCGGGTGGACGGGCTGATCGTGGTGGGCAGCCGGACCGATCCACGCCCCTCCCTGGGCCGCGACCTGCCCGTTCCCGTCGTGTACGCGTACGCCCCCTCCGACGACCCGGCCGATCTGTCGATCGTGCCCGACAACGTGGACGCGGGCCGGATCGCGGTCGAGCACCTGCTGGCCTGCGGGCGCACCCGGATCGCGCACATCACCGGCGACCCGGGCTATCTCGCCGCGCGGGACCGGGCGGACGGCGCCCGGGAGGCGCTCGCGGGCGCGGGGCTGGACTTCGTCGGGGAACCGCGCTTCGCGGAGTGGTCGGAAGGGTGGGGACGGGCGGCCACCGCGATGCTGCTGGAGGGGCACTCCGAGGTGGACGCGGTGCTGTGCGGCAGCGACCAGATCGCGCGCGGGGTCATCGAGGTCCTGCGGGAGCGCGGGCACCGGGTGCCGGAGGACGTGGCGGTCATGGGCTTCGACAACTGGCAGGTCCTGACCTCGGCCTCCCGGCCGCCGCTGACGAGCGTCGACATGAACCTGGAGCAGGTCGGCCGGGCGGCCGCCCAGGCACTGTTCGGGGCGATCGACGGCATTCCCCGCTCGGGGGTCGAGACGCTGCCGTGCCGGGTTGTGATCCGGGGGTCCACGGCTCACCTGTCCTGAACCATGCGGTTGCCGAACTCGGTCCTCACCCACCTCTCTTGACACTCCATCAGCTCGCTCCTACGTTGCGAAAACCTTTTAGGTCGTTTCAGCAAAGGGGAGCATCCGATGCGAAGACGAACTGCGCCGCGAAGGCGAACCGGGACCGTCCCCCAGCGCCTCCTCGTGATCCTGGCGCTCCTCCTGTGCTCCGTCTCCCTCGCGGCCCCCGCCCGGGCCGCGCAGACCATCGGGTTCCCCACCTTCACCGGGCCCGCGATCCCCGCTCCGCCCGTCGCCCAGACCACCGGCGACATGATGCGGGCCATCTACGACGCGGAGAGCTCGGGCACCGACTTCTGGATGGACCGGCACCTGCTCGTCGGGCGCCGACCAGAACATCGTCTACACACCCGTCTCCGGTACGAGCGACACGTACACGATCACCACCCGGTCCGGTCAGTGCGTCGACGTCAACGGCGCCTCCACGGCGGACAACGCGGCGATCATCCAGTGGCCCTGCCACGGCGCGACGAACCAGCAGTGGCGGCTCGTCCCGGTGACGGTCGCGGGTACCGACAAGACCTTCAACCTGGTGTCCGTCGGCTCCGGCAAGTGCGTGGCGCCGAGCGGTGGTTCGTCGGCCTCGAACACCAGCCTGGTCCAACTGCCGTGCGCCACAAGCGGCGGCCGCGTGTGGCGACTGCCCGCCTTCACCGGCGGCGGCACCGGCCCGGGCACCTTCACCAACCCGCTCTCGCAGCACGGGCCCGACCCCTGGCTGACGTACTACGACGGTTCCTACTACCTCGCCACGACGACCTGGAACTCGACGGTCACCATGCGCAAGGCGAGCACCCTCGCGGGGCTCGCCACCGCCTCCGACCAGGTGATCTTCAACCTGACCCGGCCCAACGGGGCGGGCACGATGTGGGCTCCGGAGTTCCACCTGCTCGACGGGCCCAACGGGAAGCGCTGGTATTTCTACTACACGGCCGGGCGCGAGCCGTACGACCTCGGCACCCAGCGCATCCATGTGCTGGAGAGCGCCGGACTGGACCCCATGGGCCCCTACAGCTTCAAGGCCGACCTGCTCGACCCCACCCAGGACAACACCTGGGAACTGGACCCGGGCATCCTGCAACTCAACGGTCAGCTCTATCTGTTGGGCACCTTCTACAACGGTTCACAGCCCATGTTCATCCGGCCGTTGTCCAACCCCTGGACGGCGAGCGGCGCCCGGCGTGTGCTGTCCACGCCCACCTACAGCTGGGAAACGGTGGGTGGCGCGGTCAACGAAGGTGCCGAGGTGCTCCAGCGGGGCGGCAGGACGTTCATCGTCTACTCGGCCAGCCACTGCTCCACGCCCGACTACAAGCTGGGGATGCTCACCTACAACGGCGGCGATCCACTCAGCTCCTCCTCGTGGGTCAAGTCGCCGAACCCGGTCTTCCAGCGGTCCAACGCCAATGGCGTGTACGGCCCCGGCCACAACGGTTTCTTCAAGTCGCCCGACGGCACCGAGGACTGGATCGTCTACCACGCCAACAGTTCCGCGAGCGGCGGCTGCGACATGAACCGCACCACCAGGGCGCAGAAGTTCACCTGGAACGCCGACGGCACTCCGAACTTCGGCACCCCGGTGGCGCTCGGGGTCACGCTGACCGCGCCCTCAGGCGAGTAGTCGGGAGAGGAACGGTGCGAGGGTGCGGGTGAACGTGTTGTGCTGCGGGGCGGCGAACAGCGGGTCGAGGTGGTTCATCCCGTTGTCCGTCTCGTACGTCGCGTACGGGATGCGCGAGTCGGCGACGACCTCGCGGGCCGCCGAGACGATCGTTCCCTTGGCGTAGCTCGTCTGGAAGGCGTACAGCGGGACGTCCATGCCTGCGGCGTGCTTCAGCCGCAGGCCCAGTGAGCGGGCCGTGTCGGTCTCGGCGTAGAAGTCGGTGACGTCGAGGTCGACCGACAGCCGGGCCGGCCAGTACCACTCCCACACGGCCGGTTCGGGGCCGCCCGCGTACGCGGCGGCGACCCGGCCGATGGGGGTGATGCCCGCGTCGACCCAGCCGCGCGGTTCACCACTGTCGGCCAGATGTCCCGAGTGCACGCTGATGTCGTTCGGCCAGCCGATGCCGGCGTCCACCAGGGTGCCCAGGAGGGCCGCGTTGGTGACCGGGACCGGCGGCCGCAGGGCGTCGGGCATGCGGGGCTGCAGGACCGAGGGGCCGTCCGGGTCGCGGTGGGCGTACCACCCCGCGAGCTGGTACCAGATCTGGGTGCTCTCCGCCCGGTCACCCAGTCCCACGGCGCTCAGGGTCATGTCGAAGACCGCGCCGTCCTCGATGGCCGCCAGCCGCTCCTTCACCTGCTCCGGCGAGTCGGCGACCGGTTCCCCCGTCCCGTCGAACGCACCGCGCACTCCGCCGTCGACCAGCACCAGGGCGGCCACGTCCCGGTACCCGGGGCAGCCGTCGAAGTCCCAGGCGGCGTACGCCATGGCGGTGGTCGCTCCCCATGAGTGGCCTCCGAGCACCACCCGCCGCCCACCCCGGGCGGCGGCCCGTACGACCGCGCGCAGATCCTCCAGCGTGCGGGTCAGGCCCCACCCGGCGGCGAAGGCGGAGGCCGCGGGGTCCTGCGAGTGGTAGTGACCGTCGAGGTAGTACGCGGCCGGGTCGGCGGTGCGGAAGCCCGAACGATCGGCCAGGTTCTCCTCCCGCCGGTCGAACGCCCACACCTGCACTCCCGGCACGGCCGCGACGAGGTCCCGGGCCGCCCACCGGAAGTCGTTCGCCGCCCCGAACATCCCCGGGACCATCACCAGCACCGTGCGGGCCGTGTCGGGGCCGACCTTCAGCACATGGACGCGGTCCGTCGCCACCGGGCCGCCCCCACCGCCCACGGTCAACGGAACATACGGCTCCCGGACCGGTCCGGCGGCCGCGGCCGACCCGGCCCCCGCCGCCAACAGGGCGGCTCCACCGGCAATGCCGCCCAGCACCGCCCTACGAGACAGACTTCCCGTCACTTACGTTGTCCTCTCAACTGACCGCCCACAGACGCCGGATGACAACGTACGCCCCCCACCTGACGTGCCCGCACCCGGAGTCGGCCGCGCACTGATCAGTCCCGGAGGGGCCTGAGAGACCGCCGGTCTCAGATCGCCTCGCGGATCGCCTGTTCGAAGCCCGCGACGTGACTACGGGCGAGCCGCGCCGCCGTGTCGGCGTCACCGGCGACGATCGCCTCGATCAGCGGTCCGTGCTCCTCGACGTGTCCGGCCATGTCGGCGAGCCGGTCCACGAACAGGCACCAGATGCGGGTGGCCAGATTGTCGTGGCGGACGAGGGTGTCCTCCAGGTAGGGGTTGTGCGTGGCGGTGTAGATGGCGCGGTGGACCTGGAGGTCCAGGTGCATGAGTTCGCCGGAGTCCCGCCCTGGGGTCCGGGCGGTTTCGAGTTCCCGCCGCAGGGCCGTCAGGTCGGCCCGGTCGGTGGCCGTGGCACGCCGCGCGGCCTGCGCCGCGGCCAGGGGTTCCAGTTCCTGGCGCACCTCGGAGATGTGCGCGAGGTCGGTGATGTTGACCTCGGTGGCGAAGGTGCCGCGGCGGGGGTAGGTCGTGATCAGGCGCTCGTACTGGAGCCGTTTGAGTGCCTCGCGCACGGGCGTGCGTCCGACGCCGAGGGACTGCCCCAGCTGCTCCTCGTTGATCGGCGCGCCGGGACGGATCTCGAGCATGACGAGCCGGTCCCGGATGGCGCGGTAGGCGCGCTCCGCGAGGGACAGCTCCTCGAGCTGGGTCGCGACCTGCTGCATGGATGCCCCCTTGACCTGTGCGGCGAGCTCCCATACCTTACCGCACAGGCTGATATATCAGTTGCTCATTAGCTGGCTCTCAGGACGGTGCACAGATGGCAACGAGTACGTCGCTCACCACGCCCACCTCCCCGCTCTCCCTGCCCCTCGGCGAGCTCGACCCGGACGTCGCCACCGCCGTGGCCGCCGAACTGCACCGCCAGCAGTCCACTCTCGAGATGATCGCCTCGGAGAACTTCGCCCCGGCCGCCGTGATGGAGGCCCAGGGCTCGGTCCTGACCAACAAGTACGCCGAGGGCTACCCGGGCCGCCGCTACTACGGCGGCTGTGAACACGTCGACGTCATCGAGCAGCTGGCCATCGACCGGGTGAAGGAGCTCTTCGGCGCCGAGGCCGCGAACGTCCAGCCGCACTCGGGCGCCCAGGCCAACGCGGCCGCGATGTTCGCCCTGCTCAAGCCAGGCGACACGATCCTCGGCCTCGACCTGGCGCACGGCGGGCACCTGACCCACGGCATGCGCCTCAACTACTCGGGCAAGCTCTACAACGTCGTCCCTTACCACGTGCGCGAGTCCGACCTGCGCGTCGACATGGACGAGGTGGAGCAGCTCGCGCTCGCCCACCGGCCCAAGATGATCGTCGCGGGCTGGTCGGCCTACCCCCGGCAGCTGGACTTCGCCGCGTTCCGCCGGATCGCCGACGCGGTGGGCGCGTATCTGATGGTGGACATGGCCCACTTCGCCGGCCTGGTGGCCGCGGGCCTGCACCCGAGCCCGGTGCCGTACGCCGACGTCGTCACGACCACCACCCACAAGACCCTCGGCGGCCCGCGCGGCGGTGTCATCCTCAGCCGCGCCGACCTGGCCAAGAAGATCAACTCTGCGGTCTTCCCGGGCCAGCAGGGCGGCCCGCTGGAGCACGTGATCGCGGCGAAGGCGGTGGCCTTCAAGGTGGCGGCGGGCGAGGAGTTCAAGGAGCGTCAGCGGCGCACGCTGCGGGGAGCGAAGATCCTCGCCGGCCGGCTGCTGGCCGACGACGTCGCCGAGGCCGGGATCACCGTGCTGACCGGCGGCACCGAAGTCCACCTGGTCCTGGTGGACCTGCGGAACTCCGAGCTCGACGGGAAGCAGGCCGAGGACCGGCTGCACCGCGTCGGCATCACCGTCAACCGCAACGCCGTGCCCTTCGACCCGCGCCCGCCGATGGTCTCCTCGGGCCTGCGGATCGGTACGCCCGCCCTGGCCACCCGCGGCTTCGGCGAGACGGAGTTCCGCGAGGTCGCCGACATCATCGCCGAGGCCCTGAAGGGCGAACGGCCCGACGACGAACTGCGCGCCCGGGTCGAGAAGCTCGCCGCCGCCTTCCCGCTCTACCCCCACCTCGACGGAGGCCCGGCATGACCGCCGAACCGCTGCCGGAACACCCGGACTTCCTCTGGCGCAACCCCGAGCCGCGCTCCTCGTACGACGTCGTCATCGTCGGCGCGGGCGGGCACGGCCTGGCCACCGCCTACTACCTCGCCAAGAACCACGGCATCACCAACGTGGCCGTCCTGGAGAAGGGCTGGCTCGCGGGCGGCAACATGGCCCGCAACACCACGATCATCCGCTCCAACTACCTGTGGGACGAGAGCGCGGCGATCTACGAGCACGCGCTGAAGCTGTGGGAGCGGCTCCCGGAGGAACTGGACTACGACTTCCTGTTCAGCCAGCGCGGTGTCCTCAACCTCGCGCACACCCCGCAGGACGTCCGCGAGGGCGTGCGCCGCGTCAACGCCAACCGCCTCAACGGCGTCGACGCCGAATGGCTGGAGCCGGACGAGGTCGCCAAGGTCTGTCCCATCCTCAACGTCTCGTCCCGCACCCGGTATCCGGTGCTCGGCGCCACCTTCCAGCCCCGGGCCGGCATCGCCAAGCACGACCACGTCGCCTGGGCGCTGGCCCGCCGCGCCGACGAGCTGGGCGTGGACCTGATCCAGGGCTGCGAGGTCACCGGCTTCCTCAAGGACGGCGACCGGGTCGTGGGCGTCGACACCAACCGCGGCCGCATCCACGCCGGCCGGGTCGGTCTCGCCGCCGCCGGGCACAGCAGCGTGCTGGCCGAGCGGGCGGGCGTACGGCTGCCGGTGCAGTCCCACCCCCTGCAGGCGCTGGTCTCCGAGCTGCACGAGCCGGTGCATCCGACCGTCGTCATGTCGAACCACGTGCACGTCTACGTCTCCCAGGCCCACAAGGGCGAGCTGGTGATGGGCGCGGGCGTCGACTCGTACAACGGCTACGGCCAGCGCGGCTCGTTCCATGTGATCGAGCAGCAGATGGCCGCCGCCGTCGAGCTGTTCCCGATCTTCGCGAGGGCGCATGTGCTGCGCACCTGGGGAGGCATCGTCGACGTCACTCCGGACGCCTCGCCGATCATCGGCAGCACGCCGGTCGAGAACCTCTACGTCAACTGCGGCTGGGGAACCGGCGGTTTCAAGGCCACTCCGGCGGCCGGCTGGACCTTCGCCCACACCATCGCCACGGGCGAACCGCATCCGCTGAACGCTCCCTTCGCCCTCGACCGCTTCACAACAGGCGCGTTGATCGACGAACACGGCGCAGCAGCCGTGGCCCACTGAGGCATTGAGGAGAACGCCGTGCTGCTGATCACCTGCCCATGGTGCGGACCGCGGAACGAGACCGAGTACCACTACGGCGGTCAGGCCCATGTCCCCCACCCCGAGTCCCCCGCCGACCTCACCGACGAGCAGTGGGCCGAGTACGTCTTCTACCGCGACAACCCCAAGGGCCCCTTCGCGGAACGGTGGATGCACAGCATCGGCTGCCGCCGCTGGTTCAACGTCCTGCGCGACACCGCCACCCACGAGGTGCTGACCTCGTACCGGCCCGACGAGCCACGCCCGGGAGGGAACCGATGACCGACCAGCGCTTCCGGCTGCCGCGAGGCGGCCATGTCGACCGCGGCACCTTGCTGCGATTCACCGTCGACGGACGGGAGTTGACCGGTCACCCCGGCGACACCCTCGCCTCCGCGATGCTGGCGAACGGGCTCGTCGAGGTCGCCCCCTCGCTCTACCGCGGCCGCCCGCGCGGCATCGTCACCGCGGGTGTCGAAGAGCCGAACGCCCTGGTCCAGCTGGGCGGTTCGTGCTCGGAGGGCATGCTCCCCGCCACGACCGTCGAGCTGTACGACGGCCTGTCCGCCACCACGCTCTCGGGAATGGGCCGACTCGACCCCACTCCGGATCCCGCCGTCTACGACAAGAAGTACGTCCACACCGACGTCCTGGTCGTCGGCGCGGGGGCGGCCGGTCTCGCGGCCGCCGCCGCTGCCGCCGCCTCCGGCGCCCGCGTGCTCCTCGTCGACGAGCAGCCCGAGCCCGCCGACCGGGAGCGGGCCGACGAGCTGCGCGCCGCGCTCGACGCCGCGCCCGAGGCCGTCGTACTGCATCGGACCACGGCCTTCGGGTCGTACGACGACAACTATGTGCTGGCACTGCAGCGGCGCACCGACCACCTCGGCGCAGAAGCCCCCGAAGGCGTCTCGCGGCAGCGGCTGTGGCACATCCGGGCCCGCCAGGTGGTCCTCGCGACCGGCGCGCACGAACGTCCGCTGGTCTTCGCGGGCAACGACCGGCCCGGCGTGATGCTCGCCGGGGCCGTGCGCACCTATCTCAACCGGTATGCCGTGGCACCGGGTTCGCGAGCCGTGGTGAGCACGAACAACGACAGTGCCTACGACACCGTCGCCGATCTGTGCGCCGCCGGGATCCCCGTCGCCGTCGTCGCGGACGCGCGCCCCGAACTGTCCGACCGGGCCGCCGAGGTCGCCGCGGCGACCGGGGTGCGGGTGCTGACGGGCAGCGCGGTGATCGACACGGCGGGCGAGCACAGGATCACCTCCGTCACCGTGCAGGCTCTCGACCCCGAGGGCCAACTCGCCGGTGAGGCGGAGTCGTTCGACTGCGATCTGCTCGCCGTCTCGGGTGGCTGGAGCCCGGTGGTGCATCTGCACAGCCAGCGCCAGGGGCGGCTGCGCTGGGACTCCGGGCTCGCCGCGTTCGTGCCGGAGGGGGCCGTACGGGATCAGCAGGTCGTGGGGGCGGCCCGGGGGACGTACGACCTGGACGGCTGTCTGGCCGAGGGGGCACGGGCCGGAGCGCTGGCGGCGACAGCGGCAGGTTTCCAGGTGCCCGTACCGGACGAGGTCGCGCGGCCCGCACCCGGCCCGACCCGCGCCCTGTGGCTGGTGCCCACCTCCGACGGCGAACCCGGCACCTGGGACAGCCACTTCGTCGACCTCCAGCGCGATGTCACCGTCGCCGACGTCTGGCGCTCCACCGGCGCGGGAATGCGCGGAGTCGAGCACGTCAAGCGGTACACCTCGCTCGGCACGGCCAACGACCAGGGCAAGACGTCCGGCGTCAACGCGATCGGGGTGATCGCCGAGGCCCTCGGCGGTTCGCTCGGAGAGATCGGCACCACGGCGTACCGGGCGCCGTACACACCGATCGCCTTCGCCGCCCTGGCCGGGCGTGAGCGCGGCGAGCTGTTCGATCCGGAGCGGACCACGTCCCTGCACAGCTGGCATGTGGCGCACGGCGCGGAGTTCGAGGACGTCGGTCAGTGGAAGCGCCCCCGGTACTACCCGCAGACCGGTGAGGACATGGACGCGGCCGTGGCGCGCGAGTGCCGGGCGGCCCGGGAGGGGGTGGCGTTCATGGACGCCTCCACCCTGGGCAAGATCGAGATCTGGGGCGCGGACGCGGGCGAGTTCCTCAACCGGATCTACACGAACGCCTTCAAGAAGCTCAAGCCGGGCAATGCCCGTTACGGCGTCATGTGCAAGCCCGACGGCATGATCTTCGACGACGGTGTGACCCTGCGACTCGACGACAACCGCTATTTCATGACCACCACGACCGGCGGCGCCGCGGGCGTCCTGGACTGGCTGGAGGAGTGGCTGCAGACCGAGTGGCCCGAACTCGACGTGCACTGCACCTCGGTGACCGAGCAGTGGGCGACGATCGCCGTCGTCGGCCCCCACTCACGCGAGGTCGTTGCGAGTCTGGCCCCTGACGTCGATCTGTCCGCCGAAGCGTTCCCCTTCATGGCCTTCCGCGAGACCACCCTGGCCTCCGGCGTCCCGGCCCGGATCTGCCGGATCTCCTTCTCCGGCGAACTCGCCTACGAGATCAACGTCTCCGCGTGGTACGGCCTGGCGGTCTGGGAGGAGGTGGACGCGATCGGCCGGCCGTACGGCATCACCCCGTACGGCACCGAGACGATGCACGTCCTGCGGGCCGAGAAGGGCTACATCATCGTCGGCCAGGACACCGACGGCACGGTCACCCCGCAGGACGCGGGGATGAGCTGGGTGGTGTCGAAGCAGAAGGACTTCATCGGCAAGCGGTCCTTCGCCCGCGCCGACACCGCCCGCACCGACCGCAAGCAGCTGGTCGGCCTGCTCCCGGCCGACCGCACGACCCGGCTGCCCGAGGGCACCCAACTCGTCGCGGCGGACGTCTCCTTGGAGACCGTGCCCGTGCCGATGCTCGGCCACGTCACCTCCAGCTACCACAGTCCGGCCCTTGGCCGCCCCTTCGCCCTCGCCCTCGTCGCCGACGGACAGGCGAGGAAGGGCCAGACGCTGCTCGCCCCGGTGGGCGAGGCCCTGGTGCCGGTCGAGGTGACCGACTTCGTCCTCTACGACCCCGAAGGGACCCGGCGAGATGGCTGAACCGATCACGGAGGGACCGGTGGCCCTGCGCACGAGCCCCCTGTCCCACCTTCAGGAGCGGATGGGCGCCGCCGCCGTCAGCGGCGCCCGGGGCGTCACCCTGGCCGAACTGCTGTTCGTCACGATGGTGAACGTGCGGGTCGACCCCGCGTCCGCGGCGGCCGACCGGATCGGCAGGACCCTGGGGGCGCCGCTCCCCCGCCGGTGCGGCGACACCGCCGCCTCGAGCCTCCATACGATCATGTGGCTCGGCCCCGACGAGTGGCTCGTGCTGTCCCGGGCCGACGCGGGCGCCGTGACCACCCAGCTACGGCAGGCCCTCGACGGTGCTCCCGGCTCGGTCGTGGACGTCTCGGCGAACCGCACCACGCTGGAGCTGAGCGGGCCGGCCGCCCGGGAGGTGCTGGAGAAGGGCTGCCCGCTGGACCTGCACCCCCGAGCCTTCGGGCCCGGCCGCGCGGTGTCGACCACGGTGGGCCCCATCGCGGTACTGCTCTGGCAGCTCGACGACTCTCCGACGTACCGACTGCTTCCGCGGTCCTCGTTCGCCGACTACCTGGCACGCTGGCTCATCGACGCGATGAGCGAGTACGGCGGGCCGCGGGTCGCCTGACGGGCGTCCCACGGAATACGGAAAAGGCCGTTTTCTCATCCCTGAGAAAACGGCCTCCGACCTGCGTGAAGCTGGTCGGGACGACAGGATTTGAACCTGCGACCCCTTGACCCCCAGTCAAGTGCGCTACCAAGCTGCGCCACGTCCCGGTGCCCGCCTGACCTGGGCTTTCCCCTGGCCGAACGTGCAGAGAAACCATACCGCACTCGGGTCGGTGGTCGCGCACCCCTTTCGCCCACCTCACCCCCTGGGCGGATCGGGCAGCCCCAGCCCCGGATACGCGTCGAGCAGCCCGGTCGGCGCCGCCTGCCGCCAGGAGTCGGCGAGGATGTCCCGCAGTTCGCCCTCGTCCTCGATCGCGGCGAGGCGGGCGCGCACCCACGCGAACTGTGCCTCGTGATCGGCGATCCAGAACTTCCCCGGCTCGGCCAGCACCAGCTCGTCGCGCTCCTCCTTCGGACAGCGCACGGCGAGGGAGGTCTCGTCCTCGGGCAGCGTGGCGAACATCTTCCCCGCGACCCGGAACGTGGGCATGCTCCAGGCGATCTTCTCCGTCGTGTCCGGCAGGGACAGGGCGACACGGCGTACGTCTTCGGCGTCCGGCATGACAGGCACCGTAGCGGCTGCCACTGACAATCACCTGGTCGGAGCGGTCGCCCCGAGCCGCTTGTAGTACAGGGTGGTCGGCCGCAGCTCCCCGGCGGGGTCGGCCGCGTAGTCGGGGATGACTCCGGCCCGGGTCCATCCGGCGCCGCCGTAGAGGCGCTCGGCGGGGCTGTCGGTCTCGGTGTCCAGGTGCAGCAGGGTGATTCCGGCCGTGCGAGCGGCCTCCTCCGCGATGCCGAGGAGCCGCCGCCCGAGACCGTGCCCGCGCGCGTCCCGGTGCACCATCAGCTTGACCAGCTCCGCGCGGTGGCGGGAGTTGGGTTTGTCGGGGAAGGCCAGGCTGACGGTACCGACCGCGCGGTGACCGTTGTCCGCCGCCCACACCGCCAGACACCCCGCGGCCACCGCGTCCGCACGCTCCTTCCACCAGCCGACGGCCGCCGCCCGGTCCATCGGTGCGAGGAACCCGACGGAGGCGCCGCCGTCCACCGTGTCGACCAGCAGATCGGCCAACTCGTCCACACGGTCCAGCAGTTGGACCTCGTCAAGGCGGGTGACGTTCACGGCAGGACCACCGCCAGCACATACCGCACCGGGTCGGGACCCGCGCACCGGAACCGCGTCGGTCCCCACACCCGCAGCCGCAGACAGTCCCCGGTGCCGAGGTGGTGCTCGGCGTCCTGGGCGGTGACGTCGAGCGCACCCTCCAGAACCCAGATGTGCTGCTCCAGGCCCGGCACGGGCGGCCGGTCGTAGGCGATGTCGGCACCGGCGGCGAGCCGTCCCTCGACGAGTTCGCCGCGCAGCCCGGCGTGCGGCGGCGACACGGACCGCCGTACGAACCCGGAGGCCCGGTCCTCCCACACCGTCTGGTCGGCGCCCCGGATCAGCAGCGCGGGCTCGGCCTCGACCTCGCTGAGCAGCTGGGACATGGTCCGCCCGTACACCCCGCACAGCCGGTTCAACAGCGAGGCGGTGGGGCTGATCTCGGCCCGCTCGGCGCGGGACAGGGTGGACTTGCTGACACCGCTGCGCTCGGCCAACTCGCCCAGAGACCAGCCCCGTTCGGCCCGCAGGGCGGCGAGTCGGACGCCGAGGCGGGTGTCGACGGGGTCGGGCCCGGGTTCGTCGTGTTTCATATTCGGGAAACTATCCCACATACGAGAAACCCGCTAGCGTGACCGGCCCCCTACTCCCCGGCAACGGCTCCGAGCGCGTCCAGCACAGGTCGGATGAGGGGGTGCTCCTCCGCTCCCCGCCGCACGGCCGCGAAGACCCGGCGCGTCGGGGCGATCCCGTCCACCGGCCGTACGACGACCCCGGTGAGGTCCATCCCGATCAGCGCCGATCGCGGCACCAACGCCACCCCCGCGTCCGCCGACGCCAGTGCCACCACCGCGCGGAAGTCGTCCGACGAGTGCTCCAGACGCGGCTGGAATCCGGCGTTCTCGCAGGCCAGGACCACGACGTCATGGCAGGGGTTGCCCGGGTAGGGGCCGATCCACGGGTCCTTGGCGAGCTCGGCCAGCGGCACCTCGCCCGCGTCGGCCAGCCGGTGGCTCACCGGGACGACCGCGTCGAAGGGCTCGGCGTACAGGGGTACGTGGGCCAGGCGGGGATCGTCGGCGGGCGGAGCCCCGCGGTACTCCACGGCGACCGCCACATCGACCTGCCGGTCGAGGACCATCGGCAGGCTGGCGTCGCCCTCGGCGTCCTGGACACGGAGGTGGATGCCGGGGGCCGTCGAGGCGAGACGGGCCAGCGCGGGTGCCACGACCAGGGCGATCCCGGTCGCGAAGGAGGCGACCGTGACCGTGCCGGCCGCGCCCGAGCTGTAGGCGGCCAGCTCGGCCTCCGCCCGCTCCAGCTGGGCGAGGACCGCGTTGGTGTGGCTGAGCAGGATCTCGCCGGCCGGGGTCAGCCGTACACCCTTCGCCCCGCGCTCGACGAGCCGGTGGCCGGTCTCCTGCTCCAGGGCCGTGAGCTGCTGCGAGACCGCGGAGGGGGTGAGATACAGCGCGGCGGCAGCCGCCGTGACCGTGCGGTGGTCGGCCACCGCACGGAGGATGTGGAGCCGCCGCGCCTCGATCATGGGATCGATTATCGCAATACGTCCGGACTAGGCCGCCAGCTCGGCCCTGGCCGCGACGAAGGCGTCGACCGCGCGGTTCACGTCCTCGGTGGAGTGGGCCGCCGAGAGCTGCACCCTGATGCGCGCCTGCCCCCGCGGCACGACCGGGTACGAGAAGCCGATCACGTACACCCCGCGCTCCAGCAGCAGCTCCGCCAGACGGCCTGCCTCGGTGGCGTCCCCGATCATCACGGGTGCGATGGCGTGGTCACCGGGCAGGACGTCGAAGCCCTCCTCGGTCATACGGCGACGGAACAGGGCCGTGTTCTCCCGCAGCCGCACCCGCAGGTCGTCCGCCGACTCCAGCAGGTCGAGGACCTTCAGAGAGGCCGCGGCGATCACCGGGGCGAGCGTGTTCGAGAAGAGGTACGGCCGTGAGCGCTGACGCAGGAGCGCGACGATCTCGGCACGGGCGGCGACGTAACCGCCGGAGGCGCCGCCGAGCGCCTTGCCGAGGGTGCCGGTGACGATGTCGACGCGGTCCATGACGCCGTGCAGCTCGGGGGTGCCGCGGCCGCCGGGGCCGACGAAGCCGACGGCGTGCGAGTCGTCGACCATGACCATGGCGTCGTACCGGTCGGCGAGGTCGCAGATGTCCTTCAACGGCGCCACGTAACCGTCCATGGAGAAGACGCCGTCGGTGACGATCAGCTTGCGCCGGGCACTCGCGGCCTCTTTCAACTGCCGTTCCAGATCGGCCAGATCACGGTTGGCGTACCGGAACCGGCGGGCCTTGGACAGCCGGATGCCGTCGATGATGGACGCGTGGTTCAGGGCGTCGGAGATCACCGCGTCCTCGGGGCCCAGCAGCGTCTCGAAGACACCGCCGTTGGCGTCGAAGCAGGAGGAGTACAGGATCGTGTCCTCCTGGCCGAGGAAGGCGGACAGCCGCGCCTCCAGCTCCTTGTGGACCTCCTGCGTGCCGCAGATGAAGCGGACCGAGGCCATGCCGTAGCCCCAGCGGTCCAGGGCGGCGTGGGCGGCGGCGACGACCTCGGGGTGGTCGGCGAGGCCGAGGTAGTTGTTGGCGCAGAAGTTGAGCACCTCACCGGGGCGGCCGCCCGCGGAGACGTTCACGGTCGCGGACTGCGGGGTGTCGATCACGCGCTCCGGCTTGTGCAGGCCGGCCGCGCGGATCTCGTCGAGGGTGGCGCGCAGGTCGTCGCGCACGGAGTCGAACATCGTCAATCCCTAAGTCAGTTGGTCCAGTCGAGGATGACCTTGCCGCCGCGGCCGCTCGCCGCGTCGGCGAACGCGGCCTCGAAGTCGCGGTAGCCGTACCGGCCGGTGATCACGGGGGCGAGGTCGAGGCCGCCCTCCAGGAGGACCGACATCGCGTACCAGGTCTCGAACATCTCCCGGCCGTAGATGCCCTTGATGGTGATCATCGAGGTGACGATCCGGGCCCAGTCGACCGGGAACTCCGCGGCCGGCAGTCCCAGCATCGCGATCCGGCCGCCGTGCGTCATGTTGGCGATCATGTCGCGCAGGGCCTCGGGCCGACCGGACATCTCCAGGCCGATGTCGAAACCCTCGCGCAGCCCCAACTCCTTCTGCCCGTCGACAATCTGAGCCTCCGACACATTCAGCGCGAGGCTCACCCCGATCTTGCGGGCCAGTTCCAGGCGCTCCTCGCTGACGTCGGTGACGACGACGTTGCGAGCACCCGCGTGCCGGGCGACCGCCGCCGCCATCAGTCCGATCGGCCCGGCGCCGGTGATCAGCACGTCCTCACCGACCAGCGGGAAGGACAGCGCGGTGTGCACGGCGTTGCCGAACGGGTCGAAGATCGCGGCCACGTCGAGTTCGACGGGGACGCGGTGCACCCACACATTGGCGGCGGGCAGTGCGACGTACTCCGCGAACGCCCCGTCCCGGCCGACGCCGAGCCCGACCGTGGCCCGGCACAGGTGCCGCCGCCCGGCGAGGCAGTTGCGGCACTTGCCGCAGACAAGGTGCCCCTCGCCGCTCACCCGGTCGCCGATGGCGATATCCGAGACATCGCGTCCGGTCTCCACGACCTCGCCGACGAACTCGTGGCCCAGAACGAGGGGCGTGCGGATCGCCTGCTGTGCCCACCCGTCCCAGGACCGGATGTGCAGATCGGTGCCGCAGATACCGGTGCGCAGCACCTTGATCAGGACGTCACCGGGGCCGACGGCCGGCTCCGGGACGTCCGCGAGCCACAGTCCGGGCTCCGCCTTCTCCTTGACCAGCGCCTTCACGGCATGGCTCCTGTGGGTGCGAGGGGTGGAAACGCCCAGCAATCTGCCGTACGACGCCGTCCTGGTCCATCGAGGATTTCTTAAGCGGTGCCACAGCTCCGCTTCACGCCCGCTGCGGGCCCCGGTCGAGGCGGGAGACCTGATAGTGGCTGATGTACCAGCCGTCCCCCGCCCGGGTCACGAGCACCGCGAGCTTGACCGCGAGTGCGGGCCGGTCGGTGAACGTGAAGTCGACGTCCAGGTAGCCCATGACGAGGCCGTCGGCGGGGCGCCGCGTCTCGAGGATGCGGCACTCCGCCTTCAGGCCGGGCGGCTGGGAGGCGTAGTACTCGGCGACGCCCTGCCGTCCGACGCTGTAGGGGTGCAGTCCCTGGAACACCGCGTCCTCGGTGAAGAGGGCCGCCACGCGCTCCGGTTGGTGGGCGTCGACGCCGGCCTTCCACCGGTCGAGGACGTCGTTCAGGATCGCCATGGCGTCCGTCGAGCTGGTCATGTCCGCTCCTTGGTGGATGAATTGACGGTTCGTCAGTGTCCGGCGCTCATACCGCCGTCGACGTGCAGGATCTCGCCGGTGACGAAGGGTGCCGTCTCCAGGAAGAGCACGGCGTCCACGATGTCGCTCACTTCGCCCATGTGTCCGACCGGGTGCAGCGCGGCGAGGAACTCGTGGGTCTCCTCCGCGTGCATGGGGGTCTTGATGGTGCCGGGCGACACGGCGTTGACCCGGATGCCGCGGGTGGCGTACTCGACGGCGAGGGACTTGGTGGCGGACTGCACACCGCCCTTGGTCAACGAGGCCAGCACGGACGGGACCCTGGAGTCCGCGTTGTCGACGAGGCTGGTGGTGATGTTGACGATGTGACCGCCGCCCTGGGCGAGCAGGTGCGGGACGGCCCGCTGGGTGAGATGGAAGACGCCGGCGAGGTTGATGCCCGTCACGGTGGCGTAGTCCTCGGCGGTGTACTCCGTGAACGGCTTGGCGACGAAGATGCCCGCGTTGTTGACCACGGTGTCGATACGGCCGAACCGTTCCACGGCAGCCTCCACGATCCGCCCCGCGGTGGCCGGGTCGGCGAGGTCGCCCTGGACGGTGAGGACGTCCGCGTCGTCGACGGGTGCGATGGTGCGCGAGGTGGCGACGACGGCGTAGCCGAGCTTGCGGTAGCCCTCGACGAGGGCGGCGCCGATGCCCTGCGAGGCGCCGGTGATGATCGCGACCTTCTGGCTCTGCGTGCTCATGGTGACCTTCTTCGAGTCGGTGACCGGCACTAGCCGACCGGTCGACTATTGGGAAGGTAGCCCCGTCCACGGGGTGACGGAAGGATCGGATTCCTACGGCCTGGAAGGCACTGCGTCCCAGTGCAGGTCAGCCGGGGATCGCGTACGGATCGTCGGCGGGCAGCCAGGCGTCCGGGGCGTGGATGCCGAGGTCACCGACGCCCTCGCACAGCGCGTCGACGACGGCCAGGACGCCGGTGCGCTCCTCCTTCTCGCGCCACACCAGGGACCAGGTCCAGTAGACCTTCGGTCCGACGATCTCGCGGCGGACGAGGTCGGGCGGGAGCGGACTGGTCTGCCCCTTGGGCGAGTTGACGACAGGGCGGGTGCAGCGGCGCACGTGGTCGAAGAACGCGGGGCCGGTGATCGCGCCGTCGGAGATGCGTACCGTACGGGCGCCGGTCGCCTGCGCGAGCTCTTCGGCGTACACGTTCCAGGCGGCCCAGGCGGTGAGATCGTCATCGATGAGCACGTGGACGTCCCGGGCCGCCACGTCGGGTACGTCGCTGCTGTCGCCGCCCCTGGCGACGGCGTAGAGCCGGTCGGCGCCGATCAGCCGGGCCCGCAGCCCTTGCCTGCGAAGGTCCTCGGTGCGCACCCAGCAGACGGCGAGGTCCAGGCTGCCGTCGGCGACACGCGCGGCCTGGGTGTGGGAGGGGGCGACCCAGGCGTCGAGGTGCACCTGGGCCACCGCTGCCGTACGCGACATCAGGTCCGGGGGAAGCCAGTTGACGTACCCGAGCCGTACCGACTGCGAGCCGGTCAGGCTGCCGGCCCGGCGTTTGAGGTCGTCGGCTCGGTCCAGCAGGGCGCGGGTGTGCGGGAGGAGGGCGGCACCGGCCTGGGTGAGGGAGACCTTGCGGCGGTCACGGTCGAACAGCCGGACGCCCAGGTCCCGTTCGAGTGCCTTGATCTGCTGGGAGAGCGAGGGGCCCGCGATGAGCAGCCGCTCGGCGGCCCGGCCGAAGTTCAGTTCCTCGGCGACGGCGACGAAGTACCGCAGCTGGCGCAGTTCCACGGGCGCCATCGTACGCGCTGGGAGGCTGCGCCTATCAGCAGCGAGGAAGCCGGTCGTGGCATCGGTGCAGGTGACGCGCGCACCATGGGTTCACCGACGACGAGCGGAGCGCGTCATGCGAGAGTTCCTGGTCGAGATCACCACCACCGTTCCCGAGGGCACCGGACAGGAGGAGGTCGACCGGCGGCGGGCCGCCGAGGCCGTCCGCGCGAAGGAGCTGGCCGCCACCGGCCGTCTCGCCCGACTGTGGCGCCCCGTGGGCGAGTTGCGCAGCATCGGCGTGTGGCGGGCCGCCGACGAGGAGGAGCTCCACGAGAAGGTGCTCGGCACCCTGCCGCTGCGCCCGTGGATGACCCTCACCGTCACCCCGCTCGCCCCGCACCCCAACGACCCCGGCACGAGGTGAGCGCCTCGTCCCCCTGGAGTCATGTTCTCCGGGCCGCGGCGGCGCTCGCGGCAGGCATGGGAGTCGGCCGCTTCGTCTACACCCCGATCCTGCCCCTGATGCACACCCAGGCGGGCCTGTCCACCGGCGCCGGGGCGAACCTGGCCACCGCCAACTACGTCGGCTATCTGGTCGGCGCCCTCGCGGGCATCCTGGCCCCCGTACTGATCCGGTCGCGCACCGTACTGCGTGCCGCCCTGACCCTGCTGACCGGCACGCTCGCCGCGATGCCCCTCACCCACAGCACCACCGTCTGGAGCCTGCTGCGGCTGCTGGCGGGCGTGGCGAGCGCCCTGGTGTTCGTCGTCGCGGCCGGCTCCCTCCTGCACCACCTGCGGGACCACCCGCCGCACCTGGCCGGCTGGGCGTTCGGCGGGGTGGGCGGCGGCATCGCGCTGTCCGGCCTGCTGGTCCTGGTGCTGCGGTCCGCGGCCGACTGGCGCACCGCCTGGTGGGCCGCCGCGGTACTGGCCACGCTGCTCGCGGCCGCCTCGTGGAATCTACGGCCGCAGGAGGCGTCCGTCGCCGCCCCGGGCGGGAGCGGCGCGAGACCCCGCACGCACCGCTGGTTCGGTGCGCTGTTCGTCAGCTACACCTTGGAGGGCGTCGGCTACATCGTCGCCGGGACCTTCCTGGTCGCCGCCATCGGACAGGAGTCCCCCGGCTGGGTCGGCAGCGGCGCCTGGGTGCTCGTGGGGCTGGCCGCCGTGCCGTCCTCGGCACTTTGGGCCCGGCTGGGCCGCCGGTGGTCACGCCCCGGACTGCTGCTGACGGCGCTCGTGATCCAGGCGGCCGGCATCGCCCTGCCCGCTCTGGTCGGCGGTACGGCCGCGGCCCTCGGGTCGGCGGTGCTGTTCGGCGCCACGTTCATCGGCATCAGCTCGCTCGCCCTGGCCACCGGAGCGCACCTGCGGTTCCCCCGCTCGGTCGCCCTGCTGACCGCCGGGTACTCGGTCGGACAGATCCTGGGCCCGCTGGTCGTCGCTCCGCTGCTGCACCACGGCTACCACCGGGCCCTCCTGCTGGCCGCCCTCGTGGTCCTGGCGGCGGCCGCAGCGGCCGCCGTGCTGCGGATCGGCTTTCCGCACCACATGGTCGTAAGGGGACACACAGTCCCCGAGCAACAGCGAGAATCGACCGAGGACGCCCGGCCCACCGCGGCCGGCCCCTGAGCACTCACCGCCGCACCCGGCCGACTGACATGGAGCCGCTGATGACCACCGCACGGGACCTCGCGATCGTCGTCCTCGATGTGGCCGCCGACAAGCCGGTGGAGCAGGGCGATCTGTCGCTCGTTCTCGCGGGAGCCGAGGTGCTCGATCTCCTCGACGCCCACGCCCTCGCCCTGGACGGCGACCGCATCCTGCCCCAGGCCCAATCCCCCACGGGCGACCGCCTGTTGGACGAGGCCGCCGAGGCGCTCGTACGGCAGGAGCCGTACGAGTCGGTCGAGGACTGGCTGTGGCGCCGGGGCCGCGGGCTGTCCGCGGCCTACGTCGACGACCTGGAGCGGATCGGGCTGACGGCCCGCTCACGGGGCCGCCGGATCCCGCTGCGGACCGGGCGGACGGAACTGGTCGACTCGGCGGCCAGGCGGCAGGCCGAGGAGCGCCGGGCGGCGGGCGAACCCGTCCTCGCCGCCCTGGTGTCCGCCGCCGGAATCGGTGACGAACCGGCCGGGGAGCTCGCCGACGACGCGGCCACCGTGCTGGCCGCGGTCGGGGACGCGGTGATGGAACTGGAGGCCGTACGCCAGCGGAAGGTCATCGAGGACGCCGCGTTCGACAACGTCTGGCGCGGTTACTAGGCCTGCCCGGCGGATCGGGTCCAGGAGCCTGCGGCGCCGAGCAGGGCTCGGCAGTTGTCCCACAGGGGGCTCAGGCGCTGGGGGCTGTTGTAGAGCTTGGCGAACATCACCTGGCCCTCCAGTTGGGCCACCACCGCCCGTGCCGCCTCCCGTGGGTCGGACACGGTGACGTCGCCGCGGTCCCGGGCCTCGGCGACGACCGCCTCGACCATGTCGACCTGCGCGTCGAAGATCTCCTGCAGCCGTCCGCGCACGGGCTCGGCGTGGTTGCTCAGTTCCAGAGCGAGGTTCCCGAACAGACAGCCCGAGACCGTGCCGCAGCCCTCCTGGACGGCACGCTGGCCGGCCTCGGTCTGCTCGAAGAGCCCGCGCAGCCGCAGCAGGGGGTCCGCGTCGGTGCCCAACACGGTTTCCCAATCCCGCCGTTGAGCCGCCCAGTGCTCGTCGACGACGGCGAGCGCGAGGGCCTCCTTGGACTCGAAGAAGTAGTAGAAACTGCCCTTCGGCACCCCGGCCGCCTTGCAGATCTCGGCCACGCCCAGCGCCGAGTAGCCGCGCCCCTCGATGAGCGAGCGCGCGGCACCGAGGATCTTCTGCCTGGCCTCACTGGTACGTCCCACACAGCGAGTCTACGTGAGTACTAGACCGGTCGGCTGGTGATGTGGCCGTCTCGCCCGTCACAGCACCGGGAGCCCGTCGGCCTCCCGTCGCTGCAGACGCGCGACCAGTTCCGCCGCCGACGACTTGATGGTCTCCAGTCCGGACTTCCCCCAGGTCCGGGGGTGCACGTCCGCCGCGCACACCGTGCCCAGCACCATCCCCGTGGAGTCGATGAGCGGCGCGCCCAGATAGGAACGGATGCCGAATTCGTCGACGACCGGGTTGCCCGCGAACCGTGGGTAGTCACGGACGTCCTCCAGGACCAGCGCCTTGCGGCGGGCGATCACATGGGGGCAGAACCCATGGTCGCGCGCCATATAGCGGCCCACTTCCGGTTTGGCCTCGTCACCGTCCGCCGGGGGCCTGGCCACGGGAATCCTGAGACCGGCGAAGAACTGCCGGTTCTCGCCGATGAAGTTCACCATGGCGTACGGCGCCCCCGTCTGCTCGGCGAGCCGCTCTGCGAAGGCGTCCAGAGCAGGCTCCGGGCGCTCCCCGAGGTCCAGCAGGCGCAACCGTCGTGCCCGGTCCGGGCCCTCCTTGTCCTCCGGGGTGAGCAGCAGACGACCGGCCGGGCGTGGTGGGTCGTAGCTCATGGGCGGGTTCCGTCACTGTGGACGTCGGTCATATGCGGCTCCGTGGCGGTGTGTGCGGGGGTCACATGTGGGCGCCATGGCTCGGCGCGGGCGCCGGGCTGTGGGCGATGAGATGGCGTACGAGGGTGAGCAGGGTCTGCACACCGGAACTGGAGATCCGTGCATCGCAGCGCACGATCGGGATCTCCGGCGGGAGGTCGATGGCGGCTCGGACCTCCTCGGGGTCGTAGCGATACCCCCCGTCGAACTCGTTGATCGCGACGATGAATCCGAGGCCGCGCTGCTCGAAGAAGTCCACGGCCGCGAAGCAGTCCTCCAGTCTGCGGGTGTCGGCGAGGATCACCGCGCCCAGCGCGCCCTCGGAGAGTTCGTCCCACATGAACCAGAACCGCTCCTGCCCGGGCGTGCCGAACAGGTACAGGACGTGTTCCGGATCGAGGGTGATCCTGCCGAAGTCCATGGCCACCGTCGTCTCGACCTTGTTCTCGATACCTTCGAGACTGTCGGTCGCGGCGCTGACCGTGGTGAGCAGTTCCTCCGTGCTGAGGGGAGCGATCTCGCTGACCGCGCCCACGAAGGTCGTCTTGCCTACCCCGAACCCTCCCGCCACCAGGATCTTCAGTGCGGTGGGGAAGGGGTCAGAGCTGTCGTCGTAGTCCATCGAGCACTGCCTCCAGAAGAGCCCGGTCAGTCGGGTTGTGGGTGAACTCGGGGGGCTTGGTGGTCAGCGCCCCGCAGTCGACGAGGTCGGACAGCAGCACCTTGGTGACCACCGCCGGCAGCTTGAGATGGGCGGCGACCTCGGCGACCGATACGGGCGCGCGGCACAGGTCGAGGGCCTGCGCGTGCTCGGGGCCGAGGTAGCCGATGGGGGTGGCCCCGGTCGCCATCACGTGCGACAGCAGGTCGAACGCGATGGACGGCCGGGTGCGGCCGTTGCTGACCGTGAAGGGCCGCACCAGCCGCCCGGCCGCGTCGTCGAGCCAGGGCCCGTCGCCGACCGCAGCCACGCTCAAGGCCTCATCGCCGGGGATTCGACGGCGTGCTGCCGGGGCGCGGTCACCAGGTAGGGACGCACGCTCTTGACGAGCATCGCCATCTCGTAACCGAGGACGGCGGCGTCGGCCTCACGTCCCGCCAGCACGGCGAGACAGGTGCCGGAACCCGCGGTGGTCACGAACAGCAGCGTCGAGTCGAGTTCGACGACGACCTGGCGGACGTCTCCGCCGTCGCCGAAGCGGACGCCCGCGCTGCGGCCGAGGGAGTAGAGGCCGGAGGCCAGGGCCGCCATGTGGTCGGCGCTGTCCCCGTCGAGGCCGTGGACCGACTTCACGAGCCCGTCGCAGGACAGCAGGACCGCGCTGTGGGTGTGCGGTACGCGCTGCACGAGGCCGCTCATCAGCCAGTCGAGATCGGATACATGGCCGGTCGGCGCTTCGCTCGCCATGGTGGATCGACTCCTTGAGGTACGAAGGTCTGCGGGAGCGCTGGGGGGTGGGGTGAACGCGGGGGTGGTCATCCGGCGGGTGCGCTCCCGTCGTGCCGGGGGGTGGTGCGGTCGAGATCGAGACCGTGCGCCTCGGATATGTGGGGCCGCTCCATGGGAGTTGCGTCAATGGGGGCGGATGCCGTGGAGCCGGTGTCCGAGTGGGCCGCGTCTGTGTAAGAGGTGTCCGTATACGTGCGGCCCGTTGCCGCCGTGTCTGGTTGGGCCGAACCCATGTGGGCGGGGCCCATGTGCACGGAGTCGATGGGCGCGCTCATGGGGGTGGAGCTCATAGGGGTGGGGTCCATGTGTGTGGACGCCGTGTGTGCCGCATCGATGCGGGCGGGGTCAACGGGGTCGGCCTCCCTACGCGGCGACGGCAGTGTCGTGGTCGGTTCGCCGGGCGCGTGCTCCAAGTGCTGCTGGGCCTCGGCGAGGCTGATACCGCGCTGGAAGGCCGCCATCAGTCCCGGGTCGTGGCCGGCCGGGTACTCGGGGTCCTGCCGTGGCACCGGTCCGCCGCGCAGCTGGGGTGCGATGTGCTCCTGGGCGCGGCGCCTGGGCAGTTGGGGCTTGCCCATGGTGCCCCGCACGGTCCCGGTACGCGGGGTGGGTGGCGTGCTCACATGCTCCACGACCAGCCGGCGTTCGTCGGGCCTGATCCCGGGCACGGCCTCGGCGGGGGTCGGCCGCTCCGCACGGGCCCCGCGCACCGGCAGCGGCGCAGGCCGCCCCGAGTGCGCTCCACCGCCGTTCGGCCCGCTTCCACCACCGGGCTTCCGCTGGGCCACGCCACGGGCCAAAGACCCGCTCCCGTCGGACCATGCCTCGCCCCCACCCGGCACCGCCGAGCCACCGTTGAGGAAGGACCCACCGCCACTCGCCGGGGCGTCACTGCCGCCAGGCACCTGCCCGCCACGACTCGGTGTCTCCGAGCCGCCGTTCAGGAAAGCTCCACCGCCACTCGGCGTTAAGCCACTCCCCCCGGGCACCTGCCCCTCGCCACCAGGTGCCTCCGAGCCACCGTTCAGAAAGGCCCCACCGCCACTCGACGGGAAGCCACTGCCCCCAGGCACCTGCCCCCGGCCACTCGACACGCCCCCGCCGCCATCCGGCGAAGACCCGCCACCGCCCGACAGGCGGCCGCCCTCACTCGGAACGCTCCCCCCGCCCGCCGGTGCCTCCGAGCCGCCGTTCGTGAAGGGCTCACCACCACTCGGCAGACGATCGCTGCCACCAGGCCCACGCCTGCCACCGCTCGACGCGGCCCCGCCACCATCCAGCGCAGCCCCGCCGTCGGCCGGTACACCTCCGCCGCCGTGCGTCAGTGACCCGGCACCGTCGGCCATGGATTGGCCACTCGACGCGCGGTCACCGTCGCCCGGCGCGCGACCACTGCCGTTCCGTACGGGCCCGCTGCCGTTTCGCACGACCCCGGTGCCCTGCGGCACCGCTCCGCCGCCGGTCGTCGGCGCCGCACTGCCGTTGAGTCCGGACTCCGTACCCCGGGACTGCCCCCGGCGTGGGGCGACCCCGGGACGGGGCTCAGCGGGCGCGCCGCGGTGCCGTGCCTCGTGCCCGGGTCCCGGATGGGCCGGGCCCTGCGTGGATACGGCCGTACCCGCGGTCCCGACCGACCCCGCGGCTTGCGACGACTGTGCACCGATCGCCCCCGGCGCCGAACCCAGCAGCGCCTGCGGCACCACGAGGACGGCCTGGACGCCGCCGTAGATGTTGGTCTGGAGCCGGACATGGATGCCGTGCCGCTTCGCGAGCTGCGACACCACGAACAGCCCGATGCGCCCGTCCGCCAGCAGGCTCGCGACGTTGACCTGGTCGGGATCCGCCAACAGAGCGTTCATCCGGTGCTGTTCGTCGACCGGCATGCCGAGCCCGCGGTCCTCCACCTCGACGGCGAGCCCGGAGGTCACGAGGTTGGCGCGCAGCAGCACTTGAGTGTGCGGCGCCGAGAACACCGTGGCGTTCTCGACGAGTTCGGCCAGCAGATGGATGACGTCGGCGACGGCGTGCCCACGCAGCGTGCCGTCGATCGGCGGCACGAGTTTGACCCGTGAGTACTGCTCGACCTCGGCGATGGCGGAGCGCAGCACCTCGGTCATGGAGACGGGGTTGCTCCACTGCCGACGCGAGACGGCACCGCCGAGGACGGCGAGGTTCTCGGCGTGCCGGCGGATCCGGGTGGCGAGGTGGTCGACGTGGAAGAGCCCCTTGAGCAGGTCGGGGTCCTCGATCTCGTTCTCCAGCTCGTCGAGGATGGAGATCTCGCGGTGCACCAGCGACTGAAGCCGCCGCGCGAGGTTGACGAAGACCTCCAACTTCTGTTCGCTGCCGGCCTGGCTGGAGAGCTGGGCGGCCTGGACGACGGCGGTGACGGCCCCGTCGTGGGCGCGGGCCAGGTCGGCGGCGAGCAGTTCGAAGTCGTCGGCGTCCTCGGGCGGACCGCTGCTCGGGCCGCGCCCCGGCGGAATCTCCCCGCGGCGCAGCCCCTCGACCAGGACCCGCAGGTCGGCCTCGCGCCGCGCGCTGCTGCGGCGCAGTGCGCCGACGCGGTCGCTCACCGTCTTGGCGGCGCGGTCGGCCGCCACGGCGGCGATGAAGATGGCCGCGAGGGTCACCGAGACGGCCCCGGTCAGGACACCCCACAGAATGAGGCTGGGTTGTGCCCCGGTGGAGCGGACGGTGAACAGGACGGCCGCACAGCCGCTGAGGGCGACCGCGATCGGTGGGAGCACGGCCAGCCGCAGCAGTTGCGGCCGTATGTGCGTCTCCGGCAGCGAAGGGGCGGGGCGGGCGACCGGCCGCCCGTGCCGCCCGCCCTCACGGCGGTCTGCGCGTGCGGCCGGGGCACGGAGGTGAGACATCGGTGGTGTCCTTGTACTGGTCCGTCGGTCCTGTGGGCCGGAGGGTCCCGGGCCGGCCGGCCCGGTTCGGCGGGCTCCGGCACGTGCCCCTGCCGGTTGCTGGGCGGGGTGCCGAGCGGGGCGCGCGGCATGATCGTCGGTCACCGGCGCGTCGCCTCCGTCCTCCCCGCACCGCGGCTGTTCGCCGTGGGCATGCGTCATGGCGTACCGGTCGAGAGAACCGAAGACTTCAACCCCTCGTTGCCCGGCGGACACTCACAGTAGTCGCCAACGCGTCAGGTGCGAGCGGCACTTGACAAAGTCCCCCGCGGAGCGTCCCGCTCTGGTATGAGGTTTCGCACGACAGATCGACAAGCAGCTCGGCCGGGAATCCCCGAACGAGTGAATACCGATCAGTCCTGGTCAGAAGCGGTCACGAGCGTCCGGCGAGGATCCAGGGGGTACGCGCACCTCGGTCGCCGCGTCAGCCATTTCCCCGCGTACGGCAGACCCGCCAACACCCCTCCGGACCGTTGGCCCGAGCCTTCCCGATTGTCACTGACCGTGTCGATCGGAAGGAGCCCCTGACGAAGTCCTGCAGGGTGACCTCGTGGGGGAACGCGGTCGGGACCGGCAACTGCCGCTCGCCGGGCGACGAACCCGACGTACCCCGAACAGCTGGAGCGCACCGTGAACCCACTCACCCGCAATCCGGCGTCCGTCAACACTGTCGTGGGCCTACGGCCGCGTCCCGTCCAGTCCCACAAGCCCCCGCGGTCACCTCTCGGCGAAGAACCCCATCGACCGACCGGACGGTCACACACTCGCCCTACCCCAGCCCGCACCGGTCGACCCCAGCCGCACGGCCCGCGTCACATCAGCCACGTCCACGCCCGCACAGTCACCTATCGGCGAAGAGCCCCACGGACCGGCCGGACGGTCACACACATCGCCCTACCCCAGCCCACACCGATCGGCCCCACCCACACCGCCCGCGTCACACCACCCACGGCCACTCACACGGAGAACCACCACCTGCGGGCATGGTGCCGAGTCCCCTCAGCGGTGGCGCAACCGAAGCCCCTCCGTCCCCCGCGGTGACGCGCCCGGCCACAGGCCAACGCGGCCCCTCACCCGACTCCCCGCGCCCCTCAGGTGACTGGGCCGCACCCACCCAGGACCCCGGGGAACCCCGCCCAGCCACCACGAACCAGCAGAGCTGCCCCACCGCACGGTGAGGCAGATCCGCGACCGTGACTCAGGCCTCGGCCACAGGTACGGGCTCCTCCGCCACAGGTACAGGCTCCTCCGCCACCGTCGGCAACGCCGCCCACCCCCCGGCCGGCGCCTTCGCCACCCCCCGCCACCAAGGATCGACCGCCGGGGCGGCCCCAGGCTCGAACGGCTCCCCCGGCCGAGGCGTAGCCATCGCGACGCCGGCCTTGTGGGCCAGCAACATCGTCCGATCCGCGGGCTCCGCCCAAGGATGCTGCGCGAGATTGAACGTGCCCCAGTGGATCGGCAGCAGCACCCCCTCCGCCGCATCCCCGCCCTGCAGATCCAGATGAGACTGCACCGCCTCTTCAGGCGTCATGTGAATCTCCGGCCAGAACTCCGAGTAGGCGCCGAGCTGGATCATCGTCGCGTCGAAGGGCCCGAACGAGGCGCCGATGTCCTTGAACCCCTCGAAGTACCCGGTGTCACCGCTGTGGTACACCCGGTGTTCACCACTGGAGACGACCCAGGACGCCCACAGCGTGTGCTGGGTGTTCCGCAGCCCGCGTCCGCAGAAGTGCCGAGCCGGGGTGGCCGTCAGCGCCAGTCCGGCCACCTGGGTCGACTCGTGCCAGTCCAGCTCACGCAGCCGGTCCGCGGACACCCCCCAGTGCTCGAGATGGGCTCCCACACCGAGCGGCACGGCGAAGACGGTGTCCGTCCCGGCCAGTTGCTTGATCGTGGGCATGTCCAGGTGGTCGTAGTGATCGTGGGAGATGACGATCACATCGACCGGCCCGAGCGCGGCGAGCGGCAGGGGCACGGGGTGCAGCCGCTTGGGCCCGGCGAAGGGGAACGGGGAGCACCGCTCGCCCCATACGGGGTCGAACAGCACGCGCCGTCCGTCGATCTCGGCGAGCACGCTGGAGTGCCCCATCCAGGTCAGTCGCAATCCCGTGGCGGGCGGCTTGGAGAGGTCGGCGAGCGTCGTGGCATGGACGGGGATCCGGCCTTGCGGCGCCCGCTGCTGCCGGGCGTCGCTGTCGAAGTAGCCCTTGGCGAAGTCGATCGCCGACCCGTCGGGCCGGATCCTGGCGGTTCCGCCGGGGTTCTGGAAGACACCGTCTTTGAAGTGGGGGGATCTGCGGATACGCGCCATGCGCTCACCGCTCGGGTCCGCACCGAAGGCCGCGGGCTGCAGCGCGCGGAGCCCGGAGCTCAAGGGACGGAAGCCGGTCACGGTACCTCCAGGTGGAGTCGCTGAGGCATCCATTATGGTCCGCCCCTCTGACAGTGCCGGAGTCTGTCCGGTCACACGGGTAAGGACGCCGTCGGAGCGGATCACGTTGACAGGGCGCGGCCGGATGCCAATACTGACTCCCCGTTCAGTAGCCGTCCGCCCGCACCGGAGCCCGTGTGACCACCCCCTTGTTGTCGCTCACCTGGACCGACCACGTCACCGGCCACCAGGGCTTCCTCGTCGTCGACCGCCTGGTACGGGGTGTCGCCAGCGGCGGCCTGCGGATGCGCCCCGGCTGCACGCTGGACGAGGTCACGGGGCTCGCCCGCGGCATGACCATGAAAGAGGCCCTGCACTACGACCCCGAGGCGCGGTACATCCCGCTGGGCGGCGCCAAGGGCGGCATCGACTGCGACCCCCGGGACCCGGCGGCGTACGGCCTCCTCGTGCGCTACCTGCGCGCCATGCGGCCGTACGTCGAGAGCTGCTGGACGACCGGCGAGGACCTCGGTCTCAGCCAGGACCTGGTGGACCGGGCGGCCGCGGAGGCCGGCCTGGTCTCCTCGATCCAGGCGGTCTATCCGCTGCTCGACGACGAGGCCACTGCCCGGCGCCGGCTCGCGGACGCGTTCGCCGTCGAGGTCGACGGCGTCGGACTCGATGAACTGGCGGGCGGCTGCGGGGTCGCCGAGTCGGTGCTCGCGGCCCTGGACCTGGCCGGAGTGCCGTACGCGGGCACGTGCGTGGCGGTGCAGGGCCTTGGCACCATGGGCGGGGCCACGGCCCGCTTCCTCACGCGCGCGGGGCTCACCGTGGTGGCCGTCGCCGACATCAAGGGCACGGTCTTCAACCCCGCGGGGCTCGACGTCGAAGCGCTGCTGGCCGCCAGGGACACCTACGGCACCGTGGACCGCTCCGCCCTGCGCCCCGCCGACCGCGAACTGCCCGGCGACGCCTGGCTGTCGCTCGACGCGGAGGTACTCGTGCCCGCGGCGGTGTCGTACACGATCGACACCCGCAACCAGGAGCGGATCAGGGCCCGTTGGATCGTCGAGGCGGCCAACATGCCGGTCCTGCCCGCGGCTGAGGCGCTGCTGGCGGCGCGCGGGGTCACCGTACTGCCGGACGTCGTGGTCAACTCCGGGACCAACGCCTGGTGGTGGTGGACCCTGTTCGGCGACATCGGCGCGGACGCGGACGAGGCCTTCGCGCACATACGGCGTTCCATGCGTGCCCTCGTCGAGCAGTTGCTGACCCGCGCGGAGGCGGACGGGATCTCGCCGCGCGCCGCCGCCCACGCACTGGTCGCGGATCGGCTGCCGGTGATCGCGGACCGGTTCGGCTGGTACCGCTGACCTGGGCCCTCGGGGCGGCGCCCCACCGAGCGACGGCTTAGGGTGACCCCGTGGCGAGAGTGCGGTTGACAGTGGCCGAGCGGCGCGAGGAGCTGCTGCGGGCCGCCATCGAGCAGATCGAGGCGCGGGGCGTGGCGGCCGTCAGGATCGCCGACGTGGCCTCGGCGCTCGGAGTCAGCAACGCCCTGGTGCTCTACCACTTCTCCACGAAGGAGAAGCTGGTCGCCGCCGCGTTCACCTACGCCGCCGAGGACGATCTGGCCCATCTGCGCAAGCTCCTGGGCCGCCGTACCAGCGCCCTGCGTCGGCTGCGGGCGGCCGTTCGCTGGTACGCGCCGACGGGCCAGGCCAAGGGCTGGCGGCTGTGGATCGAGGGCTGGGCGGTGGCCCTGCGCGAGCCGGCGCTCCAGGAGGTCACCCGCGACCTCGACAGGCGCTGGAAGGCGGCACTCGCGGAAGTGATCGCCGAGGGCGTGGCCGCGGGCGAGTTCCACTGCCCGGACCCGCAAGCCACAGCCCTGCGCCTCACCGCCCTCCTGGACGGCCTGGCCGTCCAACTGACGTCCTACGCGGGCGCGGTGCCCAGGTCCCGGGCCCAGGCGTGGGTGGACGAGGCCCTGGCCCGCGAACTCGGGCTGGACGG
This sequence comes from Streptomyces doebereineriae, assembly GCF_031845645.1. NCBI lineage: Bacteria > Bacillati > Actinomycetota > Actinomycetes > Kitasatosporales > Streptomycetaceae > Streptomyces > Streptomyces doebereineriae. Next base: position 280,205 of record NZ_JAVREZ010000008.1, read on the forward strand.
CACGGGATCCGCATAGCGGTGGCAGGGCGAAATCCGCCCGGCCCCGGCCACGCGCACAGCTCAAGCCACCGAAGCGATCCGGGTCTTGATGTCGTCCGGCGACAGCACGCCCTTGGCCGTCACGTGGTCCCCGGAGGACTCCCCCCGCAGCCGACGCCCGATCCACGGCACCAGATACTCCCGGGCCCAGTGGACGTCGTCCCGTCGCACGTCCAGCGGACCTCGCGGCGGAAGCGGCGGCCACTGCTGGTCCGGGTCGGCCGGGACCTCGAGACCGAGGACCTGACCCGCGCGGAGGGCCACACGCGTGTGCCCCTCCGGGGAGAGGTGCAGCCGGTCGCCGTCCCAGGCCCGCCGGTCCTGAATGGTCTTCAGGGACCACAGGTCGAGCACCGGACATCCGTACCGGTCGGCGACGGCCCGCACATGTCCGTTGTACGTGGCGATCTTGCCCCGCAGATGCTTGAGCACGGGAACGCCACGCGTGTCGAAGCCGGTCGTCACCATGACCGTGCCGCACGCCTCGGTGAGCCGGGCGATCGCCCGCTCGAAGCGCTCGGCGACCTCGTCGGGGTCGGTTCCGGGCCGGATGATGTCGTTGCCGCCGGCGCAGAACGACACCAGGTCCGGTGCCAGTTCGACGGCCTGCGGAAGCTGGTCCTCGACGATCTGGTCGAGCAGCTTCCCGCGTACGGCGAGATTGCTGTACCTGAAATCGCCCTCGGGCCGCCGGTCCGCGAGAAGTACCGCGAACCGGTCGGCCCATCCGACGAACGCCCCGTCGGGGCCGGGGTCGCCGACGCCCTCGGTGAAGCTGTCCCCCACCGCCACGTACGACCCGATCACTGAACTGCTGTCATCCTTCGAATCGTCTGCCACAGCCGTTCATGATTCACCTTCGAATGTGACCTACGCGACCGTAGGAAGGGCTTGACGGGCGGTGAGATAAGCCACTCCTAAAGTGTTCACCAAACAAGGAATAGGTCTCTCATCGGGAACGTTGACGCTGCGACCGCCATACCCTGAAGTCGCTGATACGGAAGTGGCTCCACGTGGTCCGGAACGCGAAGTGCCCAGTCGTATAAGGCTCCGGGTCGTTGTAGTCGAAGACGAGTCGCCCGTTGTTCCACCACTGCACCTTGGAGCCGTCGGAGACGATCCGCACCCGGTTCGGCTCGTTCGCGGTGAGCAGCGGCTCGGTGTAGTCGTAGATCAGCGGTCGCACACCGGGCTCCCCGACGTATCGGCGCAGCCGTGTCGTGGTGTTGTAGTTGGCGCCGTAGCCCGAGTAGTACGTCTTCAGGTAGTCGTACTCCGCGAGCGCCCCGCCCCGCCGGGTGGCGAAGAGGTCGTCGGGGGACCGGACGTCGACCGCGTTCCAGAAATTGTTCAGGTCGGACACCCGGTCGTTGGCCCCGCCCGCGGAGACGGGTGTGGCGGTGTACTCCAGGACGTACGGCCCTTCGAGTGGCTGCCTGAACCAGATCGTCGCGCCCGCGGGCACGTCGACCTCCAACACCCCGCGCTGCGCGGTGACCGTGCCGCCCTGCTCCAGTTCGACGGCCCAGCGACCGAGGCCGTGGCGGAAGTCGTCGTGGGCGATGAGGCGACGGTGGCGGGGCGAGGCGCTCGCGGTGACCGCGGGGGCGAGGGCGGCCAGGGCGGTGCCGGCGGCGAGGGCTCCGAAGGCTCTACGGGTGGTCGTCATGCGAGAGCGTTCCTTCCGGGGACGGCCCGGGCGCACGAGGGGTCTCGGAGCCCAGGCGACAGTCGGGGTACGTGGATTGCAGAGAGTGGGTCGCCGGACACAGTGACCTCCCACAGTCTAGAAAGCGCTTGCCCCACTACGGAGTTCACTCTGTCCCCACCCTCCCCCGCCTGTCGACGCCCTGAGCGCGCCTGCCACAAGAACGCAATGAAGTGATCATGAAGGCGCGGACCGGCTCAGACCGGGAACACCGAAGGCCGGACCCGGGGATCGGGGTCCGGCCTTCGGTGGCACAGGGGGGCGTTGTCAGCCGACGGCGACACCCTTCGAACGGAGGTAGGCGACCGGGTCCACGTCGGAGCCGTAGTCCGGCGTGGTGCGGATCTCGAAGTGCAGGTGCGGGCCGGTGACATTGCCGGTCGCGCCGGACAGGCCGATCTGCTGACCCTCGGTCACGGCCTGTCCGGCCGAGACGGAGAGCTGCGACAGGTGGGCGTACTGCGCGTAGTAGCCGTCGTTGAGCTTGATGACGACCTGGTTGCCGTAGGCGCCGCCCCAGCCCGCGGAGACGACCGTGCCCGCGGCCACGGCCTTGAGCGAGGTGCCGGTCGGGACGACGAAGTCGACGCCGGTGTGGTAGCCGCTGGACCACATGCTGCCCGCCACGCGGTAACCGGTGCCGATGGTGGCGCCGGTGACCGGAAGGGTGTAGCCACTGGAGCTGGTGGTGGCGGAGCTCTGGGTGGCGGCCGTCGAGTTCGAGGACGACTTCGACGCCGCCTTCTCCGTCTTCTTCGCCTTCGAGGAGGACGAGGAAGCGGAGGACTCGGTCTTCGTGGTGCTCGTCCTGGCCTTCTTGCCGATCGAGAGCTTCAGACCGGGGTGGATCAGCGACGGGTCGTCTCCGATGGCCGAGCGGTTGTCGGCGTAGAGCTTCTTCCAGCCACCGCTGACGTTCTGCTCATCGGCGATCTTCGAAAGATAGTCGCCGACGCGCACCGAATAGGTGCGCACAGTCGAGGTCTTCGCGGCCGTCTTTTCAGCGGACTTCTGCGCGACCGGAAGCGACTGAACGGCCTTTTCCGACACGGACTGGGGGGTGGCGGCGTGAGCGCCGGTGGCCCCCATGAACGGGAGTGCGAGAGCGGCGCCTCCGGTTCCGGCAACGGCTATCGAGCGGGTGAAGCGCTGGGACTTCGGACGGCGGTGCTTACCCTTCGCGGGCATGGTGAATTCCTCTCCGGCGCCTGCGAGGTGAGCTGTCGGGTGCGAGCTGGAGATGCCCGGCCGCGTCGAGACGCGACTTAACCCCAAGCCGTTCCGGAGACCGGAACAGGCGAAACTACCTGTGGGTCCCCCGCTCCTGCCGTGCACGGGTGAGTGAGTGAGCGGAATCCGTTCGGCGGCAGGATTGGGCGTCCGACCGGATCGGTGGCGAACGTAAGCGAACAAGACGCAAAGGGACAAGTGAGAGGTTCCCTGTGTATGCGTTCCTGTTGATCCCTTAAGAGAATTACCGGTCACGCTGCGTGGATCGGGCGCCCATTACCCGGCCTGAATCCCCTTGTAGAACCTGCGAATTACGTGAACATGACGGGCGACACACCGTCACGGATATGACGCTCCTCACGTCACGAATTCACAGGAACCCTGATTCCGGAAGGAGTTGGAAGGAAGCTATTAATTCGGACAGAAGCCCTAGATGCGACGCAGTCGGATAACCGTCGCATCGAGGTCGCCGCGCAAACCGGTACGAAGTCCGTGATGCAGCAATACGGCCCCTCGGTGCACTTCGCCCGTTTCGGGGCATTCGTACGACGCCGTCGGGTCGAGTCCACGCAGCCGCAACGCCGGGACCGGCTCGCCGTACTGCTGCGCCTGGAGCCAGGCGAGGACGACGGACTCGCCCCCGAGGACGTACTGCACCGCACTCAGGCCGCCCCGCGGAGGCCTCAGCCGGTAGAGGTCGCCGCGCTGCACCAAGGGCCGGATCTCCTTGTAGAGAGCCACCCACCGCCCGGCCTCGGCGAGCTCCTCCTCGGTCCACTCCGCGAGGTCCCCGCCGACCCCGAGCACCCCGGCCATCGCGCTCACGAACCGGAACCGCAGCGAGCTCACCCGGTCGTTGAGCTGGGTATTGGGGCTGTCGGTGACCCAGGCGGCCATCACGCGCGCGGGGTGGATCTGACTGAAGCCGTACTGAATGGCCAGGCGGTCGAGCGGGTCGGTGTTGTCCGAGGTCCACACCTGGTCGGTGCGGCTGAGCACCCCGAGGTCGATCCTGCCGCCGCCACCCGAGCAGGACTCGAAGGCGACGCCCGGGTGGGCTTCCCGCAAGCGGTCCAAAAGGGCATAGAAGCCGCGTACATGGTCGACCCACAGACGCTGCGGATAAGGGTCGCCGGGCCAGCCCGCGTCCGTGAAGCAGCGGTTGAAGTCCCACTTCACATAGTCGATCGGGGCCGAGGAGAGCAAGGTGTCGAGCTGCCCCCACAGGTACTCCTGGACGTCCTCGCGCGCGAGGTTCAGCACGAGCTGATTGCGGAACTCCGTCCGCTTTCGTCCTGCTTGGTACTGCACCCAGTCCGGGTGGGCACGGTACAGCTCGCTGTCCGGGTTGATCATCTCCGGCTCGACCCAGATGCCGAACTGCATGCCGAGCCCGTGCACGTACTCACCGAGCGGCTTGAGGCCGTTCGGGAAGCGGTCGGGGTTGGGGGCCCAGTCGCCCAGCCCGGCCCGGTCACTGGTGCGGGCACCGAACCAGCCGTCGTCGACCACGAACAGCTCGACGCCCATCGCCGCGGCCCGCCGGGCGAGGGTGCCCTGCTGCTCCTCGGAGATGTCGAAGTTGGTGGCCTCCCAGGAGTTGAACAGCACGGGACGGTCCTGGTCCGCGCCCGGGATGACGTACGCCCGCTGGTAGGCGTGCCAGGCGCGGCTCGCCCCGCCGAACCCGCCGTCGCTCCAGAGACCGGCGAAGACAGGGGTCGTGAACGACTCCCCGGCCGCCAGCCGGAGCAGACCCGAGTCGTCGTATCCGGCGCCCCCGGTGATCTGCACGCGCGCGTCGGGGAGTTGCGCGACGGCGATCCGCCAGGACCCCGACCAGCCGAGGGCGACCCCGTAGACCTCGCCCCGCTCCTCGGTGGCGTCGGTGTCGAGGGCGACCCAGGGCAGGTGCTGGTGCCCGGTGTGGCCGCGACGGCTGCCGATGACCTTCTCGCCGTAGGTGAGGGGGGTCTGCGTGAGCAGGGACTCGGCGGCCCAGCGGCCGTGCAGCTGGGACAGCCGCCAGCCGTCCTCCCGGTCGGGCAGGGTCCAGGTGGCGGAGTCGGCGCGCAGCAGCTCGACGGGCGCCGGTCCCTGGTTGTCCAGGGTCACCCAGCGCTCCAGGACGTCGTGGCGCATCCGGTAGTGCAGCGTGACGGTCAGTCCGCCGTCGCGGAACCGCAGCCGCAGCTCGTCACCCTCGGTGTCGTACGCCTCGAAGCTCCACTCGGTGCCGCGCCGCTCGTCGGTGCGCACGGACAGGGCCGGGCGTGTGAAGCGAGGGCCGCCCTCGACGGGGTACTCCTCGCGTCCGTCGAGCGGGGCCTCGAACGGCCGGTAATCGGGCAGCGGGCTCACCGCGAGGGCCTCGGCGTCGGCGAGGGCGATCCGCGGACCCCAGTGCAGGTGCAGCAGCTCGTCCTCGGCGGTGAGGTGCAGGGCGTAACTGCTGGCAGGGCCGGACAGAATCCATGTACGGCCGTTCTCGGCGATCTCCAGCATCGTGCTTCCCTCACAGATTCGAACAGGTGCCAACAGGTGCACTCAGGCACCAACATCATCAATGTCCACCCGCCCCGGTGCAACGGCTGTGGACAAGTCATTACGGGCCCTGTGGACAACTCATTGCCCCAGGAACCCATGTCGTATGGTCGAGAGCGTGCCCGTCGACGAGCAGCGTCGGCGGAGCCCGGCTGGGAGGAGCCCCCGTGACGCAGCAGATCCCGTCGACCGAACCGGAACTGGCAGGTGTCCGCAACTTCCGTGACGTGGGCGGACTGCCGACGGCGGACGGACGGCGGGTGCGCTACGGCGTGCTGTTCCGCAGCGGTCACCTCGCACACGCGACGGAGGACGACGCGGCCTTCCTGGCCTCCCTGGGTCTGCACACGATCTTCGACTTCCGCAACGCGGCGGACCAGAAGCTGGAGGGCCCGGACGTCGACCTGCCGGGCGTCGCCAATGTGAACCTGCCGCTGAGCGACCCGGCGGAGGGCACCTGGTTCTGGAAGATGGTCCGCGACGGGGACATAGAGCAGCTCCGCGAGCTCCTCGGCGACGGCAAGGCCGCGCAGCGGATGATCAACTCCTACCGCACGATGATCAAGGAGCGCACCGGCGAGCACTCCCAGGTGCTGCGCTCCCTCGCCGAGGACAGCGTGCCCGCCCTCATGCACTGCGCGGCCGGCAAGGACCGCGCGGGTCTGTCCATCGCGGTGACCCTGCTCGCCCTGGGCGTGGAGCGCGAGGCGATCGTCGCCGACTACCTGGAGTCGAACGCCAAGCACCGCCGCTACAAGGTGCGCCGCACCAGCACCTCAGCCGACGCCTACTCCCCCGAGGTCATGGAGCTGCTCAGTCCCCTCTTCGAGGCGCGCGCCGAGTATCTGTCAGCGGCCTTCGAGACCATCGACGAGACATGGGGCAGCGTCGAGGTGTATCTGGAGGAGGGCCTCGGCCTGACCCCCGAGATCCGCGAGCGGCTGCGGGACCGGCTGCTCGACTGAGCCGTACGACCGCTACTGCCCGGCTCCCACCTCGAAGAGCAGGAAGATGAAGGCCGCGAAGACGTGGCCGACCGCGAGATAGATGATGAGGCGCACCCACAGGGCGCGGGGGAACTTCTCTTCCATGTCACTCATGGCGTCTCTCCAGGGGTGGGCCCCAGGCACAGCGTGGCCGTGGGACTCTGCAACAGGGTGTGGACGAACAGGAGCTCGACTCCGGCGGGATCCTGGGCGGCGATGCGGTGCGGGGTCAGCGAGTCGAAGTGCGCGCTGTCACCCGGGCCGAGCCGATGCGTGGTGTCACCGAGGCGCAGCCTGAGCCGCCCCTTGAGGACGTAGAGCCATTCCTCGCCGGGATGCACCCGCACGATGTCGCCCTGCGAGCCGTGCGGCACCCGCACGCGCAGGGCCTGCATCCCGCGGCCGGGCGCGCCGGCCGGGAAGTATGTCCAGCCGCCTGCTTCGGTGGGTTCCATATCGGCCGCGCGCACGACGGCGTCCCGCTCCGCGACCGTCTCGCCGAGGAGTTCCGAGACCGTCGTACCGTAGATGCGGGCCAGCGCGAGCAGCATCGGCAGCGAGGGCTGGCGCTGACCGGTCTCCAGCCGGGAGAGATGGGCGGGCGACAGCCCGGCGGCTCCGGCCGCGGCCTCCAGGGTGAGGGAGGCGCGGCGGCGCAGGGCCCGTAGCTGAGGAGCCACCGAGGGCAGCTCCGTGAAGGCTTCCGGAGAGCTCATACATCCATTGAGCCGGAGCTTTGCCTCTGCGGCAAATTTCTTGCCTCAGAGGCAAAAAACCTCAGGACGTGCCGCTACCGGTTGGCCACCGCCTGCTTCACCAGTGTCTTGCTGAAGTCCCACATCAGCCCGCTGCCGCTGTGCGCGTCGTCCATGACGTCGGTGAAGGCGTCGACGAACCGGTCCACTTCCTTCTCCCCGACGACGAGCGGCGGGATCAGCTTGATGACCTCCAGATGGTCGCCGGAGACCTGGGTGAGGATCCGGTGCCGCTGGAGGAGGGGGACGACCACCATCTGCGCGAACAGCCCCTTGCGCGCGGCCTGGAGCATGGTCCAGCGGCTGCGCAGCTTCAGCGACTTGGGCCTGCCGAACTCGATGCCGATCATCAGGCCACGGCCGCGGACGTCGGCGAGCAGCTCGTACTTGTCGATCAGCGCGGTGAGCCGGGAGCGCAGCAGGTCGCCCGTGACGCGGGCGTTCGCGACGATCTGCTCGTTCTCCATGACCGAGAGAACCGCGAGCCCGGCCGCCATCGCCTGGGCGTTGGATCCGAAGCTCGCCGAGTGCACCAGCACCCGGTCCATCGACGAGTAGACCTTCTTGAAGATCCAGTCCTTGCCGAGGGTGGCGCCGACCGGCACATAGCCGCCGGAGAGCGCCTTGGCCACGCACACCAGGTCGGGCTCGACCCCGTCCTCGTGCTGGTAGGCGTAGAAGTCCCCGGTCCGTCCGAGCCCGGTCTGCACCTCGTCGGCGATGAGCAGCGCCTTGTGTTTGCGCAGCAGTTCCTGCGCGGCCCGCAGATAGCCGGGCGGGGGCTCGTGCACGCCCTTGCCCTGGATCGGCTCCACGACCAGGGCGGCCACGTCGCCCTTCTTCAACTCCCGTGCCAGTGCGTCGAGATCGCCGAGAGGTACGGCGGTGTCGGGCAGCAGGGGCGCGAATCCGTCCCGGAAGCCCGACTCTCCGTTGACCGACAGCGACCCGGTGGTCAGCCCGTGGAAGGCATGGTCGCAGTACAGGACCCTGGGCTTCCCGGTGGCGTACCGGGCGAACTTCAGAGCGGTCTCCACCGCCTCGGTGCCGCTGTTGCCGAAGAAGACCCGGTCCAGGTGCGGGCTGTGGGCGAGGAGCTTCTCGGCCAGCAGCCCGGGCAGCGGCTGGCAGTCGAAGCGGGTGAGGTCGGCGAGCTGGGCGTCGAGGACGTCGTGCAGTGCCTTGCGGACGACGGGGTGGTGGCGCCCCAGGCCCATGACTCCGAACCCGGCGAGCATGTCCAGGTAGTCGTTGCCGTCCGCGTCCCAGAAGTAGGCGCCCTCGCCGCGCTCGTAGACCTTGTCGAAGCCGATGGTGTGCAGCATGCGCGGGAGCTGGTGGTTCAGGTACCTGCCGTGCAGCTCGTAGCGCTCGGCTCCGCGCTCGGCCAGGAGTCTGCCGAGGTCGAACTCCGTGGTCATTCAGCCTTCTCCCTGACTTCGGTCTGTGCCTTCACGGCCAGACTCGCGCTGATCCGCCCCGCCACCTCGACCGGCGTCAGACCGATGTCGGCGAGCACCTCGCCCCGCTTGGCGTGCGCGAGGAACTGCTCCGGGATCCCGAACCGCCTTACGGGTACGTCGACTTCGGCGTCACCGAGCGCCAACGCGACGGCGGCGCCCACTCCGGCGGCCCGGCTGTTGTCCTCGACGACGGCGACCAGCCGGTGTTCCGCGGCGAGGCCCGGCAGCGAGGGGTCGACGGGCTTGACCCAACGCGGGTCCACCACCGTGCAGTTGATACCGCGCGCCGCCAGCAGCTCGGCGGCCTGGAGGCACACCGGGGCCATCACACCGACGGCGACCAGCAGCACCTCGGGCCGCTCCCCGCGATGCAGCACGTCCAGGCCACCGACCCGGTCGATCGCCGGCACCGAGGGCCCCACCGATTCCTTCGGGAACCGCACCAGGGTCGGCGCGTCGTCCACGGCGACCGCCTCCCGCAGCTGCGCCCGCAGCTGGTCGGCGTCCCGAGGAGCCGCGATCCTCAGTCCGGGGACGACCTGGAGGATCGACATGTCCCACATGCCGTTGTGGGAGGCCCCGTCGACGCCCGTGACCCCGGCCCGGTCCAGGACGAACGTGACCCCGCAGCGGTGCAGGGCGACGTCCATCAGGAGCTGGTCGAAGGCCCGGTTCAGGAAGGTCGCGTACACGGCGACGACCGGATGCAGCCCACCTGTGGCGAGGCCTGCGGCGGAGACCGCCGCGTGCTGCTCGGCGATACCGACGTCCCACACCCGGTCCGGGAAACGCGCCGCGAACTTCCCGAGGCCCACCGGGTGCAGCATGGCCGCCGTGATCGCCACGACGTCCTCCCGCTCCTCGCCGATCGCGACTATCTCGTCGCCGAACACCGAGGTCCAGGAGGGCCCGTTGGACGGCGCGAGCGGCTCACAGGTGAGGGGGTCCATCACACCGACGGTGTGGAAGTGGTCCTCCTCATGAGCCAGGGCGGGCTCGTAACCGCGCCCCTTCTCCGTCAGGCAGTGGACGAGCACCGGCCCGTGGAAGCGCTTGGCGCGCCTCAGCGCCGACTCCACGGCCCCGATGTCGTGTCCGTCGATCGGGCCGACGTACTTCAGCCCGAGGTCCTCGAACATGCCCTGCGGCGCGAAGGCGTCCTTGAAGCCCTTCTTCGCGCCGTGCAGGGACTCGTAGACGGTGTTGCCGACCAGCGGGGTTCTGAGGAGTACGTCCTTCCCCCAGGCCAGCACCTTCTCGTAGCCGTCGGTCGTGCGCAGGGTGGCCAGGTGGTTGGCGAGCCCGCCGATGGTCGGCGAGTACGACCGCTCGTTGTCGTTGACGACGATGATCAGCGGCCGGTCCTTGGCGGCCGCGATGTTGTTCAGCGCCTCCCAGGCCATGCCGCCGGTGAGCGCGCCGTCGCCGATGACCGCGACGACATGCCCCTTCGCCCCCTGCACCTGGCGGGCCTTGGCGAGCCCGTCGGCCCAGCCGAGCGCGGTGGAGGCGTGGCTGTTCTCGACGATGTCGTGCTCGGACTCCTCACGCGAGGGGTAGCCGGACAGGCCGCCCTTGCCGCGCAGCTTGGAGAAGTCCTGACGTCCCGTCAGGATCTTGTGCACATAGCTCTGATGGCCGGTGTCCCACACGATGCGGTCGACCGGTGACTCGAAGACCCGGTGGAGCGCGATGGAGAGTTCCACCACCCCCAGGTTGGGCCCGAGGTGTCCGCCGGTCCTGGCGACCGCGTGCACCAGGAACTCCCTGATTTCCTCGGACAGTTCACCGAGATCCGATTCGGACAGCGCCTTCAGGTCGCGTGGTCCCCGGATGTTCTCCAGAATGGTCACGCTCGGGCCCCCTTCGGTCCGTGCTGTTCAACTCACGGTGACGGCCGGCTCCCCCGACGCGACGCCGTCCTGCTCCATCTGCTCGGCGATCTTCATCGCCTCTTCGATGAGGGTCTCCACGATCTTCGACTCGGGGACGGTCTTGATGACCTCGCCCTTCACGAAGATCTGCCCCTTGCCGTTGCCGGAGGCGACCCCGAGGTCCGCCTCCCGTGCCTCGCCGGGACCGTTGACCACACATCCCATCACCGCGACCCGCAGGGGCACCTCCATGCCCTCGAGACCCGCCGTGACCTCGTCAGCCAGCTTGTAGACGTCGACCTGCGCGCGCCCGCAGGAGGGACACGACACGATCTCCAGCCGGCGCTGCCGCAGGTTCAGCGACTCCAGGATCTGGATGCCGACCTTGACCTCCTCGACCGGCGGGGCGCTCAGCGACACCCGGATGGTGTCGCCGATCCCCCTGCTGAGCAGCGCACCGAAGGCCACCGCCGACTTGATCGTCCCCTGGAAGGCGGGCCCGGCCTCCGTGACCCCCAGGTGCAACGGGTAGTCGCACTGCTCGGCGAGCAGCGTGTAGGCGCTGACCATCACCACGGGATCGTTGTGCTTGACGGAGATCTTGATGTCCCGGAAGCCGTGCTCCTCGAACAACGACGCTTCCCACAACGCCGATTCGACCAGCGCCTCGGGGGTCGCCTTGCCGTACTTCTGGAGCAGCCGGCGGTCCAGCGACCCGGCGTTGACCCCGATCCGGATCGGCGTGCCGTGGTCCTTCGCGGCCCGCGCGATCTCCTTGACCTTGTCGTCGAACTGCTTGATGTTGCCGGGATTGACGCGTACGGCCGCGCAGCCGGCCTCGATCGCCGCGAACACGTACTTGGGCTGGAAGTGGATGTCCGCGATCACCGGGATCTGCGACTTGCGCGCGATGGTCGCCAGGGCGTCCGCGTCGTCCTGGGTGGGACAGGCGACGCGGACGATCTGGCAGCCGGACGCGGTGAGTTCGGCGATCTGCTGGAGGGTGGCGCCGATGTCCGACGTACGGGTCGTCGTCATCGACTGCACCGACACCGGGGCCCCGCCCCCGACCGCCACCGGTCCGACGTGGATCTGCCGCGACAGGCGCCGCTCGGCGATCGGCCGGACCGGTACCTCGGGGACGCCCAAGGAAATGGCGGTCATGGCGCTACTCGCGGTTTCCGGAGACCGTCTCGCGCATGGCGCGCAGCGATTCCTTGAGCGAGCCCATGGTGGCGAGGACGGCGGTGGGCTCGTAGCCGCAGTGCGCCATGCAGTTGGCGCACCGCGGGTCCTTGCCGCGGCCGTACTTGTCCCAGTCGGTCTCCTCGATGAGTTCGCGGTACGTCGGCACGTAGCCGTCGCTCATCAGGTAGCAGGGCCGCTGCCAGCCGAACAGGGAGTAGTTCGGGATCGCCCACGCCGTGCACGGGAAGTCGACCTTGCCCTCCAGGAAGTCCAGGAAGAGCGGGGAGTGGTTGAGCCGCCACTTCTTGCGGTTGCCGCCGGCGAAGGCCTTCTTGAACAGCTCCCGGGTCTGTTCCACGCCCAGGAAGTGCTCCTGGTCGGGCGCCTTCTCGTAGGCGTAGGCGGGGGAGATCATCATCTCGTCGACCTTGAGGTCGTCGTTGAGGTAGTTGAGCACCTCGATGATGGTCTGCGGGGTGTCCGTGTTGAAGAAGGTCGAGTTGGTGGTGACCCGGAAGCCGCGCTTCTTTGCCTCCTTGATCGCCTCGACCGCCTCGTCGAACACACCCTCCTTCGCCACCGACTCGTCGTGCCGCTCGCGCAGCCCGTCGATGTGCACGGCGAAGGCGAAGTACGGGGAGGGCTTGAACTTGTCCATCTTCTTGCGCAGCAGCATGGCGTTGGTGCAGAGGAAGACGTACTTCTTCCTCGCCACCAACTGCCGCACGATCTCGTCGATCTGAGGGTGCATCAGCGGCTCACCGCCGGCGATGGACACCATCGGGGCACCGGACTCAAGGACCGCCCCGACGGCCTGGGCCACCGGCATGCGCTGCTTGAGCACCCCGGCGGGGTGCTGGATCTTGCCGCAGCCCTCGCATGCGAGGTTGCACGCGAAGAGGGGCTCCAGCTCCACGATCAGCGGGAACTTCTCCCGCTTGCGGAGCTTTTGTTCGGCCAAGTATGTAGCGACCTTGATGGTCTGGCGAAGCGGCATGGCCATCTGGCTCACCTCCTGGGGAGCAGCAAGGAACGGTGCCATTCATAGAAAGCAGGAAGAACGGAACGAAGAACACGGAAGGCCGATATTCCACCGCGTACCGTGCCGATCCGGACGAGTTCATGCTGTGGAGCGTCCACGACCACCCGGACGGCCGCAACGGGGCGCTCGCCCGCGCGCACGGCGCTCAGGAGCGTGGCCGCGGACTCCATGTCGACCGCGATCGCGCCGGTCGCGAGCAGATCCGACCGCTCGTGACCGCGGACGACGTGATCGGAGCCGGTGAGCGGCCCGGTATGCACGGTGCGTCCCGGTACGGCCCGTACGAGCTCCTTGACGAGTAGGTCGGTCTCCACACACGGAACGGTTCCGTCCGGATGCCGTGTCTCCTCGGCGACCACCAGATCGCCGGGGTGCATCCCGGGGGCGAGCCCCGCGCAGAAGCCGGTGGCCAGTACGGCGGCCCCGTCGAGCAGGGGGTCGGCCAGTCGGCGGGTGACGGACCGTTCCGCCGCCTTGGGGCCCATGCCCGTGCGGAGCACGGTGACCGGCCCGCCGGCCCCGCCGCGCTCTCCCGTGCGCAGGGCGAGCTGCTCGATGCCGAGGGCGCAGGCGATCAGCAGCGGGGCGCTGGCGGGCCGGGTGCTCATCAGAGGGCCTCGGGCCGGGAGAACGGTTCTCCATGGACGTAGCGGCCGAGTGCGGTGAGCGGGAAGACCTGCCGGTAGAGGTGGTAGTTGATGGAGAAGTCCCAGGGGAAACCGGTGCCGGTGAAGTAGGGCTCGTCCCAGGATCCGTCCTCGCGCTGGGTGCTCGCGAGCCACTCGATGCCCCGCTCGACCGCCTTGGAGTCCCTCTCCCCCGCGGCCAGCAGCGCCATCAGCGCCCAGGCCGTCTGCGAGGCCGTGGAGGCACCGCGACCGCTCCACTCCTTGGCGTACTTGTAGGAGCGCAGGTCCTCGCCCCAGCCGCCGTCGTCGTTCTGCACCTTCTCCAGCCAGGCCACGGCCCGCCGGATCGCCGGGTGCGAGGCGGGCAGACCGGCGGCCGTCAGCGCGGGCACCACCGAGCCGGTGCCGTAGACGTAGTTGACGCCCCAGCGCCCGAACCACGAGCCGTCCGGCTCCTGTTCGGCGAGCAGCCAGTCGATGCCCCGCCGGGTGCGCGGGTCGTGCGCGAGCCCCTCGACGGCCAGCATCTCCACCACATGCGCGGTGACGTCGGCGGACGGCGGATCGATGACCTCGCCGAAGTCGCAGAACGGCAGCCGGTTGGGGAACGGACTGGTGTTGTCCACGTCGAAGGCGCCCCACGCGCCGTTCTTCGACTGCATCCCGAGGTTCCAGCGCACTCCGCGCCCGATGGCCTTCTCGATCCGTTCGGGGTCGTGGTGCCTGACCCGGCGCAGGGCGAGGGCGACCTCGGCGGTGTCGTCGATGTCGGGGTAGTTGTCGTTGTGGAACTCGAACGCCCAGCCGCCCGGCGGGAGTTGAGGCCGCTTCACCGCCCAGTCGCCGGGGCGCACGATCTCCTCGCCGAGCATCCAGTCCGCCGCCTTGACGAGCTGCGGATGGTCGGCGGGCACTCCCGCGTCGGCGAGCGCGATGGTGGCGAGGCAGGTGTCCCACACCGGCGACTGGCAGGCCTCGATCATCCGGGACCCGTCCTCACGCCAGATGGCGAAGCGGTCCAGGGACTCCAGCCCGGCCCGCATGACCGGGTGCTCCAGGTCATAGCCGACCAGGTGCAGGGCGATCACCGAGTACACGGCCGGCGGCTGGATGCCACCCCAGCAGCCGTCGTTCTCCTGCCGCTCGATGATCCAGCGGGCCGCGCTGTTCATCGCTGCTCTGCGGAGTCTGCGCGGGGCGACCTTGCGCAGCTGGTGCAGCGCCTTGTCCAGACGCTGGAAGGCGCCGTCCCAACTCGCCACCGGGGCAAGGGGCTTGGCAGGGTTCGGGTCGGCCGGGTCGATGTGCAGCTCATCGAGCGGGAAGGGCGCGGGCCGGACCGGCCGCTTCGCGGAGACGATCGTCAGCGGGACGATGGTCTGGCGGGCCCAGCAGCCGAAGTCGTAGATGTTGAGCGGCATCCACTGGGGGAAGTAGATGAGTTCCGGCGGGAGTTCGGGCAGGTCCTCCCACTTCCACCAGCCGAACAGGGCGAGCCAGATCCGGGTGAACACCCGGGCGGCGGCGATACCGCCCTGAGCGCGGATCCAGGCGGAGGCCTTCGCCATGTGCGGGGCGTCGGGCGCGTCGCCGTCCAGGCGGAGAGCGACGTACGCCTCGATGGTGGTGGAGAGTTCGCCGGGCCCGCCGTAGAAGCCGGCCCAGGTGCCGTCCTCGCGCTGCTCGCCGCGGATGAACTGGGCGGCGGCACGGGTGGTCGACTCGTCACGGATACCCAGGAACTGACGGAGCAGCAGGTCCTCGGCGTCCATCGTGACGTTGGTCTCGAGGTCGCCCTTCCACCAGCCCTCGGCGTCCTGCCGGGCGAGCAGGTGCTCGGTGGCGCGCTGTACGGCACGTACGGCGGCTTCTTGTATCCCGGCCGCCACGGGGGTGTCGAGGTGGATTTCGCTGGCCGCGGCAGCGCGGGGCGGGAGGGCCCCGGTGCTTCCGTCGGTCGTCGCTGTCATGGCTTCCCCTTCGTGCAGTGTGCAATGTGGTGCTCTGCTGTGGGTCCGCCGTCGGCCGGTGCCTTTCCTTTCCTCGCAGCACCGGCCGGCGACTACGCGAGGGCTATTCGACCGATAGTGATCATCTCTTTCGTACGACGACGAAGTCGGCGAGCGCCGTGAACCGGTCCCGTACCCGGTCGGGCATGTCAATGGCGTTCAGGGCCTCGATGGCGACGGCGTGCTGACGGCGGGCCTCCGCCGCCGTCCACTCGCGACCTCCGGCCTCCTCGATGAGGGCGGCACGGGCCGCGAACTCCTCCTCGGAGAAGTTCTCGAAGTCGCTGCTCTTGGCGTCGGCGGCGAGGATCTCGCCGAGTCGCTCGGAGGCGGCACCGCCCGCCGCGAGCGCGGCCACGACCGGCAGCGACTTCTTGCGCTGGCGCAGATCGCTCCAGGTCTGCTTGCCGGTGGAGACCGGGTCGCCCCAGATGCCGAGGAGGTCGTCGACGGCCTGGAAGGCGAGGCCGAGGTGGTAGCCGTACTTCTCCAGGGTGTCGGCGGTGCGGTCGTCCGCGCCGCCGAGCACCGCGCCGATGGAGGAGGCGCAGGCGAGCAGGGCGCCGGTCTTGTTGCCCTCCATCTCCAGGCACTCCTCGACGCTGACGCGGTCGCGGTGCTCGTAGGAGATGTCCTGGGCCTGGCCGTCGATCAGGGCGCGGGTGGCGGTGGTCAGACGGCGGGTGGCGCGACCTGCCTCGACCGTGCCGAGCTCGAGCAGGACCTCGTTGGCCAGGGCGAACAGGGCGTCGCCGACCAGGATGGCCTGGGCGGGGCCGTGCACCTTCCACACGGTGTCGCGGTGGCGGCGCTGCTCGTCGCCGTCCATCAGGTCGTCGTGCAGCAGAGAGAAGTTGTGGACCAGTTCGACGGCGACGGCGCCGGGGATGCCGGTCTCCGGCGGGGCGCCTGTGACCTCGGCCGAGAGCACCGCGAGGGCGGGGCGCACGGCCTTGCCGCCGTCCCCGTCCGCGGGGTTGCCCTGGGCGTCGATCCAGCCGAAGTGGTAGGCGGAAACGGTGTCCATCGGGGGTGCCAGACGGTCGACGGCCGCCTTCAGCTCCGGTGTGGCCAGGGTCCGGCCGCGCTCGAGGAGCGCGGTCACGTCCACCGCGGTCCTCGCAGCGGCTGTCTCTGCCGGGGGCACAGTGGGCACGGTCTCTCCTCTTGTTGCGGTACCGGAGGTGCTGGGGCCTGACGCGCCGTGCTGATCGAGCATCACGCGGCCTCCTCGAACTCGAAGAGGCGGGCGGGGCGGGGCCGGCCCAGGGCGGCGAGAGCGGCGTCCGCCGCACTCACACCGCTGCGGACCGCACTCTCCATGGTCGCGGGCCACCCTGTGGCGGTCCACGCGCCGGCCAGGTAGAGGCCGGGGGCTTTCGTACGGGCACCGGGCCGCAGCCGTCCGACGCCGGGGGCCGGAGCGAACGTCGCCGTGCGCTCCCGGGTCACGAAGAAGTCCTTCACCTCGGCGCCGCGCGCGAGCGGAAGCAGCCGCTCCAGCTCGGGCAGATAGCGCTCGCGCAGCGCGGCCACCGGCTCGTCGATCTCGTCGTGCGCGGCCGACTGGGACAGGGCGAGGTACTGGCCCTCGCGCAGCCCGGAGGCGGCGGTGCGGTCGAAGACCCACTGCACCGGGGTGCCGAGGGCCGCGAAGAACGGCTTGTCGAGCACCTTGCGGTCGTAGACGACATGGACGTTGAGGATCGGCGCGGTGCCGATGTCCCGAAGATTTTCCGGGGCGTCCAGCGCGCCCTCCGGCAGCAGGTCACACGCCTCGTCCTGGGCGACGGCGAGGACCACCGCGTCGGCCCGGAGCGTCTCCCCGGGAACCTGAACGCTCCAAGTGCCGTTCTCGTCAGTAGAGATGGAGGTGACGCGTGTACGGACCTCGGTACGCACGCCCGCGGAGTCGAGCGCCTTGCGGGCGAGCCGGTCATGCAGTTCACCGAGCGGGACGTGCGCCCAGCCGATGTCGGCCGCGCCCGGGTCGGACAGCAGACCGGTCTTGAACACCATCGCGGCGAGCGCCAGCGAGGCGTCGCCCGCGACCGCGTTGAGGGTGGCGACCCCGACCAGGTCCCACAGGGCCTCGACGGCACGCGCCGACTGACCGTGCGCGGTCAGCCAGCTGCCGAAGTCCTGTGCGTCCAGGCTCGGATCGGCGAGGTCGAGCCCCTTGAGCGCGAGCGCGGCACGCCCCACCCTGGCCCGCTCGGCGAGTGAGAGATGTGGATAGGTCGCGAGGCTGCGCCCCAGATGCAGGGGCACCGGCAGCGCGTCGCGCCGCAGTCTGCCGAGCCGTCGGCCCTCGGGCCGGGCCACGTCGAGCACGGGCACGTCGAGGCGATTCTGCAGCGGCGCCAGCGCCGTTCCCTCGATGCGGTCGAGGAACCAGCGGTAGGCGGTGCAGCAGCGCAGGTAGACGTGCTGTCCGTTGTCGACGGTCAGTTCGCCGCGCTGGAAGGAGAAGGCGAGCCCGCCCAGGCGTGGTCTGCCTTCGAGCAGGGTGACACGCACCCCGGCGTCGGCAAGCGCGAGCGCGGCCGTGATTCCGGCGAGCCCACCGCCGATCACGACGGCGTCCCGCCCGGACTGCTGCCCGTCGGTCATCGCACACCCTCCCCTGCGCGGACGCCGTGGTGCTTGAACGGTGCACGGCCGGCCGTTGCAGTCAGGGACGCCGTCCTCGAGCGGAGGGTTGCGTGCCACTTTTCTCCGGTGGCATCACCTTGGACCGAATTGTCCATCAGGCGCGCCTCCTGACGGCCTGGCGCGTCACATGCCGTGCGTCCAGGCCCGACAGGCCGCGGACGGCGACGTACGCCTTCTCGCGTCCGGGCAGCGAGACCCGGCCGCGCAGCACCGCCTCGGGGTCGCGCTCGATGCGGTCGAGCAGACGGCGGTAGATGCCGGCCATGGCGGCGACACAGGCACCGCTGCGCCGGTCGAGCATCGGGAGCAGCCGGTAGCCCTCGGCGAAAAGGGCGCGGGCCCGTCGCACTTCGAAGTGCACGAGGCCCGCGAAGTCGGCGCCCTCCGGTGGTTTCGGCCCCTTGAAGCCGGCCGAGCAGCCGAACTTCGCGAGGTCGTCGGCGGGCAGATAGATGCGTCCGCCCTCGGCGTCCTCGCGGACGTCTCTGAGGATGTTGGTGAGCTGGAGCGCAAGACCGAGCGTGTCGGCATACTCCGGCGCGCGTTCGCCGGCGCGCGCCCCCGGTTCGGTGCCGAACACACCGAGCGAGAGCCGTCCGATGGCGCCCGCCACACACCGGCAGTACACCTTCAGGTCGTCCCAGGTCTCGTAGCTCTCGCCGCGTACGTCCATCAGGACGCCGTCGATCAGCTCGTCCAGGCCGCCCAGCGGGATCGGGAAGGTCTCTGCGGCATGGGCGAGGGCGACGGCCACCGGATCGGTGTCGTCCTCGTCGACCGAGCCTTCCCGCACCCGGGTCAGCATCGCCCGGGTGTCCTCGAGTCTCGCGGTCTTCACGTCGTCCGCCAGCGCGCCGTCGCCGATGTCGTCGACGCGCCGTGAGAACGCGTAGAGCGCCGACATCGCACGCCGCTTGGACGTGGGCAGCAGCCTGATGCCGTACGCGAAGTTGCGCGCCTGCTGTCCGGTCACGGTCTCGCAGTAGCTGTAGGCGGCGAGTACCGGTGCGGACACATGCGGTGGTGACTCCACGGTCCGGATCACCCCTCTCCTCGCAGAGTGACGCCCACCTCGCGCAGCAGCTGGAGCCTGCCGGGCTTGGGCGGGCCGGGAAGTACGTCGTGTTCTGCGGCGGCGATCGCACGGAGCGCCGCCCTTCCCCCCGCCACGAACCCTGCGAGCAGCAGCTTCAGTCTGCCGTGGACGCTACGCACCAGGGGGGCGCCTTCATTCAGGAGTTCGCGGGCGCGTTGTGATTCGTATGCAACCAGAGCGCGCACCGATGCGCCCGCGGTTTTCGCGGCGAGATCCGCTTCCTGGACGTGAAAGCGCTTCATGTCCTCGGCGGGCAGATAGATCCGGTCGCGGCCGAGGTCCTCGGCGACGTCCTGGAGGTGTTCGACGATCTGGAGGGCCGTGCAGATCGCGTCCGAGAGACGGATCCGCTCGGGGGTCGAGGTGCCGGTGACGGCGAGCACGAGACGGCCGACGGGGTTGGCGGACAGCTCGCAGTAGGCGAGCAGGTCGTCGTAGGTCTCGTAGCGGGTGACGAGCTGGTCCTGGCGGTTGGCGGCGATCAGGCCGAGGAAGGGCTCGGGGGTCAGCGAGCGGCGGCGGACCGTGGCCTGGAGGCGGCGCAGCAGGGGGTGGCCCGGGGTTCCCTCGAAGACCCGGTCCAGGTCGGCCTCGAAGGCGTCCAGGAGGAGCAACCGGTCCTCGGCCTCCGCGGGCGACACGCCGAGCAGTCTCGCGTCGGCTCCGCCGGGGGCCAGGTCGCCGTCGCCGATGTCGTCGACGAGCCGGGCGAAACCGTAGACCGCGACGAGATCGGTGCGCCAGTCCTTGGGCAGGAAGAACGGAGCCACGGGGAAGTTCTCCCCCGCGGCCTTGTCGAGCGTGCCGCGCTCCGGATCGCCGGCGCGCGCCGTACCGGTTGCCGTCACCGCTCACTGCCCGGGGCAGGGACGGCACGGGCTGGGCGGAGCTGGGGATCTTCGGTCGCCATTGCCGTCACAACTCCCGTTCTACACCGCAGACCCAATACAGACTATTTCGGACACGCCGCCCGGCCGTCGGCGCAGCGCCCCAGTGATCGGGTGTCGCGCATTATCGCCCCACTTGCCGCGATTAGGCACCCGTACAGCTTACGTTGTACAACGCGGCAAGGATCGTCGGGGTGTCCTGCACATCACAACAACACACCGATTGGCCCCAAGATTCCTAAGGGGGCACGAAGTTGACGTTTCCTTTGCAGACGCGGGGCCCCGCCGGAACAGTTCCGGCGGGGCCCGGTCAAGCGGAGCGGTCCTGTTCGTCCGCGGCGCAGTGGACTACTTGCCCGTGAACTTCTCGTACTCCTTGATGACCTCGTCGGTCGGGCCGTCCATGCGCAGCTCGCCGCGTTCCAGCCACAGGACGCGGTTGCAGGTGTCACGGATCGACTTGTTGTTGTGACTGACGAGAAACACTGTTCCCGCGGTCTCGCGCAGCTCGCGGATGCGGGCCTCGGAGCGCTTCTGGAAGGAGCGGTCGCCGGTGGCCAGGGCCTCGTCGATCATGAGTACGTCGTGGTCCTTGGCGGCGGCGATGGAGAAGCGCAGGCGGGCCGCCATGCCGGAGGAGTACGTGCGCATCGGAAGGGTGATGAAGTCACCCTTCTCGTTGATCCCGGAGAAGTCGACGATCTCCTGGTAGCGCTCCCTGATCTGCTCCCGGGTCATGCCCATCGCGAGCCCGCCCAGGATGACGTTCCGCTCTCCGGTGAGGTCGTTCATCAGGGCCGCGTTGACGCCGAGCAGGGAGGGCTGGCCGTGGGTGTAGACGCGGCCGCTCTCGGCGGGCAGCAGACCCGCGATGGCGCGCAGGAGGGTCGACTTGCCGGAACCGTTGGAGCCGATGAGGCCGATCGCCTCGCCCTTGTAGGCGACGAAGGAGACGCCCTTGACGGCGTGCACCTTACGCACGCCCCGCGCCGCGTCGTCGGAGCCTCGCTTGAGGATGCGGCTGAGCGCGGCGGTCGCGCTGCCCTTGCCTGTCTTGGCGCCGTTGACGCGGTAGACGATGTGCAGCTCGTCCGCGATGACGGTGGGAGTGTGCTCGTCCGCGATGACGCTGGGGGTGTGCTCGTCCCTGATGTCCTCAGCCACGGCCGTACCTTTCCTCCGCCTTCCAGAAGTACACGAAACCGCCGAGCGCGAAGAGCGCGGCCCAGCCGCCCGCGGCCGCCCAGACGTGGTCGGGCAGGTTCTCTGCGCCGTACTCGTCGATCAGGGCGAAGCGCATCAGGTCCATGTAGATGGCCGCGGGGTTCCACTGGAGCACCGTGGCGAGCCACTG
The DNA here is from genome assembly GCF_031845645.1 of Streptomyces doebereineriae. Taxonomy (NCBI): domain Bacteria; kingdom Bacillati; phylum Actinomycetota; class Actinomycetes; order Kitasatosporales; family Streptomycetaceae; genus Streptomyces; species Streptomyces doebereineriae. Next base: position 301,664 of record NZ_JAVREZ010000008.1, read on the forward strand.
CGGCTTGTCGGCCAGCATGACCGGGATCGAGAACATCACGCCGGACGCGTACATCCAGGTGCGCATCACGAACGGCATGAGCTGCGCCAGGTCGGGGGTCTTGGCACCGGCGCGGGCCATGATCAGCGCGAGGCCGGTGTTGAACAGGAACTGAAGGATCAGCACCGGGACGATCAGCGCCCAGGACAGGTCCGGGTAGTGGCCGAAGCCGACCGCCACGGCGAACAGCACGACCATCGAGAACAGCAGCTGCTGGAGCTGCTGGAGCGCGAAGGAGATCGGCAGGGAGGCACGCGGGAAGTGCAGCGCGCGGACCAGGCCGAGGTTGCCGGAGATGGCGCGGACGCCCGCCATGACGGAGCTCTGCGTGAAGGTGAACACGAAGACGCCCGTGACCAGGAACGGGATGTAGACGTCCTTGGGCATGCCCCGGCTGGCGTTCAGGATGACGCCGAAGATGAAGAAGTACACGGCGGCGTTGAGCAGCGGCGTCGCCACCTGCCACAGCTGGCCGAGCTTGGCCTGGCTGTACTGGGCGGTCAGCTTCGCCCGCGAGAACGCGAGGATGAAGTGGCGCCGGTCCCAGAGCTGGCGGACGTACTCGACGAGTGAGGGCCTGGCGCCGCTCACGGTCAGGCCGTTCCGGGCGGCGAGCTGTGCCGCCGTCAGGCCTTCGTCGGGCGACGCGGGCGCGCTCACCGCGACCGTGCCGTCGTGCGTTGTCTCACTCACTGATGGATAGCTTTCCTCTTCGGGATGCGCGGCCTGTGCGGGGCAGGGCATGAGCGTGGGGCCGCGGTGCGGCCCGGTTGCTCTCAGGGACGAGCTTGTCAGATGACCGGGGGCCGGCCCAGTCGGGTCAGGCGCCAGACGGTACGCCACTTCATCGGCCTGCGCGGTCCGCACGGCGTGCTCCAGCCCTCCCGGAAGCCGCCGAACCAGGCCTTCAGTGCGGGGCGCGAGGGGCGGCGCAGCAGGGTGAGGAGCAGCCAGACGCCGAGATAGACCGGGACCAGCGGCGCGGGCAGGTTGCGGCGGGCGAGCCAGACGCGGTTGCGGGCGACCATGCGGTGGTAGACCGCGTGCCGCGAGGGCGCGGTCGTCGGGTGGTACAGCACCATGTCGGACCGGTAGTCGATCATCCAGCCCGCGTCGAGGGCCCGCCATGCCAGGTCGGTTTCCTCGTGGGCGTAGAAGAACTCGTCCGGGAGGCCGCCGACTTCGGCGAAGACCTGGGTGCGTACGGCGTTGGCGCCGCCGAGGAAGGTGGTGACCCGGGAGGAGCGCATCGGGTCGGCGGCCCGCAGCCGGGGGACGTGCCGGCGCTGGGTGACCCCGGTGTCGGGGTCGGCGATGCGGAAGCTGACGATGCCGAGCGTCGGGTCGGCCTCGAAGGCCTGGCGGCACAGTTCGGCGGTGTCGTGGTTCGGGAGAAGGCCGTCGTCGTCGAGGAAGAGCAATACGTCGACGTCGCGGCCGCTGGGACCGAAGGCCTCGATGCCGACGTTGCGGCCGCCGGGGATGCCGAGGTTCTCCGGCAGCTCGATCGTGCGGACGCCGTCGGGGACGTCCGGGACGGGCGAGCCGTTGCCGACGACGACCACCTGGACCGGGTCGCCGTCCTGCTTGGCGACCGAGTCGAGCAGGGCGCGCAGCTCCTCGGGGCGGTTGCCCATGGTGATGATGACCGCGCCGACCTTCATGCCGGTGCTCACTTCAGCCTGCTGGAGGCGAGGATCGACACGAGGTGCAGCAGGGTCTGGAGCAGGGCGATACCGGCGAGCACCGCGACGCCGAGCCGCGAGAAGAACAGGTCGTCGCGCAGCTGGTCCGCTATCGCGAGGACCAGGATCAGCAGGGAGGCCTCGATGCCGAGGATCAGCCGGTGGAACTTGAACGCGGCGGCGGCCCGGCGGGCCAGTGCCATGCCGGAGGAGCGCATCTCGGCGGCCGCCTCCTGGACCGGCGGCTTCCCGGTCTGGTGGCGGGCGACGCCGACCAGGTCGGTCTCGGCCTTGATCAGAATGGCGCCGAGGGCGGCCAGGGTGCCGAGGAAGGCCCACAGCCAGTCGATACGACCGCTGCCGAACACGTCGGCGGCGCGCAGACCGAAGCCGACGAGCACGGCGGCATCGGTGAGGTAGGCGCCGACCCGGTCGAGGTAGACGCCGCCCAGCGAGTACTGCTTCTTCCAGCGCGCGATCTCGCCGTCGACGCAGTCCAGCAGGAGGTACATCTGGACGCACACCACGCCGAGCACGGCTCCCGGGATCCCCGGCACCAGGAGGGCCGGGGCCGCGAGGACACCGAAGACGGTCATCAGGTACGTGAGCTGGTTGGGTGTGACCTTGGTGTTCACCAGGTAGCGGTCCACCCGGAGGGACACCTCACGCATGTAGAGGCGTCCCATCCAGTGCTCACCGCTGCGCCGGTCCTTGACCCCCGCGGGGTGGACGACCGGACGGAGTTCAGCTACCGATGGCCTTGACATAGTCGGTGTAGATGTCCTTGATCTGGTCGGTCTTGAGGTCGAGGTGTTCGAGGATGGTGTAGCGGCCGGGGCGGGTCTGCGGGGCGAACTCCACGGCACGGACGAACTCCGCGGGCGTGAAGCCGATCTCCTCCGGCAGGACCGGCAGTCCGTGCCGGCGCAGTACCTGGGCCATGTACGCCGATTCCTCGTGGGCTCCGCGCAGGTACATCGCGAAGGCCGCGCCCAGGCCGCACTGCTCGCCGTGGGCGGCGGCGCGCTTGGGGTAGAGCAGGTCGAACGCGTGGTTGATCTCGTGGCAGGAGCCGGACGCGGGCCGTGAGTCGCCCGAGATCGACATCGCGACGCCGGTGAGGACGAGGGCCTCGGCGAGCACCTGGAGGAAGTCGTTGTCGCCGACACCTCCCGGGTGCCGGAGCACGGCCTCGCCGGCCTGGCGGGCCATGGCGGCCGCGAGTCCGTCGATCTTCTCGCCCTTGACGCGGTTCGCCAGCTCCCAGTCGGCGATCGCGTTGATGTTGGAGACCGCGTCGCCGATACCCGCGCGCACGAAGCGCACCGGGGCCTCGCGGATGACGTCGAGGTCGATGACGGCCGCTATCGGGTTGGGCACGCCGTACGAGCCGCGGCCCGCGTCGTTGTCGAGGGTCGCGACGGGCGAGCACAGGCCGTCGTGCGCGAGATTGGTCGGTACGGCGACCAGGGGCAGGCCGATGCGCGCCGCGGCGAACTTGGCACAGTCGATGATCTTGCCGCCGCCGAGTCCGACGACCGCGTCGTAGTGGCCGGCCTTCATCTCGCCGGCCAGCCGGATCGCGTCGTCGAGGGTGCCGCCACCGACCTCGTACCAGGTGGCGCCGGGCAGGGCGGGAGCAAGCCGCTCCTGCAGCTTGGCGCCGGAGCCGTTGCTGACGGCGACGGCCAGCTTGCCGGAGTGCGAGATCCGCTCGTCGGCGAGCACACCGGCCAGGTCGTCGAGGGCACCGGGGCGGATGTCCACGACGACCGGCGCGGGAATCAGCCTTGTCAGTAGCGGCACGCGATCTCCCGTCCGCGGGCGAGATCGTCGTGGTTGTCGATCTCCACCCACTGGACGTCGCCGATCGGCGCGACGTCGATGCGGAAGCCGCGGTTCACGAGCTCCTGGTAGCCGTGCTCGTAGAACTGCTGCGGGTCGGTCTCCCAGACCGTCTTCAGGGCGTCGGCCAGTTCCGGGGCGGCGGCGCCCTCGATGAGGGTGACGCCGATGTACTCGCCGGTGGCCTCGGCCGGGTCCATCAGCTTGGTGATCTTCGTCATGCCCTTCTCGGCGTCGACGACGACCTTCATCTCCTCGTCGGCGAGGGACTTCACGGTGTCCAGGGCGAGGATGATCCGCTTGCCCTCGCCGCGGGCGGCGAGCAGCGTCTTCTCGACGGAGACCGGGTGCACGGTGTCGCCGTTGGCGAGGATCACGCCGTCCTTGAGGGCGTCACGGCCGCACCACAGGGAGTAGGCGTTGTTCCACTCCTCGGCCTTGTCGTTGTCGATGAGGGTGAGCTTGAGACCGTACTTCGCCTCCAGCGCTTCCCTGCGCTCGTACACGGCTTCCTTGCGGTAGCCGACGATGATCCCGACCTCGGTCAGACCGATCTCGGCGAAGTTGCCGAGGGTCAGGTCGAGAACCGTGGGTTCGCCCTCTATGCCCGCGGGGCCCACCGGCACCAGAGCCTTGGGAAGGCTGTCGGTGTAGGGGCGCAGACGGCGTCCGGCGCCGGCCGCCAGCACGAGGCCGATCATGCGGGTTCTCCTTCATCGTGTACGGCGGGCGCCCCTGCGGACACCCAGAAGCGGATGCTCTCGACGAGCACCAGCAGGGCCACCGCCACGGCCAGGACCGTGAGCGCGACCGTGAACTGCGAAGCGGTGAGCAGCGCGGCCAGGACGGTGACGAGCAGCGTCCGTCCCTCGTGCCCCCCGATGGCGCGCACCAGCCAGGCCGGGGGCGCTCCGGCGTTGCCGCGGATGCGGTACACCGTGTCGTAGTGATGGTAGGCGACGGCGGCCACCAGTCCGAAAGCCGCGGGAAGGGCTCCGTTCACGTCCGCTGTGGCCGCGAGGATCAGGACGGTGCCGTATTCGGCGGCGCGGAAGAGCGGGGGGACGAGCCAGTCCAGGGGGCCCTTGAGGGGGCGGTACAGGGCCTGAGCGGCGGCGATCGCGTAGACGAAGGCACCGGCGACGGGTGCCCAGGTCATTCCCGAGAAGAGGGCGACGGCCAGGACGACCGTGCCGGCCAGGGCCACCAGGAACGGGGCACCGAGCGGGGCGCGCGCGACCCGTGTCAGGAGTCCGGCCGGCGGCCCGTTGTCCGCCAGGTCCGCCAGCGCCTGCGCCGCCCGGTCCGTGCGCTGCGCCTTGCGGGTCAGCGAGCGCAGGACCCGGCCCGCCGTCGTGTAGGTCGCCGCGAAGGCGCACCCGATGAGAAGGGCGTAGAAGGTGATACGAGGAGTGGTGGCCGCCGTCAGGACGGCGATCATCGCCCAGCGCTCCCCGATCGGCAGGACGATCATCCGCCGTACCCACACCGTCCAGCCGACGCTGTCGAGCTTGTCCGAAAGGGCCGCCGTGGGGCTGGTGTTGGCGGTCGCGTCGTGGTTGGCCTCGTTGAACGAGAAGTCGACGACGTGCCGGCAGGTCTGCAGGATCATCGCGCCCAGCGCCAGCGCCCAGACGTCGTCGCCGCCGCGGGCCGCTCCGAGGGCGAGGCCCGCGTAGTAGGCGTACTCCTTGGCCCGGTCGAAGGTGGCGTCGAGCCAGGCGCCGAGCGTGGAGTACTGGAGGGAGTAGCGGGCGAGCTGGCCGTCGGTGCAGTCCAGGACGAAGGACGCGATGAGCAGGACGCCGGCGGCGATGAACCCGCCTCGGGTACCGGTGGCCGCGCAGGCCGCCGCTATGAGCGCGGTGATCAGGGAGGCGGTGGTGACCTGGTTCGGGGTCAGCCCGCGGCGGGCGCACCAGCGGGCGAGGTAGCGGGAGTAGGGGCTGATGAAGTGTGTGGTGAAGAAGCCGTCCCGGGACTTCACGGCCGACTTCAGGCGTACGGCCTCGTCGTCGACGTCCGCGACGGCCTGCCGTGCCTCGTTGCGGGCCTGCGGGTCGGCGGGGACGGCGGCGACCAGGCTGCCGAGCTCGGGCCGGTACACCTCGGCGCCGTCGTCGGCCAGCGCGGTGACGATGCGGTCGGGGAGGCTGTCCACCGCCAGCGCCGTGCCGCCGCCCGCGGAGTTGTCGCGGGCCAGCGCCCGGGTGAGCGTCACGCGCCCTTCGGGCTGTGCGGTGACGGCACCGGGCACGGCGGCGAGCGGGAAGCGGGGGTCGGTGAGGCCGAGGCGCAGGGCGTGCACGTGGCCGACGAAGCGGGCGTCGACGAGGGCGACGCGCTGCTCGCAGGGTGCCTCGGCGACCAGTCGCTCGGCGTCGGCGGCGTCCACAGCGACCCGCACGTCGAAGCCGAGGGACCGCAGATCACCCTCGATCGACGATCCGGGGACCGGCTGACCGGTGAGGATGGCGGTCGACAACCGAACTCACTCCCTGGGTGCCGACGCGCGGGCGCCGGTCATGTGCACGATGGGGGCGCCCCTTGGCTGCACCAGGCGGGCGGCATGTCGGCAGAGGCTATCGGATGCCAAGAAGACTGCGTTCACCGCCCGTTAACGGGCCGATCAACGCCGCCTCCCCAGGCCTTTGCCGCGATCATCATCGGTGATCCGGGCCCCCGCTCACAAACCGCGCCCCACAGAGCGGACATCCGGGACATCGCCGGGAGGCAGGAGCGTCGGCATAGGGTGGGCGACCATGACGTGGCTGATCACCGGCGGTGCCGGGTACATAGGGGCGCATGTGGCGCGGGCCATGACGGGGGCCGGGGAGCGGGTGCTCGTCCTGGACGACCTCTCGGCGGGCGTACCCGCACGGCTTCCCGCCGACGTGCCGCTGGTGCGGGGCTCCTCACTCGACGGCGGACTGCTGAAGCGGGTGCTGGCCGAACACGCGGTGACGGGTGTGGTGCATCTCGCGGCGCGCAAGCAGGTCGCGGAGTCGGTGGCACAGCCGACCCGCTACTACCAGGAGAACCTCGGCGGCCTCGCGACCCTTCTGGAGGCGGTCGCGGAAGCCGGTGTCGAGCGCTTCCTGTTCTCCTCGTCGGCGGCCGTCTACGGCAACCCCGATGTGGAACTGATCACGGAGGAGACGCCGTGCGCCCCCGTGAACCCGTACGGCGAGACGAAGCTCGCCGGGGAGTGGCTGGTGCGAGCGGCCGGGCAGGCCCACGGGATCTCCACCGTCTGCCTGCGCTACTTCAACGTCGCCGGGGCCGCGACGCCGGAACTCGCGGACACCGGGGTCTTCAACATCGTGCCCATGGTCTTCGACCGGCTCACGCGCGGCGAGGCCCCGCGGATCTTCGGCGACGACTACCCGACGCCGGACGGCACCTGCGTCCGTGACTACATCCATGTGTCCGACCTGGCCGAGGCCCATCTCGCGGCGGCCCGGCACCTGAGCGGACAGAGCGGTGATCTGACGGTCAACATCGGTCGCGGCGAGGGCGTGTCCGTGCGCGAGATGGTCACGGTGATCGGTGAGGTGACCGGAGACCGACGGCCGGCCGTCGTGGAGCCCCGGCGTCCGGGAGACGCGCCCGTGTCGGTGGCCTCGGCCGCCCGGGCCGCCGGGACGCTCGGCTGGAGCGCGCGGCGAGGAGTGCGCGAGATGATCGACTCCGCGTGGCGGGGCTGGCTGCTGCACCACCACTGAGGGCGCCCTGACCTGCGCTTCGTTTCCGCAGGTCAGGGCACATGACAACGGTGTTCAGTGCCGCGTTGCCGGATACCCCCCACCCGTAGTTCACTGTGATCCCGGACGCTGTTCGGGACCAACGCGTAGGAGGCGGCTTCCATGGGGGCAGGGCACGATCACGGGCACTCGCACGCGCCGGCCGGCGGTACGGCGTCCGCGGCGTACGTCGGCAGACTGCGGGTGGCGCTGTCGATCACGCTCACCGTCATGGTGGTCGAGATCGTCGGCGGTTTCCTCGCGGACTCCCTCGCCCTGGTCGCCGACGCGGCGCACATGGCGACGGACGCGCTGGGCCTCGGCATGGCCCTCCTCGCGATCCACTTCGCGAACCGCCCGGCGACCGGCAACCGCACCTTCGGGTACGCCCGCGCCGAGATCCTCGCCGCCCTCGCGAACTGTCTGCTGCTGCTCGGCGTCGGCGGCTACGTCCTGTACGAGGCGATCCAGCGGTTCGTCACGCCGGCCGGCACCGAGGGCGGGCTGACCATCGTGTTCGGCGCCATCGGTCTGGTCGCGAACATGATCTCGCTGACCCTGCTGATGCGCGGCCAGAAGGAGAGCCTGAACGTCCGGGGGGCGTTCCTGGAGGTCGCCGCGGACGCGCTGGGTTCGGTCGCGGTGCTGATCTCGGCCGTGGTGATCCTCACCGCGGGCTGGCAGGCCGCCGACCCGATCGCGTCCCTCGTCATCGGCCTGATGATCGTGCCGCGCACCGTCAAGCTGCTGCGCGAAACCCTCGACGTCCTGCTGGAGTCGGCCCCCAAGGACGTCGACATGACGGAGGTGCGCACGCACATCCTGGACCTGGACGGCGTGGAGGACGTCCACGACCTGCACGCCTGGACGATCACCTCGGGCATGCCGGTGCTGTCCGCGCACGTGGTCGTGCGCTCCGACGTCCTCAGCGCGATCGGTCACGAGAAGATGCTGCACGAACTCCAGAACTGCCTCGGCGACCACTTCGACGTGGAGCACTGCACCTTCCAGCTGGAGCCGAGCGGGCACGCGGAACACGAGGCACGACTGTGCCACTGACACACGTGTACGGTGCATGAAACGCCCGTTCTGACGGAATGCACCGATCCGGCGCACCTTTGCGTCCTCCACCCCACAGCACCGCCCCGAGCGGTTCCCCGCCCGCCGCGCCGGGCACGATCAACTGCCGGGAGTGCCGGATACGTGCGGCACACTTGGGGCGCGAAGACCGATGTGAAGGATGGGTATGCCGACCACACCTGCCACCACGACGCACACGCCGTCGAACGGCGCCGCGAACGCGATCCTGCTGGAACTGGTCGACGAGCACGGTGTGACGATCGGCACCGCGGAGAAGCTCGCCGCCCACCAGCCGCCGGGGCAGCTGCACCGCGCCTTCTCGGTGTTCCTCTTCGACGAGCGGGGCCGGCTGCTCCTCCAGCAGCGCGCCCTGGGCAAGTACCACTCCCCCGGCGTGTGGTCCAACACCTGCTGCGGCCACCCCTACCCGGGCGAGGCGCCCTTCGCGGCGGCGGCCCGGCGGACGTACGAGGAGCTGGGCGTCTCCCCGTCGCTGCTCGCCGAGGCGGGCACGGTCCGCTACAACCACCCGGACCCCGACTCGGGACTGGTCGAGCAGGAGTACAACCACCTGTTCGTCGGCATGGTGCAGTCCACGCTCGCCCCGGACCCGGAGGAGGTCGGCGCGACGGCGTTCGTGACGCCGGACGAGCTGGCGGAGCGGCACACGAAGGACGCCTTCTCGTCCTGGTTCATGACGGTGCTGGACGCGGCCCGCCCCGCGGTCAGGGAGCTGACGGGCCTCTCCGCCGGCTGGTGACCGCCCTCAGGACACGCGCACGGACTTGAGCGGCAGGGCGGCCCAGATCACCTTGCCGCCGCTGGACGTGTGCTCGACGTCGCAGACCCCGCCCGCCTCCCGGGTGACCTCGCGGACCAGCAGCAGCCCCCGGCCCCCCGTCTCGCTGTGGGCGGCCTCCAGAGCGGTCGGCCGGTAGGGGTGGTTGTCCTCCACGGACACCCGCACCCACTCCGCGCCCACGGCCACCTCCACCGCGAGCATCGGCGAGAGCAGGGCCGCGTGCCGGACGGCGTTCGTGACGAGCTCGGACACGATCAGCAGAAGGCCCTGGACGAGGTCGTCCGAGACCGGCACTCCCTGGCGGTACAGCAGGTCCCGCACGGCGTGTCGCGCCTGCGGGACCGACGCGTCCACAGCGGGTGCGGTGAACCGCCACACACCCTCGTACGGCAGCGGATCCGGTGTGCCCGGGTCGAGGGGGTCCGGCCCGAGGGGGTCTTCTCCGCTGTCCGGTGGGCGAGGGCCGGACCCGCGCCCATGGTCGTCCATTCTTCGGTCGCCACCCTTGCGCTCGATTGTCACCACATGTCGAGTGTTGGCAGCACGTCACTCCACCCCGGATGTCTGAACAGAAGTCAGCGGATATCGAGTGCCCCTGACCGATTCCGCGCAGAACTATTCGGGGTGTGCCGATTCGGCGGCGACCTCGTGCCGTTCGGTGACCATTCCGACGATCTTGCGAGGTGAACGTGGCCCCTTCTTGATCGTACGGTCGAGGCATACGACTAGCATCCGACGCCATGGAGCTCTCGGAGCCGCAGCTGCTGCACACCGTCACCGACTCGGTCGCCACCGTGGTAGTCCACCATCCGGCCAAGCGCAATGCCATGACGGCCGCGATGTGGCGGGCGCTGCCGCCGCTGCTGGACACGCTGGCCGCCGATCCGGGGGTACGGGCGCTCGTGCTGACCGGTGAGGGCGGGACGTTCTGCGCCGGTGCCGACATCTCCACGCTGCGCCGGTCGCCCGAGGAGGCGCAGGCGCTCGCGGTGCACGCCGAGGAGGCCCTCGCCGCGTTCCCGAAGCCGACGCTGGCGGCGATCCGGGGGCACTGTGTGGGCGGCGGGTCGCAGCTCGCGGCGGCCTGCGATCTGCGGTTCGCCGAGGAGGGCTCGCTGTTCGGGGTGACCCCGGCGAAGCTCGGGATCGTGTACCCGGCCTCCTCCACCCGGCGGTTGGTGTCGCTGGTCGGCCCGGCGGCCGCCAAGTACCTGCTGTTCTCCGGCGAGTTGATCGACGCGGAGCGTGCGCTGCGCACGGGCCTGGTCGACGAGGTGCTGCCCGAGGGTGAACTCGCCGACCGAGTCGGGGAGTTCACCCGGATCCTGGCGTCCCGCTCGCAGCTGACGCAGGCCGCGGCGAAGGAGTTCGCGAACGGCCGCACGGACCGGGACGCGTACTGGACCGCACAGGCGCGGGGCAGCGGCGACACCGCGGAGGGCGTCGCCGCGTTCCTGGAGCGCCGTCAGCCGCAGTTCACGTGGTCGGCGCCTGGCCGAGGATGAACCGGCTCCTCGACCGGATCAGCTCGACGACGTCCGCGGGCGCCTTCTCGGGAGCTCCGGCGTCGTAGGGCGGTTGCGGATCGTACTCGATGCCCAGTTGCACGGACTGGGCCACGAAGTCGCCGGAGATCCGGCCGAGCAGGGCGAGCCCCATGTCGATGCCGGAGGAGACCCCGGCCGCGGTGACGTACTTGCCGTCCGTCACGACCCGCTCCCCCGTCGGCTCGACCCCGAACTTCCTCAGTTCGTCGAGCGCCAGCCAGTGCGAGGTCGCACGACGCCCTTCGAGACGTCCCGCGGCCGCGACCAGCAGGGAGCCGGTGCACACGGACGTCGTCCAGGTGCTGGTGGTGTCGGCGATGCGGATCCAGTCGAGGAGGGCCTCGTTCGTCATCTGCGGGGTCTGCCCCGGGCCGCCCGGGACGACCACCACATCGGGGTTCGGCACCTCGGCCAGGGTCCTGTCGGCGATCAGCGCGAGGTGCCCGCTGTCGGTGCGGACGGGACCGGTCTCCTCGGCGACGAAGACGACCTCGGAGTCGGGGAGACGACCGAGGGTCTCGTACGGTCCTACGGCGTCCAGGGCGGTGAAACGGTCGTAGAGGACGATGGCGATCTGCACGGGGGGCCTTTCAGTGGGCCGGGGTCGGGTGGAAGCGGCGCCGGTACTCGGACGGGGCCGTGCCGAGGGCTTTGACGAAGGCGCGGCGCATCCCCTCGGGGGTGCCGTAGCCGCTGGCGCGGGAGATCTCCTCGATGCCGTCGGAGGTGTCCTCCAGGAGCCGGCGGGCGTGTTCCAGCCGGACCCGGTCGACGTACCGGCCGGGCGTCATGCCGGTCTCGGTCTGGAAGGCGCGGGCGAAGTGGCGGGGCGAGAGACGGGCCCGGGCGGCGAGAGTCTCGACGCTCAGGTCGCCGGCGGGGTGCTCGGTGATCCAGTGCTGGACCTCCCGCAGCGGCTCGCGCCGGGCGGTCTGGGCGGCGAGCTGGGCGCTGAACTGGGCCTGGTTGCCGGGCCTGCGCAGGAAGACCACCAGGTGGCGGGCGATGGCGAGGGCGGCGTCCCGGCCCAGGTCCTCCTCGACCAGGGCGAGCGCGAGGTCGATGCCCGAGGTGACGCCGGCGGACGTCGACACCTGCCCGTCGCGCACATAGATCGGGTCGGGGTCCACTTCGACGGCCGGGTGGTCGTGGGCGAGCTTGTCGCTGTACGCCCAGTGCGTCGTGACGCGGTGCCCGTCCAGGAGCCCCGCCTCGGCGAGCCGGATGGCGCCGGTGCACACCGAGACCAGACGCTCGGCCCGGGGGCCGTGCTCACGCAGCCAGTCGGTGAGGAGCGCATCGGGGCGCCGGGTGCCCCGGCCGCCGGGCACCAGGAGGGTGTGCGGGGCATCGGTCTGCGCGAGGGTTTCGTCCGGTACGACGGTCAGGCCGCTGGAGGTGCGTACGGGAGCGCCGTCCAGCGAGGCCGTACGGATGCGGTAGGTGCCCGGGGTGTGCTGCTCGGCCCCGGCGAAGACCTCCAGCGGGCCGGTGACGTCGAGGCTCTGCATGCCGTCGAAGAGGACGAAGAGAACGGTTCGCTGGGCCATGTCTTCGATTCTTGGGGGCTCCGGCGATGGCCGCAATGACGAGTTCCCCACCTTTTCTGCCATCAGGAGCTCCCCCGTAGAGGGGATACCAAGCGGTCGGTAACCTGCACGCCATGACTACTGCCGTCCTGGAACCGCGCGCCGGCCGCCGATGTCACAACCCGCTCAACTCCCTGCACGCCGCGCACTACTTCTCCCCCGACCTGGGCAGGGAGCTGGCCGCGATCGGCGTCACGCACCCGAGGGCCGTCAACTTCGCGGTGCGGTCCGCCGCGCTGGGACCGGTCGGGCCGGGGGCGGTGACGGCCGCGTTCTACAACTACAAGCACGAGCTGGTGGCCGAACACGTGCCCGCGGTGTGGCGGACCGCCGCGCCCGAACGGGTTCTGGCGGCACGTGTGCGTGCCGTCGACGCGACACTGCGCCGCCTGCTGGGTGAGGAGGCCGTGGCATCCGACGAGATGGCCGAGGCCGCGCGGCTCGCCCTGCGCGCCACCGAGGCCTGCTCGCGCGCCGCGCGCCCGCTGTACTCCGCGCACGCCGACCTGCCGGTGCCGCAGGAGCCCCACCTGGCGTTCTGGCACGCCGCGACGCTGCTGCGCGAGCACCGGGGCGACGGGCATCTCGCTGCCCTGATGTCCGCGGGGCTCGACGGCCTGGAGGCCCTGGTGACCCACACGGCGACGGGCAGGGGCATGACGCCGCCCTGGGTGTTCACCACGCGCGGATGGACCCGGCAGGAGTGGGACGCGGCCGTCGGACGGCTCCGGGAGCGAGGGCTGCTGGACGCCGACGGCGAGCTGACGGAGCAGGGTGTGGCCCTGCGGGACGAGATCGAGGCGGAGACCGACCGGCTGGACCGGGCCCCGTACGAGCACCTCGGAGCCGAGGACGTGCGACGGCTGACGGAGCTCGCGATCGGGTTCGCGCGTACCGCGGCGGCCGCGGGGGCCTATCCCGCGGACCTGATCGGCAAGCGCTGAGCCACGACGGATCAAGTCCGCGCAGCGAAGATTGCCTGGCCGTCACGGAGGTACCCGTTCTTCTCCCGGTCGTGGTGGCCGGGAGAAGAAAGGGGATGCACATGTTCCGCGCGATCGCAGACGTACTGCGCCAGATCGGTGGTGCCATCGCCACCGTCGTGACGCTGCCGTTCCGGGCGCTGGCCCGGCTCTTCGGCGGTGCGTCCAGCTCCACGAGGAGCCGCAGGGCCTGATGACCACGGCCGGATGACCGCGCCCTGAGCCCCGACTGTCGGTGCCGCCTGTCACAATTGCCGCGCAACCTCAGTGAGAAGGCGGTACGGGATCGTGACGACACCCGGGTCCAGCGGGTCCACCAACGCAGGGTCGATCGAAAGCAGGATCGCCGAGGAACTCGGCGTACGCGAGCGGCAGGTCAAGGCTGCCGTGGAACTGCTCGACGGCGGTTCCACGGTTCCCTTCATCGCCCGCTACCGCAAGGAAGCGACCGAGATGCTCGACGACGCGCAGCTGCGCACGCTCGAGGAGCGGTTGCGGTATCTGCGGGAGCTGGAGGAGCGGCGGACGGCGATCCTCGACTCGGTGCGCGAGCAGGGCAAGCTCACCGAGGAGCTGGAGGCGCGGATCCGGGGCGCGGAGACCAAGGCGCGCCTGGAGGACATCTATCTGCCGTTCAAGCCGAAGCGCCGCACCAAGGCGCAAATCGCGCGCGAGGCGGGCCTCGAGCCGCTCGCCGAGGGCCTGCTCGGTGACCCGGGCGTCGCTCCGCTCGCCGCGGCCGCCGCGTTCGTGGACGCCGACAAGGGCGTGCCCGACGCGCAGGCCGCGCTCGACGGCGCCCGGGCGATCCTGACCGAGCGCTTCTCGGAGGACGCCGACCTGATCGGCGAGCTCCGCGAGCGCATGTGGGTGCGCGGCCGTCTGGCTGCCAGGGTGCGGGAGGGCAAGGAGGAGGCGGGCGCCAAGTTCGCCGACTACTTCGACTTCGCCGAACCCTTCACGAACCTGCCCTCGCACCGGATCCTGGCGATGCTGCGCGGCGAGAAGGAGGAAATCCTCGACCTCGTCCTGGAGCCGGAGGAGGCCACGGAGGGACCTTCGTCCTACGAGGGCATGGTGGCCCACAGGTTCGGGATCGCCGACCGCGGCCGTCCCGGCGACAAGTGGCTGACGGACACGGTCCGCTGGGCCTGGCGGACCCGCATCCTCGTGCACCTCGGCATCGACCTCAGGCTGCGGCTGCGTACGGCCGCCGAGGACGAGGCGGTCAACGTGTTCGCGGCCAACCTCCGCGACCTGCTGCTCGCCGCCCCGGCCGGCACGCGCGCGACGCTGGGCCTGGACCCCGGATTCCGTACGGGTGTGAAGGTCGCCGTGGTCGACGCGACCGGCAAGGTGGTCGCCACCGACGTCATCCACCCACATGTCCCGGCCAACAGGTGGGACGAGGCGATCGCCAAGCTGGCCCGGCTGGCCAAGGAGCACGCGGTCGAGCTCGTCGCGATCGGCAACGGCACGGCGTCCCGCGAGACCGACAAGCTCGCCGGTGAACTCATCACCAGGCATCCGGAGCTGAAGCTCACCAAGGTGATGGTGTCCGAGGCGGGCGCCTCCGTGTACTCGGCCTCCGCGTTCGCCTCGCAGGAGCTGCCGGACATGGACGTGTCGCTGCGCGGCGCGGTCTCCATCGCGCGCCGGCTCCAGGACCCGCTGGCCGAGCTGGTGAAGATCGACCCGAAGTCGATCGGCGTCGGCCAGTACCAGCACGACCTGTCCGAGGTGAAGCTGTCGCGTTCGCTGGACGCGGTGGTGGAGGACTGTGTGAACGGCGTGGGGGTCGACGTGAACACCGCGTCCGCCCCGCTGCTCGCCCGGGTCTCCGGGATCACCTCCGGGCTCGCCGAGAACATCGTGTCGCACCGGGACGCCAACGGTCCTTTCAAGGCGCGCACCGAGCTGAAGAAGGTGGCCCGGCTGGGTCCCAAGGCGTACGAGCAGTGCGCGGGCTTCCTGCGGATCCGCGGCGGCCACGACCCGCTGGACTCCTCCAGCGTGCACCCCGAGGCGTACCCGGTGGTGCGGCGCATGGTGAAGACCGCCGGGCAGGAGGTCGCTTCCCTGATCGGCAACACGGGAGTGCTGCGCTCGCTGCGGCCGCAGGACTACGTGGACGAGACCTTCGGTCTGCCCACCGTGACCGACATCCTCAAGGAGCTGGAGAAGCCGGGGCGTGACCCTCGGCCCGCCTTCAAGACGGCGACCTTCAAGGACGGCGTCGAGAAGATCTCCGACCTGTCCTCCGGGATGGTGCTGGAGGGGGTCGTGACCAATGTGGCGGCGTTCGGGGCGTTCATCGACGTCGGTGTCCACCAGGACGGGCTGGCGCATGTTTCCGCGCTGTCGAAGACATTCGTCAAGGATCCCCGGGATGTGGTGAAGCCCGGTGACATCGTCAAGGTGAAGGTGCTGGAGGTCGATATTCCGCGGAAGCGGATCTCCTTGACGCTGCGGCTGGACGACGAGGCGGCGGCCTCCGGCGGGGAGCGGCGACAGCAGCAGCGGGGTGGGCGGCCTCCTCAGCAGCGGCAGCGGCAGCAACCGCGTCAGCAGCAGGCGCCTGCTCCGGGCAACAGTGCGATGGCTGACGCCTTGCGCAAGGCGGGGCTGGTCAATCCGAAGAACGGCAAGCGCTGATACAGGTCGTGGGGGGGCGGCCGGCCCGTTGTGGCTGGTCGCGCCCACGCGGCGGAGCCGCATATCGACACAGCCCCGCGCCCCTTCAGGGCGCTTCAGTCACCTTGCCCGATGAGACCTCCAGGCGGCGGGTCACGTGGACCGCGTCCAGCATTCTGCGGTCGTGGGTGACCAGCAGCAGGGTGCCCTCGTAGGCGTCCAGCGCCGCTTCCAGCTGTTCGATGGCCGGCAGGTCCAGGTGGTTCGTCGGCTCGTCCAGGACCAGGAGGTTGACGCCCCTGCCCTGGAGCAACGCCAGGGCCGCCCTCGTACGTTCGCCGGGGGACAGCGTCGCCGCCGAGCGCAGGACGTGGTCGGACTTCAGGCCGAACTTGGCCAGGAGGGTGCGGACCTCCGCCGGTTCCGTATCGGGGACCGCCGCGCAGAAGGCGTCCAGCAGGGACTCCTCGCCGTGGAAGAGCTCGCGGGCCTGGTCGACCTCGCCGATCAGGACGCCGGAGCCCAGGGAGGACTGGCCGGCGGTCAGCGGCACCCGGCCCAGCAGGGCGCCGAGCAACGTCGACTTGCCGGCGCCGTTCGCGCCGGTGACCGCCACCCGGTCCGCCCAGTCGATCTGGAGGGACACCGGGCCGAGGACGAAGTCGCCGTGGCGGACCTCGGCGTCCCGCAGCGTCGCGACGACCGCGCCCGACCGCGGGGCCGACGCGATCTCCATCCGCAGGTCCCATTCCTTGCGCGGCTCGTCGACGACGTCGAGGCGCTCGATCATCCGCTGGGTCTGGCGGGCCTTCGCGGCCTGCTTCTCGCTGGCCTCGCTGCGGAACTTACGGCCGATCTTGTCGTTGTCGTTGTTCGCCTTGCGGCGCGCGTTCTTCACGCCCTTGTCCATCCACGAGCGCTGCATCTGCGCCCGGTCCTGGAGGGCGGACCGCTTGTCGGCGTACTCCTCGTAGTCGTCCCGGGCGTGCCGGCGGGCCACCTCCCGTTCCTCCAGGTAGGCCTCGTAGCCGCCGCCGTAGAGGGTGATCTGCTGCTGGGCCAGGTCGAGTTCGAGGACCTTGGTGACGGTGCGGGTGAGGAACTCGCGGTCGTGGCTGACCACCACCGTGCCGGCGCGCAGGCCCTTCACGAACCGCTCGAGGCGCTCCAGGCCGTCCAGGTCGAGGTCGTTGGTCGGCTCGTCGAGGAGGAAGACGTCGTAGCGGGAGAGCAGGAGGGAGGCGAGGCCCGCTCGTGCCGCCTGGCCGCCCGACAGGGACGTCATCGGCAGGTCCAGGTCGACCGCGAGGCCCAGGGAGTCGGCGACCTCCTCGGCGCGTTCGTCGAGGTCGGCGCCGCCGAGGTCCAGCCAGCGCTCCAGGCTGGTGGCGTACGCGTCGTCCGCTCCCGGCGCCCCGTCGACCAGGGCCTGGGTCGCCTCGTCCATCACCCGCTGGGCCTCGGCGACTCCGGTGCGGCGGGCGAGGAACTCCCGCACGGTCTCGCCCGGGCGCCGCTCGGGCTCCTGCGGGAGGTGCCCGACGGTCGCGGACGGCGGGGAGAGCCTGAGCTCCCCCTCCTCCGGCGTGACCAGGCCCGCGAGCATCCTGAGCAGCGTGGACTTGCCCGCGCCGTTGGCCCCGACCAGGCCGATCACATCTCCGGGCGCGACGACGAGGTCGAGCCCGCTGAACAGGGAACGGTCGCCGTGGCCGGCGGCGAGGTTCTTGGCGACGAGGGTGGCAGTCATCAGACCGTCGATCCTAATGGCCGCGGCGGATGCCCGGCGCTTCGGTTCTCAGCGGGCCATCGCCTCCACCAGGACACTTCCCGAGGTCCGCGCCACCACGAATGCTTCTCCCTTCACCGACTTGGCGTCCAGGGCGATACGGTGCCGGCCCGCTTCCAGGACGCCGTCGAAGACCTCGTGGGCGTGGGTGCGGTACAGCCGGTCGAGGCGGTACGCCGTCAGGCGCACCCGGCACGGTGAGGTGACCTCGACGGCCGCCTCGCCGTCGGCGGCGACCAGCCGGGTCAGCCGCCGCCGTTCGGCGGGGCTGCGGTCCAGGGCGTGCTCTATCTGGGCCACGAGCAGCGGGATGATGGGGGCGAGGCCGTCGACGTAGGTCACGTCGACGCCCGCACGTTCGAAGGAGTGGCGTACGGCGGTCCGTTCCTCCTCGGTGACCGCGCGGCCGAAGGCGACCGCGCCGTAAGCGCGCAGTTCGTCGGCGTGGACGGCGCCCACCTCACGGGTGATGTCGGCGCCGATGCCGATGGTGCGCAGGGCGGCGGCCAGCTTGGCGAGAACGGCGACGCGGGCGCCGATGAGCAGGACGCGGCGGCGGGCGCCCTCCGGTTCGGTGCCGCCTCGGAGCAGGGAGTCGAGCGCCGCGCGGTACTCGGCGCCCTGGAAGCGGAACGGCCCGATGCCGTGGTAGCCGTTGAGCTGGAGGTCCACGGCCTCCTCGGTCTGCCAGGCGAAGTCCCGCCAGATGAAGTCGTCGCCGTCCCGCTCGATGACCGCGGTGACGGCTCCGCAGGCGAGGTCCTCGCACTCGGGGCAGCCGTAGATGACGTGACGACCGCTCGGAAGCGGGGCGTCCGTCTCGCCCAGGAAGCTGCGGACCTGGGCGGTGAAGATCGCGGGTGGGACGTCGGAGGCGAGGGGGGAGACGGCATCGAGGTCGGAGAGCTGGAAGAGGAGCGGGCGGCCGTCGACGATGAAGTCCACGAAGTCCCGGTGTATTTGGAAGTCACCGTTGGCGAGGACTCCACCGGCACGCATCGCCGGTGCCAGGCCGAAGGTCGCGTATGCGGCAGACATGGTGTGAGTATTCCCGGCTTTGGGCCGGTCTGAGCACGGCATGCGTCATTCCGCTCACGTCGGGTGGCGCGGCCCGGCGTGAGCGGCGTACGCATGGTCGAAGGAGGACCGGTCTCATGCGCCGTACTCAGCTGTGGTCGTGGCCCAGCGGGTCGCCCTCCGTCTCGGTGCCGGGGCCCGGACCGATCTGGATCCCGAAGTCGCCGTCGTACTTCCTGTGGCCCTCGATCACGGCGAGTTCGACGGCCTCGGAGCCCATCTCGCCGCGCACGATCAACGGGTCCCGGCGCAGGTCGCGCATGAGGGCGACGCACATGCCGATCATCACGAGCACGAAGGGCGCGGCGGCCAGGATCGTGAGGTTCTGCAGGCCGGTGAGCGCGTCGCCCTGGCCGCTGCCGACGAGCAGCATGATGGCGGCGACCGCTCCGGTGACCACGCCCCAGAACACGACGACGAATCGCCCGGGTTCGAGGGCGCCCTTCTGGGAGAGCGTGCCCATCACGATGGAGGCGGCGTCGGCGCCGGAGACGAAGAAGATGCCGACGAGGATCATCACCAGCAGGCTGGTGGCGGTCGCGATCGGGAACTCCTGGAGTACGCCGAAGAGTTGGCCCTCCGGTGTCGACTCACCACTGAGCGCGCCGCCCTCCTTCAGCTTCATCGCCGTACCGCCGAAGATCGCGAACCAGACCAGGCTGACCGTGCTGGGCACGAGGATGACACCGCCGACGAACTGCCGGATGGTGCGGCCGCGGCTGATGCGGGCGATGAACATGCCGACGAAGGGCGTCCAGGAGATCCACCAGGCCCAGTAGAAGACGGTCCAGCTGCCGAGCCAGTCCGCGACGCCCTTGCCGCCGCTGGCCTCGGTACGTCCGGCGAGCTGGGGCAGGTCGCCGAGGTAGGAGAAGACCGAGGTGGGCAGCAGGTCGAGCACGATGATCGTGGGTCCGGCGATGAACACGAAGACCGCGAGGATCAGGGCGAGCACCATGTTGGTGTTGGACAGCCACTGGATGCCCCGCTCGATACCGGAGACGGCCGAGAGCACGAAGGCCAGGGTCAGCACGGCGATGATCGCGACGAGCAGACCGGTGCTGACGTCGTCCATCCAGTCCAGCTCCTGGAAGCCGGAGCCGATCTGGAGGGCGCCGAGACCGAGAGAGGCCGCGGAGCCGAAGACGGTGGCGATGATCGCGAGGATGTCGATCACCCGGCCCACGCCGCCGTTCGCGTGCCTCTCCCCGATGAGCGGGGTGAACACGGCGCTGATGGTCTGGCGCCTGCGCTTGCGGAAGGTGCTGTAGGCGATGCCGAGGCCGACCACCGCGTAGATCGCCCAGGGGTGCAGGGTCCAGTGGAAGAGGGTGGTGGCCATCGCCGTCTCCATGCGTTCGCCGGAGTTGGCGGGACTCGTGCCCGGAGGCGGGGTCGTGTAGTGCGAGAGCGGCTCGCTGACGCCGTAGAACATCAGGCCGATGCCCATGCCGGCGCTGAACATCATCGCGACCCAGGACACGGTCTTGAACTCGGGTTCCTCGCCCTCGGCGCCCAGGTGGATACGGCCGTAGCGGCTCATCGCGAGCCACAGGGCGAACACCACGAAGCACGAGGCGGCCAGCATGAAGGCCCAGCCGCCGTTGTGGATCAGCCCGTTGAGCATGGAGGTGGAGACGTCCTCCAGCGAGTCCGTCGCGGCCCAGCCCCAGATCACGAAGGCCAGGGTGATGGCGGCGGTGACTCCGAACACCACCCGGTCGGTCTGGTGGCCGAGAGTCCCCGCGGGGTCTTCCCGGCCACCTCTCTTCTTCAGGTCTTCCGTCATCTGCGGCACCTTCCCCTGGGGCGGTGGGTACGCCGGTTTTCACACAGTTTCCCAGGACCTACCACAGGTGCCACAGATTCGAACCGCTTCAACAGCCGGTGTCGGGCTCCCCGACCGTGAGGTGGTACGGGGCGCGTTCGTCGAGCAGCAGCGGGACGAGGGCGCGCAGGGGTTGGCGAAGCGGGACGTAGGTGCCCTTCGTCCGCACCCCGTGCAGGGCGAGTTCGTCCTTCCACTCCAGGTACTGGGCGTCGGTGAGCCGGTAGCCGCAGGGCGGGTCCTGAAGCACCTCGGCCGGTTCGGGCGGGTCGTTGTCGGCGCCGCCGAGGTGGACGGGGCCGGTGGAGGGTTTGTGGCGGGCCTCGGTGGTGGCCTTCTCGACTTGTCGGCGACGGTCGTGGGCGAAGCCGAACAGGCCCTTCAGAGCGGCCAGTTGGGAGTTCACCCGGCGTCGGTTGTTGGCCGCCTCGTCCGTGTCCCCCAGCGGTTCGACTCTGCTCTCGATGAGCAGGCCGATCGCGTGCTTGACACCCGACATGTTGCGCAGGATGCGCTCCTGGCCGTCACCGGCGACCTGCTTGATCGGGTCGCCGGTGACCGGGTCGGTCCAGATGCCGTACGTGCCGGTCGTGTAGCCGGCGCGCTGGGCGGCGGGGCGTACGTATGCCTGGGACAGGGTCTCGGCCTCGTCGTGGACGGCCCGGTCGGTGTTGAGGTTGCGGGGCCAGAGGTCGAAGAGGTCCTTGTCGTAGTACCGCGGTGTGGCGGAGTACTCGTGCAGGTCGTAGATCACGTCCGGTTGACGGTCGCGGACGACCTTCGCCATGGCGCGTGCCTCGGCGGTGGCGAGGGCGAGGTGGTCGCGGTTGATGTCGACGCCGTCACTGTTGCCACGGGTGTCGGCGGCCCGGCCGTCCGGGTTGGCGGTGGGCACGACCAGCACGGTGGTGCGGTCGAGGAAGCGCCGGGTGCCGGCGTCCTTCGCGTACGCCAGGTCGCGGACCTGGGTAAGACAGCCCTCGCGCCCGGAGGGCTCGTCGCCGTGCTGGCTGCACACGAGGAGGACCTTGGTGGGGGCGTGGCGTGCGCCGACCTGGACGAGGTGGAGGGGGCGGCCCTGTTTCGTCGTACCGATCCGGCTGAGGGAGACCCGGCTGCTCGTTCGGTCGACCTCGGTGAGGAAGTCCCGCTCCTCGGACTCGCTCGTCCAGCGGGCGCCGTTCGACTGTTCGAAGCCGGTGCGGGGCGGGGCCTCGGTGGCTTCGGCCGGAATCGCGACCAGGGAGGCGACCAGGGCCGCCGTGCTCACGGTGACGGTTCGGATCGTCATCCTCCCTCCGGAACACGGTGGGCGGTACGCGGGGCCCGGACTCCGTCAAGGGCCACTGCCGTCTCCGGTACGGCGGTCTCGGCGCCCTTCGTGGCGTGGGCGAAGGCGGCGGCGCCGCCGACCAGCGGGACGCGGGCCGAGGTGCGGGACAGGTCGATCGTGAGGGTGGGCTTGGTGGACGGCGGGTCGATGAGGTCCTTGTCGGTGCCCGCGACGATCAGGGCGAGGCGGTGGCCCGCCGGGACGACGTGGTCCGTGGCGCCGAGGTCCAGGGTGATCGTGTATGCCTTGCCCGGGGTGAGCGGGACGCCCTTTCCGGGGTCGGCGTAATTGCCGAGGTCGGCCCAGCCGCGGCTGACGACCGTGTAGTCGACGGCGGTGGTCTTCGCCTGCGTCTGCTTGAAGCAGGCGCTGTCACCGGTCGTGCTCGCACCCCAGCAGGTGCGGTCGGTGAGAGTGGTGATGCCCTCGCCGCCGGCCGCGTAGTCGCGGATGGTGTCGGGGCCGAGGTCCACCAGTACGGCGGAGAGGTGGGCCGTGGTGGTGGTCGGGCTCGCCGTCACGGTGACCTTGGAGGAGCCGGACAGGCGGAGGTCCTTGGTGAGGGTTCCGGTGGTGAAGCCCGCCTTGTCGGGGGTCGACGTGTCGATCCGGGCGGCCCAGTCGGTCTCGCTCAGCGCGGGATCGTCGGTGAAGGTCTCGGCGCCCTTGGCCTTGGTCAGGCCGAGGGTGCCGACGCCGGGCTGGGAACCCTTGGCGGGGCGCAGGGTCGTGGTGGCCGTGCCGCGCGGGGGCCAGGTCTTCGAGGTGACCCACTGGTCGGGGTGGCGTTCGATGTCGGCCATGGGTTCGCGGTCGATGCCGTTGTCGTAGCCGAGGAGTTCGTGGTCGAACCAGCGGTGCAGGGTGTCGACCCATTCCGCGCGGCGGAAGTCGAAGGGGTCGACGTGGCCGGTCTGGGACAGCCAGATCTTGCGCTCGACGCCGTTCTTCGCGAGGGCGTCCCACCACGGACCGAGGTGCTGGAGGCGGACGTTGAGGTCCTGCATGCCGTGGATCGCGAAGACGCTGGCCTTGACCTTGCGGGCGTCCTTCACATAGTCGCGCTCGGTCCACAGCGGGGTCCGGTCGCCGGTGCGGGGCGCCTGGTCGACGAGCTTCTGCTGGACGGCGGCGCACTTGGCGCGGGCGTCGGGGCTGTCGACGTAGTCGGAGAGCCAGTCGGGGCCGGAGTCGTAGAGCGGGGCGCCCTTGGAGAAGTAGTAGTCGTACCAGGTGGAGATGGCACTTATCGGGACGATGGTCTTCAGTCCCTCGACCCCGGTGGCGGCGACACCGTTGGCGATGGTGCCGTCCCAGCTCTTGCCGATCATGCCGGTTCTGCCGTTGGTCCAGGTGGCCTTGGCCTTCGCGGTGCCCGTGCGGCTCGTGTAGGCGGTGGCCCGGCCGTTCAGCCAGTCGACCACCGCCTTGGCGGACTGGATGTCGGAGCGGCCGCCGACGTCCACACAGCCGTCGGAACGGTTGGTGCCGGCGAGGTCGACCCCGACGAAGGCGTAGCCGCGGGGCACGAAGTAGTTGTCGTAGAACAGCGGCATCTGGATGACGTTGCCCTGGGCGTCGTACGTCTTCAGCTGGCTCTCGTTGCCGCGTCCGCAGCAGGAGTAGTAGGGGCTGGCGTCCATGATGACCGGGACCTTGCGGCCCTGCTGGGCGGGTTCGCGGGGCCTGACGATGTCGACGGCGACGCGGTCGGTCTTTCCGTCACCGTCGCCGTCGAGCCGGGTGTCCACCCAGACGGCCTCGCGGACGGCGTTGCCGTACGAGTAGATCGGTTGGCTCTCTCGCGGGGCCGTCCGCTCCTGTGCCTGTGCGGTCGCGGGGGCGAGGAAGGTCGCCAGCAGGGCGGCGGTGGCCGCGGCCGCTGTCGCGAGCGGTCTCCAGATCATGAAGCGCGTGCGTATCGACATGCGCGGACGGTACAGCGGTCAACTCCCGTGCAAAAGAGGGCCCCTTGAGACCATGACGGCCGAATGGCGATCGTGTGACACGGGTGTCCATGGACACATCCAGCTCACAGGTGGTGAATAGGCTGCGAACAGACTTCGTGCCCCTACGACTTGGAGCTTTCGTGCACCGCAGACTCATCGCACCGGGCGCACTCGCGACGGCCTCCCTGATGCTGGCGATCCCGGCCTCGGCAGCGGGCTTCTCCCCCGGCGCACCGGGTATCGGCGACCCCTACTACCCGGCCTACGGCAACGGCGGATACGACGTCTCCCACTACGACCTGCGGCTGAAGTACCAGCCGGCGACGGACGAGCTGGAGGGAACGGCGACTCTTCTCGCGCGCACCACACAGGATCTGTCCCGCTTCGATCTGGACTTTCTGCTCGACGTGAGCGAGGTGCGGGTCAACGGCGCCAAGGCGTCGTTCACGACCTCCGGCGAGCACGAACTGGAGATCACGCCGAAGTCGCCCCTGGCCAAGGGCACTTCCGTGACCGTGGTCGTCCGCTACAGCGGGGTGCCGTCCTCCAAGCAGGCGTACGGCTTCACCAGCTGGCACCGCACTCCCGACGGCGGGGTCGGGGCGAACGAGCCCGAGGCTGCCTGGTGGTGGTTCCCGAGCAACGACCACCCGCTCGACAAGGCCACCTACGACGTGTCGGTCCTGGTGCCGGACGGCAGCCAGGCCATCTCCAACGGAACGCTCCAGTCGACGAGTTCACGCCTCGGCTGGACGCGCTACACCTGGCGCTCCGACAAGCCGCAGGCCACCTATCTCGCGACCCTGGCCGTCGGGAAGTTCGACATCACGACCGGGACGACCGACGGCGGCATTCCGGTCGTCAACGCCTACAGCAAGGACCTCGGGGCCAACTACGGCGCGGCCCGGGCCAGTGTCGAGCGGACCGGGGAAATCGCCGACTGGCTGAGCAGGTACTTCGGGCCGTATCCCTTCAACGCGCTCGGCGGATATGTGCCGAACACCACCACCGGGTACGCGCTGGAGACGCAGACCCGGCCGTTCTACAGCCCGCGGCAGTTCGCGAACGGGTCCAACACCTCCGTGGTCGTGCACGAGTTGGCCCACCAGTGGTACGGCGACCTCGTGTCCGTGCGCGGATGGAAGGACATCTGGGTCAACGAGGGATTCGCGCGGTACGCGCAGTGGCTGTGGTCCGAGCACGAGGGCGAGGGGACGGCGCAGGAACTCGCCGACTACGTGTACGCCTCGCATCCGGCCGACGACGCGTTCTGGACGGTGAAGCCGGGTGATCCCGGGCCGGAGAACCAGTTCGACATCGCCGTCTACGACCGGGGTGCGCTGGCCCTGCAGGCGCTGCGGAACGAGATCGGCGACGAGGCCTTCTTCGCCGTGCTGAAGGGCTGGCCGCAGAAGTACGCGTACGGCAACGCGTCCGTCGCCGACTTCCAGAGGTACGCCGAGGAGGTGTCCGGGCAGCCGCTGGCAGCGCTGTTCGACACGTGGCTGTTCCAGCCGTCCAAGCCGGGGACGCCGGCGGCGCGGGACGCGTCGATCGCGAAGTCCGCGCAGGCCGCGGACGCCTCTGCACAGCCGAAGTCGTGGAAGAAGATCGCGGCGACGAACGACGTGCACGGGCACGGCGAGTAGGGCCTGGGTTTCCGGCGAGCCGCGAGGAGGGCCGGTCAGAGCAGGACCAGGAGTATCAGCGTGCCGATCCCACGCGGGCGAGGAGTGCCTCCCTGGTGATCGCCTCCGTCTCCGTGGACGGCACGGTGCAGGCGTAGGCGCCGGCCACCGCGCCGTACAGGGCGCACCGGTGCGGGGGCTCGCCGGTCAGGCGGCCGAAGAGGAAGGCGGCGGCGAAGGCGTCCCCGGCGCCGTTGGAGTCGATCACGGGGGTGGATGGTGCGACCGGCGGGATGTGGGTCAGCTCGTCGTCGGTGAGGAGGTACGCGCCCTCGGCGCCCGCGGTGGCGACGACCACGTCGGCACGGCCTCGCGCGGCGATGTCGCGCAGGGTGTGCTCGGGGTCGGTGAGGGCGGCCGCGGACAGGAAGACCACGTCGGCGGCGAGGGCGAACGGCTCGTGGTACGGGTTCTCGCCGTCCCAGTCGTGGAGGTCGGTGGAGAGGGTGGCCCCGGACTCCCGGAGGAGGGGGAGGGCGTGGGAGCAGGGGTGGGTGATCGAGACGTGGACATGGCGGCTCGCCTCGGTGAGGGGCCTCAGGGTGTCCGGCGGGAGGCGGTCGTCGGGGTGGGCGCGGCTGGTGTCGTACAGGGACAGGCGTCTGCCGTCGGGGCCGACGAGGTTGACGGCCCGCTTGGTCCCGGCGGGCTGGGGTACGACGGTGAGCGCGATGCCACGGTCGCGGTGCAGGGCGCGGACGAGGTCGCCCTCGGGGTCGTCGCCGAGGAAGTCGAGGTGATGGGTGTTCAGTCCGAGGGCGCCGAGGCCCACGGCGACGAAGTCCCCGGTCTGTCCTGCGCGGGTGCGGATGCCGGAGTCGATCATGTAACTGTCGGCGTAGGGCAGGGGCAGCGCGGGGACGTACACGATGGTGTCCACCCCGGCCCCGCCGAGCACGAGCACGTCGATGTCCCGGCTCACGTCAGTTCTCCCCGTGGTCGTGGACGGTGACGGCGACACCCCGCTTCACCAGCCGCTCATTGATCAGCGGCTCCACGCGGGACCATTTTCCGCCGGCCAGTCCGCACCCTATCCGTGGCATGTGCACGGACGCGTTGAGTTCCAGAGCCTTGTCGGCCAGGCCACCCAGAGCCGCGTCGATCGCCTCGTATCGGACCGGGACGCCCTTGCTGCCGGTCCGTATCCCCCGCTGTCCGACCATGTTGGCCACCCATACATACGGCTCGACCTGCACGAACTGCACGGCGCCCAGCCCGAAGTCGTTCGACGCGCGCCCCCGGTGCCAGGCACGGTACGCGGCCTCCGGCTCGGGCCACCTGCGCGACACCGCGACGACGAAGCCCTTGCCCCAGCCCCCGATGTCGTTGCAGACGTGCGCGATCAGCTTGGTGCCCTTCACCGACGGAGCAGTCGCGTCGCCTCGGATGTACTTGATCTCCCCCATGACGCCACCGTAGAGGGCGCCACTGACAAGGGCGCCTCGTCAGTCCGTGAGGTCGGTCAGCTCGCGGTCCGCCGTCCGTTCGACCCTGTGGCGGATGCCGAACCAGCCGCCCACCAGGAGTGCCGCGACCACCGGGATCAGCAGGAGCGTCCTGCGGCCGACCTCGGGGTCGTTCCACATCATGCCCAGACAGGCCAGGAGGAAGGCGACCGTGGTGATCTCCGTGGCCGGACTGAAGGGCAGGCGGAAGGAGGGGCGGGTGACCAGGCCCGCCCGGGCGCGGCGGACGAAGACCAGGTGGCAGATCATGATGATCACCCAGGTGCTGATGACGCCGAGGGAGGCGACGTTCAGCACGATCTCGAAGGCCTGGCTCGGCATGAGGTAATTCAGGCCGACGCCGAGGACGCAGACCGCGCAGGTGAGCAGGATGCCGCCGTAGGGGACCTGGCTGCGGTTCATGCGGGCCGTGAACTTCGGGGCAGAGCCTGCCGTCGCCATGGAGCGCAGGATGCGGCCTGTTGAGTACAGGCCGGAGTTCAGCGAGGACATCGCCGCAGTCAGGACCACCAGGTTCATCACGTCACCGGCCGCCGGGAGCCCGATCTTCGACAGGACCGTGACGAAGGGGCTCTCGTCGGCCGAGTAGACCGAACCCGGCAGGAGCAGGGCCAGGAGGACGACCGAGCCGACGTAGAACAGGCCCACCCGCCACATGATCGAGTTCACCGCGCGCGGGACGACCTTCTCCGGTTCCGCCGTCTCCCCCGCCGCGACCCCGACCAGTTCCAGTGCGGCGTACGCGAAGATCACGCCCTGCATGACGAGGACGACCGGCATCGCGCCGTGCGGGAGGACTCCGCCGTTGTCGGTGATCACACTCGGGCCGGGTGTCCCGCCGTCCACCTCGTGCTGGGTGGCCAGCAGGAAGATGCCGATCAGCATGAAGCCGACGAGCGTGGCGACCTTGATGATCGCGAACCAGAACTCCATCTCGCCGAAGATCTTCACCGAGATCAGGTTCACGGCGAGGACCACGGCCAGCGCGATCAGGGCCAGCGTCCACTGGGGGATGTCGGTGAACAGGCTCCAGTAGTGCGTGTAGAGCGCGATCGCGGTGATGTCGGCGATGCCGGTCGTCGACCAGTTCAGGAAGTACATCCAGCCCGCGACGTAGGCCCCCTTCTCGCCGAGGAACTCGCGCGCGTACGACACGAAGGAGCCCGAGGAGGGCCGGTAGAGGACCAGTTCGCCCAGGGCACGGACGACGAAGAAGGCGAAGACGCCGCAGACCAGGTAGGCCAGCGCCAGCGCCGGGCCCGCGGTGTGGAGGCGTCCTCCGGCGCCCAGGAAGAGGCCGGTGCCGATCGCCCCTCCGATGGCGATCATGTTGACGTGCCGGGCCTTGAGGTCCTTGCTGTAGCCGGCGTCGCCCGCGTCGGCGGGCACCCGGGCCACGTCGGTGCGGGAGGCGGCCTGTGCCGAGTGCACGGCGTCCTTGCTCACAGGTGGTTCCACTCTCTGGTGCGCCCCGGCGGGACTCGCTCGGGTCTCCGGACGTACGTCGGCCCGTACCTCTTCGGTGAAGGGCACAGGCCGAGGGCTCGCCTTCCCGGGAAGCCGACCCGCACACGGTGGCGGACGTCACAGAGGCAGACGTCTCGGAGATTGTCGGGACAGGTGGCACAGCAACAGGTGTCACAGCAATGGTGAGACAGCGATACTGCTCCACATGACCACCGACACCTCAACCGATGCCGAGGAGCCGACCCTCACCGTCGACGAGCTGGCCGCGCGGGCGGGGGTCACGGTCCGCACGGTCCGTTTCTACGGCACGCGAGGGCTGCTGCCGCCGCCGGTGATCGGTCCGCGCCGGGTCGGTCACTACGGCGGCGAGCACCTCGCCCGCCTGGCGCTGATCGAGGAACTCCAGCACCAGGGCATGACCCTGGCGGCGATCGAACGCTACATGCAGCAGTTGCCGGCCGGCCTGAGCCCCCATGACCTCGCGATCCACCGGGCCGTGGTGGCCTCCTGGGCCCCGGACGTCGTGGAGCTGGTGACGCGCGAGGAGCTCCGGCGGCGGGCGGGACGTGCGCTGAGCGACGACGACCTGGAACGGCTCGCCGCGATGGACGTCGTACGGCGGGACGGCGACGGCTACCGCGTGGACCTGGGCCTGCTCCGGCTCGGTGTCGGACTGCTCGACGTCCCGCTGTCGCTGGAGGCGATCCTGGCCTCGCGCAAGGTGCTCATCGAGCACTCCCGGGCCGCCGCGCACGAGTTGTCGCAGCTGTTCCGGGGCGAGGTGGCCCAACGCGACGCGCAGGACGTGAAGTCACTGTCCGCGCACATGGAACCCCTGGTCGTGCAGGCCCTGTTGACGACCTTTCAGCGGTCCCTGAAGGAGGAGCTGCGGGAGTGGACGTCAGAGGTAGGCCGAACCCCCTGACACGTTGAGGGTCTGCCCGGTCAGGAAGCCACTGCCCTCGTCGACGACGTACAGCAGGGTCGAGACCAGGTCGGCCGGCTCCTGTGTCCGTTCGACGGCCTGCCGCGAGCGGACGAACTCGAAGCCGCCGTCCGCGCCGACCGTCCGTTCGGCCGTGGCGGTGCGGACCATGCTGGGCGCGATGGCGTTGACCGTGACACCGTAGGGGGCGACGGCCGCGGCGAGGGAGCGGGTGAAACCGATCAGGCCCATCTTCGAGGCGACGTACGGGACCATCGTGGGCGGGGCGGTGAGGACGGCCGCCGAGACGATGTTGACGACACGGCCCCACCCGGCCGCCTTCAGATGGGGCAGCGCGGCCCGCGTCACCAGGAAGGGCGCCTCCAGGTTGACCCGCATGACCCGGCGCCAGTCCTCAGGTGTCGTCTCCTCGAAGGGCTTTGCCGGGTAGACGCCCGCGTTGTTCACCACCACGTGCAGGGTGCCGAACCGTTCGATGATCCGCTCCAGTCCCTCCTCCACGGCGACCGGGTCGCTGACGTCCCCGACCAACTCGACGTAGTCCAGGATCTGTTCGGCGG
Source organism: Streptomyces doebereineriae (assembly GCF_031845645.1). Taxonomy (NCBI): domain Bacteria; kingdom Bacillati; phylum Actinomycetota; class Actinomycetes; order Kitasatosporales; family Streptomycetaceae; genus Streptomyces; species Streptomyces doebereineriae. The sequence goes on from NZ_JAVREZ010000008.1 coordinate 331,714, forward strand.
TCTCCGGCTGCGGCTCCAGATCGAACCCCGCGACCCGGTAACCGCGCCCGGCGAGCGCGACGGCGAACTCCCGTCCGAGGCCCTGTGCCGCGCCGGTCACCAGGGCGGTACGCGTCTCCATGCGCCGAGTGTGGTGACCCGTGAGCCGCGCGGCAAGGGCTCATTCCACTCGCTGGAACGCCGCTGTTGCCGCCCGGGGCCGTGGGATCGACGCTGCGGGGCGATGCCAGCAGCTGCCTGTTACGGGAGCCGTGCCCGATGACCGAGACCGAGCGTGCCGTGGACGATGCCGAGCGCGCCCGCGAACAGACCGGCGGGCTGCGCCGGTTCCGCCCGCTGCCGCGCCGGCTGGTGCGGGACGAACTCGGAGTGCTGCTGGTGCTGGGGCTGTTGATCGCCGGCATCGGCGTCCCGTACCCGGACTTCCTCGACACGGACAACCTGCTGTCCACGGCTCACAACTCGGTGTACATCTCGCTGATGGCGTGCGGGATGGTCTTCGCGCTGGCCATGCGCGAGGTCGATCTGTCGGTGGGCGGAAGTTACGCGATGTGCCTGGTCGTCGGGGCGTTGCTGGTGCGGGACGGGACGGCGCCCTGGCTGGCGGTGCCGGTGATGCTGCTCACCGGCATCGCCGCCGGCGTGTTCAACGCACTGGTCACGACGGTCCTGGCGCTGCCGTCGTTCATCGTGACGCTGGGCACGCTGTTGCTCTTCCGGGGTGTCGGACTCGCGCTGGCCGAGGGCAAGCAGATCACCGATCTGCCGCTGGACGACTCGTTCTTCACCTTCGCGGGCGGGGATCCGGGCGGCGTGCCGTTCGCCCTGTGGGTGCTGCTCGTGGGGGTCGTCGTACTGGCCGTGGTGCTCACCCGCACCCGTTTCGGGGCGCGGGTGCGGGCGATCGGCTCCAATCCGGACGCGGCCGAGTTCAGCGGCATCCCGGTGGTCCGCACCCGTATCCAGGCTCTCGCCCTGTCGGGGCTGACCACGGCGTGCGCCGCAGCGCTCGCCCTCGCCTTCTACGGGGCCGGCGACCCGACCCTGGGCCAGGGGTACGAGCTCCAGGCCATCGCCGCCTGCATCATCGGCGGTACCCCGCTGGCCGGCGGCCGGGGCTCGGTGGTGGGCGCGGTGGCCGGGGCGATGATCCTGTCGGTCGTCGCCGCCGGGCTCGTGTTCTTCGAAGTCCCGATCAACTGGACGTCGTTCGCGACCGGCGGGGTCATCCTCGTCGCGGTCGCGGCCGACAGCGCGTTGCGGCGGACCGGACGCCGTCGCAAGTGAGCCGAGCCTTGGAGGCCGTCATGCATCCCCGATTCCGTACGGTGTACACGGCGCTCGGCGCGCTGCTCCTGCTCGGCGCCACCGGCTGCGGGAGTGGCGGACAAGGCAAGGGCGGCGAGCTGAACATGGGCATCGCGGTCGCCAACATCTCCCTCAACTTCGCCCATGAGATGGTGCTGGGCGCGGAGAGCGCCGCGAGCCATGCCGGGGGCGTCGACTTCAAGGCCGTGGGGCCGCCCAACACGGACGGGCCCGCCGAGGTGCAGCTCTTCCAGAACCTCACCACCCGGGCCAGGGACGGCATCGTCCTGGAGAACCTCGATCCGCCGATCTTCACCCGGCCCGCCGCCCGGGCGGTCGACCAGGGAATCCCGATCGTCGCCCTGGACACCTCCCCCACCGACGGCAGCAAGGTCGGCTTCTACGTCGGCAACGACAACTACGCGCTGGGCGAGTTGATGGCGAAGGAGGCGCTGAAGCGGCTCGGCGACGACCCGAAGGGCGAGGTCGCCATCGGGGTGCCCAACCCGGGTACGCCGGTGCTGGACAACCGGGCGAAGGGGATGGCCGACACGTTCAGGAAGGAGGCGCCGAACGTGAAGATCGTCGGCCCCTTCCAGACGTACAGCGACCCCGGGCAGAACTACAGCAGTTGGTCGGCGCAGGTCAACGCGCACCCGAAGGCGCTCGCGTTCCTCGGCGTGGGTGACGCCGACAGCTACAACCTCGCCAAGATCAAGAAGACGGCGAAGGGCACATGGCTGTCGGCCGGCTTCGACGTCGACCCGAAGACCCTCGACGCGGTCAAGGGCGGCTCGAACTTCGTCACCATCGACCCGCAGCACTTCCTCAAGGGCTATCTGTCGACCGCGATGCTGATCGAGGCCGTGCGCGACAAGGACGGCAAACTGCCCGAGGGCTGGTTCCTCTCTCCCGGCGGGGTCGTCGACTCCTCCAACGTGGACGAGGTCATCGCCCGGCAGAAGTCCGCGAAGGCGGCCTACGACTGGTACAAGCCGACGATCGACAAGCTCCTCGGCGACCAGGAGTCCCGGATGAAACCCTTGAAGGACGCGCGCTGAGATGACCCACGGCGACACCCTGGTGGCACAGGGGCTGGTCAAGTCCTATGGCGGAGTAAGGGCGTTGGACGGGGCGGGCATCCGGCTGCGCGGCGGCGAGGTGCACGCGCTGGTCGGTGAGAACGGGGCGGGCAAGTCGACGCTCGTACGGATCCTGGCGGGAGCGCTCGCCCCGGACGAGGGGGCGGTGCGGCTGGCCAAGGACACCCGGATCGCCACGGTGTCACAGGAGTTGAGCCTCTTTCCGGACCTGACGGTGCGGGAGAACCTCTTCCCGCACCGCCCGCCGCTTCGTCTGGGCCTGCTCGACCGGGGCGCCATGGACCGGGCCGCACGACCGGTCCTCGAAGAGCTCGGCCTGGACGTCGACCTCGGCACCGAGCTGGGCGAACTACCCCTCGCCGACCAACAGTTGACGGAGATCGCCCGGGCTCTGCTGCGCCGGCCGCGTCTGCTGATCCTGGACGAGCCGACCTCGGCACTCCCGGCCGCCGCCGTCGAGCGCCTCGAACGGGTGCTGCGCACGCTCACCGGGCGGGGCATCGCCGTCCTGTACGTCACCCACTTCCTGGAGGAGGTCATGCGCACCGCGCAGCGCGTGACCGTACTGCGGGACGGGCGGGTCGCGTCGGCCGGAGTGCGGCGGACGGAGGTGACCGTGCCGGAGCTGGTCACCGCGATGCTGGGCGGACGGCCGGAGCAGTCCGCGCGGCGGACGCGGACCGTGGCCGATGTGCCGCCGCCGGTGGTGCTGTCCGGGGTGAACGTGCCGGGGCGGCTCACGGACGTGACCTTCACCGTGCGGGCGGGCGAGGTGGTCGGGGTCGCGGGGCTGCAAGGGGCGGGCCATCTCGACGCGTTGGAGGTGGTGTGCGGGCGCGCGGAGGTCTCGGCGGGCCGGGTGGACGTCGGCGGGCGCGGACAGCCGCACTCGCTGCGGGCGGCGGTCCGTGCGGGCGTGGCCTTCGTGCCGAGCGACCGGAAACGGTACGGGCTGATGGTGGATCGCACGGTGTGGGAGAACACAACGGCGGTCAGCTGGCTGGCGCTGGGCCGGGGCGGGTTCATGCCGTCACGGTCCGAACTCGTGCGGCGGACAGCGAACCTGACCGAGCGTCTGCGCTTGCGGGGCGGGCCGTACGACATGGTGGCGCGGCTGTCCGGCGGCAACCAGCAGAAGGTCGTCTTCGCCAAGTGGCTGGCGACAGAGCCGAAGATCGTGGTGCTGGACGATCCGACGCGTGGTGTCGACGTCGGCGTACGGGCAGAAATGCATCGGATCGTGGGCGAGTTGGCGACGAGCGGGGCGGCCGTACTGCTGGCGTCGACGGATCTCGCGGAGCTGACGGAGGTGTGCGACCGGGTGCTGGTGTTCGTACGGGGGCGGGTGGTCGGCGAGGTGCACGGGGCGCGGTTGACGGAGCATGCGCTGGCGGTGGCGATGCAGCAGGGCGCCACCCCCTCGATCTGACCTCTTTCAGGCCGACAGAGTGCGGGTCAGTGCCCGGGCCGCCGCGCACACCCTTGCCCCGATACGGTCCATATCGAGCCGCCGTGTGCCGCCGGTGACGGAGATCGCGGCCACCGGGCGGGAGCCCGGGCCCTGGCTGTAGACGGGGGCCGCGACCGCGGAGACTCCGACCTCGGCCTCCTCCAGGTTGACCCCGTAGCCGCGGGCCCGGGTGCGGGCGAGGTCGCGGGCGAGCTGTCCGGGCAGGACCAGGGTGCGCGGGGTCAGGCGGGGCAGCGCGCGGCCCGGTGGGCGGGGGTCGAGGGCGAGGAAGACCTTGCCGGTGGCAGTGCAGTGGGCGGGCAGCCGACCGCCGGTGCGGGAGACGATCGGGGTGGCGCGGCGGCCGGTGACCTTCTCCAGGAACAGGGTGTCGGTGCCGTCCGGGACGGCCAGGTGCACGTTCTCGTGGGTCACCTCGTGCAGGTCGCCCAGGTACGGCAGGGCGGCGTCCCGCAGTTCGCGTACGGACGGCGCCGACTGGCCCAGTACGAACAGCGCGAGCCCGATGCGGTAACTGCCCTCCGGGGTCCGCTCGACCAGTCCGAGCCTGACCAACTCGCCGATCAGACGATGCGCGGTGGGCTTCGGCAGGCCGGTGCGCAGGGCCAGTTCGGCGAGGGAGAGCGCGGTCTCGGACTCGCCGCAGACTCTCAGCAGCGCAGCCCCGCGGGCGAGCACCGACTTCGGCAGCGGACCGTCCGTCATGGACCGATGATCGGCCCGTGCGGGCCGGGTGACAAGATGCGGGTTCTTGTGAGTCCGCTATTCCCGGAGCGGTACGTCGACGAGCAGCGGCCCGGTGAGGTCGCTCGCGCCGGCCACCAGTTCCCGCAAGTGGTCGGCGCTCTCGGCGCGAACCGCCTCGACGCCGAAGAAGCGGGCGGCCTGGGTGAAGTCCAGCGGGCCCAGTTCGGTGCCGGGGCAGGTGCCTTCGACTCCCATCGCCTTGTAGGTGTCCTGGAGGGTGCGGTAGACGCCGTTGTTCATCACCACGAACAGGACGGGGGTGTTCTGGCGGGCCGCGCTCCACAGGCCCTGTAGGCCGAAGAGGGTGCAGCCGTCGCCCAGGACGGCGACGACGGGGCGGTCCGGCTCGGCGAGGGACCGGCCCACGGCGGCGCCGATGCCCCATCCGAGGCCGCCGCCGACGGTGTGGGTGTAGCTGCCGGGGCGTTCCAGTCGTACGTGCCGGCGGAGCAGGAGGCCGACGGTGATGGCCTCCTCGACGACCACGGCGTCCCGCGGGAGACCGCTCGCCACGGCGTGGGCGGCGGCCCAAGGTGCCAGTGGGGCCGGGGAGTAGGCGGCACGGGCCGCGGACTCTGCGCGCTCGCGTTCGGTGGCGTGGTGTTCGCCGGCGCGGAGGATGCGAGCCTTCGCGGTGTGTTCGGGCACGCGGTCGCGGAGCAGGTCAGCCAAGCGGTGCAGGGAGGGCGCGAGGGCGCCGACGAGGCCCGTCTCGGCGGGGAAGTTGCGGCCGATCTCGTCCGGGTCGGAGTCGAGTTGGAGGACGGTCAGACCGGGAGGCAGGGCGGGGCCCGGGGTGTAGTGGTGGGGGGTGAAGGCGTGGGCGCCGGCGATCAGGACGGTGTCGTACGGCGCGAGGGCGGCACGGACCGCGTCGTGGCGGGGCGGCAGCATGCCTGCGTACAGGGGGTGCGTGGTGGGGAAGTCGAGGGCGTCCGCCATGGGCTGGTGGTGGACCACGGCCCCGCAGGTCTCCGCCGTGCGGACGAGTGCGCCCAGCGCGTCCTCGCGGGCCACACCGTCGCCGGCGACGATCGCCGGGCGGGCGGCTGATCCCAGGAGTACGGCGGCTCGCTCGATGCCGGGGGCCGGGCCGAGCGGGGGTGCGGGGGTGCGGGGAGGGACCTCCAGTTCCGTGTCCTCCTGGAGGAGGTCCATGGGGATGGATAGGAAGACCGGGCCGGCGGGCGGGCGTTGGGCCAGGGCGAAGGCTCGGCGCAGCGCCAGGGGGAGGTCTCGGGCGTGCTGGATGTCGTACGTCGCCTTCACGGCGGATGCCGCGAGGCCGATCAGGTCCCCGGAGAGCATGGGGTCCTGCTGGAGGTGGCGGCGGTCCTGTTGGCCTGCTGTGACGACCAGGGGGGTGCGGGAGCGGCGGGCGTTGAGGAGGCCGATGAGACCGTTGGCGAGGCCTGCGGCGATGTGGAGACTGACGAAGGCAGGGCGGCGGGTGGCCCTGGCGTAACCGTCCGCCATGGCCACGACCGAGCCTTCGTGGACGCCGAGGACGTATGCGGGAGCATCTTCTGCTTGTGCGAGTGCTGCCAGGAAGGGGAGTTCCGTGGTGCCCGGGTTGCCGAAGATGCGGTCCACGCCCTCGTCTCGGAGGATGTCCAGAACGGCGAGGGCGGGGCGCTGACCCATGGGGGGCTCCTCGTGGGGGCGGGGACCGTGGCGGGTACGCGGATCAGCGTCGGGGAGTCGGGGGGTGAGGGGCAAGGGGGGCGTGTCGCTCAGCGGTATGGCTCGCCTTGGAGCGGTTGCGCTACAGGGATTCGACGCCGGGCAAGCCGTGATGGCCTGCCCGGCGTTCAGAGCGTCCGGGTCACGGTCACGCGTCCCCGAACCGCTCCCCCCTCTCCGCCTTCTCCACCAGCAGTGCCGGCGGTGTGAATCGCTCCCCGTATCGGTCCGCCAGTTCACGTGCGCGGGCCACGAAGCCCGGCAGACCGCCCTCGTAGCCGTTGATGTACTGCAGGACTCCGCCCGTCCAGCCGGGGAAGCCGATGCCGAAGATGGAGCCGATGTTGGCGTCGGCGACCGAGGTCAGCACTCCCTCCTCCAGGAGTTTGACCGTGTCCAGGGCCTCGGAGAAGAGCATGCGTTCCTGCATGTCCTTGAACGGCACCGTCCCGAAGGGGCTCTCCGAACCCGCGCGCGTGAAGTGTTCCCGCAGGCCCGGCCACAGGGAGGTGCGCCTGCCGTCGTCGCCGTAGTCGTAGAAGCCGCCGCCCCCGCTGCGACCCGTGCGGCCGAACTCGTCGACCATGCGGTCGATGACCGCCTCCGCGGGGTGGGGTGTCCAGGTTCCGCCCGACTCCTCCACCGCCTGCTTCGTCTCCTTGCGGATCTTGCGCGGGAGCGTGAGCGTCAACTCGTCCATCAGCGACAGGACCTTCGCCGGATAACCCGCCTGCGCCGCCGCCTGCTCGATCGACGCGGGCTCGATGCCCTCGCCGACCATGGCCACACCCTCGTTGAGGAAGTGGCCGATGACGCGGGAGGTGAAGAAGCCCCGGGAGTCGTTCACGACGATCGGCGTCTTCTTGATCTGCCGGACCAGGTCGAAGGCCCGGGCCAGCGCCTCCTCGCCCGTCCTCTCCCCCTTGATGATCTCGACCAGCGGCATCTTGTCGACCGGGGAGAAGAAGTGCAGGCCGATGAAGTCCGTCTGGCGCTCCACCCCCTCGGCCAGCGCGGTGATCGGCAGGGTCGAGGTGTTGGAGCAGAGCAGCGCGTCCGGCTCGACGATGTGCTCGATCTCCTGGAAGACCTTGTGCTTCAGCGCCGAGTCCTCGAAGACGGCCTCGATGACCGCGTCGCAGCCCGCCAGGTCCTGGGGGTCCGCCGTCGCAGTGATGCGGGCCAGGAGCGCGTCCGCCTTCTCCTGGGTCGTCCGGCCGCGGGAGACCGCCTTCGCGCAGAGCTTCTCCGAGTAGGCCTTGCCCTTGGCCGCCGCCTGCGGGGACACGTCCTTCAGGACCACGTCGATGCCCGCGCGGGCGCACGAGTACGCGATGCCCGCGCCCATCATCCCGGCGCCGAGTACGGCCACCTTGCGGACCTGCCGGGGGGCCACGCCCTTGGGGCGGTTCGCGCCGGAGTTCACCGCCTGGAGGTCGAAGAAGAACGCCTGGATCATGTTCTTGGACGTCTGGCCGGCGGCCAGCTCGACGAAGTAGCGCGCCTCGATGACCTGTGCCGTCTCGAAGTCGACCTGGGCGCCTTCCACCGCTGCCGCGAGGATGTTGCGCGGGGCCGGGTAGGGCGCGCCGTTGGTCTGCTTGCGGAGGGTCGCCGGGAAGGCGGGGAGGTTCGCCGCGAACTTGGGGTTGGCGGGCGTGCCGCCGGGGATGCGGTAGCCCGGCTTGTCCCAGGGCTGCTGCGACTCGGGGTTGGCGTCGATGAAGGCGCGCGCCTTGGCCAGGAGTTCGTCCTGTGTGGTGGCCACGTCGTCGACCAGGCCGTTCTGCAGGGCGCGCTGCGGGGCGTACTGCGTGCCCTGGAGCAGAACCTTCAGGAGGGCGTCGGCAATGCCCAGGAGACGGACCGTACGGACGACTCCGCCGCCTCCGGGGAGCAGGCCGAGGGTGACCTCGGGACAGCCGATCTTGGAGCCGGGTGCATCGAGGGCGATGCGGTGGTGGCAGGCGAGGGCGATCTCGTAACCGCCGCCCAGGGCCGCGCCGTTGATCGCGGCGACGACCGGCTTGCCCAGGGTCTCGATGCGGCGCAGGTCGCGCTTGATCGCGAGGCCGCCGTCGAAGAGTTCCTGCGCGGTTTCGGGCGTGACCCGGATGAGGTCGCGCAGGTCGCCGCCCGCGAAGAAGGTCTTCTTGGCGGAGGTGATGATGACACCGCGGACGGTGTCCTTCTCGGCCTCCAGACGGTCGGTGATCACCGCGAGGGAGTCGCGGAACGCCTGGTTCATGGTGTTCGCGGACTGGTCGGGGTCGTCGATGACGAGGGTGACGACGCCGGTGCGGTCCTGTTCCCAGCGGATGGTCGTGGACTGAGTGCTCATGTGGAAGTGCTCCGTGTGATCCGTCGTGTCCGTGGGAGGGGGTCAGATGCGCTCGACGATGGTGGCGATGCCCATGCCGCCGCCCACACAGAGCGTGGCGAGGCCGTACCGCTTGTCCTGGCGCTCCAGTTCGTCGATCAGGCTGCCCAGGATCATGGCGCCGGTGGCACCGAGCGGGTGGCCGAGCGCGATCGCGCCGCCGTTGACGTTGACCTTGTCCAGTGACAGGCCCATGTCCCGCACGAAGCGCAGGACGACCGCCGCGAAGGCCTCGTTGATCTCGACGAGGTCGATGTCGTCGATGGTCAGCCCGGCCTTGGCGAGTGCCTTGCGGGTGGCGGGCGCGGGGCCGGTGAGCATGATGGTGGGTTCGGATCCGGAGACCGCCGCGGACACGATCCGCGCGCGCGGGGTGAGGCCGTAGCGCTCGCCGACCTCCTGGGAGCCGATCGCGACCAGCGAGGCGCCGTCCACGATGCCGGAGGAGTTGCCCGCGTGGTGGACGTGGTCGATCTTCTCGACCCAGTGGTACTTCTGCAGGGCCACGGCGTCGAAGCCGCCGAGGTCGCCGATGTCCGCGAAGGACGGCTTGAGCTTGCCGAGGGAGTCGGCGGTCGTGCCCGGTCGCAGGTGCTCGTCGCGGTCGAGGACGGTCAGGCCCGCGCGGTCCTTCACCGGGACGACGGACCGGTCGAAGCGGCCCTCTTTCCAGGCCGTGGCCGCGCGCTCCTGCGAGAGGGCCGCGTACTCGTCGACGTCACGGCGGGAGAATCCCTCGATCGTGGCGATCAGGTCGGCGCCGATGCCCTGCGGCACGAAGTTGACGGCCAGGTTGGTCATCGGGTCGTTGAACCAGGCGCCGCCGTCCGAGGCCATCGGCACCCGGGACATCGACTCGACGCCGCCCGCGAGGACCAGGTCCTCCCAGCCCGAACGCACCTTGGCGGCCGCCATGTTGACGGCCTCCAGGCCCGAGGCGCAGAAGCGGTTCTCCTGTACGCCCGCGACCGTGTCCGGCAGCCCCGCGGCGACGGCGGCGATCCGGGCGATGTCGGAGCCCTGGTCGCCGACCGGGCCGACGACGCCGAGCACGATGTCGTCGACCGCGGCCGGGTCCAGGTCCGGGAAGCGGGCGCGGATCTCGTGGATGAGTCCGACGACCAGGTCGATGGGCTTGGTGCCGTGCAGGGCGCCGTTCGCCTTGCCGCGGCCGCGCGGGGTGCGGATCGCGTCGTACACGTACGCTTCGGTGCTCACGGGGAAGCCTTTCGGGAGAGTCAGCTCAGGAGGGAACGGCCGATGATCTCTTTCATGATCTCGGTCGTGCCGCCGTAGATGGTCTGGATACGGCCGTCGGTGAAGGCCTTGGCGACCGGGTACTCGCTCATGTAGCCGTACCCGCCGTGCAGTTGGAGACAGCGGTCGGCGACCCGCTTCTGGAGCTCGGTCGCCCACCACTTGGCCATGGAGGCGTGGACGGCGTCCAGTGCCCCGTCGGAGTGGTCCTCGACGCAACGGTCGACGAACGTCCGCGTGACCGCGCACTCCGTGGCCATCTCGGCTATCTCGAACCGGATGTGCTGCTTGGTGGCGAGTGGCCGGCCGAAGGCCTCGCGCTCCTTGACGTACTCGGTGGTGATCTCCAGGAGGTGTTCGGCGGCGGCGATCGCGGAGACGGCGATGCTCAGCCGCTCCTGCGCGAGGTTGGTCATCAGGTGCCCGAAGGCGCCGTTGCGTTCGCCTAGGAGGTTCTCCTTCGGCACGCGCACGTCGTGAAAGAACAACTCGGCCGTGTCCTGGGCCTTCTGGCCGATCTTGTCGAGATTGCGGCCGCGCTCGAAACCCTCCATGCCGCGCTCGACGACCAGCAACGACAGTCCGCGGGCACCGCCCTCGGGCGTCGTCCTGGCGACCACGATCACCAGGTCGGCGATGATCCCGTTGGAGATGAACGTCTTGGAGCCGTTCAGCAGCCAGTGGTCGCCCCGGTCCTGCGCGTGCGTGCGGATGCCCTGGAGGTCGGAGCCCGCGCCGGGCTCGGTCATGGCGATGGCGGTGACGAGCGAACCGTCACAGAAGCCGGGCAGCCAGCGGCGCTTCTGCTCCTCGGTGGCGAGGGCGGTGAGGTACGGGCCGATGACGTCGTTGTGCAGCCCCAGGGCGAGGCCGGGAGCACCCGCGCGCGTGAACTCCTCGGCCAGGACGGTGGCGTAGCGGAAGTCGGTCGTGCCGCCGCCCCCGAACTCCTCGGGCACGGCGAGCCCGAGCAGGCCCTGCTTGCCGGCCGCCCGCCAGGCCTCGCGCGAGACGATGCCGTCCTTCTCCCACTGCTCGTAGTGCGGCAGCACCTCCCTGGCCAGGAAGGCGCGCACGGTCTCGCGGAACGCGTCGTGCTCGGGGGCGAAGAGCTGCCGCTTCATTCGGGGCCTTTCATTCGGGGCCTTTCAGAAGATCCGGTACGTCCCAGTCGCGTGCCACGTCCGCGGTGTCGGCGCCGGCCGTGGCGGGCCCCGTGCGGACGGCCGTGGGGGTTGCCGAGAAACGGGGCGCGGGCACGGGCTGGGTGATGCCGCCGTGGTCGGTGAAGGTGCCGCGGGCGGCGAGGTGCGGGTGGTGCGGGGCCTCGCGCAGCGACAGGACGGGCGCCACGCACGCGTCGGTGCCCTCGAAGACGGCCGTCCACTCGTCTCTCGTACGGGTCTTGAAGCGGGCGGTGACCGCCTCGCGCAGTTCGCCCCAGCGGGTCCAGTCCTTGCGTGCGTCCTCGAAGTCCGGCAGGCCGAGCAGGTCCAGGAACAGGTCGTAGAACTGCGGTTCCAGCGCGCCCACCGCCATGTACTTGCCGTCGGCCGTCTCATAGGTGCCGTAGTACGGGCAGCCGCCGTCCAGGAGGTTGGCGCCGCGCCGGTCCTGCCAGCCGCCGGCGGCGGTCATGGCGTGGATCATCGCGGCGAGGTGGGAGGTCCCGTCGACGATGGCGGCGTCGACGACCTGACCGGTGCCGGTCGCGCGGGCGTGGTGCAGGGCGGCGAGGACGCCGACGACGAGGTACAGGGAGCCGCCCGCGTAGTCGCCGAGGAGGTTGGCGGGGACGGCGGGGGGCCGGCCCGGTTCGCCGATCATGCCGAGGGTGCCGGTGAGCGCGATGTACGCGATGTCGTGCCCGGCGCGCTGGGCGAGCGGCCCTTCCTGGCCCCAGCCGGTCATCCGGCCGTAGACGAGGGCCGGGTTGCGCGCCTGGCAGTCTTCGGGGCCGACGCCGAGGCGCTCGGCGACTCCGGGACGGTTGCCCTCGATCAGGATGTCGGCGCGGGCGGCGAGGTCGAGCACGCGCGCGGGGCCGTCCGGGGCCTTGAGGTCGACGACCACCGAGCGTTTGTTGCGGTTGGTGATGTCGTAGGCGGGGTTGATCGACAGGGAGACGCCACCCGGGCGGGACACGTGGACGACGTCGGCCCCCAGGTCGGCGAGGAGCATGGCGGCGAACGGGCCGGGCCCGATACCGGCCAGCTCGACCACGCGTACGCCGGCGAGCGGGCCGGGCCCGGGCGTCGTTGCCGTTGTCATCCAGCCCCCATTGGCGTGACACAACTGATGTAACACCAGCGATGCTATGAACGCGTTCCAGTGGACACAAGACCTGAGCGAGCAAGCGCTTAGCCAATTATGGGCCCGGTCATCGGGCGTCGAGCTCCGCTATCAGCCGTTTCGGCGCGATCGCGCGGTAGCTCTCCTCGATCCAGTCGCACAGCAGGTCGGTCGCCGGGGAGCCCTTCTCCGCGAGCGGGACGCGCACCCAGCCGGCCTTGCCCAGGCCGTACCCGGCGGGCTCGGCGCCCGGGGAGGTCAGCGCGTGGGCGTGGGCCTCCGCGTCCTTGAGCTTCACCGTGACGCCCATCGGGTAGCTGCCGTCGCTCACACCCAGGAAGACGAAGACCTTCTTGTTGACCTTGGCGACGGTCTCGCCCCAGGGGAACTCCTCCGCGGCACCCGGCAGCCCCAGCGCGAACTCGCGCACTTTGTCCCACGTCTTCAGGGCGTTCCTGGGCACGGCCACCGTCCCACCTCCGGCCTCGTCGTCGGGCTCCATACTCTTCACGCTAGCCTCGGCCACCGACAACGGCGCGCGGCGGGATCCAGGAGTGTCATGAGCAGGCTGAAAAGGGCGGACCGTCCCTACGACATCGTGCTCTTCGGAGCGACCAGCTTCGCGGGAGCGCTCACCACGGAGTACCTCGCCGCACACGGCCCGGACGATCTGCGCTGGGCGATCGCCGGCCGCAGCGAGGACAAGCTCCGGGCGCTGCGCGAGAAGCTGCCGGAGGGCACGGACGTCGGCGTGCTCACGGCCGACGTCTCGGACCCGGAGTCGCTGCGCGCCCTCGCCGGGCACGCGCGCGTGGTCGCCACCACGGTCGGCCCCTATCTGACGTACGGCGAGGAGCTCGTCGCCGCCTGCGCGGACGCGGGTACGGACTATCTCGACCTCTCGGGCGAGCCGGAGTTCGTGGACCTGATGTACGTCAGGCACGACGCACGCGCGCGCGAGACCGGCGCACGGCTGGTGCACGCGTGCGGGTTCGACTCGATCCCGCACGACCTGGGGGCGTACTTCACGGTCCGGCAGCTGCCGGAGGGCGTGCCGCTGACCGTCGACGGTTTCGTGACCGCCGACGCCACCTTCTCCGGCGGAACGTTCGCCTCGGCGTTGAACCAGTTCGCGCGCGGCCGGCAGATGATCGCCGCCGCCCGGGACCGCGGACGGCACGAACCGCGCCTGGTGGGCCGACGGGCCACCGCACCGACCGGCACCCCGCGGTACGCCCAGGAGATCGGCGCCTGGGCCCTGCCCCTGCCGACCATCGACGCGCAGATCGTGCGCCGCTCCGCGAAGGCTCTTGAGCGCTACGGGCCCGACTTCCGCTACCGCCACTACGCGGCGGTACGGCGGCTGCCCATGGCGGTGGGCGGGGTCGCGGCCATGGGCGCGCTGTTCGCGGCGGCGCAGGTGCCACCCGCGCGGCGCTGGCTGTCCGACCGGGTCAAGCCGGGTGACGGGCCGAGTCCCGAGAAACGGGCGAAGAGCTGGTTCACCGTGCGCTTCGTCGGCGAGGGCGGTGGGCGCCGGGTGTTCACCGAGGTCGCGGGCGGCGATCCCGGATACGACGAGACGGCGAAGATGTTCGCCGAGTCGGCGCTGTCCCTGGCCTTCGACGACCTGCCGGAGACCGCCGGTCAGGTCACGACGGCGGTGGCGATGGGGGACGCGCTGATCGAGCGGCTGCGACGGGCCGGAATCACCTTCCGGGTGGCGTCGAGCCGGTGAGCCCGCGTCAGAAGGACCAGCCCGCCACCGTGTAGATCATCCCCGCGATCCAGCCGAGTCCCGCGAGCACACCGAGGACCAGCGCGGCGGTCACCGCGCGCTCGACGGGCCGGTTGGGGTCGGCGAGGGGCTTGGGAGAACGGTGGGTCATGCGGTGCGTCGTCATGCGGGACAGCCTGCCGATCGCACCGGGGTGCGCACATCCGTACAGGTACTCAGACGACGTACTCAGTCCCCCCTGGCTCCGTCCCCTCCTGGAGCGCGGTCAGGCGGTCGCCTCCCGCAGCGCCTTCCGGCACAGCGCGTCCGCCCTGCGGGTCGTCTCCGGGAGCCGATACGCGGGCGTGAGGGCGAGGGTGTGGGCGCAGGCGTTGTCGAGGCTCACGCGGTGGCCGACCGAGACGAAGACCGGCTTCACGGCCTCGCGGGTCCGCAGGGCCCGGCCCACCTCCTCCGCGTCCGCGAGCAGCGGTGCCCACGCGCCGCGCCGGGCGCCGGGATCGTCGTAGGTGAAGGCGAACGGGTTCTTGGCGACGCCGATCGTCGGCAGGCCGGTGAGCACGCCCAGGTGGCTCGCGAGGCCGAAGCGGCGGGGATGGGCGAGGCCGTACCCGTCGCAGACGACCAGGCCGGGCGGACCCGGCAGGGCGCCGAGGGCGGCGAGGACCGTGGGGATCTCACGGAAGGCGAGCAGGCCGGGGACGTACGGGAAGGAGATCCGCCCGACGGCCGTGGCCTCGGCGACGACGTCCAGGGTCGCCGCGTCCAGCACGACGGCCGCTGCGGCGACGACGTCCCGTTCGTCGTCGTAGGCCACGTCGACCCCGGTGACATGGCCGGTGCCGGGCGGCGGACCGGGCTCGTCGAGGACCGTCCTCGCCCTCAACTCGTCCTGGACCGCGCGGGCCTGCTCCTCGGTCGCGGGCCAGCCCGCGGGAATGTCTACGGTCGTCATGGTGGGACGAGGGTACGGCGAGGCGCGTACCCTCGCGATCATGTTCGTACTGGAGCTGACCTACACCGCCCCGCTCGATGCCGTGGACGCCGTGCTGCCGGCGCATGTCGCCTGGCTGGAAGAGCAGTACGAGCGAGGCGTCTTCCTGGCGTCCGGACGCAAGAACCCCCGCGACGGCGGAGTGATCATCGCCGTCGCGGAGGACCGCGCGCGGATCCAGGAGACCGTCGCGGGTGACCCGTTCGTCGCGGCCGGGGTGTGCGCGTACCGCGTCACCGAGTTCGCCGCGACGAAGACGGCCCCCGCGCTGGAGGAGTACCGCGAGACCCTGGACTGAGGGTCAGCTCTTGCCGCCCAGGGCACGCTGGAGCTGGCTCTTGTTCATGTCCGAACGGCCCTTGACGCCCTTGCGTTTGGCTTCCTCGTAGAGCTGGTCGTAGGTCGGGCCCTGGGAGCCCTTGCCGGACCGCTGGCCGCCCCGCTTGCCCGAGGACATGTCCTGGGTCGAGGTGCGGCTGGCGGTCTTGGACTCGCCGGACCGGGCGCGTTCCTTGTTGACCGTCCGGGCCGCGATCTCCTTGGCCCGTCCGGTGCTCTCGCCCCGGTCCTGGGCGCTCTCCTTGATGTGCTCGTACTGACGCTCGCGCTTGGAGCTCGAACCGGCTGGCATAGGGGATCACTCCTTTCGCCGTCGGCGACCGGGTACCCACATTCCGCCCCTCAGCCCTCCAGACGTGCCACCCGCCCCTTCTCCCCGGCCGCCCAGCAGCCGCCGTCGACCGTGCAGTCCACGGTGTCGTACGAGCCGGTGTCGACGGTCCGCCAGGTCCGGCCGCCGTCCCGGGTGAGGTCGGTGCCGGTGGGGCCGACCGCGAGAGCGGCGGTGCGGCTGTGCGGGAGCCAGGCCACTCCGGAGCGGTAGCCGTTCACCGGGACTGCGGCGGGCCGCCAGGCGGCGCCCCCGTCGCCGGTTCGGGCGGCGGCCTGCGGAGAGCTCTGGTCGGGGCGGTAGTCGCCGCCGACCGCGAGCCCGTGCGCGCGGTCGCGGAAGGCGAGCGCGAAGACCCCCTTGGCCGGGTCGCCCGCCGGGATCGGCGTGTCGGAGGCCGTCCAGGTCAGCCCCCGGTCGGCGGAGTGCAGTACACGCGCGCGTGCCGCCCCGCCGGTGGCCAGCCAGACGTCCCGCGGCCCGGAACTGACCAGGCACTGCCCGCTCGCCGCGAAGCCTGCCTCGCCGTCGAGCGCGGCCGGCATCCCGGTGTTCGGCAGCACCTTCCAGGAACGGCCGCCGTCGGAGGTCGACAGGATGCGGAACTTCCCGTCCACCGGGTCGCTCATGGCGAGGCCGTGGCGGCGGTCGAAGAAGGTGAGGCAGTCGTAGAAGGCCTTGGCGTCGGTGTTGCGGAAGGACTCGGTCCAGGTCGCGCCGCCGTCGTCGGTGCGGTACACGCGGGACGCCTCGCCCTCTCCGATGGCCAGGACCACCGCCCGGCGCGCGTCGAAGGACTCGATGTCGCGGAACTGGAGTTCGGCGGTGCCGGGCGGCGAGACGTTTCGCCAGCTCGCGCCACCGTCCGTGGTGCGCAGCACGGTGCCCTGGGTACCGGCCAGCCAGGCGGTGTCCCGGCTGACGGCCGACAGCCCGCGGAACCGCACCTCGGGGTTGCCGCTGTCCTTGAGCTCCCAGTGCGGAGTGCGGCCGTCGGGACCGTGCGCCTCGGCCGGTACGGCGGTCAGGGCGGCCAGCGCCGCCGCACAGGCCACCCCCACGGCGATGGTCCGGCTCGTCAGGCCCGTACGTCTCTTGCCTCGCATGTTCCCCAAGCGCCTCATGGCGGGCGAAGCTAGTCCACGCTCCCGGCGGCGTCCAGATGCCCTCGGCCGCCCGCCCGGTGATGCGGAGGTTGCCACAAGTGCCTCTCGGGGCACGGGAAGAGGACTGAATCACACCCGTGCATGAAGACGGTGACAGAGGTCACTCGACTTTCGTGTACACGGATTGGCTCATTCCGTCGTCTCTTCCAGTGCCCGTCCTCACCCCGAAGCCCCACCAGCCGTCACAAGGGAGCAAGGCGTTGTCCACCGTCATCGAGCAGCCCGTCGAGGCCCGTCTCGTCGCCGCGGCACCGCGGATGCCGAGCATTCCCGCCACACTGCACTACGACCGCTGCGATCCGTTCGCGGTCCGTATGACCTTCCCCGCCCCGGCCACCCTGGAGGGGGTCGAGGTCTGCTGGACCTTCAGCCGCGACCTGCTCAGCACCGGCCTGCACGAGCCCGATGGCCACGGGGACGTCCGGGTGCGGCCGTACGGCTACGACCGCACCGTTCTCGAGTTCCACGCCCCCGAGGGCACCGCCGTCGTGCATGTGCGCACGGGTGAGCTGCGCCGGTTCCTGGAGGCGACGAACGACCTGGTGCCGACCGGCCTGGAGCACCTCCAGCTCGACCTCGACCACGACCTGGCGGAGCTGATGCGGGACGCCTACTGAGGCGGGCCACCGAAGAGGGCGTGGAGCTCACCGTGGTCGAGCCCGTCGGCCGGCTCGGCGACGGGAGGGTGCCGCGTCCGGCCATGACGTTCAGCACGCCGTCGACGAGGAATTCGACGGTCCCCGGGTCGACGGCCCCGGGGACGAAGATCCCGTCGGCACCCACGGCGAGGTAGGCGGCGGCCCGCTCCAGGGGTGAGATCCTCCCCCGCTGCCCGAAAGGCGTGGGAGGTGCACACCCCCGGCGCCGCGCAGGAACGTGTCGATCCAGGCGTTCACGAACAACAGCACGCCTACGGCCCCCAGGGCCCGCACCCGGCCCAAGTGGTCACCGTCCGCGGCGCCCAGGGCCCAGGAGAGCCCCGCGCTGGTGGTGGCCGCGGCGGGGCGCCATGCGGTGTTCAGGCGCCGGCCGAGGCCGCCGCCACCGCCCCGCGCAGCTCGTGGACGACCTTCCGGAGCGCCGGGGCCGCCTGTCCGCTGCGCTCGATCAGCTCCTCGACCCGGGTGTCGTGCGACTCCTTGCGGGGCAGCAGGGTCCGCAGTCCGGCGGCGGCCGCGAGCGCGACGACGGCCGCGTCCCGGTCGGAGATGTCCACGGCCGGGGCCGGCCCCCGCAGGATCCGCCGTGCCTCCTCCTGGAGCGCCTCCACCGCGGCCGGACGCGCCAGGTCGTACTCGACCGTGGGGAAGAGCCCGAGGGCCCGCCTTTTCCGCGCCCGCAGACTTCCCCCGGCGGCGAGTTGTTCCCGTACGGCGTCCAGGGTGATCCGGGCGTGGAGCGTCACCCAGGACCGCCACCGGTGCGGCCGGGATTCGCGGACCAGTTCGAGAAGCCCGTCCAGGACGGCGTCGCCGGTGGACGCGTCCATGTCGACCGGTGTGGCGATGCCGTCGTCGTCGAGGAGCAGCCCGCGCTGGGCCAGCTCGGTGAGCGCACCGGCCCGGACCAGCTGGGGGATCTGGGTGACACCGGTGATCTCGGACTTCGAGGTGTCCCAGGCCAGCAGGTAGAGGTGGGCGGGCAGGGAGAGCGGGCCGACGGGCACGGGGCCTCCTGGGGTGCATTTAACTCGTTGACAGCCCTGCGGCCGCCTCGTACGTTGTACAACGGTTCTGTTGTCGTCGATCGGAGAAGGACGTTGCTCGTCTGAGGTCCTGAGACACCGTGTCACACACCTGAGGTGTGTGCGCTGCGTGCGACCTCGGCATACGAGCCGTTCCGACGAGCAGGGCCCTGTCCCCACCCTCCGGTTTCCTCTCGTCTCCCGTCGCTGCGGGTGTCTCGATACGCGTTTGCCCCTTCTCGCTTCGAGCAACCGCGGAGACTCGTATGTCTACTTCCATCACCTGCACCTCGCTCGCATTCTCCTGGCCCGACGGCACCCCTGTCTTCGAGGGCCTCGACGTCGCCTTCGGCTCCGGCCGGACCGGTCTCGTCGGCGTCAACGGGTCAGGAAAATCAACCTTGTTGAAGCTCATCGCCGGTGAACTCGCCCCGGCCGACGGCGCCGTGCGCGTGGCGGGCGAGGTCGGTTACCTGCCGCAGAACGTCACGCTCGACACCGGCCTGAAGGTCGACGAGGCGCTCGGCATCGCCGCGCAGCGCGCCGCCCTGCACGCCATCGAGGCGGGCGACGTGGCCGAGGAGCACTTCGAGACGGTCGGCGACGACTGGGACGTGGAGGAGCGGGCCCTGGCCACCCTGGGCGAACTCGGGCTCGGCCACATCGAGTTGGACCGCGGGATCGGCGAGGTCTCGGGCGGCGAGTCGGTGCTGCTGCGGCTGGCGGCGCTGCTGTTGCGCCGCCCGGAGGTCCTGCTTCTCGACGAGCCCACCAACAACCTCGACCTGTACGCCCGCAGGCGCCTGTACACGGCCGTCGCCTCCTGGCCCGGGGTCATGGTCGTGGTCAGCCACGACCGCGAACTCCTCGACCTGGTCGACCAGATCGCCGATCTGCGCTCCGGAGAGGTCACCTGGTACGGCGGCAACTTCTCCGCCTACGAGGAGGCTCTCGCCGTCGAACAGGACGCGGCGGAGCGGATGGTGCGGGTCGCCGAGTCCGACTTCCGCAAGCAGAAGCGTGAACTGGCCGACGCCCAGGTCAAGTTGGCCCGCCGCAAGCGGTACGGCCAGAAGATGTTCGAGCAGAAGCGCGAGCCGAAGATCGTCATGGGGGCGCGCAAGCGGTCGGCACAGGAGTCCGCGGGCAAGCACCGCATCATGCACGAGGAGAAACTCGCCGAGGCCAAGGACCGGCTCGACGAGGCGGCGGAGGCCGTGCGGGACGACGACGAGATCCGCGTCGACCTGCCGTACACGGCCGTGCCGCCGGGCCGTACGGTGCTGACTCTCATGGATCTGGAACTCGCCTACGGCGCACGGGTGAAGGGCGGCCTCGATCTGCGGGGCCCCGAGCGGGTCGCGCTGATCGGGCGCAACGGCGCGGGCAAGACGACGCTGCTGCGCACGATCGCCGGGGAACTGGAGCCGGTGTCGGGCGAAGCGACGGCACATGTCCCGCTCCGCTTCCTGCCCCAGCGACTGGACGTCCTCGACGGCGAGCTGTCGGTCGCCGAGAACGTGGCCCGGTTCGCACCGGGTGCCACCAACAACCGGGTGCGGGCCCGTCTTGCCCGCTTCCTGTTCCGGGGCGCCCGGGCCGACCAGCAGGCGTCGACGCTGTCCGGTGGCGAACGCTTCCGGGCGGCCCTGGCCGCGCTGATGCTGGCGGAGCCCGCACCCCAGCTGCTCATGCTCGACGAGCCGACGAACAACCTCGACATGGCGAGCGTGCGGCAACTGACGTCAGCCCTGGAGTCGTACGAGGGCGCGCTGGTCGTGGCCAGTCACGATCTGCCGTTCCTGGAGTCGATCGGCATCACGCGCTGGCTGATGCTGGACGGTGAGCTGCGGGAGGTCACTCCGGAGGACCTGGAGTTCCCCGCATAGCGTCCACGGCGGTGACGACGGCCGCCAGATCCGCGCCCGCCCGGAGCAGCGCCACGCTCCGGGCGGCGAGCTGGTCGAGTCGTCCCCGCAGGATGCGCCGGGCGTCCTCCAGTCCGTCGCGGCCGTCGAGGGAACCCATGACCTCGCGCACGGCCGGAATGCCGTAACCGCCGGCGCGCAGGGCGGCGACGACACGTGCGGCCCCGATGGCCGCCGGCCCGTAGCGACGCGCGCGCAGGGTGGTCACCCGCTCGGGGAGCACGAGCCCCTCCTGCTCCCAGAACCTGAGGGTGGAGGACCGCACGCCGAGCGCCTCCGCGAGCTGCGTGATGGTCATGGGGTCGTCGTCCCGGCCGTCCTCTTCGGCCTGGATGCCCTGGAGCGCCCGCTGGGCGCGCAGTGCCTCCTCGCGTTCCCGCGCGAGCCGGGCGTGGACCCCGTCGACCGCCGCGGCCGCCTCCTCGATCGTCGCCGTCCGCAGCTCGGCGAGCAGGCGCCGGGCCTCGACGGGGCCGACGGCACCGGCGAGTCCTCGATAGGCGCGCAGAGCGTGCACGTGGAGCGCCGTGTAGGAGCGGTAGCCGTTGTCCGACCGCACGGCCGGCGGAATCACCCCGAGTCGCTCCAGGTCGCGCACCTGCTGCACGGAGTACCCGGACTCCCTGGCGACGTCGACGGTGCGCATCGTTCGGCCAACCCCACATAAGCACTTGAAGGTCACGCTTGAACCATGAGTATGGAGCAGATCATCGCGACCGTGCGCGGCTTCGAGGGGGCGCTCGTTGTCGTCCCGGAGCCGGGTGGGGACTTTCCCGAGATCGCGTGGGGCGACGCGTTCTTCTACTACGCCCCCGACGGCCGGATGCCCCGGACCACACAGCCCTACGGCACGATCGTCACCAAGAACTACCCCGACGACAGCGCGTCCGACCTCGACCCCCCGGGCCGCTGGCGGGTCAACGTCCATGTCGGCCGGACGGCGCTTCCGGAACTCCTCGCGGGGCGGTACGACCTCGCGGCGGCCGACGTGGTGCTGCCGCACCCGGTCTACGGCCCCCTCGGCTGGATCTGCGTCGTGAATCCCGGCGAGCGGACGACCGGGACCGTCGTACGACTGCTGCGTGAGGCCCACGAGGCGGCACGCGCGCGTGCGGCGCGGCGGCACTCGTGAGCCGTGGAGCGTCTCAGGAGGGCCACAGCCTGACTACGGGGGTTTTGTCGACACGGACCGGCGCTGCATGATGGCTGACCGGCGCCCGTCACGGATGCCGCCCCTGTCCCGCCGATACGGAGTTCCCCTCGTGCCCAGCAAGAAGGCCCTCGTCCGCCGCCCCAGCCCGCGCCTCGCCGAAGGTCTGGTGACGCACGTCGAGCGGGAGAAGGTCGACGTCGACCTCGCGCTCGAACAGTGGGAGACGTATGTCGAGGCCCTGCGCGCGCACGGCTGGGAGACCGTCGAGGTGGACCCGGAGGACGACTGCCCGGACTCGGTGTTCGTCGAGGACACCGTGGTCATGTACAAGAACGTCGCGCTGATCGCCCGCTCCGGCGCGGAGTCCCGGCGCGAGGAGACCATCGGCGTCGAGGAGGCCGTGGCGCGCCTGGGCTGCTCGGTGAACTGGATCTGGGAGCCGGGCACCCTGGACGGCGGCGACGTGCTGAAGATCGACGACACGATCTACGTCGGCCGGGGCGGTCGTACCAACGCGGCCGGTGTCCAGCAGCTGCGGGCCGCCTTCGAGCCGCTCGGGGCCCAGGTGGTCGCCGTACCGGTGAACAAGGTGCTGCACCTGAAGTCGGCGGTCACCGCGCTGCCCGACGGAACCGTCATCGGGCACATCCCCAAGGTGGACCGGCCCGCGCTCTTCCCGCGCTTCCTGTCCGTGCCCGAGGAGGCCGGGGCCCATGTCGTCCTGCTCGGCGGCCCCAAGCTGCTCATGGCGGCGAGCGCGCCGAAGACGGTGGAGCTGCTCACCGACCTCGGTTTCGAACCGGTTGTGGTGGACATCAGCGAGTTCGAGAAGCTCGAAGGCTGTGTGACGTGTCTCTCAGTTCGACTGCGGGACCTGTATGCCTGATCGGGCGTGCGCGGCATTCCAACGGCCCCGGACCTGCGGTTCCCGGGGCCGCTTGTCATGCCCGGGGAACACCGCTGATCAGGGATCTTTACGGGGCTCTTAACCTACGGTGTCGTAACCTACGGTTTCGTAGCCTACGATTCCGTAGGTTCCCGGCGCCGCTCGCCGATCCCCCTCAATTGTTCGCCGCGTCCCCCTGGAGTACCTGTGACGATCACTTCCCCTCACCTCGGCAGCCCGTCCTCCGCCTGGACCGACGCGCGACTGCTGTACGCGCTGGAGGAAGTGGTCGAGCAGGAACTCAACCGGCACCTGAAGGTCACCAAGGACTGGATGCCGCACGAGTACGTCCCGTGGAGCGACGGCCGCAACTTCCCCGGTCTCTTCGAGGACGGCGAGGCCTGGGAGAAGGGCCAGTCCAAGGTCACCGAGATCGGCCGGATCGCCCTCGTCGTGAACCTCCTCACGGAGGACAACCTCCCCAGCTACCACCACGAGATCGCCTCGCTCTTCGGCCGCGACGGCGCCTGGGGCACCTGGGTGCACCGCTGGACCGCCGAGGAGGGCCGGCACGGCATCGTGATGCGCGACTATCTGCTCGCCTCGCGCGCGGTGGACCCGGACCAGCTGGAGCAGTTCCGGATGGCCCACATGAGCGAGGGCTTCGAGTCGGACAACCGCCACTCGATGCTGCACTCGGTGGCCTACGTCTCCTTCCAGGAGCTCGCGACCCGCGTCTCGCACCGCAACACCGGCCACCAGTCCGGGGACCCGGTCTGCGACCGCATGCTGGCCCGCATCGCCACCGACGAGAACCTGCACATGGTCTTCTACCGGAATCTGCTGAAGGCGGCCTTCGAGCTGGCGCCCGACCTGACGATGATGGCGGTGCGCGACGTCATCGTGAACTTCCGGATGCCCGGCCACGGCATGCCCGGCTTCGAGCGGGCCGCCGCGCAGATGGCGATCGGCGAGATCTACAACATGCGCATCCACCACGACGACGTCATCCAGCCCGTCCTGCGCTACCTGAAGGTCCTGGAGATCGACGGTCTCGGCCCCGAGGGCCTCAAGGCCCAGGAGGAACTCGGCCTGTACATGGCCGGCCTGGACGCGGAGGCGTCGAAGTTCGACGAGAAGCTGGCGGCGCGCAAGGCGCGGATGGCGGCGCGCGCGGCAGGGGCCTGACGCCGGTCCGGCCGGCCCGCCGAATATCCGGTGCGGGCCGCCCGCCGCCCGGGGCATCACGCGGCCATGCATGACGGCAGCAAGGATCAGCGGGCCGTCGGCTTCCTGCTGAGAGGGCGGGGCGGCTGGATTCGAACCTGCGTTGCGTGCAGCACGTTGATGCAGCGGCAAGCCGAGAAGGGGCGCGCGCCTTGCCTGCGTCGTGTGCTCGGCGCACGCTGGTCGTATGGGTGCTCACGACGGTGGCCCTACGCTCATCGGTTCCGTGCAGCGTGCCCTCCGCCTGCTGGAGGCGGTCAGCGCGCACGAGAACGGTGCGCCGGCGAAGAAACTGGCACGTGAGACGGGGCTGCCCCTGGCCACCACCTATCACCTGCTGCGGACGCTGGTCCACGACGGATACGTACGGAAACTGGACGACGGCGGGTTCGTCCTGGGCGACAAGCTGCAGACGCTGCACACCACGAGCCGCGGGCAGGCGTTGCTCAGCCGCGTCCGCCCCACGCTCGCCGCTCTGCGGGACGACCTCGCGACCGCCGCCTACCTCACCTTCTACGAGGAGGGCGAGATTCGAGTCGCCGAGATCGTCGACGGCCCCCAGGCGCCCCGTGTCGACCTCTGGGTGGGATTCGAGGACGCGGGACATGCCACCGCGTTGGGCAAGTCCGTGCTGCGAGAGCTGGATGACGCCTCACGCAAGGACTACCTCTCCCGGCACGCCCTCGCCGACCTCACACCACGGACCATCACCAGCCGTCCGGAACTGCTCCGTCGGCTCGACTCCTCACCCGTGGCCCCGGCCGTCACGGACCTGGAGGAGTATGCCCTCGGTACGGTCTGTGTCGCCGTGCCCGTCTACAACGGGGACACAGTCGGCTCGCTTGGCGTCTCACTGCGGGCGGACCGGCTCTCGCGACTCGAGGAGATCCTGGCGCGGCTGATCCCGGCCGCGAGTCGCGTGACCAGGGGTCTCTCGCTCACTATCTGAAAACCCCCTCCTTGTGGTGCCCGAGCCATACCTCTTTCCTGGATGAAAGAGACATTTCAGCAACCCCCGCACAAGGTGAGGACTACGGACGAAGCATGAGTCAGGTTCGAAACCGCGGCGGCGACCGTGTCGTCGCACAGTTGGCCGCCGGTATACCCGCACTGCCCGTGCTGATCGTCTCCGTCATCGTGCTCGTCGCCGTCGTGTGCGGAGCAGGGACGATCTGGCTGCCACTGCTCGCGGCCGGGCCGGCGCTGGCCGCCACCACCGGCGGGCCGCGCGGAGTCCTCTGGGTCGGCCTCCTCGCCGCGGTACTGGGGGCGACGCTCGGAACCCGGGACGGCGTTCCGGGACATGAGCTGACGGCCGTACTGTCCGCCCTGGCGGCCGTCACGCTGGCAAGTGGCCTCGCCAGCGCGTTGCGCGGGCGTCGTGAACGGGTGCTCGCGGCCGTCCGCTCGGTCGCGGAGGCCGCCCAGCATGCGCTCCTCAAGCCCGTACCGGCGACTGTCGGCCCGTTCCAGGTGGCCGTTCGCTACAGCGCCGCGGCGGCGGAGGCCCGTATAGGCGGGGATCTCTACGCGCTGGTGCCCACCCCGTACGGGGTCAGGCTGATCGTCGGCGATGTGCGCGGCAAGGGGCTGCCGGCCGTGGGGACCGCCGCACTCGTAGTCGGTGTCTTCCGTGAGGCCGCCTACGACGAGCCCGATCTCCTCGCCGTCGTCGGCAGGATCGAGCGGAGCCTGGCGCGCAACCTTGGTGCTGACGACTTCGTCACCGCCGTGGTCGCCGGGTACCCGCAGGCAGGCCATCTGGAGGTGGTCAACTGTGGCCACGCGCCGCCGCTCCTGGTGCGCGAATCCGGCGCCGTCGTGGCGGTGGAGCCCGCCCATCCGGCCCCGCCCCTCGGGCTGCGCGCCCTCACGGACGAGACCCCCAGCCTCCAGGTGCTGGCTTTCGCCGACGGGGATCAGCTGCTGCTCTACACCGACGGGGTCACCGAGGCCCGCAACCACAGCCGTGAGTTCTACCCGCTCGCCGAAGGGCTGGCCCGCCACGTGTCCGACGAGCCGGCCGGGACCCTCACCGCGCTCCATGACGAACTGCTGACGCATGTGGGCGGCCGACTGCACGACGACGCGGCGCTGCTCCTGCTCCGCAAACCGGCCGCTTCCGCAAGCGAAGCCGCCGTTCCCGAAGCGGTGTCGGACGCCGGTCGCGGCAGCGGCAGCAGCGGCTCACGCTCCGTCTCGTCCCAAGCCCGGGCCTCTGCCGCGGGGTCGGTCGACGGAAGCCAGGCTGCCGAGAAGACCGAAGGAACGGCGGACCCAGGTTTCCCCGTCGCCGCCCTCATAAAGCCCGAATAGAACGCCTCACTGAGGTGAGAAACCCCTGGTCAACGACTTAGGGTCGGCTCATCGGTTTTCCACCCGCCTGATCGCCAGCCGTTCCTTCTCGGAGAGGCCGCCCCAGACGCCGAAGCGTTCGTCGTTGGCCAGGGCGTACTCGAGGCAGGCCGAGCGCATCTCGCACATGCCGCAGATGCGCTTCGCCTCTCGCACCGAGCTGCCCGGCTCGGGAAAGAAGAAGTCCGCCCCGGTCTGCGCGCACAACGCCTGCGCCTGCCAGGCGGGGTCGGTCGGGGTGATGGTGTCGATGTGCATGGCCGAGATCGTGCCGCGCAGCGAAAAACGTTCGATCAACGCGCGATCAACGGCCCCGTTCATGACCGCCGGTCGCCTCGATGCTCCTCCGTCCGTTACGGGGGTGCACGGCGGCGCGCGGAAACGGTTCATCCGACGGTTCGCGGCGTCGTCCCGGCGGCGATTGTCAGTGGACGGTGCAAGACTCGGCAGTGCAGGCAACGGGACCCCTCAGAGGAGGGCAGAGATGCTCACGACCCGTTATGTCACCGGCGCTCCGAACTGGCTCGACCTCGGCACCCCGGACATCGACGGCGCCACCACCTTCTACGGCGGCCTGTTCGGCTGGGACTTCCAGCCGGGCCCGCCCGAAGCCGGCGGTTACGGCTTCTTCCAGCTCGCCGGCAAAACCGCCGCGGGCGGCATGCAGACCACGCCGGAGCAGGGCCCGCCCTCCTGGACCGTGTACTTCCAGACCCCGGACGCGGACGCCACCGCGAAGGCGGCCGAGCAGGCGCACGGCTCGGTGCTGATGCAGCCCATGGACGTGATGGACCAGGGCCGCATGGCGATCCTCGCCGACAAGGCGGGCGTGCCCTTCGGCATCTGGCAGCCCAAGCAGAACAAGGGGCTCCAGGTCACTCAGGAGCCGGGCTCGCTGTGCTGGGTCGAGCTGTACACGGCCGACCTGCCGATGGCCGCCTACTTCTACCGAGCGGCTCTCGGCCTGGAGACCTACGGGGTCGACTTCCCGGGCGGCACATACACGACCGTGCTGCCGGACGGGCAGGGCGAGGACGCCATGTTCGGCGGCATCGTCCCGCTCGCCGACGACCCACTGGAGGCGCGGGCCGGGGCGTACTGGATGCCGTACTTCGAGGTCACGGACACGGACGAGACGGTGGCGAAGGCACAGGAGCTGGGCGGCAGCATCCGGCTGCCCGCCACCGACGTGCCGGGGGTCGGCCGGGTCGCCAAGCTGGCCGACCCGCACGGCGCCCGCTTCGCGGTCATCAAGAGCGCCCCGCAGCAGACGTGACCGGGGCGGGGGATCACGCCGAGGCGCGGCGGATCAGCGTGGTCGGCAGGACGACACCGGCCGGGGTGGCTCCCCCGCTCCTGCGGTCGAGGTCTCGCAGCAGCAGGCGGGCCATCAACCGGCCCATCTCCTCGATGTCCTGACGGACCGTCGTCAGCAGCGGATCGGTCTGTTCGGCGACCGGCAGCATGTCGTCGAAGCCGATCACCGCCACGTCCTCGGGCACCCGGCGCCCCCGCTCGCGCAGCACGCGCAGGGCGCCGGACGCGGTGAGGTCGTTGGCGGCGAACACCGCGTCCACGTCGGGGCACCGGTCGAGGAGTTCGCGCATCGCCCGCTCCCCGCCGGCCGGGGTGAAGTCGCCCCGCACGACAAGCTCCGGGTCGGCGTCGCCCATGACGTCCCGGTAGCCGTCGAGCCGGTCCGCGGCGGAGGTCTGGTCGAGGGCGCCGGTGATGTGGGCGACACGGGTGCGCCCGAGTCCGACGAGATGCCGCACGGCCTCGCGGGCACCGCCCCGGTTGTCGCTGTCGACGTACACGACATCCGTCGTTCCGTCGCTCCACCCGGGCCGGCCGCCGAACACCGTCGGGACACCGGCCCGTTGGATCAGTTCCGGCAGCGGGTCGTCGAGGTGCAGCGAGAAGACCAGCGCGCCGTCGACGTGGCCTCCGGCGAGGTAGCGTCCGACGCGGGCGTGGTCGTCGCGGCCCTCGGTGAGCAGCAGGACGAGTTGATTGTCGTGGGCGGTCAACTCCTTGCTGATTCCCCGGAGTTGCAGCGCGAAGAAGGGGTCCGCGAAGACCCTGGTCTCCGGTTCGGCCACGACCACGGCGACGGCGTCATGGCGCCGGGTGACGAGACTGCGGGCGGCCTGGTTGGGGACGTAACCGAGCTCTTCGACGGCCCTGCGCACCCGCTCGACGAGCGGCTCCCTGACCCCGTCCCCACCGTTCACCACCCGGGACACGGTGGCCCGCGACACCCCGGCCCGGGCCGCCACGGCCTCCAGTGTGGGGCGCGGCGCTGTGTCGCTCACTTCGGGCTCCTCGTCGGCGGGTGCGGATCAGGATAGCCCCGGACGAGGGGACGGGTGAGAGCGCTCTCGAGGTGGGTGGAGGGGGCTTGCGCACCGGGACGCGCGCGAGGTGAGGACCACCGCATGTCAAGCCCCGCGCACTGGCTGCTCACGCCCGGGATCAGGGCGGGCAGCGTGTTCTTCGGGGGCTACGGCGCTGATCACGACCGGCTCGTGGAGTGCCGTCTCAGCGCGGAGAGCGTCGGGTCCGGCGCCGAGGGTGGCCTGGTCCGTCCCGACGGCGGTGCGCTCGGGCGCCGCCGTACCGTCTCCCGAGGTCCGCGTCTCTACGTCCAGGACACGGCCGCCCTGGACTGGTCGGTGCCGGACATCTCGTGACGGGAGTCAAGCCAGCAGATCCACCCGCCGCCCGATCCCCTCCAGCTCGGCACGCCCGTACGCCGTCCAGGCCAGCGCGAGGTCCTGCCAGGGCATGCCCACGGGGGCGTAGACCGTGCGGTCCGTGTCGGTCGTCCGGCCGGGGTGCTCGGAGCGCGCCACCTCGCCGAGGGTCGCGTCGGCCGCCCTCAGCACACCCACGCGCGCCGCGAGTTCACGATCGTCGACCACCAGGAGCGCCGCGTCCAGTAGATCGGCGGCCAGTTCCGCCTTGCCGGGCTCGTCCACACCCAGGCTCGTGAAGTGCTGCCCCGGCCTGGTGTCCCGCAGGTGGAGCAGTGGTTCCCTCGACCAGGTCGCCGACAGGACGATGTCGGCGGCCACGGCGACCTCCGCGGCGCAGGACACCACACGCCCACCGTGTCGCGCGGCGAACTCCGCGGCGCGATCGGCGGACGTGTCCTGGACGACGAGGGCGCTGCGGGGTCGTAGCGCCGCAAGGCCCCGCACCATCAACTCGGCCTGTGCGCCCGCCCCGATCACTCCGACGACGTCTCCCCGGCCGGCGAGCAGATGTGTGCCCAGGGCGGCCGCGAGGCCTGTTCGCCAGGCCGTGACCGTCGCCGAGTCCAGCAGTGCCAGCAACTCGCCGTCGGCGCCGCTGTGCAGGCAGATCACCCCGCGCAGGGCGGGCCGGGCGGCGGGGAACTTGGCGTTGACCTTCACCGTGTACGCCGCAATGCCGGGAAGCAGGCCCGGGATCAGCGCGGTGGCCGTACCGGGGAACGGGAGGTCCGTGCGCACCCGTTGTCCCGCGATCGGCACCCCCTCCGCGTGCCGGAAGCCGTCCCGGAGAGCGTCGATGCAGGCCTCAGGCTCCAGCACCGCTTCCAGATCACCACGTGTGAGAAGAAGAGTCACCCGTCCATGATCCGTCAGTGCGCGTGCCCGGCCTGGCGCTCCGTGTGCTCGTGCGGCTCGTAACCGGGGATCGTGCCGTCCGTCTTCTTCACCAGGAACAGGCCCACCATGCCCATGTCGGAGTGGCTCTGCACATGGCAGTGGTACATCCACGCGCCCGCCCCGACCCCCTCCCCCGCGATCACCTGGAAGCCGAAGGAGTCCGCCGGGCCCACGATCTTGTTGTCGATGACCTGGCTCGGGTCGTCGGGGCCGGTGAGCATGCCCGTGCGGTTGTCCGCCCAGCGGTGACCGTGCATGTGGAAGGTGTGGTAGTACTCGCCGTGCGTGATCATCACGAACTCGACCCGATCGCCCACCGTGGCCTCGAAGTTGGGCCCCGAGTGAGCGGGCTTGTTGTTGATGAGCATGTCGTTGAAGACGATCGTGTGGGTCGCGTCCGGGAGGACATCGCCCTTGCGGCGGACGATCACGGGTCCGTAGAGGCCCTTGCGGATGCCGCCGGTTCCGTGTTCCGTGCCGACCACGTGGTCGTGGTAGTGCCAGTAGCCCGCACTGCCGGCCCGCCAGGTGCCGTCGCTCCGGCGGCCCGGTACATGGGTGCGCCAGGTGTAGGTGCGGGTGCCGCCCGGTTCGACGTCGCTCTTGTTCAACTTGGTGCCGTCGCTGGAGGTTTCGTAGTCCAGGCCGTGGACGTGCAGGCTCGCCCTGACGTCCATGGTGTTCTCGAACTCGATGTGCAGGGTGTCGCCCTCGTTGAGCTCGATGAGCGGACCGGGGACGGTCGCCTTGCCCTTCTCGAGGCCGTAGCCCATCTGTCCGTCGGCGAGCTTCTCGGCGTACAGCTTGATGCGCTTGACCTCGCCGCCCGGGGCGGCCGTCGCCGGGCCCGCGTCGCTCCGGGCCTCCGGCGCGAGAGACAACGATGTCGCGACGGCCGCACCGCCGAGCAGCACCCGCCGGTTGAACCCACGTCTGTCCAGTGCGCCCATGCAGAACTCCCCACCGTGATACGGGTTTTGCGGAGACGTGCCTGTGATGAACCTGTGAGACGGTACCGGCCTCGGAGCCGTTTATCCACACTCAGGACAAAGTTCGTCCGATCCCGGTCATAGGTATTGGCGAGTGACGCAAAGGGGTCTAGCTTCCATGGCGCTGTTGCTGTGACCGAGGAGGTGCCCATGCACTTACGAGGGTTGAGCGCGAGAAGCGGAGGAAGCACGAGAAGACGGGTCTGGACGGCCACCGTGACCGCGGGGGTCGTCGCCGCCGGGCTGATGTCCGGACCGGCGGCGGGGGCGCTGCCGGCTCCCGATCCGTCCGCGACAACGATGTCCGTCAAGTCGCCACCGGGCGGCGCCGATGTACGGGTGCTGGTCTTCTACGGGTCCGCGGCCGCCGGGGACGAGTCACCGGTCGTCAACGCCGGGATCGCCGCCGTCGAGAAGATCGGGCTGTCCGGTCCGCTGAATCAGCGGTTCGAGACCGAGGCCACGGACGACGCCAGGGTCTTCACCGACGAGAAGGCGCTGGGGAGTTACAACGCGATCGTCTTCCTGACCGGCGGCGGCGATGTCCTCGACCCCGACCAGGAAGCCGGCCTGGAGGCCTACATGGAGGCGGGCGGCGGCTTCGTCGGCATCCATGACGCGGCCCGCGCCGAGCCGTACTCCGACTGGTTCACGGGCCTCGTCGGTGCCCGTCCGGCCGCCGCCGGCCCGACGGCCGTCCAGCGGGCCACCGTTGAGGTCGGCGACCGTCAGCATCCGGCGACCAAGGATCTGCCGGTGCAGTGGAAGCGTCCCGACCAGTGGTTCAACTGGACGAAGAACCCGTCCGGTGACGTGCACACCGTGGCCCGGGTCCGCGAGTCGACCTACCAGCCCGGCGCGAGCGCCAACGGCTGGGACCACCCGGTGAGCTGGTGCCGGGACTACGACGGCGGCCGGTCCTTCTACACCGGCATGGGCGGCACGGTGGCCTCGTACGACGAGACCGACTTCCGGACCCATCTGCGCGGTGCGCTGCTGTGGACCTCGCGGCTCGCGCAGGCCGACTGCAAGGCGACCATCAACGGCAACTACAAGGCCGAACGCCTCACCCAGCCCAACCAGGCGGGGCAGAGCGACCAGATCGGCGAGCCGCACGGCCTGGTCACCGCCCCCGACGGGCGCGTCCTGTACATCGGCCGGGGTGGCGCCGACTCCTCCCAGCCGGTGATCACCGACTGGAACAACCCGGACATCGGCAAGGGCAAGGGCCAGATCCACGTCTACGACCCGGCGACCAAGAAGGTCACCCTGGCGGGCGAGTTGCCCGTCTTCGGCAACAAGGGCGGCGGCGACGAGCTGGTGAAGGTCGAGGAGGGGCTGCTCGGGATCGAGCTCGACCCGCGCTTCGAGCAGAACGGCTGGGTGTATCTGCACTACACCCCGCACGCACAGCTCAACCGTGACACCCGGATCGCCGAGCGGCGGGTCTCCCGCTTCACCCTCGACCTCGCGACGAACAAGCTGGACCTGAACAGCGAGAAGGTCCTGCTCAAGTGGCCGGTCCAGGTGCACAGTTGCTGCCACTCCGGCGGCGGGATGTCCTGGGACTCCAAGGGCAACCTGTACATCGCGACCGGCGACAACAACTCCAGTGGCTTCAGCGGCGGTTACTCCGGAAACAACCCGCAGCCGAACTTCAAGGGCGTCTCCTTCGCGGACGCGCGCCGCACCGCCGGCAACACCAACAACCTCAACGGCAAGATCCTGCGCATCCACCCGGAGCCCGACGGGACGTACACGCTGCCCGAGGGGAACCTCTTCACCGGCAAGGAGACCGACGAGGGCGGCGGCAAGACCCGCGGCGAGATCTATGTCATGGGCGTCAGGAACCCGGCCCGCATCTTCGTCGACAAGAAGACCGACATCCTGTACGCGGGGTGGGTCGGCCCGGACGCGAGCGCGCCCTCGACGACCTGGGGCCCGGCCAAGTACGACACCTTCGCCGTCATCACCAAGGCGAGCAACCGGGGCTGGCCGTACTGCATGGGCAACAAGCAGCCCTACCGGGACCGCAACCTGCCGGATCCCAACCAGCCGCTCGGCTGGTACGACTGCGACCACCCGAAGAACGAGTCGCCCAACAACGACGGTCTGGTCAACCTCCCGCCCGTCACCGGCAACAACATCTGGTACTCGCCCCAGGGCGGCGCCCCGGACTACCCGCGCGACACGAACGGCATCCCCTCCTACAAGCAGGAGGACGCCAAGTACCTGCTGCCGTGGCTCAAGGGCGGCGGCCAGGCCGCGATGAACGGGCCGGTCTACCGCTACGACACCGCCTCGGCCACCAGCACCGTCAAGTGGCCCTCCTACTGGGACGGCAAGTGGTTCGTCGGCGACTTCTACGACGCCGACCAGCCACGCAACGCGGTCATCACCGATCCGAAGAACCACGGGGACGGCGGACTGCCCGTCCACTCCGAGTCGCTCAAGAAGATCGTGCCGATCGGCAACGACGGCATCAAGAACCTCATGGACTGGAAGTTCGGTCCGGACGGCGCGCTGTACGTCCTCGACTACGGGCGCGGGTTCTTCACCTCGGACGCCAAGTCGGCGCTGTGGCGGGTCACTTATCAGGGCGGCGGGCCCACTCCGGCCGCCGGCCAGTTGGTACGGGGAGGACAGTGATGCGCCGACAAAGACCTCTGACCGTCCTGCTGGCCGCTCTGCTGATGATGCTCGGCCTGCAGTCGGCATCCACGGCACAACCCGAGCGGACAGACGCAGCGGAGCAGGTCCTCACCTGGACCGCCGGCGACGACATCACCAAGTACAACTCCGCCCCGGCGACGGCCGTCGCGGGCACGGCCACGATCGTCTTCGAGAACAGCACGGCCACCGGCAACACCACCGGTATGCCGCACACGTTGACCTTCGTGACCAGCGACCCCGAGTTCAACAACGACGTCGAACTCAACATCCTCGCCAACCCGAACGACGACATGGGCGGCCGCCACACCGCCGAGGTCACGCTCACCCCTGGCCGCTACTTCTACCACTGCACGATCCCGGGCCACGGGCAGATGCAGGGCATCCTCGTGGTGACCGAGGGCAGCGGCGAGGACACCACCGCGCCCTCGGCGACGGCCCAGGTGACCGGCACGCAGAACGCGCAGGGCCAGTACGTCGGTTCGGCGAGCGTGGCGGTCACGGCGACCGACGAGGCCGGCGGCTCCGGCGTCGACCGGATCGAGTACGCGACCGGGGACACGGGTGCCTGGCAGCCGTACACCGCCCCGGTCGTCTTCGACCAGGTCGGCAGCCACACGGTGCGTTACCGGGCCGTCGACAAGGCGGGCAACGTCTCCGCGGAGAAGAGCGTCGACTTCACGGTCGTCGCCAGGCCCTCCGACGACACCGCCCCGCCGGACACCTCGGCGACGGTCAGCGGCGAACAGAACCCCGACGGCACGTACCTCGACATGGCGACGGTGACCGTGTCGGCCTCCGACACCGGATCCGGGGTCAACACCATCGAGTACGCGGTGAACGACGGGAGTTGGCAGCCGTACACCATGCCCGTGATGGTGCATCAGGTCGGCACCCACACCGTGCGCTACCGGGCGACCGACAAGGCGGGCAACGTGGCCGCCGAGAAGAGCGTCCGGTTCACGGTGGTCGCGACGGCCCCGCAGGACACCACCCCGCCGGTGACCGGTGTGACCGTGGACGGCACGCGCAACTCCGACGGGGCGTACGTGGGCAACGCCAAGGTGACCGTGAGTGCCACGGACGAGGGCGGTTCGGGTGTCGCGGGCACCGAGTACTCGATCGACGCCGGACCCTACCTGGCGTACACCGCGCCCGTGGTCGTCGACCGGGCGGGCACCCACACCCTGGCGTACCGGGCGACGGACAAGGCGGGCAACACCTCCGCCGCGCGCACGGTGACCTTCACGGTGGTCGCCAGTCAGGTCCCGGCGCCCAACTGTGCCGAGTTGGACGAGCGGTTGACGGTGATCGTCGGCACGGTCGACAGCGGGGTGCCGAACCGGATCACCAACAGCCGGTGCCGGATCAACGAGTTGATTGAGGACGAGAAGGAGTGGACGTCCCACGCGCTGTTCCTCAAGCACGTGAAGACCGTCCTGGACAAGCTCTTCAGGGACGGGGTCGTCGAC
This sequence comes from Streptomyces doebereineriae, assembly GCF_031845645.1. Classification (NCBI taxonomy): domain Bacteria; kingdom Bacillati; phylum Actinomycetota; class Actinomycetes; order Kitasatosporales; family Streptomycetaceae; genus Streptomyces; species Streptomyces doebereineriae. Next base: position 366,543 of record NZ_JAVREZ010000008.1, read on the forward strand.
GAGCGCGAGTACGACGCCATCGACGCGGCGGCCCGTGAGTCCGGCATCGGCAAGCCGGGGCAGACCGAGGGCTACCGCACGATCCTCGACGGCAGCGCGGCGTCCTTCGCCAAGTGGCAGCAGGTGGGCGGCGGTTCGTTCGCACCCAACGGCGACGGATCGATCACCTCGGGCACCACGAAGGACGGCCTCGGCATGCTCTGGTTCCCGGAGCGCAAGTACGGCGACTTCTCGCTCAAGCTCCAGTGGCGGGACGACGCCCCGGGCACCGGGAACGCCAACTCCGGTGTGTTCGTGCGGTTCCCGTGGGTCCACGACCACCCGGAGGAGCCCCGGCCGGAGTGGGCCGCCATCAAGTACGGCCACGAGGTGCAGGTGCTCGACCGGCCCGACGGCGACATGTACAAGACCGGTTCGGTCTACGGCTTCGACCGGGTGGGGCTCGCCGGTGCCGGCGTCACCCAGAAGGGCACATGGAACGACTACGAGATCCGTGTGGTCGACCAGCACTACTCGGTCTACCGCAACGGCGTGCTCATCAACGAGTTCGACAACATCGGCGGTCAGGACTTCTACCCGGCCCGCTCGGACGACCCGGGCACGGACGGGCGGCGGTTCGCCTCCGGCTACATCGGACTCCAGGTGCACAGCACGACGGACGTGGTCTCGTACCGGGACATCAGGATCAAGGAGCTGTAGGACCGGGCTTCCTGGCCCTGCTCGGCTGTACCCGCTTGGGCTCCCCCGGCATCTTCGGATACTCGGGCGGGTACGGCAGATCACCTAGCCCGTGGTCGTGCTCGTCACGGCGGGCCAGGTCCAGCAGGGCCTCCAGCGAGAACGCGTGATCGTCCATGTCCGCGTGCACATCGCCGAGTTCGGCGAAGCGCGCGGGCATGGTCGCGATGTCGAAGTCCTGCGGGTGTGCCTCGCCGACCTCCTCCCAGCGCAGGGGTGCGGAGACGGGGGCGTGCGGGCGGGGCCGTACCGAATAGGCGGAGGCGATCGTGCGGTCGCGGGCCGTCTGGTTGTAGTCGATGAAGATGCGCTCCCCCCGCTCCTCCTTCCACCATTTGATGGTCACGTGGTCCGGCATCCGGCGCTCCATCTCACGCCCGACCGCGATCGCGGCCCGCCGCACCTGGGTGAAGGTCCAGCGCGGTTCGATCGGCACGAAGACGTGCAGGCCGCGTCCGCCGGAGGTCTTGGGCCAGCCGCGCAGACCACCGAACTCCTCGAGCACCGACCGCAGTTCATGAGCCGCGCGCACGGCGTCGTCGTAGTCCGTGCCGGGCTGTGGATCGAGGTCGATGCGGAGTTCGTCGGGGCGGTCGACGTCGTCGCGGCGGACCGGCCAGGGGTGGAAGGTGAGGGTGCCGTACTGGGCGGCCCACAGGACGGCGGCCTCCTCGGTCGGGCACATCTCGTCGGCGCTGCGCCCGCTCGGGAAGGTGATGTGGGCGGTCGGGATCCAGTCGGGCATGTTCTTGGGCGCCCGCTTCTGGAAGAAGTTCTCGCCGGTCACACCGTCCGGGTAGCGCTCCAGGGTGGTGGGGCGGTCGCGCAGGGCGCGCAGGATGCCGGGGGCGACGGCCTGGTAGTAACGGGCGAGGTCCAGCTTGGTGAAACCGCGCTCCGGGAAGAAGATCTTGTCCGGGCTGGACAGCCGTACGGTCCGGCCGCCCGCCTCCAGTTCCACCGCGTCACCCATGCGAGCCACGGTAAGCGAGCCCCGCATATCAGGCATTTCGGGGCAAGCGCGTGCAGAATCAGGACCATGGATCTGCCGGTGATGCCCCCCGTGAAGCCCATGCTCGCCAAGTCGGTGGCGAAGATCCCGCCGGACATGCACTACGAGGCGAAGTGGGACGGGTTCCGGGCCATCGTGTTCCGGGACGGGGCCGAGGTCGAGCTGGGCAGCCGTACCGGCAAGACGCTGACCAGGTACTTTCCCGAGCTGGTGGAGGCACTGCGGGAGCGGCTGCCCGAGCGCTGCGTGATGGACGGGGAGATCGTGATCGCGCGGGAGGGCCGGCTGGACTTCGACGCGCTGACCGAGCGCATCCATCCGGCGGCCTCGCGGGTGCGGACGCTCGCCGAGCGGACGCCGGCCTCCTTCGTCGCCTTCGACCTGCTGGCCCTCCAGGACGAATCACTGCTGAACGCCCCGCTGACCGACCGCAGGAAGCTGCTCACGACGGCTCTGTCCGGGGTCACGGCCCCGGTGCACGTCGCACCGGCGACCACGGACATCGACGTGGCCCGCCATTGGTTCGAGCAGTACGAGGGCGCGGGCCTGGACGGTGTCATCGCCAAGCCGCTCACCCTGCGCTATCTGCAGGACGAGCGCGCCATGTTCAAGATCAAGCACGAGCGCACGGCGGACGTGGTGGTGGCGGGCTACCGGCTCCACAAGAGCGGCCCTGTCGTCGGCTCCCTGCTACTGGGGCTCCACGACGAGGCGGGCACCCTTCAGCACGTCGGCGTGTCCGCGGCCTTCCCCATGAAGCGGCGCGCCGAGCTGATCGAGGAACTGGAGCCGCTGCGGATGGAGGACCCCTCCGGGCACCCCTGGGCGGCCTGGGCGGAGGCAGCCGCGCACGAGAGCGCCCGGCTGCCCGGGGCCCCGAGCCGCTGGTCGGGGAAGAAGGACCTGTCATGGGTGCCGCTCAGGCCGGAGCGGGTGGCGGAGGTGGCGTACGACCACATGGAGAACGGCGTACGGTTCCGCCACACCGCCCGCTTCCGCCGCTGGCGGCCCGACCGGACGGCCGAGAGCTGCACGTACGCGCAGCTCGAGGAGCCGGTGCGCTACGACCTGGACGAGATCCTGGGCTGACGCGCCGGGTCAGGGCCGCATCAGCACCTTGACCGCGCCCTCCTGCTTCTTCTGGAACATCTCGTAGGCGTGCGGGGCGTCCGACAGCGGCACGTGATGGGTCGCGAAGTCATCGACGCCGAGCGGGTCCTCGTCCGTCAGATACGGGATGATCTCGTCGCTCCAGCGCCGCACGTTGGCCTGGCCCATCCGGATCTGGATCTGCTTGTCGAACATGGTGAGCAAGGGCAGCGGGTCGGCCGTGCCGCCGTAGACTCCGGTCAGGGAGAGCGTGCCGCCGCGGCGCACCAGTTCGATGGCGGTGTGCAGGGCGGCGAGCCGGTCGATGCTGAAGCGCTCGGCGAACGGCCCGCTGAGCTTCCTGGGCAGCAGGGCCGAGGCGTTCTGGGCGAGCCGGGCGGCCGCGCTGCCGTGGGCCTCGGTGCCGACGGCGTCGATGACGGCGTCCGGGCCGCGCCCGTCGGTCTCGTCGCGGATCGCCTGGACCAGCTCCTTCTCGCTGTCGAAGCTCCTGAGGTCGTACGTCTCCACGCCCCGCGTGCGGGCCCGCCGCAGCCGTTCGGTCACCAGGTCCACGCCGAAGACCCGCCCGGCGCCGCGCACCTGCGCGACCCGGCAGGCCATGTCGCCGATGGGGCCGAGACCGAGCACGGCGACACTGCCGCCCTGGGGGATGTCCGCGTAGGCGACGGCCTGCCAGGCGGTGGGCAGCACGTCGGAGAGGTACACGAAGCGGTCGTCCGGCGGGCCCTCGGGAACCTTGATCGGCCCGAACTGGGCCTGCGGGACCCGCAGGTACTCGGCCTGGGCGCCCGGTACGGCGCCGTAGAGCCGGGTGTAGCCGAACAGGGCGGCACCCATGCCCTCGCTGGTGATCTGGGTGGTCTCGCACTGGGTCGGCAGCCCGGTCATGCACATCCAGCAGTTGCCGCAGGCGATCTGGAAGGGCACGACGACCCGGTCGCCCGCCGCGAGGTCCGGCACCCCGGCGCCGACCTCCTCGACGATGCCCATGGGTTCATGGCCGAGGATGTCACCCGGCGTCATGAACGGGGTGAGCACCTCGTAAAGATGCAGGTCGGAGCCGCACAATCCGGTCGAGGTGATCCGGATGACCGCGTCCGTCGGTTCCTTGATCCTCGGATCGGGCACCTCCTCCACCCGTACGTCCCGCTTGCCCTGCCAGGTCACAGCCTTCATCGCCGGGCACTCCCTCCGTCACTCGCGTGTCGGTCCTGGGTAGGCGCCCCGGGTACCCGAGGCGCCTCCGCCGAACCGCGATCCAGGGCCGATCGGCGTACTCGACGCGACTAATCAGAAACGGACGGGTATGGCCACCAATGAACTTATAAGCGCACAATCAAAGACACGAGACGGGTGGGCATGGTGGGCATGGCGGATACGGAACACAGGGGACGCGCGCGACGCGCCCGTACGGCGGCGGCACTGCTGACCGCCGCCGGCCTCTTCGCCGCGGGCTGCACGGGACACGGCACGCCCCGTGCCCCGGCCGACGACGGACGCGGACAGTTCCGCACGGATCAACCGAGCGCTTCACCATCGAACACACCGGAACCGAGCGAGGAGACCGACCGTCCCTCCGTGCTCGCCGTGAAGATCGACAACGTGCGGGCGGCCCGCCCGCAGACCGGAATCGACTCCGCCGATATCGTCTACGCCGAGCAGGTCGAGGGCGGGCTCAGCCGCCTCATGGCGGTGTACGCGACGAAGCTGCCGAAGGCCGTCGGCCCGGTGCGCAGCGCCCGCGAGTCGGACCTGGAGCTGCTGCGGCAGTTCGACGACCCGACGCTCGCCTTCTCCGGTGCCCAGGGCAAACTGATGCCCCTGATCAACGGGGCGCCGCTGGTGGCCCAGACCCCCGAGAAGGCGTCCCGCGCCTACTTCCGCGGTGCCGACAAGGTCTTGCCGCACAACCTCTTCCTGCGCCCGGAGCGCCTGCTGCCCGCCGCGCCGGGCGCCTCCGCGCTGACCACCGGTTTCCACTACGGCCCCGCGCCCGCCGGCGGCACCGAGGACACCTCGGAGACGGTCCGCTTCCCGGCCGCCCGCTTCACCTTCACCTGGTCGCAGAGCCGCGCACGCTGGCTGGTCTCGATGGACGGCACCCCGGACGTGACGTCCGACGGAAAGCGGCTGGCCCCGGCCACGGTCGTCGTGCAGTACGTGAAGGTGCGCAAGTCCGCCTTCCACGACTTCCTCGGGAACAACACGCCGTACACGGTGACGGTGGGCTCGGGCAGGGCGAAGGTGCTGCGCGACGGTCGCGCGTACGACGTGAACTGGAAGCGGGCGAAGGCCACGGACGGAACAGAGTTCACCACCAAGGACGGCTCTCGGGTGAACTTCGCCAAGGGCCAGGTGTGGATCCTCTTCGCGAAGGCGTGATCAGGGCTGGGTGACGAGGGGTTCGGCGGGATTGCGGAGCCCCTCCGCCGCGTCCGCGACCCGGCGGATCAGCTCGAAGAACTGGCCCTGTTCCGCGGCGGAGAGCGGGCCCAGGAAGACCTGGTTCATCCGGGCGGTGCGCACGGTCAGCTTGCGGTGGGTGCGCACCCCGTCGTCGGTCAGGCGCAGCAGGAAGCGGCGGCCGTCCTGGGGGTCGCGGACCTTGTCGAGCAGCCCGCGCCTGCCGAGCCGGCTGATGACCTCGGCGATGGTGGACCGGTCGAGACCCACCCGCTCCCCCACCGTGCGCTGATCGAGCCCCGGTTCGGCGACCAGCGCGTTCAGGACCGCGAACTGCGGCGAGGTGATCTCCTCGGAGACCATCGTGTTCCACAGCAGGTAGTGCGCCTGCTGGAGCCGCCGGGCGAGGTGCCCGGGGTGGGTGGTGAGGTCCACCGCGGCCATGTGCGCTCCCGAGTCATTTGGTTGGTGCACTGAAGAGTAGTGAGCCTTGACGCCAGGCTGCCACAGTGGCAGCTTAAGAGAAACATCGCTGAAATAGTCAGTGCACTGAGCAATGGACGGATGGGTCACGCGGATGGACAAGGGGCTGTCTCTCACCCAGCAGGACATCGACCGGGAAATCGCCGCCGAGCGCGCCGCCTACGAGAAGCGGCTCGCGGACGGCGCTCCCGTCGAGCACCAGCCGCGCCGCGACTACGCGCCCTACCGGTCCTCGGTGCTGCGGCACCCCAAACAGCCGCCGATCAGCATCGACGTGTCCAAGGACCCGGAGCTGGTGGAGCTGCGGTCGCCCGCCTTCGGGGAACGGGACATCACCGAGATCGACAACGACCTGACCCGGCAGCACACCGAGGAGCCGATCGGTGAGCGGATCACCGTCGAGGGGCGGCTCCTGGACCGCGACGGCCGTCCGCTGCGCGGGCAGCTGGTCGAGATCTGGCAGGCGAACTCGGCCGGCCGCTACGCCCACCAGCGCGAGCAGCACGACGCCCCGCTGGACCCGAACTTCACGGGCGTCGGCCGCACGCTGACCGACGACAGCGGCTTCTACCGCTTCACCACCGTCCAGCCGGGCCCGTACCCGTGGCGCCAGCACGTCAACGCCTGGCGGCCGGCCCACATCCACTTCTCGATCTTCGGCACGGCGTTCACCCAGCGGCTCGTGACGCAGATGTACTTCCCGAGCGACCCGCTGTTCCCGTACGACCCGATCATCCAATCCGTGACGGACGACGCGGCCCGCCAGCGGCTCGTCGCCACCTACGACCACAGCCTGTCCGTGCCGGAGTTCTCGATGGGCTACCACTGGGACATCGTGCTCGACGGACCGCAGGCCACCTGGATCGAAGAAGGACGCTGACCAGCCATGACGAAGATCGACACAAGCCGCCCGGAGACCGTGCTGCCGACCCCGTCGCACACCGTCGGTCCCTTCTACGGCCACGCCCTGCCCTTCCCCGGCGGCGGCGACATCGCGCCCATCGGCCACCCGGACACCATCGTGCTCCAGGGCTACGTCACGGACGGCGAGGGCAACCCGCTGCCGGACGCCTTCGTGGAGCTGTGGAGCGCCGACCCCGACGGCAACGTCCCGCAGGTCGACGGCTCGATCCGGCGCGACCCCGCGAGCGGTGGCTACCTTGGCCGCAACGGCGTGGAGTTCACCGGCTGGGGCCGCATCCAGACCGACGCCAACGGCCACTGGACCGCACGGACACTGCGGCCGGGCACGCGCGGCCGGAGCGCGCCCTACATCAGCGTGTGCGTCTTCGCGCGCGGGCTGCTGGTGCACCTGTACACCCGGATCTATCTGCCGAGCGACGAGGCGGCCCTGACCGCAGACCCGCTGCTGGCCCGGGTACCGGCGGAGCGGCGCGACACGCTGATCGCGCGTGAGCAGGGCGATGGCACCTACCGTTTCGACATCCGCCTTCAGGGCGAAGGCGAAACGGTCTTCCTGGAGTTCCAGTGACTTCTCCCGATCCGGACACCGGCCTGCTCGCCCCCGGGTGGACAGGCTCCCCCGCCGCCGCCGCGACCGCCGACGGCGCCTACCTCCAGGCGCTGCTGGACGCGGAGGCGGCACTGACCCGGGCGCAGGCCGCGCTGGGCCTGGCCCCGCCGGAGGCGGCCACCGCGGTGACCGAGGCGGCCGACGCGGGCCGTTTCGACGTACGGTCCCTCGCCGGGCGTGCGCGCGGCGGCGGCAACCCCGTCATCCCCCTGGTCGCCGACCTGACCGAGGCGGTCGGCGAGACGTACGGCCCGTACATCCACCGGGGCGCCACCAGTCAGGACATCCTGGACACGGCGACGATGCTGGTGGCGGCACGCACCCTCGGCCTGCTGCTGGCGGACCTCGACCGCGTCCAGCGGGCCCTGGCCCGGCTCGCCGCCGAGCACCGGGACACCGCGATGCCGGGACGGACGCTCACCCAGCACGCCGTACCGACGACATTCGGTCTGAAGGCGGCCGGGTGGCGGGCGCTGGTGCTGGACGCCCGGGACCGGGTCGCAGTCGTAAGGGACTCCCTCCCCGTCCAACTCGGCGGCGCCGCCGGGACTTTGGCGGCCTTCACGGTGTACGGCGCCGAGGACACCCAGGCGCTCACGGCAGCCTTCGCCGCGGAGCTCGGTCTCCGGGCTCCGCTGCTCCCCTGGCACACCCTGCGCACCCCGATCGCCGACCTCGCCGGATGTCTCGCCTTCACCGCGGGGGCGCTGGGCAAGATCGCCGCGGATGTGCTCGTGCTGGGCCGTACCGAGATCGCCGAGGTCGCGGAGGGCGGCGGGGGCGGATCCTCGGCCATGCCGCACAAGGCGAACCCTGTACGGTCCACACTGATCGCCGCTGCCGCCCGGCGCGCGCCGCAGCTCGCGGCCACGCTGTACAGTTCGCTCGCCGCCGAGGACGAGCGGCCGGCCGGGGCCTGGCACGCCGAGTGGGAGCCGCTCAGGGATCTGCTGCGACTGGTGGGCGGAGCCGCCCGGGACGCCGCCGAACTGACCGAGGGGCTGCGGGTCCACGCCGACACCATGCGGGAACACCTCGATCTCACCCACGGGTTGATCGTCTCCGAGCGGCTGTCCGCCGAGCTGGCACCCGTGCTGGGCCGCGCCCGCGCCAAGGCACTGCTGACGGAACTCGCCAAACGGACGTACGCCGAAGGTGGCTCACTCGGTGAACTCCTGTCCCAAGAGCCCGAGTTGAAGGACGTCGACCTCGACGAGCCGACCGACCCCGCCCGCTACACCGGCTCCGCCGGAGCCCTCACCGACCGTGCTCTGGAGCGACCTTGACCGAGAAACTCCTCAACCACCGTGCCGAGGGCCCCGCTTCCGCTCCCCCGCTGCTGCTCGGGCCGTCGCTCGGGACGTCGTACGCCCTGTGGGACAAGGTGGCGCCCGAACTGTCCATCAGCCACCGGGTGGTCCGCTGGGACCTGCCCGGGCACGGCGGTTCGGCGGCCGGTCTGATCGGTCCCGGCGCCACCGTGGGTGGCCTCGCCGACCTGGTGCTGGCGCTCGCCGACTCGCTCGGCATCGAGCGGTTCGGGTACGCGGGGGTGTCGCTCGGCGGTGCGGTCGGCCTGCACCTGGCCGTACATCACCCGGAGCGCGTCGAGTCGCTGGCGGTGATCTGCTCCTCGGCCCACTTCAACGGCAGCAAGCCGTGGGAGGAGCGGGCCGAGCGGGTCCGTCGGGAGGGGCTGGAGTGGCTGCTGGAGAGCGCGAACTCCCGTTGGTTCGCGGGTGACTTCAGCGTCCCGGAACTGATCCGCGACCACGCCGAGGCCGATCCGTCGTCGTACGCCGCCTGCTGTGACGCCCTGGCCTCCTTCGACCTGCGCGACCGGCTGGCCGAGATCTCCGCGCCGACCCTGCTGATCGCCGGCCGTCAGGACCCGGCGACCCCGCCGCCCCATCTGCGGGAGATCGCCGACGCGGTGCCGCGCGCCACGCTCGTCGAACTCCCGGGGGCCTCGCACCTGGCACCGGCCCAGTGCCCGGAAGCCGTCCTCACCAGCCTGCGCGCACACCTCGGCGGGGGTGCCAGGCGGGGCATGGAGGTGCGGCGCGAGGTGCTCGGGGACCCGCACGTGGACCGGGCCCAGGCCCGGCAGACCCCCTTCACCGCCCGCTTCCAGGACTTCATCTCACGCTACGCGTGGGGCGAGATCTGGACCGACCCGACGCTCAGCCGCCGCGAACGCAGCATGATCACACTGACGGCACTGGTCGCGCACGGCCACTACGACGAACTGGCCATGCATGTGCGCGCGGCGCGGCGCAACGGGCTCACGCCGGAGGAGATCGGGGCCGTACTGCTCCAGACGGCCGTCTACTGCGGGGTACCGGCGGCGAACTCCGCGTTCGCCACGGCGCAGCGGGTGCTCGCCGAAGAAGAAGGGTGACCCCAGCGGTAGCAGCTTCGAGAGCAGCGCATGCTCCCCTCGTGTGCCTACGGTGGGAGCATGTCCACGATTCTGATCACTGGTGCCACCTCAGGTCTCGGCCGCTACGTCGCCTTCGAACTGGTCCGCTCCGGCCACACCGTCCTCGCCCACGGTCGTGACCCGGGCCGCACCGGGAGTCTGGTGGCGGAGCTGCGGTCCGAGGGGCAGGCCGAGGGCTTCGTGGCCGACCTGGCGTCCCTGGCCCAGGTGCGCGATCTGGGCGCGAGGGTCGCCGAGGCCCACCCCGGACTCGATGTCCTGATCAACAACGCGGGCGTGGGCGCGGGTTCGCCCGGCTCGGGCTGGGAGGTGAGCATCGACGGTCACGAACTGCGCCTGGCGGTCAACTACTTGGCGCCTGTCGCCCTGACGCGTGCACTGCTGCCGACGCTCAAGGCGAACACCCCGTCCCGGATCGTCAACGTCGGTTCGGTGGGGCAGGAGCCGGTCGCCCTCGACGACCCGGAGTTCACCCGCGGCTACGCCGGCTTCGCCGCGTACTGCCGCGCCAAGTTCGCCCTGGCGGCCCACACCTTCGGCCTGGCCGAGGAGTTGGCGGACACGGGAATCGCGGTGAACGTCCTCCACCCTGCGACGTTCATGGACACCGCGATGGTTCGAGAGGGCGGGGTGGCCCCGTGGTCCACGGTCGCCGACGGTGCTCCGGGAGTCCTGGCCCTGGCCACCCAGGACGTGGGCACGGGCCGCTATTTCGACGGGACGAGTCCGGCGCGGGCGCACGAGGAGACGTACGACAAGGACGTACAGAAGCGCCTGGGTACGCTGACGGACCAACTGCTCGCGCTGTAGCTGGTCACCGCAACCCACGCCCCGTCTCCAACACCTCCCTGGCCTGCGCCACCAATCCGTCCGCCCCGCACGAACGCGCCAGCGCCAGGCCCCGGTTGAGCTCCGCCACGGACCGCGCCGCGATTCCGTACTCCACCCGGGCCGCCGCGTGCTCGTACTGGCAGGGAGAGGCCTCCAGATAGGCAACCGCCTGCGCGGCCAACCGCACCGCCCGCTGCCCGGTCTCCAGCGCGGCGGCACACCGCAACGCCTCACCGATGGCCGTGTCCGTACCGAGCCGCTCGGCATGCCGCCGGACATCCGTGGCCAGCTGAGCGGCGCGCACCGGGTCCTCACCGGCGAGCGCCCGGGCGAGATCGACGGCCCACGGCACCAGCACCGGGTTGTGATGCCCCCGCACGGCCGCCGCCTTCTCCGCCGCGTCCAGTTCGTTGATGCCGTCCTTGGTCCGGCCGACGGCCAGCAGCAACCGTCCCCGCACGGACCGGGGGTCGGGCAGCACGATCGTGGACGGATACGGCGGCGTGAACCCGTACTGCTCGGCGATCGCCCATGCCTCCTCGACATGCCCGCGCGCGAGCAGCGTGTCGACGAGGTTGCAGGTCGCCGACCAGTGCAGCGGCAGCCCCCGTCCCACCCGCTCGGCGAGCCGGAGCGACTCGCGCAGGGAGGTCTCCGCCTCCCGGAGCCGTCCTCGCCGGCGGTGGGCGAGACCGACGTAGGCATGGGCGAGCGCGAGGTGGCCGCCGCTCCAGCCGGCCGACTCGTAGGTGCGCAGGGCGTCGGTGTAGAGGGCCTCGGCGCGATCGAGACGGTCCGTGAAGGCGTAGGCGCTGGCGAGCATCAGCGGCAGTTCGAGGCCCCACTCGGTGTCGGTCCAGCCGAGTCCGGGTGCGAGGCGGCCGTTGACGAGGGCGCGGTCGCACGCTTCGGCGATCTCCTCGGCGCTCTCGCCGTGGGCCATCGCGTCGAATCCACGCAGGATGAGCAGGGCCCGCTCGGAGTTGTCGCGGCCGGTACAGGTGGCAGCCAGGGCGGCGAGGCGCTCGGAGCGCGCCGGGGAGGTGGCCTCACCCGGGTAGAGCCCCTCCCATGTGTACTGCACGGCTTGCAGGCGGAGTCTGGCAGGACCTTCCTCGTGCCGGGCGGCCTCCGCCTCGACCGTGCGGATCGCCTCCTCCAGCTGGTTGTTGTGCATGAGCGCCTGGGAGAGGCGGACAACCGCGTCCACCCGGGCGGAGCCCGCCAGGCCGGGCATGGCAAGCGCGGTCTGGAGGTGGCCGATGGTCTTGGCGGGGGCGGTCAGGAGGGTGGCGCAGCCGAGTTCGAAGAGCACACGCGCGTGGACCTCGGGTGCCGGGGGCTCCACCAGGGCGCGCTCAAGACAGCGGCGGGCCGCGTCGGGGGCGCCGACGAGGAGGTGCTCGCGGGCGGCCTCACGCAGTTGCTCGACGAGTTCCTCGTCGTCGTCCGGGTGGACCTTGAGCAGGTGCCGGGAGGCGGCCGCGGCGCCGAGCCCGGAGTCGGTGACGAGTTGTGCGGCGATGCCGTGCATGGCGGTGCGCAGGGCGTCGGGGATGGAGTCGTAGACGGCGGTGGCGATCAGCGGGTGGACGAACTCCAGCTCGCCGTCCACCGTCCCGGAGTCGGTGAGGATACGGGCGTCGCGCAGCAGTTCGGCGCAGAGCGCCGCCTTCTCCGGCTTCAGCGTGGCGAGCCGGGCCACCAGGCCGACGGAGATGTCGGTGCCGAGGATCGCGGCCGCCCAGGCGAACCGGGTGGCGTCGATGCCGAGTTCCTCGAGGCGGGAGACGAGGCCGCCGCCGCGGGCCGAGCGGTTCAGCTCCCGCAGTTCGTTCGCCGAGCCCTCGCCGGGCTCCATCCCGCTGTCCCGGACCTTGGCGAGGAGTTCGACGCTCTCGTACGGGTTGCCGCCGGTCACGGCCCACACCTCGCGGCAGAACGGGGCGTCGGCGTGCTCACCCAGGGTGGCGCGGGTGAGCCCCGCGGTGGCGTCCGGGGTGAGGGCACTGAGGTTGGTGACGGGGCGGCCCGCGGCGGAGGCCACCGTCTCCAGGAGGCGGGCGCTCTCGGCGGTGGCCTCGCCGGGGCGGCGCGCCACCACGACCAGAACGGACAGGTCGTCCAGGCGCTCGACGAAGGCGGCGAGCCAGCGCAGGGTCTCCTGGTCGGCCCAGTGGGCGTCGTCGACCATCAGCACGAGCGGCCAGTCCCGGCGGGCCAGCCGGCGCACCGCGGCGACCAGCCCGTCGCACACGCCCTGCGGGTCGGCCTGCCGCTCCCCCGGGTCCGCTATGCCGAGAGCGGGGCCGGCGATGTCGTACCAGTCGCCGAGGTACTCGCGGGCCTCCTCGGGCATCAGCGACAGCAGGGCGGGCTGGAGCAGTTGTCGTACGACGTTGAAGGGGACGGACCTGAGGGTCTCGCCGCCGCGGGCCGACCAGACCGTGCAGCCGCGGGCCTCGGCGATACGGCGGGTCTCGGCCAGCAGGGCGGTCTTGCCGAAGCCCGCCTCCCCGCGGATCACCAGCACGCTGCCCGAGGACGTGCGGCCCGCGCACAGGGAGTCCACCACCCGTTCGACGGCGGTGAGTTCCTCGTCGCGCTCCCACAGCGAGGCCGGGGCGGCCGCAACCGGCCGTACCTCCGTCATCCCGCTACCTCCCCAAGTCGCCCGGACGACGTACAGATCTCGAGCGTAGCCGTCCGCGTGCGGAAGGGGAGGGCGGTCGGGGCAGCTCTTGCCTTCACGGGTGACCTCGGGTACGGGCAGGCGACGCGCCCTGCCCGTGACCTGCCGTCAACAGAGCTGACCATCAGTCAGTCATTCCCATCGGGCGAATTGAGCGGTATCGGCCGACGCCCCTCTCATCCCTCTTTCACCGAGGGCTCATACGGTGGGGGCATGACGCAGGAGACTCCCCCCGGGTGGTACCCCGATCCCGGGCAGACAAGTGACGGTCCCGCCACCGAGCGCTGGTGGGACGGCAAGGCGTGGACGGAGCGGACCCGGCCCGCCGGATCGGCCGCCGCATGGGGTCCCCCGGAACAGGTCGCGAGCCCCGGGGACCCCGGAGCGTACCCGGCCTATCCGCCGTATCCCGTGCAGCCGCCCGCCGGGTCGCGGCGCGGCCGTATGGGCATAGCCGTGGCGGTGGCCGTAGTGGTCCTGGCGAGCATCGGCGTGGGTGTGTACGCGCTGGCCGACAACGGCAGCGGCAACGGCGGCACCGCCGACTCGCAGGGGCCGGGGGGCCAGGGCGGGCCCGGCGGCACCGGGGGCCAGGGCGGACCGTTCGGCGGCAACGGAGGGTCCGGCGGCTCCGGCGGCAGCGGGGGTTCCGGGGGCGCGTCGCCCTCCCCGCAGGGGTCCGAGGCGCCGAGGATCGAGAGCGGTTCGGTGACCGACTCGATCGACGGGATCAGCCTGCCCATCCCGGACGACTGGTACGGCCAGGAGATACAGGTCGGCGCATCCGTCACCTCGAACGACTCCTACGCCTGCCCCGGCGACGCCGCCGAGAAGTGCACGAAGGGCGGTGCCTACTCGGCGCCCGCCCTGGCGCTGCGCACCAAGGGCAGCACGGCCGAGCAGATCGCCAAGGCCGACATCGAGGCGAACGCCGAGCAGTCCTACGGCGGCAAGACCTACGGCTCGATCACCTCGCACGACGTCCTCGCCTCCAAGGCGGTGACCGTGGCCGGGCAGAAGGGCTACATGGTCCGCTGGAAGGCGGTCACCAGCAAGGGCTCCGACGGCTATGTCGAGTCCCTGGCCTTCCCGTCCCCGGCGAACCCGCAGCAGATCGTGGTGGTGCGGTTCGGTGTCGACGTCGAAGAGGGCCAAGCCGTGATCGATGACATCACCAAGGGGATCAAGGTGTCGACGGGCGGTGGCAGCGGCCAGGACGTCTGACGGCCGGCCCCCGGACACCGGTCGGCCGGGTGGGGGGCCTCTCCGCTCGAGAGGAACCCCACCCGGCCGGGGGGTGCGCGCCGCCCCCGTCCCCACGGTGCGGCGCGAGCAGGTCACCGTCCAGTCATCCCGTGGACGGGGGCCTGGGTCTCAGGTCAGGCCGAGTGCCGGCAGTACGGCCGCCTCCACGAAGCGGACCAGGTAGTCCGGGTCGGCGTACTCCCCGTCGATGACGGGCCGGGCGCGGATGACGCCGAACATCTGGGCCGGGATGTACTCCAGCGCCGGGTGTCCGGCGGCGATCTCACCCCGGTCGACCCCACGCTGGAGAATGTGCCTCAGTGCGGCGATCTCCGGGTCGATCAGTGCCTCGCGAAGGGCCTGCGCGAGCTCCGCGTCCTGCGTGACGGCGTGGCCGAGCGCCTGGAGGAGCTTGGTGTCGTGCATCGACCACCGGCCCGCGGCCCGGGCGGCCTCGCGCAGATCGTCGGCGAGTGATCCGGTGTCGATCCCCTCGAACTTCGACCTGCGGCGGGAGCGCAGGGCGGCCACCACGAACTGGGGCTTGGTCTTCCACTGCCGGTAGAGGGTGGACTTGCTGCAGCGGGTGCTGCTGGCGACGCCCTCCATGGTCACGGCTTCATATCCGCATTCACGGATCTGTTCGAGCACAGCGTCGAAGAACTCCTGCTCACGCTCGGGCGTGATCTTGGAGCGGCGCGAGGCGGCGACCGTCTCCGGTCCGTCCGCGGCCTGCGACGTCATCAGCTCATCCCCTCATCCGCCTCGGCGGCCGGCCTGCTTCGAGGCCGACGCGTTTCATTCCCGGATTCCAGTGTGTCGTATGTCTATCGATACGCCAGTGTACCGGTACCCGTTCGTATCGGTACACTGGCGTATCGGTACGAAGTCGTATCGATGAGTTTCGGAATCCGGACGGGTCACCAAGTTGTTCAGATTTCAGTAGCCGCACCACCATCAGTGAAGGGGCCGGGGGATGAATGCCCGCACCGAGCCTGCAGAAGCGAAGCCGAGCGCCATAGCGCGGCCGCCGCTCGTCCGTGAGCTCCTGCTCGTCGTAGGACTTTTCCTCGTCTACAAGTTCGGCCGGCAACTGGTCACGGGCCACACCACCGAGGCCTACCGCAACGCCGGCCGCGTGTGGCACTGGGAACGCGTCCTGGATCTGCCCGGAGAGGGCTCGGTGCAGTCGCTGCTGCTGCACGGCGACACCCTCGCGCACCTCGCGAACACCTACTACGCGACCGTCCACTTCCCGGCCACGGTCGCCTTCCTGGTCTGGCTGTACCTCAGGCGCCCCGCCCACTACGTCTGGGCCCGCCGCGTCCTCGCCCTGCTCACCGGCGCCGCCCTGGTGCTGCACCTCCTCTTCCCGCTGGCCCCGCCGCGGATGCTCGCGGCGGCCGGCCTGGTCGACACCGCGAAGGTCTACGGCCCCTCCGTGTACGGCCCGCCGCAGACCGACACCCTCTCCAACCAGTTCGCCGCGATGCCCTCGCTGCACTTCGGCTGGGCCCTGATGGTGGCGATCGGCCTGATCGTGGCCACCCGCTCCCGCTGGCGCTGGCTGTGGCTGCTGCACCCGCTGGTGACCCTGCTGGTGATCGTCGGCACGGCGAACCACTACTGGATGGACGCGGTCGTGGCGACGGCCCTGCTCAGCATCGCCCTCGCGGTGATCCACCTGCCGCACCGCACGGCGACCACGGCAGGCCGGGCACAGGAGAAGCTCGCCCCGGCCGAACCCCAGGAGAACGTCCTGGTCGGAGCCGGCCGATGAACGCCACCCTGCTCGCACTCGCCCTCTCCCTGCTCTCCTCCGTCGCCTACGCGGCCGCCGCCGTCGCCCAGGAGCGCCTCGCCTCCCGAAACCCCGGATCGGGTGTGCTGCGGATGCTGAGCTCGGGCGCCTGGTGGGGGTCGGTCGCGCTCAACGCGGCGGCCGCCCTGCTGCACGTCGTCGCTCTCAAGTACGGCCCCCTGACCGTGGTCCAGCCGCTCGGCGCTCTCACTCTGGTCGCCGCGGTGCCGCTGGGCGCGCGGATCGCGGGGCGCCGGGTCAGCGCGACGGAGTGGCGCGGCACCGCGTACACACTGGCCGGCCTCGCCGCGATCCTCGTGGTGGCGTCGGGGTCCGCGCCCGGGAAGGTGCTGAGCACGTCCGAGGCGGTGGCGGTGGCGGCGGTGACCGCGGCCCTGATCGGTCTGCTGGCCCGCCCCGGCGCCCGGCCCGGTATACGGCACGCTTCGGCGTCCGGGGTCGCCTCGGGAGTGGCCTCCGCGCTCACCCAGACCGTGACGGTGGCCGCGACGGACCGTTCCGAGTCACTTCTCAGCGTTCAGGTGATCGGCGTGGCCCTGCTCGTCGCGGCCTTCGCCGCGGGCGGACTCCTGCTCTCCCAGACCGCCTACCGTGACGGTCTGGGCGCCCCGCTGGCGGTGGTGACCCTGGCAAACCCGGTGGCCGCCGCGGTGATCGGCCTCTCCCTGCTGGGCGAGAGCCTGCGGGGCGGCGCGGCGGGTGTGCTGCTCGCACTCGCGGGAGCGGGCCTGGCGGCATGGGGTGTGGTGCTGCTGACCCGGATGTCCCCGGTGCCGGTGGACGACGACCACCCGGTGGCGGCGGTACTGGCACTGGAGCCGTCGACGGCGTCCGTGGAACCGGCATTGCGGGAGATGTCCGTGGAACCGGCGCTGCGGGAGATGAGTGTGCCCCGGCAGCCGGAGCCGGGGCACCTCACACCGCTGTAGGGATTTCCAGCGCTGCAGGACGCTCAGCCGAACCCGCGGGCGTCCTGCTTCAGCGCCGTGTCGACCGTCAGCGCGGTGGCGACGACCAGGCTCAGCAGCGGCTCGGGCAGCTGGTAGTGGATCTGCAGCACGTAGTTGTCCGCGGTCGTGAACATCGTCTTGGCGAGCCCCTCCCACGTCTTCGTGATCCGGGCCACCTCGTTCTCGGTGTGGTCGACGATCGCGAAGTTCCAGGCCCGCCAGTTCTCCGCCTTGATCGCGCCGACCTTCTGCCCGTTCACCATCATCGCGAAGTTGATCTTCCCGATCATGTTCTGCTGGACGATCTCACCGACCGGCGAACCGTCCGGGCGCTCCACGATCACCCGCGACTTGAAGATCTTCCCCGGCCGGGTCAGCAGCATGACCGGCTGCCCGTGGGCGTCGCGGATCTCCAGCCTGATCTTCATGAACTGGTCGATGCTCCAGAGGAACCGCACGATCTTCCGGAAGGCGCTCTGCCCGACCTGGGTGACGGAGCCGACCTGGTTGCCGTTCTGATCCATGACCTTGTACTCGTTGGTCAGCTCGATCAGCTTGGCCTTCTGGTTGACCACGAGCACCGGCTCGGAGAACAGCGTGCCGCCGCCGGGGCCGCCCGCGGTGACCCCGGCCTGCTGCTGCACCTGACGCTGCACGCGCTGGTCGGGACCGGCCGACTGCTGAGGTATCTGCGGTGCCTGCTGGACCGGCGGGGCCTGCACGGCCTGAGCCTGGGCCTGCCCCGCCCCCTGCTGGTCCTGGTGCGTGTGCTGCGTCCACTGCGCCCCGTCCCAGTAACGGAGCGTCTGGGACGCTCCGTGCGGATCGGGGTACCAGCCTGCAGGTGTGTTCGAATGCGTGGTCACCGGGGCACACTACCCCGGGACCACTGCGATCCGGCCAGGTGAACGACCGCTCCTGCGGCGGCTTTACCTGGTGATTACGGCCGGGTCGCTCACTCCGGTACGCCCGTTCTCGACATGTCCGGCGAATCGCCTCAGGAACGCCGGGTCGGCCTCGGAGGTGACCGTGAGGTCGTACCAGCGACGGCTCCTGCCGAGGCGGAAGGTGTGCCGGGCGGTGGCACCGGGACGCACGGTGAAGGTCCTCGCGGGGTCGCCGTAGCCGCTCACGGCCTTCAGACGGACCGTGCCCGAGCCCTTGTTGGTGAACGTCAGCTCGACGTCGTCACCTTCGTGGCGGGCGGTGACCTCGGGACCGGCGGTCCCGTTCGGCCCCTTGAAGACGCGCAGGAAACCGGCCGGGCCGTGCACGGTCAGGTCGTACGACCCCTTCGAGTACGCCGAGTTCCAGATGTCCGAGACGGTCTTGCCGGCCTCGGTGGTGTAACTCCAGGGCCCGTCGGTGCGGTTGCCGGAGGTCACCAGGAACGCGGCGCCCGCCTTGTCGCCGGAGGCGAAGGTCAGCGTGAACCTGCCGCTCGCCGCGTCCACCGAACCGTCCACGTGCGGGGCGTACTTCAGCGGGCGGGCGGGGCGCAGGCCACGCTCCTGCTTCGGCAGGGCGCCGACGGCGGGCGGGACGGGCACGTAGTCGGGATGGCGCTCGCGGTCCGGCGGCTCGTAGCCGTCGGTGTCCGGGAGGGCGACCGGCTTGGTGTCCTTGCGGGAGAAGTCGAAGGCCGAGGTCAGATCGCCGCAGACCGCGCGCCGCCAGGGCGAGATGTTGGGCTCGTGGACACCGAAGCGGGTCTCCAGGAAGCGGATGACCGAGGTGTGGTCGAGCGTCTCGGAGCAGACGTAACCGCCCTTGCTCCAGGGCGAGACGACGAGCATGGGCACCCGCTGGCCGAGGCCGTAGGGGCCGGCCGGGTGGCTGCTGTCGCCCTTGAACAGGTCGAGAGCGGGGTCGACCGTGGACTTGCCCTGGGCGGCCGAGCCGGGCGGGAAGGCGGGGACCACGTGGTCGAAGAAGCCGTCGTTCTCGTCGTACGTGATGAACAGGGCGGTCTTCGCCCACACCTCGGGGTCCGAGGTGAGCGCGTCCAGGACCTGGGCGATGTACCAGGCGCCGTAGTTCGCGGGCCAGTTGGGGTGCTCGGTGAAGGCCTCGGGGGCGACGATCCAGGAGACCTGGGGCAGCTTTCCGCCCTTCACGTCGGCCTTCAGCTGGTCGAAGTAGCCCTCGCCCTTGGTGTAGTCCGTACCGGTGCGGGCCTTGTCGTACAGCGGGTCGCCGGGCTTGGCGTTCCGGTACTGGTTGAAGTAGAGCAGCGAGTTGTCCCCGTAGTTGCCTCGGTAGGCGTCCTGGATCCAGCCCCAGGAGCCGTTCGCGTCGAGGCCGTCGCCGACGTCCTGGTAGATCTTCCAGGAGACGCCCGCCTGCTCCAGGCGCTCGGGGTAGGTGGTCCAGCCGTAGCCGACCTCGTCGTTGCCGAGGACGGGGCCGCCGCCCTGGCCGTCGTTGCCCGTGTAGCCCGTCCACATGTAGTAGCGGTTCGGGTCGGTCGAGCCGATGAACGAGCAGTGGTAGGCGTCGCAGATGGTGAACGAGTCGGCGAGGGCGTAGTGGAACGGGATGTCCTCGCGGGTCAGGTACGCCATGGTCGTGGAGCTCTTGTTCGGGACCCATTTGTCGTACTTGCCCCCATTGAAGGCGGCATGTCCGTCGTTCCAGCCGTGCGGGAGGTCCTGGATGAACTGCAGGCCCAGGTCGTCGGCGTCGGGGCGGAACGGCAGGACGTCCTTGCCCTTCGCGTCCTCCTGGTGCCAGACGGACTTGCCGTTCTGCAGCGTCACCGGGCGCGGGTCGCCGAAACCGCGAACACCCCTGAGCGAACCGAAGTAGTGGTCGAAGGACCGGTTCTCCTGCATCAGGACGACGACGTGCTCGACGTCCTTGATCGTCCCCGTGCGGTGGTGGGCCGGCAGCGCGGCGGCGCGCTGGATGCTGCTCGACAGGGCGGTGAAGGCCGTGGTGGCACCCGCGAGTTGGAGGAATCTGCGCCGGTTGACGTCGGACATGGGTGAGGGACCTCTCAATCCTGCGCACCGATGGCCGGAACGTGACGGAAGGTGCGCGCAGCGAGTGTTCCAAGTGCAACAAACGCCAGGGAAGGGTCCGGTGGCGCTGATGTGAAAGTCGCGGGTACGGGAGGTGGTCGGCTGCAGCGCGTCCGCCCATTGCGTACTGCATCACGAGACACCGTCTCGCAATATTGACCGTTCCGCGGACGTCTCCTATGGTTGAGGCACTTCTCGAAAGGACGGGACCAGCATGAGGCCAGTCCCTCTGATCGGCGTCCTGCTCGTGTCGTGTGCCGGCCGCCGGACCTACGACGAGCCGCTCAGCTACTTCCCGCCCCGGGAGGGACTGCGCCCCGGCACGGCTGTCGGCGAGCCTCAGACTCCGTTCTGAGTGCGGTTCGTCGCCACGCGACGAGCCCCCGCCACACCGAGCGTTCGCCGTCCGTCGACGTTCTTCGTCCGTCGTGTCTTCACCGACGGGCGTTCCCCTCACCATCTTCGAGGAGTGCATCACCGTGACCACCACTGTCGGCCTTCAGCCGGTCTCCGGGCCGTCCGCCTGGCGTGGCGACGAGCTGTCGAAATCCACCGAGTGGATCCACGTACTCAGCGACGCCGAGCGCACCGAGCTGGAAGACCTGGGACGGCGCTTCGTCGCCGACGACCCCGACCTGCGCACCGTCACCGCCGCCGACTACCCGTTCGACGCCTGTCTCGCCCTCAACGACGAGTGCGCCCACCAGATGGACGCCGGCCGGGGCTTCATCCTGGTGCGCGGCCTGCGCACCGAGGAGTACGGCGACGCCGTTTCCGGGGCCATCTTCTTCATCATGGGCCTGCACCTCGGCCGGCCGATCGGGCAGAGTCAGCGGGGCGACCTGCTCGACCACGTCATCGCCACGTCGAACAAGACGATGTCCGACGAGGGCGCGCTGCCCTCCCGCATCCGGGACCGGCTTCCGTTCCACTCGGACAGCTCCGACGTCGTCGCCCTCATGTGCCTGCGCGGCGCCAAGGAGGGTGGCGCCTCCAGCCTGGTCAGCGGCACGACGATCTACAACGAGATGCTGCGCCGCCGGCCGGACCTCGCCGCGCGGCTCTTCGACACCTACCACTGGGACTGGCGGCGTCAGGACCCCGACTCCCCTGAACTCACGTACACGTCGCCGATCATCAGCCACGTCGACGGCATCTTCAGCACCTACGCGGGCAACTCGATGATCTTCAGCGCCCAGGAGTACCCGGGGGTTCCCCAGCTGACGCCCGATCAGGCCGCAGCCATCACCCTCTTCGACGAGATCTCGCAGGAGCCCGGTCTGCCGATCGACATGGACTTCCAGCCGGGGGACGTGCAGTGGCTGCTCAACTACGCCGCACTGCACTCGCGCACCAGCTACATCGACCACCCGGAACCGGAGCGCCGCCGCCACCTGCTGCGTCTGTGGCTCAAGCGCGACGTCGGCCGGGCGCTGGCCCCCCGGTTCGGCAAGCACGTCGTCGTGATGGGCGAGCCCACCGCACCCCTGGTGCCCGGCGGCCGGTTCCGCATCGCCGACGCCGTCACCGTCAACGACGACTGGGGAGTGTGACGCCGCGCCCAGCCGTACCTTGGCGGGCTGACCCCGCCGGGGAAAACCAACGACCGCCGCAGCCAGAGCAACATCTGGCTGCGGCGGTCGTCTGCCACAGCGGGGTTCGGCACGGCGCTTGCGCCCGCTCTACGCCGGCAGCTCGGTCAACAGCCGGCGGTAGATGCGCGCGTAGGCGGTCAGCTGCCCCAAGGACAGGGCATCGCGACGGGGATCGCCGGCGGCCGGCTTCGCCTGCGGGCCGAGGCGCACGGTGTCGACGCCGCGGGCACGCAGCACGACGCCGTCGGTCGATCCCGTCCAGCCGGTGATGGGCGGCGGCTGCGCACCGAACTCGTCGAGCCAGGCCGCCCGGGCTGCCGAAACCACTGGGGCATCGGCAGGCGTCGCCGCGGCTGCCGCGACCGGCTCGGCCTCGACCTCGAACACGCAGTCGCGCAGCACCGATTGGGCACACCGTGCCCGCAGCCGGTCGGCCAGCTCGGCCGCCAGCACCTTCGGCTCCACCGGGTCACCGGTGACGACGTACAGATCGATCCGCAGTCGGGCCGGCAGCAGGTCCGGCTTGTCCGGCCACCCGCCGCTGATCGCGCCGATGCCGCACGCCCGGCCGGTCTGCCCCGCCCGCGGGTCGGCGGCCAGGTAGTCCGTGCGCCAGCGGACCAGTTCGTCCAGGACGACGCCGGCCGAGGCGACGACTCCCCCGGGTGGTGTGGCCGACTCCGGCATCATCGCGGCGCCGGAGCGGCCGGTCACCCGGACGGTCAGATAGAACGCTCCCGGCTCGTGCCACAGCAGCGTGGGCGGGCCGCACTTGGCGACGATCGCCGAGCGCGGCAGCGGATACGCCTCGGCGTAGGCCTCCAGGCCGGTCGTCCCGCCACTGCGGCGGTGCGTACCGGAGCCGGCGAGCAGCAGCCGTCCGGCGCCCGCCTCGGCGAACGCGACGAGCGCCGCCGCCGCCGGCCCGCGGGCCACCCCGAGACCGAAGCCGGCCACCACATCGCCGTCCACGCCGAGCGGGGCGACGGGCGCGTCGTTGCCGGTGACGAGGTGGTTGTGCGCACCGCCGTCGTCCAGTGACGTGTCGAGGTGGGAGTACAGCAGCGGACCGGCCCCGTGCGCGGCGACCAGGCTGCCGCCCGCGGGACCGTGCTCCAGTACCTGCCACTCGACGTGCGGCCACCGGCGCGCACACCAGGTGCGCAGCCGGTGGGCCGCCGTCCGCTCCTGCCCGCGAGGGGCGGGAGCGGTGTCGAGCAGGCTCAGGACGTCAAGCAACTGCTGTCTCAAAAACGTCCCCAGTCGTCGGACGCCGGACGCCACACGTCGATGTTGCGCGGGTCGGCCGGCATCCTGCGGGCCCGGTGCGTCTCGTGCTCCTCCGGCGTGAACACCCGGTGCCGGTCGCACAGTTCGAACCGCGGGCCGAAGCGCGTGTCGTGCAGGTAGAACGCGATCGACGTCGACGCCGAGTGGTTGACGATGTCGGAGGCGATCGGCGCGCCCTTGTACAGCGCGCGGGCCCGCATCCGCATGACGTGGTCGAGGCTCTTCATCGCGAAGCACAGGTGCGCGACGAAGTGCTCCTTGTTGTTCTGCACCGCGAGGCTGTGATGGTGGCGGTCCTCGCCGCGGAAGAACGTGGTCGAGCCGACGACGTAGTCCGAGGGGATGAACCGCAGGACCCTCTGGTAGAAGTCCTGCGTCTCCTGGTACTTCGTCGTGGCGATGAAGGGGTGGACGAGGTCGAGCGGCCGGATCTCGATGTGCGGCGGTTCGGCGTACTCCTGGAACTCGGTGAACAGCTCGATGATGAGGCCGTTGGGGTCCTTGACCGCGAAGCCGTTCTCGCACAGCGCCTGCTGGCGCTCCTGCAGTTCGAGGACCTCGAGGCCGGCGTCGAGGACGCTCTTGTGCAGCTGCTCCAGGACCTCCTCGCTCTCCACGCTGTAGCCGACCGCGGTCGTCCACCCGTCGGTGCGCTCGGGAGCGTTGATCAGCTCGATCGCGTGGTGCTCGATGTCGGCGCGCAGGTAGGCGTACTCGTCCGTACGCTGCTCCAGCTGGAGCCCGACGTGGTACTCGAGGAAGTCGATCGTGGCCTGCATGTCCGGAACCTCGATCCGGGCGTACTCCATGCCGTACGGGGCGTGCGGGCGGGTGCTCACGGGCGCTGTCCTTCCTGAGGTGAGCGAGGGGCGCTCGGTGTACTCGAACGAGGTGATGGCCTGCCGGTCGATGACCGGTCGCCAGCGCGTGTGCACGAAGCTCTCGTGGCTCTCGCTGCCGAGATAGGCGAGCAGGTCGTCGTGACTGTCGAAGTCGACGGCCATGGTGTGGGTGAAGGTCCGGTCGCGGGTGCTGACGTTCTCGCCGAGGACGAAGCCGCGCATGGCCGGGTACCGGTCCGGGAAGGTGCGCAGCTCGGCCAGCACGGACTCGCGCGTGGCCTGGTCGACCGAGTCGGCGAAGCGGAAGGACAGGGTGTGTCGGATCATCGGGTCACCGTCCGTCGCCGGCTAGAGGATGAAGCTGAGCCGGGCGCCTGCCGCCAGCGACTCGTGGCCGAGGATCGAGCGCCGCAGCCGGAAACGCAGTCCGTCCTCGGTCGGCACCAGTACGTGCTCGTACCAGCCGACGTAGGCGTCGAAGTGGCCGTCGCGGGCGCGGTGCACGACGAAGGAGGCCGCGACCCGGAAGGAGTCCTCTGTGTGCTCGGACAAGCGCACGTTGGACACCAGCCGGTGGGTGCGCGAGTGCGGGTTCTCGGCGTGCGCCTTGCGGGACTTCAGGCGCTTGACCCGGGCACGGATCAGGTCCCAGTCGTCGTCGACGAAGGAACCGGTCTCGTGCGGCGACCAGCCGGGGCGGTAGTCGGTCGTGGGGATCTCGTAGCGGGCACCGGGCTCGAAGAGGGCCAGCCAGCCGTCGTAGTCCCAGTGATCGAGGATGTCCGCCTCGGCGTAGAGGAAGTCCTCCACCTCCGGGCGGGTGATGACGCGTCCCTGGCACTGCACGGAGTGGGTGTTGGTGATCGTGGTCATCGCATGTCCCTGCCTGCGAGGAAGGACGCCGGTCGCTCGCCGTGGACCTGGAGGCCGTCATCGAGCCCGACGGCGTCGATCCAGTGCCGCCAGAAGCCCCGCATCGCACCTTCGTCGGTCGACCTGCCCTGTACGCCCTTGACCTCGTCGGCCATGCCGCGTGACATGTCGCTGTAGTCCAGCTCGGGCACAGCGGTCCCCGCCGTGGCCTGGATGCCGCGCTGGACCGCCTCGTACGCCTCGATGTCGTCCGGCGTGGCGAGCCCGCCCGGGCCGACGAAGCTGACGACCGTCTTCATGCGCAGGGCGCGCGCGGCCGGGTCCTCGTCGCGCGGGACCAGTTGCCAGGCACGCACGTCGGTCTGGTCGGGCGCCACCGGCTCCAGCTGCCGGATCGACAGCCCCTCGATGTCGAACAGGAGCAGGTTCGGGAACACGAACAGGATGTGGCTCTCGTCGGCCACGTAGTGCGCCCGCTTCTCTCCCAGCCGCTCGGTCATCTCGGCCCGGTGCTGCTCGGTGCGCACCCGCTCGTCCTCGCCGAAGCGCGGTTCCCAGAGCATGCTGATGCGCCCGCCGTGCCCGGTCAGGACCAGCAGTCCGTGGCCGTTGCCGAGGTTGTACGCGTACTGATTGTCGTCGGTGACGGCGAAGCCGCTCTCGCGCAGGTAGCCCACGAATGTGTTGTGGGTCGGTGCGAAGTGGTAGCCGTCCATCGCGTTCTCGACGGCGAGTTTCCAGTTGCCCCGCACGCTGTACTGCTGGGTGCCGGGCAGCGTGGTCATGCCGCCGACGTGCTGCTGTTCGATCATCGTCATGTAGTCGGCTGCGTCGCCGAGGTGCTCGAGCAGCGGCGGGACGTCGGGGTCGAACGCGACGAAGACGTATCCCTCGTGGATCTCCAGGCGCGGGACACCGCGCAGCCCCATGGAGGCCTTGAACTCGTCAGTCGACTCGTACGCGTCGGCGTCGGGGATGGCGGCCAGGTCACCGTTGTTGCGGAATGTCCAGGCGTGGTAGAAGCACTGGAAGAGCCTGGTCGAGCCCTCGTTCTCGCGGCACAGCACCGTGCCGCGGTGCGGGCAGGAGTTCAGGAAGGCATGCACTTCGCCGGCGGTGTCCCGGCAGAAGATCAGCGGCCGGCCGCCGAGGGTGCGGACCTTGAAGTCGTTGGGGTTGGGGATCTCGGTCTCGTGGCCGAGGTAGAGCCAGGTGTGTGTCCATACCCAGCCGCGTTCCCGGGTGAAGATCTCCGCGCTGCGGTAGGCCTCGCGGTTGACCCGGAAGGTGAGCCGGTCCCAGTCCTCGACGATCATCGGTGCTGGGACGGTCCGGGGGTTGCTTCCCATTACGGCGTATGCCTCTCACAAGTCCCGACCCGAGTGGCGTGTTGTGAGACGCCATCTCGTATGTCGCGCCAGCTTCCCTTAGCACGGGCGGCAGTGTCAAGCAATCGCCTGATGGTTGACACCCCGGGCCTGCGCCGTCATCATCCATTCCACATTAGAAGACACCATCTCGCATTCCGTGCGACCGTGTGAAGGGCAAGAAGCCCGTGCCGTATGTCATCACTCAGGCATGCCTCGACGTCATGGACAAGTCGTGCATGGAGGAGTGCCCGGCCGACTGCATCTACGAGGGCGACCGGATGCTCTACATCCAGCCCGACGAATGCGTCGAGTGCGGGCGCTGCGAACCCGTCTGCCCGCAGATCTCGATCTTCCACCACGAGGACCTGCCGGCCGAGGCCGAGCAGTCCCAGCGCGTCAACGCCGAGTTCTTCACCCTCGAAATCGCCGGAGCCGAACCGCTCGGATCGCCCGGGGGCGCACGCAAGGTCGGCAGGGTCGGCCGCGACCACCCCGAGGTGGGAGCGTGAGCGGCTTGCCGGCCGTCCCGGGCGCCGGCCCCGATGTGTCCGTCGACCTACTGATCATCGGTGCCGGTCCGGCGGGGCTGTACGGCGCGTACTACGCCGGCTTCCGCGGCATGAGCGTCGCGGTCGCCGACGCCCTGCCCGAGGTGGGCGGGCAGATCACCGCGCTGTACCCCGAGAAGCTCGTCTACGACGTGGCCGGCTTCCCCGCCGTCCGCGGCCAGGACCTGGTGGACCGGCTGGCCGAGCAGGCCGGGCAGTCGAACCCGGTCTACCTGCTCGGGCACGGGGTCACCGACCTCGACGACGCGGGTGAGCACATCGTCGCCACGACCGACGCCGGCACGCGGATCACCGCGGGGGCGGTGCTGGTGTGCGGCGGGATCGGCAACTTCGTGCCCCGCGAGCTCCCTGTGGGCTCCGACTACCTGGGCCGGGGGCTGCGGTACTTCGTGCCCCGGCTGGACGAACTCACCGGACAGGACGTCGTGGTCGTCGGCGGCGGGGACTCGGCGCTGGACTGGGCTCTGTCGCTGGAGCCGATCGCCTCGTCGGTGACGGTGGTGCACCGGCGTACGCGGTTCCGGGCTCACGAACGCACCGTCGAGCAGGTGCACGCGTCCTCCGTGCGCGTCCTGACGCCCTACGAGGTCGAGAAGATCTCCGGCGACGGGTCGGTGTCGGAGGTCGTGGTCGCGGGCCCGGACGGCGACCGGATCAGCCTGCCCGCCCAGTCCGTCGTCGCCGCGCTCGGCTTCATCGCCGATCTCGGGCCGATCGAGCGGTGGGGACTGGAGCTACGCCGTCGGCGCATCCTCGTCGACCGCACGATGCGCACGAGCCGGGAGCGCGTCTTCGCGGCCGGCGACATCGCCGACCACGACGGCAAGGTCAGCCTCATCTCGATCGGCTTCGGCGAGGCCGCTCTGGCCGTCAACCACATCGCCTCCCTGCTCGACTCGGCCCGCTCCCTCACGCCGGGACACTCCTCCGATGTGTGAGGGCCTGGCACACCTCAACTCTTCCCGCACATTTACACGGCTCTCACCGTTACGCTATCCAATACGGCGTTCCATTCAACGTCTCACCACCTTATTAAGTACGAAACAGGAGCAAGATTCATGGCCACGAAGGCGCAGCCCGGCACCGGCGAGCAAGGCGCTCCCGACACGACCGCGCCGACGATCCAGACGGTGCAGCGTGCGGCGCTGATCCTCGGCTCGTTCACGGTCGGCAAGCCGCACATGAGTCTCAACGAGATCACCGCGCGGCTCGGGGCGAGCAAGGCGACCGCGCACCGCTACACGAAGGCGCTGCGGGCGGCGAACCTGCTGCGCTACGACGAGCGCACCTCGCTGTACTCCCTCGGCCCCCAGGTGCTCACGCTCGCGACGGCGGCGCGGGCCGGCCTGCCGATCGTCGCCGCCGCCGAGCCGTACATGGAGGAGCTGGTCCGGCGCGTCGACGAGACGATCGTGCTGTCGGTCTGGGACGGCGAGTCGCCGACCGTGGTGCGCTCGGTGGACAACACCGACCACATGGTGCGCATCAGCGTCCGGGTCGGCTCGCGTCTCGACCTCACCTCCTCGGCACAGGGACGGATCTTCCTCACGTTCCTGCCCCCGGACCAGGTACCGGCGCTGCCGCGCTCGGTCCGCAAGTCCCCCGAGCTCACCGAGGAGCTCGACGCCATCCGGCAGCACGGGCTGTCGGTCAACTCCCCCGCCGTCAACGGGGTCCGCACCATCGCGGCGCCGATCTTCGAGGGCGACAAGATCAGCGGAACGCTCGCTGTCGTCGGCACGACGGCGACCGTCCCCGACGACGTCAAGTCGCCGATGGCGCAGGCGCTGCTGGAGACCGCCCGCGCGCTGTCGCAGCGACTGGGCAACTCGGACGGCGCACCCAACGGGGGCTGACCCGCGTGTGACACACCGAGGGCCTCCGGGCGGAGTGAATGTGTCTGACATTCACTCCGCCCGGAGGCCCTCAACAGCTCCCAGATCTGTCGGTCAGGGAAGCAGGTCGGTCCTGGGCGGGACGAAGAAGTCGATGTTCACGCAGGGGGCCTCCGTCGGCTCCACGTAGTGCTCGCTGCCGCGGGGAACCAGAAGGAACGACCCCGCACGCATGTCGTGCGCGACACCGTCCACGTAGTAGTTTGCACGGCCCTCTGCGATATGGACCAGCTGGTCGAAGTCCTCGTGCCGGTGCGGGTTGAGTGTCATGCCGACGTCGAGCTCGTGGTGGCAGATCATCATCTCGTCCGTCGCGTAGACGCGACGGCGGACCCCCGGTCGCACCTGGGTCAGCGGCAACTCGTCCCAGTTGACGACGGTGCTGAACAGCGCCGCGTTGCGTGTGGTCACTGGTGTTCCTCTCCGGCGGCCGCGCGCAGGGCGGTCGCCAACATCTGCAGGTCCGAGCCGACGACCAGGTAGTCGGCGTCACTCAGGCCCAGGTCCGCCGCGCCGCCCCGGACCGGCACCCAGCCGCCGAACGCCACCGCCGCCGAGCGGGCGGCCTCGCGCACCCGGCCCACCGCGGCGCGCAGCACCGCCGGGTCGGCCGGCAGGCCCAGGTCGACCGCGAGGTCGGTGCTGCCGACGAAGCACACGTCGAGAGGGGCGAGCAGATCCGGCAGAGGATCGGTGCGCGCGGTCTCGATCTGGCCCACCAGCACCGGTGGGTCGTCCCGCTCGGCGCGCAGAAAGGCGGCCGGCGGGAGCGCGCCGAAGCGGGCGGCCCTGTTGGCCAGGCTGACCGAGCGGCGGCCGGCGGGCGCGAACCGGGTCACCGCCGCGAGTGCCTCGGCCTGGGCGACCCGGGTGAGCATGGACAGCTGGATACCCGCCGCCCCGGCCTCCAGCAGCCGGTTGAGGGCGGCGGCGTCCACCTCGGGCACGCGGACCACAGCCGGCAGACCGCAGGCGTGGGCGTGGCGCACCAGGTCGACGGCGTTCTGCTCGGTGAGCGCGGAGTGTTCGAGATCGACGACCACGAACGCGAACCCGGCCGCCTCGGCCAGTTCCACCACGTCGGGCGACGCCAGCTTGACGAACGTACCGACGGCGGGTTCCGCCGCCGTCAGGGCCGCGCGCAGCCGGCGCCGCAGCAGGTGGACGTCAGCGACGGTCATCGCGTCCTCCGCGGGACGTGCGGGCGTCTCACGCTGCCGGCAGACCGCGCCACGGCACGATGTCGACCTCGGCGCCGGCGTGCAGTACGACGGTCGGCTCCAGGCGCGGCGCGACGATCGTGTTGCCGGCGGCGTCGGGCAGGGTGACCTCGTCGGTCCAGTCGACGACCGTGACGTCGGCCCGTCCGCCGACCGCCAGGCGGCCGTAGCCTTCGGTGTCGAGCCCGAGGAGCTGTGCCGGGGCGACGGTGGCCCGCCGGATGCACTCCTCCAGCGGCGCGCCGAGCGCGACCAGCTTGGAGACGCTGGTGAGCAGGTCGAACACCGGGCCGCGCCAGTTGCGGGCGCTGGTGTCGGAGCTGAGGATGTCGGGCAGGAATCCGTCGGCGATCGCCCGGCGGGCCACCTCGAAGCTGAGGTTGCTCTTGCCGTGGGCGGAGTCGAACAGCACGCCGCGCTCGCGGGCCGCCATGACTGCCGGGTGCACCTGGTCGCCGTCGAGGATGCCGTTCGGCTTGCCGGTGTAGCAGTGCGCCACGATGTCGCCGGGGCGCAGGTAGTCCAGGACGACGGGCACCGGCTCCTCGGTCTCGCCGATGTGCACCATCAGCGGGAGGCGGGCCTGCTCGGCCAGCGCCACGGACTTCTTCAGCAGCGACTCCCAGTTCTCGCCGACGACGTCCTCGGACAGCCGGATCTTGAAGCCGCGCACGATGTCGGGGTGGGCCTCGGCGGTCGCGAGCGCGTCCTCGGGGACCAGGGTGTCGGGGTTGAGCAGCTCGCCGAATCTGAAGTCGATCAGGCCGAGCACCGAGACGTTGAGGAAGTTGACGATGCGCAGCGGGTTCGCCTCGACCACCAGCTTGCGGAAGGCCGCGAACGTCGAGGCGCCGGCCGTGCCGGCGTCCGCCGCGGCGACGACGCCGCGCCGCAGGTGGGCCTCCTCGGCGGGGGCGCCGACGGCGGAGACGTACTGGAAGATGTGGGTGTGGCCCTCGACGAGGCCCGGAAGCACGGTGGAGCCGGTGACGTCGATCGAGCGGGCCGCGCCCGTCGCCAGCCCTTCCCCGATCGCGGCGATGCGGTCACCGGTGACCGCCACGTCGAGCCGGGCGTTGGTGCCCGACGCCGGATCGATGACGGTGCCGCCGGCCAGGACGAGGTCGTAGGACGGCATAGAGGAGATGGGCATCGGTATGGGCTCCAGGGTGAGAGGTGGTCAGCTGACCGGTTCGGTCAGCCGGTGGTCGTGCGGTGAAGCGTCCGCGGGGCGCACGACGCGGGTGACGAGGGGCAGCACGCCGTCCACCTCGACCCGTATCTCGTCGCCGTCGGCGAGGAAGCATCCGCGGTCCTGGCCGGTGCCGGCCGGAGTTCCGGTGAGGACGACATCGCCGGGTTCCAGCGCGGCGAACCACGACAGGCGGCTGAGCAGATCGGTGACCGCGAAGATCATCCCGGCGCTCGTGTCGTCCTGTACGAGCTCGCCGTTGACCCGGGTCCGTACGCGGATCGCGTCGCGTTCGGCGAGGTCGTCGGAGGTGCGGATCGACGCGCCGAGCGGTGTGAACCCTGGGTAGCTCTTGGCGAGGGCAGGGATCGTCGTGGTGCGCATGACGTCGCGTGCCGTCATGTCGTTGGCCGCGGTGATGCCGGCGATCGCGGGCCAGACCTCCGACTCGGACGCCTGGTACAGCCGGCGACCGACGACGACCGCGATCTCCCCTTCGTAGTCGGGTTCGGTCGCGGCCTGCGGGATCACCACCTGCGCGCCGGGTGCCAGGACGCCGGACGACGCGGCCAGGTACAGGATCGGCTGCTCGGGCACTCCCCGGCCCGCGCGGGCCGCCTTCGACTGGTAGTTGAGTCCGACGCCCCACACCGCGCGGGGACGGCCAAGCGGCGCCACGAGCGTGGCCTGGTCGAGCGGGATCCGCCGGCGTACCGCGCAGGACGCCAGGCCCTGCAGCGAGCCGTCCTGCTCGAGGACCGCGCCGACGTGCGGAAATGCCGTGTCCAACAGGGCGATGGCCCCGTCCTCGATCCGGCCCAGGCCGGACTGCGTTGTCACTACTTGCATGACGGCATCTTTCATTGCGAGACGACATCGTGTCAAGCAATGCGAGACGGCGTCATGCAAAGCGATACGCAGGTCGGGCGGGGATACACCGGCACCCCGTCCGCGCGAGGGGCGGACGGGGTGTCAGGGATCTGGTTCCGGGCTTCCGACCAGGGGCGTCAGGCGAGCTGCCGCTGCACCTCGCCGCTGTCCCAGTAGTCCGTGCGGCGCGCGATGAGGCCGTCGGCGACGGTGAACACGAAGACCCCGCGAACCCGTACGGGGCGGTCGCCCGCCGAACGCATCAGGAACCTCATGACGTACGGCACCGCGGCGGACTCGCCGTCGACGAGGAAGCACTCGGGCGCGTAGTGCAGGTCCCCGAAGTTCTCGAGGAACCCGGTCAGGGCGGCGCGGTACTCGGCGCGGCCCCTGCGGCTCTGTCCCATCGACGACGTGTGCTCGTTGACGAAGTCCTCGGCCACGCAGGCGGCCACGGCTTCGGCGTCGTGCGCGTTCAGCGCCGCGAGGTACGCCTCGACGGCTGCGCGGGTGTCCTTCAGGACGAACCCCACTTCGCGCGGACCGAGTCGAAGACCCGCTGGTCGTGGGAGATCTCGACGACATTGCCGTCGGGGTCCTTCAGAGCGCAGATGTAGCCGACGGGCTCGGGCATCTGCCGGGGCTCCCAGTGCAGGCAACCGAGCTCGCGGGCCCGGTCCGCGAGGGCGTCGACGTCCTGGCGCGTCGGCACCTCGATGCCGAGGTGCGCGAAGGGGTGCAGCAGGCCCAGTTGATTGCCCTTGTCCTTGTTGAAGGACACCAGGACGAGCACGAACGGCGTCTCGGCCTGCTGGTCGTTGGAGAGCCAGACGCTCTCGCCGTCGGCGTCCTTGAACCGCTCGACCACGACCAGCGGGGTCAGTGCGGTGTAGAACGCGATCGATTTGTCGAGATCGCCGGTCGGCAGCGCGACGTGAGTCCAGCGTGCCGAGGTGAGACCGGTGGCCACGGTACCTCCAGTGAGTGGTTCGGATTTCTTTGTTCGGATTTGTTTGAGCCTAGGCACGCATGCACCCGCGGGTCGATGTGCTGCGGACACAACACGCAGGCCAGGGATGCTGGCCCCGCGCGACATCGGTTCGGGACCGGCCTCTGTGCGAGCCTGCGAGAGGACAGCGACACGGCGTCGGCTGGGAGACGAGGGCGAGCATGCACTACCGGATTCTGGGTGGGACGGGCATCGAGGTGAGTCAGCTGTGCCTGGGGTCGATGATGTTCGGCGCCTGGGGCAACACCGACGAAGCGGAGTGCCACCGCATGGTGGCGACGGCGCTGGACGCCGGGGTCAACTTCGTCGACACCGCCGACGTGTACGCCTTCGGCGAGTCGGAGGAGATCGTCGGCCGGGCGCTGAAGGGACGGCGCGACGAGGTCGTCCTGGTGTCGAAGGTCGCGAGCCGGATGCCCGCGGGCCCGCTCGACCGCAACCGGGGCGGCGCCTCCCGGCTGTGGATCACGCGTGCCGTGGAGGACAGCCTGCGCCGGCTGGGGACGGACCACCTGGACGTGTACCTCGTCCACCGCCCCGATCCCCTCACCGACGTCGAGGAGACCCTCGGTGTGCTCAGTGACCTGGTGCGGGCGGGCAAGGTGCGGGCGATCGGCACCTCCAGCTTCCCGGCCGAGGAGATCGTGGAGGCGCAGTGGGCCGCGCGGCGCGGTGGCAGCGAGCGGTTCACCGTGGAACAGCTGTCGTACTCGATCCTGGCCCGGCACGCGGAGGCCGCTGCCCTGCCCACCGCCGAGCGGCACCGTATGGGCGTCATGGTCTGGAGCCCGCTCAACGGCGGCTGGCTGACGGGCAAGTACCGGGCCGGCGCCGAACCGGCGGGAGACTCGCGCGCGCTGAGAAACAGCGACCACTTCGACTTCGCCGACGAGCAGGTGCGCGAGCGCAAGCTCGCGGTCGTCGAGGAACTCGTGCGCCTGGCCGCCGAGGAGGGCTGCACGCTCGTCGAGCTGGCACTGCGGTTCGTGCTCGCTCATCCCGGCGTCACCTCGGCCGTGATGGGCGCGCGCACCCACGACCAGCTCCTGTCGCAGCTCACCGCGGTGGACCGGCCGCTGTCGGCCGAGGCGCTGGACCGGATCGACGAACTCGTCGCGCCGGGCAGCGTCCTCAACCCGCTCGACGTCGGCCACACGCCACCGGCCCTGCAGACCGCGGCGCTGCGCCGACGCTGACATCGGGATCGCCCACCCACGGCGGATGCCGTCTCCGTACGGTCGCGGAGCCGGTGTCCGTCCTCGCCGCTCCCGGCCACCGGGTCGAGCCTCGCCCGCATGTCGGCCGAGGCAGCGGACCGGAATCACGCACTCCTCACACCCGGCCACGGGCCCGACCCCCTCGACGCCGGCCCCACTCCGCCGACGCTGCGCCGCCGGCGGGGGCGCGCACCAACGAGCCACGCGCCTCCGCACACGCGGCATCCGTCCTCGCCCGATCCCGGCCGTCACGTCGACCCGCGCTCGAAGGGCCGTCCGAGCGCGGCGGGTTCCCGGTGCTGGGTGGTGAACAGCAGCATGGCCAGGAGCGCGAGCAGATACGGGGCCGCGACGAGAAGTTGGGCGTTGAGGGTGACGCCGAGCGCCGGGAGCGCCAGACGCATCGCGTCGGAGAGGCCGAACACCAGGCAGCCGAGCAGCGTCCGCCCGAGCCGCCACGCCCCGAAGATCACCGCGGCGATGACGATGTATCCACGCCCGGCGGTCATGTTCTGGTTGAACGATCCGACCTCGCCGACCGCGAGGTACGCGCCCCCGAGACCGGCCAGTGCGCCGCACCACAGCAGGGCCTGCCGGCGCCGCATGTTCACCTTGATGCCCGTGACATCGGCGGCCTGGGGGTTCTCCCCCACCGCCCGCAGTTCCAGACCCCAGCGGCTGCGCTCCATCAGCCACCAGGTGAGCGGCACCAGCGCGAACAGGATGAAGGCGGGCCAGCGTTCGGAGAACAGCGGCTTGCCGATCAGCGGGATGTCCTGCAGCAGCGGGATCGACAACATGTGGACCTGGTGCGAGGCGAACTGGTTCGTCGTGATCAGGTAGCTCGTCAGTCCGAGGACCAGCGCGTTCAGCACCAGGCCGACGACGAAGGTGTTGATCTGCGCCCGGTGGGAGAGGTTGCCGTGGACGAAGCCGAGGACGAGGCCCGTGACGACGCCGGCCACGAGACCGACGGTGGGGCTGCCGGTCGCGCTCGCGGTGGCGATCGAGGTGAACGCGGCGCCGAGCATCATCGCCTCGACGGAGATGTTCATCGTGCCGGCGCGCTCGGCCACGTACTCGCCGCAGGCGGCGAACGCCAGTGGCACGGTCAGCCGGACACCGCTGGCGAGGATGGTGGTGGTGCTGTCCAGGGCGCTCACGCGGATGCCTTCACCTTGGTCGGGACAACGGACACGGCGGTCGCCGTCTGCGGGATCGCACCGCGACGCCTGCGGAAGAGATCGACGAGGACGGGCGGCGCGACGAACGCGAGGACCAGCAACGCCTTGACGACATCGACGAGGTAGTACGGCACGCCGGTGGCCGAGAGGAAGTCGCCGCCCGCACGCAGCACGGCGAACACCAACGACACCGGGACCGCGACCAGGGGCCGGTTGCGTGCGACGAGCGCGACGAGCAGGCCGTCCCAGCCGAAGTTGTCCGAGAGCCCGGCCTGCAGCTGGTTGGTGCCGATCGGGCTGACCAGCAGCAGCCCGCCCGCCAGCCCGGCCAGGGCGCCGGACAGTGCCAGGGTGAAGCCGCCGAGCGCGGCCACACGGACACCGGTGTGTTTGGCCGTCAGCGGATTCAGTCCGAGCATGCGCACCCGAAAGCCCCACCGGCTGCGGCTGAGGACCAGTGCGACGCCGACCGCGGCGACGAGGGCGATGAACAGACCCATGTTCAACTGCACCGACGGGTACTGCCCGAAGCCGGCGAGCCGGGCGTTGGCCGGCAGGGGGTTGGACGCCGCGTCGGCGATGCCCGAGGTTCCCTGCGCGCTCTCCTGCAGCCACGGCGTACTGACCGCGAAGGTGACGAGCTGGATGGCGAGGAACGTCATCAGCAGAGTGCTCACCGGGACGTTGACGCCGCGGTAGCGGAGCATCAGGGCACTGAGCGCGGCCCAGGCTCCACCGCCGACCGCCGCGGCGATCATCACCACGACGACCAGCATCGGGCCGGGCAGTGCCAGCCGCAGTCCGACCCAGGCGCCGGCCAGGCCGCCGATGAGCACCTGTCCTTCCTGGCCGATGTTGAACGTGCCGGCCGACGCACAGACGCACGCACCGACCGCGACGAGCAGCAGCGGCGCCGCGTTGAGCAGCGTCGTCGTCCAGCCCGTGGCGTCGGCCAGGCTCCCGGTCCATATCGCGCTCGCCGAAGCACTCGGAGAGCCACCGGTGAGCAGGAGCAGCAGCGCGGACGCGCCCGCGGCGACGGCGACCAGCACCACGGTGAGGCCCACCACGAGCCAGCCACCGGGCCCGGGCCGAAGCCGGGCGAGAAAGCGCCGGGAGAGGTCGTCGACGCTCGTCAGCGAGGCGGCACTCATGCGGCCTCACCGCCGACGAGCATGCCCAGTCGCTCGGGGGTCGCCTCCGCGACGGGGAGTGCTCCGGTGATCCGCCCGGACGAGATCACCGCGATCCAGGTTGCAAGTGCCATGACTTCCTCGAGTTCGGTGGAGATGAGCAGCACTCCGACCCCTTCCGCGGCCGCCCTGCGCAGTCGGGCGTACATGTCCTCGATGGCGCCGACGTCCAGCCCGTGGGTGGGTTGCGCCGCCACCAGGACGCTGGTGTCGCCGGACAGTTCCCGGGCGAGCACGACGCGCTGCTGGTTGCCTCCGGACAGGCTGCGTAGCGGTGCGTCGAGTGAGGGGGCGACGATGTTGAACTCGTCGGCGAGGCGACGGGCCTCGGCGAGCATCGCGCGCCGACGCAGCAGGAAGCGGCCGCTGAGCTTGTCGAGCGACTTCATCGTCAGGTTTTCGGTGACGCTCATGTCGAGGACGACACCGCTTTGGTGCCGGTCCTCCGGCACGATGCCGAGACCGGCCTTCCCGAGCGCGCCCGGCCGGGCCACATCGACCCTGTGCCCGGCGACCTCGATGGTGCCGGAGGTCGGCAGGACCAGCCCGGCGAGGACTTCGCCGAGCGCCGCCTGGCCGCTGCCCTCGACGCCGTAGAGGGCGCAGATCTCGCCCGCGCCGACGGTCAGGTCGACTCCTTCCAGAACCCTGACCCCGCCTTTTTCGACGGTGAGTCCGGCGAGGCGCAGGACGGGCGGCTGCCGGTCGTGCGCCCCGCCCTCGCCGGTACGGGTCTTCTGCACCGGCAGCAGACCCAGCGCGGCGGCCTCGTCGTGCAGGGACACGTCACGGCCCACCATCCGCCGGGCGAGTTCCGGCGCGGTGGTCTCTGCGGTGACCGCCCGGAAGGCGACACGGCCCTTGCGC
Source organism: Streptomyces doebereineriae (assembly GCF_031845645.1). Taxonomy (NCBI): domain Bacteria; kingdom Bacillati; phylum Actinomycetota; class Actinomycetes; order Kitasatosporales; family Streptomycetaceae; genus Streptomyces; species Streptomyces doebereineriae. The sequence continues at coordinate 404,018 of NZ_JAVREZ010000008.1, forward strand.
AGAACCGTCACCCGGTCGGTGGCCTGCTCGATCTCGGCGAGCTTGTGACTGATGAGGATGACAGCGCGTCCTTCCTCCTGCACCACCCGGCCGAGCACGGCGAACAGCTCCTGCGACTCGGCCTGGGTGAGCACCGAGGTGGGCTCGTCCAGGATCAGGATCCGAGGGTTGCGCCGCAGGCACTTGACCACCTCGACGCGCTGCCGCTCGCCCGCCGCGAGTGCGTCGACGCGCGCCTCGGGGTCGACCGGCAGCCCGTACCGCGCGGCGACCTCGGCGATCTCGGCACAGATCGCCTGCTTGTTCACCGCGCCCGTGTCACCGAGCGCGACGTTCTCCCACACGGTGAGCCCGCTGATGAGGCTGAAATGCTGGTGCACCATGCCGATGCCCAGCTCGGCCGCTTCCTGCGGGCTGTCCAGCGCGACCTGCTCTCCGCGCACCAGCACGGTGCCGGCGTCGCGCCGGATCAGCCCGAGGAGGACCTTCATGAGACTGGACTTGCCCGCCCCGTTCTCGCCCAGGAGACCGTGGATCTCGCCGGCGTCGACGGTGAGGTCCACGGCGTCGCAGGCCGTGACGGATCCGTAGGTCTTGGTGATGCCACGCAGCTCGAGGATCCGAGCCGCTGAGGTCGTCGGTGTCATCGCGTGTGAATCTCCTGGGTCGATGTCGGCACGGTCAGCCGAGGCGCTTGACCTCGGCCTCCGGGTCGATCGCCTTGGTGCCGATCTTCTTCATGAACTGAGCCAACTGCTGGTCCTCGTCGCCCTGGCCGTTGCAGATCTTGACGGTCGGGTAGGGGTCGACGCCCAGCTGCCACACGCGCTTCGTGCCCATCTTCAGGTCGTCCTTGGCGAAGTTCTCCAGCGCGGCGTGGAAGTAGTCGCCGGGGCTGAAGATCACCGAGATGTCGAACTTCGGGCTGGTCGAGGCGCACCGGTCGGTGCCCGGGGTGAGGGTCAGCGCGCCGTTGGCGTTCGCCAGCTGTGCGGCGGCGTCGGTCGCTCCGCCGAGATAGGGGTAGATGACCTTGGCGCCCTGGCTGATCTGTGCCTGGGTGGCCTCCTTGGCCTTCGCCGAGTCGTTGAAGTCACCGGTGTAGGTGCTCACCAGCGTGGCCTTGGGGACGACCTCCCGGATGCCTGCCAGGAAGGCCTTGGCCCCGAGCACACTGAAGTCGGCCTTGACGCCGGTGACGAACCCGGCCTTGGTGTAGCCGGCCGCCTTCATCTTCAGGCCCGCGGCGTAGCCGGCGGCGAGCAGCGACTGGTTGGGGTTGTCGGAGGACAGCAGGATCCGCGGGGTCTGGTCGATGTTCGCCGACGACGGCACATACCAGGCGGTCTTGGCGCAGACCGGCTCCTCGGAAGCCGGGATGGCGGCCTTCAGCTCACCGGCGGCGAGCGCGACCATGTCGACGTGCTGCTGGCACAGCGCGCGTGCCGCGGTCAGCGCGTCACCGGCGGGCACGCTGCCGCGCTTGATGACCTTCCATCCCTTCTCCTTGGCGAAGGCGTCCGCGGAGTCGACGAAGCTCTCGTAGAAGCCGTGGTCGTTGATGTCGCCGGGGCTGAGGACACCTATGACGACCTTGCCGTCGCCGTTGACGTCGGGCTCGTTGAGGCCCGAGCCCTTGCTGCTGCTCGCCGGGGTGGTCGCCTTGGGTGCCGTCGCCGCGTTGCTGGCGCAGCCGGAGAGCGCGAGGCCTCCCGCGAGGGCGAGGCCGAGTGCGGCCCGACGACGCCGGAGCGAAGTTCTTGCAGTCATGGTTGCTGTTCCATTCGCTGGGTGGCACCGCCCTGGCAGGGGCGGTGGCGGGGCGGGGAGTGGGTCAGTTGGCGGACGTGTCGGCGCGCTCGAGCTCGGCGTAGGCGACCCGCTCCTGGTGGAAGAGGGCCTCCTCACCCGCGGCGACGAAGTACGGGAAGCCCATCCGCCCGACCGCTCGGACCCGGGTGGGGTCGATGCGGTCCGGGGCGGACATGATCGAGTCGTCGGTGGTGATGCAGAGGACCTCGGCGAGCACGATGTGCACGCCCGAGAAGCAGGAAGTGTGATCGCCGCGGTCGATGACCTCGTGCACACGGCACTCCAGGTGCGCGGGGCTGTCGGCCAGCGACGGCGTGTCGACGACCTGTGAGGGCACCGGCCGCCAGTCGGCGACGTCCATCTCGCTCACGCCACGGGGGTACTCGCGGGCCACCGCCTCGATGTGCTCGGCGATCGCGACGGTGGTCAGGTTGACGACGAACTCGCCCGTGCGCTCGATGTTGAGCCAGGTGTCCTTCGGCTCCGCGGTGCCCTCCCGCTGGGCGCCGATGGTGACCGCGATCAGCGGGGGTTCGCCACAGACCGGCATGTAGTAGCTGTACGGCGCGACATTGACCCCTCCGTCCGGGTCGAGCGTCGTGATCATCGCGATAGGCCGCGGCACCACCAGTTGCGAGAGCAGGCCCTGCTTGTGGGCCGGAGAGCGTCCGGACATGTGGATGACGTTCAACGAGTGGTCTCCTTTGCGGTGCCCGCCGGCCGCGTCGGCCAGGTCGGGCGGGGTGTGATGCCGGCGCGCCGCAGGAGGGCGGCGGACCGCTCGGCGGCTGCCTCGGCGACGGCGGCGAGGTCGACGCCGGTCGGCCGCCGGTCACGGACGACCACGCGGCCGTCGACCAGCACGTCACGGACGGTGCGTGAGACGTGGCCCCACACGAGCTGGCGGGCCAGGTCGCCGCGGGGCATCCAGGCGGGGTCGCTCGTGTCGAGTACGACGATGTCGGCGGCCTTGCCGACCTCGAGAGAGCCGGTCCGCTCGCCGAGACCGATCGCCTCGGCGCCGTCGACGGTCGCGAGCGCGAACGCCTGCTCGGCGCGGATCGGGTCGGGCAGGTCACGGTCGCGTTCGAGGCCGGCGAACAGGTAGGCGGCCAGGAGGACGTCAGGGGCGTCGCCGGCGTTGTGGGCGTCACAGCCCAGTGCCACCCGGCCGCCCCGGCGCACCAGTTCGGCGTGGCGCGAGGCGCGCGTGTAGCCCTGGGCGAGACGCAGGTAGGCCCCGGGGCACGCGGCGACGGCGGTACGGGTCTCGAGGATCACGTCGACCTCCGCGTCGTCGAGCCACACGGCGTGGCCCAGCAGCAGGCGCGGGCCGAGTACTCCCAGCTCGCCGAAGTGGACCACCGGCCGGCGTCCGCAGCGCTTGGCGTACGCCTCGACGTCGGCGGGTCCCGGCGAGACGTGCCAGGTCAGTCCGGTGTCGAGCCGCTCGGCCAGGCTCGCCGCTCCGGTGAACAGCTCGTCGCCGGCGAGGTCGTGGCCGACGAGCGTCACCCACCCGGTGACCGGACCGGTGACCGGCAGGGACCGGACGATGTCCTCCTGCCTGGCGAGCACCTCGTCGGCGGGGGCGCCGAACGGCACGCCTTCCGCGTCCCAGCCCCAGCCGCCGACCCGGGCGCGGATGCCCGCGGCGGTCAGACCTGCGGCGACCCGCTCCGGGTAGGCCACCGTGCCCGGCTCCAGCACGGTGGTGATGCCCCGGGTCAGGCACTCGACGGCGGTGATGGTCGCGGCGAGTTCGTCGTCGTCACCGTCGGCGTGGGCGTGCAGCGGGACGATCCAGTCGAAGATCGACTCCTGCGAGCTGATGTGGTCCGGGATCGTGCTGCGTACGAGGGGGTCGACGGTCGTGTGCTGGTGGGCGTCGACGAGGCCCGGGATGACGACACAGCCCGACGCGTTGATCTCCTTTGCACCCGGGAAGCGGTTGCGCAGGTCCTCGGCCGTACCGAGCGCGGCGATGCTGTCCCCGGACACGGCGAGCGTCGCGCCGGTGAGGACCCTCCGTGCGGGGTCCATGGTGACGATGTCGCCGCCCACGATGAGCAGGTCGGTCATGGCGCGATCACGACCTTTCCGATGGTCTCGCGGGCGCCGAGTACGTCCCACGCGTCGGCGAGATCCTCGAGCGGGAACTGGGTGGCGGTGGGCAGGTGAAGGCTGTCGGCGAAGCAGGCTGACGTGGCGGCGGCGAAGTCGGCCGCGGTGTAGCCGCCGGCGCCCAGCAGTTTCAGGCCGCGGTGGAAGACCTCGCTGAGCGAGAACGCCACCTGGTCGCCGCTGGTGTTGCCGAGCATCAGCAGACGTCCGCCGATGCCGAGGCAGTCCAGTGAGGTGCGCCAGGTGTCGGTGCCGACGTGGTCCAGGACCAGGTCCGCTCCGGCGCCGTCGGTGAAGGCCGACACCGCTTTCGCCGGGTCCGGGTCGTCGTTGCGCAGCGCCAGGTCCGCGCCGGCAGTGCGGGCCGCGGCCAGCTTGGCCTCGCTGCCCGCGAAGGCGACGACCGCGGCACCGGCCCGCTTGGCCAGGGCGATGGCCGCCAGGCTGACGGGACTCGCGGCCGCGTGCACCACGAGGGTCTCACCGGTGTGCAGGGCCCCGACGGTGTGCACCGCGTGCCACGCCGTGGCGAAGGCGGTGGGGAGGGTGACGGCCGCGGCGAGCGACACGGACGGGGGGACCCGGATGATCGTTTCGGCGGACGACAGGACGTATTCGGCGAGCGCGCCGGGGATGTTGCCGCCGATGATGCGCGGGCTCGCGCAGTACGCACGGTCGCCCGCCGCACAGCGCGGGCAACTGCCGCAGCCCTGGGTGGGATCGGCGATGACCCGGTCGCCCGGGACGATGGAGCTGACCGCGGAGCCGGTCGCCACCACCGTTCCGGCGAAGTCCATGCCCGGCACGTGCGGAAGGCGGAAGCCGGGAATCAGGCCCGGCCCCTTGCGCTGCAGCAGGTCCAGGCGGTTCAGCCCGCAGTACGCGACCTCGACGACGACGTCGCGCGGTCCGCACACCGGCTCCGGGACGTCCTGCAGGGACACGACCTCGGTTCCCCCGAAATCGGTCTGCACCATCGCTCGCACCGCGGCCCTCCTCACCTCAGCCGTCTCGCATTGCGAGTCGGTGGAACGTATTGTGAGGCCACTCTGCCCATGCCGAACAGTGCTGTCAACGCTTGTAGGGAAAAACTGGGTTTCGTCGGCGTTGCGCCTGTCCGTAACGCTCGCGGTGCAGGCCGCAGGCCGGAAGAGGCGGGGGCGGACGCGCGCTCGGCGACACCCCCGCCGCGGAGAAGGGCGGTTCAGTGTCCGGCTGAAACCGGCTCGTCGCCGCGCGGCTGCCGGTCGTCGGCGGCGAGCAGGTCGAGCGCCGCGAGCGCCAGGTGCAACTCCGCCGAGGCGGCGGGAAGAAGCGGGTCCGTGCCCAGGAGGTTCTTGATCTGACGCACTCGATAGCCCACCGAGTTGCGGTGGAGATGAAGCTGTTCGGAGACGCTCTGCCGACTGCCCCTCTCGGCCAGCCAGGCACGGAGGGTCGCCATCAGCTCCGGACGCTGCCGGATCGGCCCGAGATGCGCCTCGGCGTACGCCTCGAGATGCGCGCGCGGGAGGGGCAACAGCACCTGAACCACCCCGCACCCGCCGAAGGTGAGCAGCGGGACGCCCCGGATCCTGGCCAGACCGAGCAGCCGCTCGGCCTCGGCGAAGGACCGGGCCAGGCCGATGGGCGATTCGGGGTGGGAGCCGCTCGCCGCGACGACGTCGTCACCGGCGGACTCGTCGCCGGTCATGTGGCGCAGCCGGCTTCGCAGGCGGGCGAGCGTGACCTCGCCGGCCGCCACCGTCCATGCCGTGCGCGCCTCCTGCTGCACAGGGTGCTCCAGCCAGGTGAGAGCGGTGGACCAGGCGCGCAGGCGGGAGCCGCTGTAGTGGAGTACGGCACCGGCCGGCGGTCGCTGCAGATCGATCCCCAGCTCCGCCGCCGCCGCGCACACCGAGGGGCTCACCGTCCCGGACCGCAGCGCGGCGACGACGTCGGCCGGTGTGTGCGGCGGCGAGGTTTCGGCGGAGTCGTCCCCCGCGCGCACGGCGTCGATGAGGAGCGCGGTGACCGCGGCACCGGCCAGCTGCTGCACGCGCGGATCACCGGGACCGACGGTCAGCAGCACTCCGGCCACCGTCGTCCCCGCACGCACGGGCAGCGCCGTGGCCCGCAGCCCGTCCAGCGTGTCGACCACCGGTCCGGCCGCGCCGGCGAGGACGCCGTCCGCCACCGTGGCCGGGACTCCCGACCCGCCGTCGGTGGTCGCCAGCACCGCGCCCTGGGCGGACAGCAGCCGCACCTGCCGGCCGGTCGCCCGGACCAGCGCGTGGAGCACGTCCGAGCGCGCGGCGCCGGCGAGCACGGCCTCGGTGAGTTCCCGCTCCAGCACAGCCGATTCGGCGTCCGGACCGGCCCTGTCGTGGGCCGGTCCGGACCGTGCTTCGGCGACGGTTCCCATGGTGTCGAGTCTCAGCGGGCCAGCAGCCGGATGGCCACGCCCTTCTCCTGGGTGTACTCGCGCAGCGCCGCGTAGCCGCCGCCCCGGCTGAAGCCGCTGTCCTTCTGCATGTTGAAGGGGAAGCCGATCACTCCCGCGTCGTGGAACTGGTTGACCGCCACCTGCCCGGAGCGGACGTCCTTGGCCAGCCGAAGGGCCCGGGAGACGTCGTTGGTCCAGATGCAGGCCAGCAGGCCGAAGTCCGTCGCGTTCATCAGTTCGGTCGCCGCGGCCGTGTCGCGGAACGACTGCACGGCGAGGACCGGGCCGAAGATCTCCTCGCGGGCGACGCGCATGCCCGCGTCCACGCGGTCGTACACGGTCGGCTGGACGAACCATCCGTCGCCGGTGGGTGCGCCACCGGTGACCAGCCGCGCGCCGTCGCGAGGCGCGTCCTCGAGGAAGCCGCTGACGCGGGCGAACTGTGTAGCGCTGACCAGCGGCCCCATGTCCAGGTCGGCGTCCCAGGGCCCGGTCTTGACGGCGGCCATGGCGGCGGCGACCCGCTCCACGACCTCGTCGTGCACCGCGGCCTCGACGAGCAGGCGGGAACCGGCGTAGCAGTTCTGCCCCGCGTTCTCGGTGATCGAGCCGACGACCGCCTCGATCGCCGTGTCGAGGTCGGCGTCGGCGAACAGCACGTTCGGCGACTTGCCGCCGAGTTCGAGCTTCACCGGGACGAGGTTCTGCGCGGCGGCCGTCATGATCGCCCGCCCGGTCGCGGTGGAGCCGACGAAGCTGATGTGGTCGACGCCCGGGTGCGAGGTCAGTGCGGCGCCCGCCTCGGGGCCGCCGGCGACGACGTTGATCACTCCGGGCGGGAACCCGGCGCGTCGGGCAAGTTCGGCGAGTGCGAACGGGGCCAGCGGTGCGACCTCGGACGGCTTGAGGACGACCGCGTTGCCCGCGGCGAGCGCCGGCGCGACGTTCGCGGCGGTGAGCACGGCCGGCACGTTCCATGGGATGACGACGGCGCACACGCCGTACGGCTCGGGAACCGTGTAGCCCAGGAAGTCGGGGCTGCGGGTCGGCAGCGTGACCCCGGTGAGCTTGTCGGCCGCACCGGCGAAGTAGTTGATGATGTCGTGGGCGATGTAGATGTTCGTCCGGCCCCCGGACAGTGGTTTGCCCACGTCCCTCGCCTCTACGGCCGCCAGCGCCTCGACGTCGGCGAGGATCAGGTCGGCCCAGCGCCGGATCAGTGCCCCGCGCTCGGTGGGGTTGGTCGCCGCCCAGCCGGGGGAGGCGCGGCGCGCCGCGGCGACCGCGTCGTCGACATCGGCTCGGCCCGACAGTGCCACCTTGGTGATCACCTGCCTGGTGGCCGGATCGACGATGTCCAGGGTGCCGCCGTCGCGGGCCGCGACCCACTCGCCGTCGATGAAGTGCTGGGAGGAAGGGAAGTCAACAGCCGCCATAGGTGAACCTTGACCCTCCATGTCACGCATGTCAATATGCGATCTCGCGATGTGAGTCACTGAGGAGGCCTGGTGCGTGCCACCGCCGCTCTGCTGGAGCAACCCGGACAGCCATTCGTCCTGACCGAGGTGGACCTGGACGAGCCCCGCCCCGACGAGGTGCTCGTCCGCCTCGCCGGGGTCGGTATCTGCGGCACCGACCTGGAGTTCGCCACCTTCTTCCCCACGCCCGCGCTGCTCGGGCACGAGGGGTCGGGCATCGTCGAGAAGGTCGGCGCGCATGTCACGTCGGTGCGCCCGGGCGACAGCGTCACCATGTCCTTCGCGTCGTGCGGTACGTGCACGCTGTGCCGCACCGGCTCGCCCGCCTACTGCCGCAGCTTCGACGCGGTGAACTTCTCCGGTCGCCGGCCCGACGGCTCCACCGCGGTGACCCATGAGGGGCGCGAGGTCAACGCCCACTTCCTCGGCCAGTCGTCGTTCGCCAGCCATGTCGTCGCGCCGCAGCGGGCGGTCGTCAGGATCGACTCCTCCTTGGACCTGCTGCGGGCCGGGCCCTTCGGCTGCGGCTTCCAGACCGGTGCCGGCGGCGTGCTCAACGTGCTGCAGCCGCGCCCCGGTTCGTCGATCGCGGTCTTCGGGGCGGGGGCCGTCGGCGTGGCCGCCATCATCGCGGCCTCGCTGAGCGGCTGCGCGGTCGTCGCCGCCGTCGACGTGAACCCGGCCAAGCTCGAGGCGGCCCGCGGCTACGGCGCCACGCACACCGTCGACTCCTCGGCCGGGCCGGCCGCCGACCAGTTGGCCGCTCTCGTCCCCGAGGGATTCGACTTCGTGATCGACACGACGGGCCGCGAGGACGTCCTGCGCACCGCGGTGGAGTCACTCGGGCCGCTCGGCCGCGCCGGGGTGATCGGCGTCGGACCGAGCGAGTCGATGAGCTTCGACTGGCGGAGCATCCTCAACGGGCGCAGCGTCACCGGCATCATCGGCGGGTCCAGTCTGCCGCAGGTGTTCCTGCCGAAACTGCTCGAACTCAACGCCAAGGGGCAGTTCCCGGTCGAGAAGATGATCACCTACTTCCCGTTCGAGCAGATCAACGAGGCCGTCGCGGCGGTCCGGTCCGGTGCGGTCGGCAAGGCCGTGCTGACCTTCTAGACGTCGTCAGCCCGGGTCTCACGACGTCATCCACGAAACGTTGTCGCACGCGGCGGGACACCTTAGGGTGGCCCGACGCAGATGAGGCACCTGTTCATCCGGTGGCGCGGCCGGTCAACACCGCGCAGAAGACCGAGCACGTGGAGCGTGCCCTTCATGTCCGCCGACATCGACTTCGATCACCACTCCGACGAGGCCAACGCCGATCCGGTCGCCTACTACGCGCGTTTTCGCGAGTCCTGCCCGGTAGGCCGCGCCACCGCCTACGGCGGCTTCACCTATACGACGCGGTATGCCGACGTGGCCCGCATCGCCCGCGACGACGGGACGTTCTCCTCGGCCCGCAGCGACCACGGCGGCCAGGGGGTCGGCATCGTCATCCCCAAGGGACCGGGGCTCGACCAGTATCCGATCGAGCTCGACCCGCCGCGGTCGACCGAGTACCGGCACCTGATCAACCCGCTGCTCACCCCGGAGGCGATCGACCGGCTGGTGCCCATGATCGAGCGGCACGCCGCCCGCGTCGTGGACGACTTCGTCGAGCTCGGCTCCTGCGACTTCGTCCGTGACCTCACCAACCCGCTGCCGGCCGCGGTGACCTTGGACTGGCTGGGTTTCCCCGAGGAGGACTGGGCGAAGCTGGCCGGTCCGATCCACGACATCTTCGCCGCACCCGCCGACAGCGAGCGTGCCGTGCGCGGGGCCGCCGGACTGGCCTATATGGACCAGCGCATCCGTGAGCTGATCGCCGAGCGCCGGTCGGCACCACGGGCCGACGCGGTCAGCGCACTGGTGGCCGGCCGGCGCGGTGACGGCAGCGAGTTCGGCGAGGACGAACTGGTGTCGGTGATCGGCCTGCTCATCGCCGGCGGCGTCGACACCACCACCTCTCTGACCGGATCGACGCTCGTCCACCTCGCTCGCCACCCCGACCAGCGCCAGAAGCTGATCGACTCCCCCGATCTGCTGGACTCCGCGACCGAGGAGTTCCTCCGCGCGTTCGCCCCGTCGCAGTCGATGGCGCGCACGGTCACCCAGGACGCCGAGGTCGGCGGCTGCCCGATGCACCGGGGCGACCGGGTACTGATCCCGTGGGTCGCCGCGAACCACGACCCGGCCGTGTTCCCCGACCCCGAGCAGGTGCGGCTCGACCGCGACGCCAGCAGGCATCTCAGCTTCGGGATCGGCTCGCACCGGTGCGCCGGCGCGCATCTCGCCCGGGCCATGTTCCGCGCGATGATGACGCAGGTGCTGACCCGGCTGCCCGACTACCGGGTGATCGAGGAGGGTCTCGTCGCCTACCCGACGCGGGGCAACCAGTCCGGCTGGGACGCGGTCCCGGCGGTCTTCACACCCGGCCCCCGGGCAGGTGCGGCGACCGGCTCGGTCCGCGCCCTGACCACGCCCACACAGTTGCGGGTGACCGCGGTGCGCGCGGCGGCGCAGGACGTCGTCGCCGTCGACCTCGCCCTGCCGGACGGAGGCGACCTCCCGGCCTGGCGGCCCGGCGCGCACATCGAGCTGCGTCTGCCCTCGGGCAGGCTGCGTCAGTACTCGCTGTGCGGTGACCCCGACGACGCCGGCACGTGGCGCATCGGTGTCCTGCGCGAGCCCCGGGGCCGGGGCGGATCGGCCGAACTCCACGAACTGGCCCGCCCCGGGGCACTGTTCGCGGTCCGCGGGCCCCGCAACCACTTCCCGCTCACGTCGGCGCCGTCCTACCTGTTCCTCGCCGGCGGCATCGGCGTCACACCGATCCTCGCCATGGTCCGTGCGGCGGCGGGGCGCGGCACACCGTTCACCGTCGTGTACGGCGGACGCACCCGGTCGACGATGGCGTTCGCGGACGAACTCGCCGCCGTCGCCGGCGACCAGCTCACCCTGCTCCCCCAGGACGAGGCCGGACTGCCCGACCTCCCCCGGCTGCTGGGCGGGCTGGACGCGGACACCGCCGTCCACGCGTGCGGGCCGGCTCCGATGCTGGCGGCCGTCGAGCGCGAGTGCGCCCGTCTGGACCTCACCGACCGGCTGCACCTGGAGCGCTTCACCGCCGGCGACGACCTCGAGACGGCGTACGACGCCGCGGAGAACCGGGACTTCGACGTCCAGCTCGCGCGCACGGGCGGCACGCTCACCGTGCCGGCCGACCGCCGCCTCATCGAGGTACTGCGCGACGCGGTACCCGGCCTGTCCTACGACTGCGAGAAGGGATACTGCGGCGCCTGCGAGACCCGTGTGCTCGGCGGGACTCCGGAGCACCGGGACTCCGTGCTGAGCGAGGAGGAACGCCTTGCCGGGCGCACGATGATGATCTGCGTGGGGCGATGCCGGGGCGACCGCCTCGTCCTCGACCTCTGAGCCGTCCTCGGCCGTACGGGGCCAACAGCGGACGCGATGTCCGCTGTTGGCCCCGAGCGCTGCCCGGACCGGCGCGGCTTGAGCTTCACTCCGGGCCACTCATGCGAGATACCATGTTGGAATACGAGACAGCGTTACGGCGCGGACCCTCCCCGGAAACACCGGGGCAACGGGACGTTCCTAGCGTCGGGCCAGCCCTTCCCCTTCACGAAAGGTCGGCCATGACTGCGATCGACTCGCCCCTCCTCGACGTCGCCGCGACCGGATTCCCGATCCTCCAGCCCGGCCACGGAGCGATCGCGTCGACGACCTACGTCCCGTCAACGCCCGCGAACACCCTGTGGGGTCGTCTGCCCTGCGAGACGGACGCACCGTGCGCGGTCGTCCGACCGGGCACCGTCGTCACGGTCGACACACTCAGCCACGAGGGAGTTCTCGAGGACCAGGGCCGCAACCCCGCCCAGTTCTTCGGCCGTTACGGCGTCGGCGGCGGCCATGTGCTCGACGACGCCCAGCAGGTGGCGGACTCCGGTATGCCGCACGACTTCGACGACGACGGGCCGCACCTCGTCACCGGGCCGATCGCCGTGGCCGGAGCCCGGCCCGGCGATCTGCTCGCCATCACCGTCCTCGGCCTCACCCCACGGGTTCCGTACGGCTTGGTCTCCGCACGCCACGGCTTCGGCGCACTCCCCGGCGAGATGCCGTCGCTGCCCGGTCCCTCGTTCACCTTCGCCACGGCACACGCGGATCGCGACGGCGCGTGGGGCCGGATGGCGGTGGATCCGACGGACCCCTCCCGCGGTGCACTGCGCTTCCCGCTGCGGCCGTTCCTCGGCGTGATGGGCGTGGCGGTGCCCGGGGACGAGCGGCCGCACTCGGTGCCGCCGGGGCGCCACGGGGGCAACATCGACATCTCCCTGCTCGGCGAGGGCGCCACGCTGTACCTGCCGGTGCAGGTCGACGACGCGCTGGTCTACTTCGGGGACCCCCACTTCGCCCAGGGCGACGGCGAGGTCGCCCTCACCGCGTTCGAGGCATCGTTGCGCGCCACCGTGAAGCTCGAGGTGGTGCCGGGCGGCGCGGCCCTGCGGCCCGGCCACGGCCGCGTCGCCCCGTTCGCCGAGACGGACGACCACCTGGTGCCGATCGGGCTGGACAAGGACCTCGACGAGGCGATGCGCGACTGCGTGCGCTGCGCGCTGGACCTGCTCGCGACCGACTACGGCATCGACCGCCATCTGGCGATGGCGTATCTCAGCGCGGCAGGCGACTTCGCGGTCTCCCAGGTCGTCGACGACGTGAAGGGCGTCCACGCGAAGATCCGCAAGTCAGACTTTCGTGAGGTCCGCCGACCGCGCTGACCGGCGAACGCGCGACGGGATCAGGTCCAGGAAGAGAGCGCTCCGAGCCACACACAGGCGGCGACCGCGGTCAGGATCTGGGCGCAGGCCGGGCTCAGGGACCGCAGCATCGCCTCGGACCCGCCCCGCTCCCGACCGCCCCACGCGGCACCGCACGCACCGGCCAGCGCGGCCAACGCGACCGAGCGCTCCGAGGAATCAGCCGCACTTGCCAGAGACCGGACCGCGGCATCGCGCCTCTCCCCGTCCAGGACGTCGTAGCGACGAGCCAACCCCGTCGGCAACGGCAACCGTGTCGGCGTGCGAACGAGGACGCCCTCGGCGATCATGCCGGCCGACAGCCGCTTGTGTGCGCCGACGCTCAGGGCCCTGACCCACTCCGATGCCGTGCGCGGATTGCGAGACGACCGGATCCGCACGAGAACCTCTCCGAGCGCGCGGTTCTGCGGCTGTGCACCGTGGGCGGCGACGAGGTATCCGTCCACGGTGTGGAGGAAGCCGTCCAGAGCGAGTTCCATCAGCATCGCGCCGCTCAGGCCGAAGCCGAGGCCGGTGCCATAGCCGGGAACACGGCCCTGCCCGTCCAGATACACAGCCAGCATGAAGTCTCCGCAGAGGCTCGAGGTGGCATCGGTCTTCATCCCGGTCTCCCCAATACGGCGCTACGGCATCAGCACTATGGCGGGCCCGGAGACCCTGCGTCAATGCAAGATATCGTCCCGGCATACGGAACACGGCACTTCATCGCGTCAGGCTCCCAGATCGATATTTCAGCGGTATGTCATGACCCCGAGAGGCCAGCGCCCGCTTCGCCACCGCCGTTCCCGACCGCAGCGCGGCCACCGGATCAGCGGCCTCGTCCAGTTCGATCAGGACCGTGCCCGCGCCGGGCGTACCGGACATCGCGTCCGCCCAGCCCTCCCAGTCGACGATCCCCGTGCCCAGCTCCGTCATGTACGGCTGCTGCTGGGCGTACACCGTGTCGTCGATGGTGAGGTGGACGTCGATCGGGGCGACGGCGTCCTTCCAGTGGGCCAGGGCCGTGCGCGGTGTGTGGCGCCGGGCCACCGCGACGGGGTCGCCGCCGCCCAGGGCGATGTGGCAGGAGTCGGGGCACAGCCAGACATAGCGCGGGTCGGTCAGGGCCATGAACAGGTCGATGTCCCGCTCGTACCAGAGGGTGCTGTGGGACTCGGTGTGGAAGGCCAGCCGCACCCCGTACCGGGACACCGCCTCGCCCACCGCGTGCGCGATGTCGGCCATGCGGGTCATGTAGGCGGCGTCGACGAAGAAGGGCGGGCGGGTGCCGTACGTCGCCCTCATCGGCAGTCCGGCGACGAGGACTTCGGCGCCCACCTCGGCGAGGAAGGCGGAGCGGCGCTCGGCGTCGGCGACGATCTCGGGGAGGTTGTCGCCGTGCCGCCAGTCGGGGGCGTCGCTGTCGGCGACGAAGGCGCTGACGACGGCCAGGCCCCGGCCGGCCAGTTCCCGGCGGAACGCCGCCGCGCTGCCGTAGGCGCGCAGGGCGGAGTCGAGGTCGCCGGGCGCGAACGTGAGCTCGATGCCGGTGACCTCGGTCTCGGCGAGCGTGTCCAGCACCCGCTGCCAGAAGCGGTCCGGATGATCCGCGGCCCAGTCGCGGACCGCGTCGGCGGAGTCGAGGTCCCAGAATCCGGGGTGGTAGAAGGTGATGACGTCCGTCGCGAATCGAGGGCTCATTCCGTTCCCCCGCGCGCGTTGTAGACGACGACCTCGTCGGACTCGTCAATGGCCTTGCGGTAGTTGCGGAACACCGCGAGCGCCTCGTCCCTCAGGACGTCTCCCACGACCTCGATGCCACGTGTCTCGAACTGCTCGGCCCAGTCGGAGCCGACCGGGCCCTCGTCGAAGGTGGTGATCTCCTCCAGTTCCGGGCCCTGACCCGCGACCACCAGGCCGCGCACCCCGGACCACATCGTGGCGCCGTAACACTGCACGCAGGGACGCCAGTTGACGACCAGTTCGTGAGACGGCAGGCCGTCGCCGCCGAGGTCCCAGCTGCGGGTGGCAACCTGGGCGAGGCCGAGCGCGACGACCTCGGCGTGCGCGCTGGAGACTCCGCTGGACAGGACGACGTTCACGCCGACGGAGACGATCCGGCCGGACTCGCGCTCGGCGACGAGCGCGGCGAACGGACCGCCGTTGCCCTCGCGCCAGTTGCGGTCGGCGAGGCGGTGCACGAGACGCATCCGGTCCTCGCGGGAGGGTACGGCTGCGGGCGCGTCGGCGAGTTCGTCGTCGATCCAGGCGGGCAGGGCCACGCGGTATTCCCTGGCGATGTCGATCACGGTTCGGGTTCCTCTCGGTGGTTCAGGTGCGTGCGGTGACGGCACGGGCGGCCCGTACCGCGGTGACGGCGCCGGTCAGCGTCACGTTGGCGGCCATCGGCGTGGGGACGACCCCGTTGCCGGCCAGATACAGGTTGTCGAAGCCCCACACCCTCCCGTCCGGGTCACACACGCCGGTGCCGTCGTCGGTGACGCCTGCCCGGACCGTGCCGGTGAGATGCAGCGACGAACCGGGCGGCAGCACCGTCGACTCGGTCGCGGGATCGAAGGGGCCGAACTCCTCGGCGACGGACCGGACTTCGTCCAGCGCCCGCCGGATCAGCGCGCGGTCGGTCGCGGAGTAGCCGAACTCGACGCGGATGCGGGGCAGCCCGGCCAGGTCGGTCTCGCTCGCCGAGAACACGAGCCGGTTCTGCGGGCGCGACTCGACGGGGACGTACAGCGACAGGCCGACGGAGTGCGCGAGGGGCCGGCCGGCCCCGTCGACGTAGGTGCGGTTCATGATCTGGCCGTGGAAGGGCTGGGCGGGTCCGTTGCACGGCAGCCACAGCGAGTCGGTGCTGAACTCGCCGGGGCGCGGCAGGGGCAGGGCGTCGGGGTCGAGGCCGAACCGGTCGAGGTCGAGCAGGACGCGGGCCGTGACGAAGGCGTGCTCGTTGAGGTGGCGGCCCAGGGCTTCAGGGCGGATGCCGGAGGCGTACAGGAGTTGGGGGGTGCGCAGGGCGTCGGCGCACACCACCACGGTGCCGGCGCGGAGTTCGGACTCGGTGCCGTCGGCGACACGGCGCAGGCGGGCCCCGGTGACCCGGCCGGCGTCCCGGCTGAGGGCGGTCACGAGTGTGCCGGTGAGCAGGGTGAAGGCCGGGTCGCCGCCCTGGGCGAGTGCGGGGAAGATCGTCCCGGGTGCCGTGCGGGGCATGGGGCCCGACGGTGTGGGGGTGACGGCCATGGGCATGGGCTGCGGGGCCCGGTCGGCCGGCCCTGTGCCGCCGTAGCGTCGGCGCAGGACGTCGAGGACGAGTTCGCCGACCTTGGTCGGGCCGATCGCCGCGGGTGTGACGGCGAGCAGTGCGCGTGCGGTGTCGAGGTCGGCCGCCCAGGCGTCGGGGTCGCCGAAGTCGAAGACCTCGTCCCCGGCGGGCCACGGTGTGGCGGCGGTCCAGTGGACGCCCATGCCGCCCGCGTTCCAGGCGAGCGCGGCCTGCGGCATCGCCTCGGCGTCCTGGCCGAAGGCGAGTGCGTGGAACATGCCGGGGGTGAGGTCGGGGAGGCTGCCCGCGACCTCACGGACCACCTCGGCCCCCGTGTACATGCCCTGGATGCCGGTGGCGACCTTCTCGTTGTAACGGGACCACAGGTCGGGGTCGTCGAGGTCGTGCAGGTGCCGCCCCGGCGTACCGCCGATCGGGCTGCCGCCGTCGGCCATGGTGATGTGCAGCGCCGGATCGCTCCGGCGCAGGAGGCGGGCCACCAGGGCTCCCATGATGCCGCTGCCCACGATGAGGACGTCGGTGCGGGGGGTGTGGGTCAAGTGGAGCTCCGTGTACGTGTGTTGTGGGGGTCAGTCGACCGGGACGAGCGGTCCGAACAGCTCGGTGTCCATGCGGTCCAGGGCGAGCTTCACCCGCCGATGAGGGGGGCGTCGTGGCCGAGCGCGGTGGCGCGCAGTTCGACCGCGGGGGTGCGGGCGTCCCGCAGCGCGTTCCGCACCCGGGGCAGCAGGACGTCGGCCGCGTCCTCCAGCCCGCCGCCGAGGACGATGAGCGAGGGGGCGACCGTCCAGGACAGGGTGGTGAGGATCGACGTGATGTTCTCCACGAACTCGTCGACCTCGGCGAGCGCGGCGGTGTCACCGTTGCGGGCCGCCTCGAAACGGGCCAGGGCGAGGGCGCGTTGGGCGGGCAGCGGTGAGGTCAGGGCGGCCACCGGCCAGTCCTCGACCGAGCCGGCCGGCATCGAGCGGGCCTCGACGATCTCGCCCGCGGCACCGTCGAGCCCGCGGTGCACGGCCCCTCGGATGAGGATGCCGAGGCCGGTCCGGTTCCCGAGCATCGCCCATACGACGTTGTCGTGATCGGCGGCCACTCCCCGCCAACGCTCCGCCAGCGCACCGAGGTTGGTGTCGTTGTCGGCGAACCAGGGCACCGGGACACGCAGGCCGAGCTCCTCGGGCAGGTGCACGCCCTCCCAGCGTGTGGTGTGCACCAGGCGCCGTACGACTCCTTCGTCGTCGATGGCACCACCGCCGGCGATGGCCCCGGCGCGCAGCCGGTCCACCGAGCCGCCGGCGTCGTCGAGGGCCTGGAGGACCAGTTCGGCGGCGTCGTCGAGAGTGGTGCGCGGGTCCTTGTAGGCGCGCAGCGGCCGGTGTGCCCGGCCGAGGATGTGGCCGCGCACGTCGGCGACGACGGCGGAGGCATCGACGGTCGTGACGCGTACGGCGGCCAACAGGGCGTGTTCGGCGCGCAGTTCGTAGCGGCGGGCCGGGCGTCCGGCGCAGCCGCTGTTCGGCACCCGGTCGAGTTCGGCGACCCAGCCCGCCTCGACGAGCGAGTCCAGGATCAGTTCGATCGTGCGACGGGACAGACCGGTCTGCTCGGCGAGTTCGGTGAGTTTCCTCGGTCCGGCCGACACCGCCAACGCCCGCAGGATCACGGAGGTGTTGACCCGTCGTACGGCGCTCTGGTTCATGCCGGCCGTCAGCACGGCTCCCCTCCCGTCACCGGGTCGTACACGCCCCGGGTGTCGGCCGCGAGCGGTCGGCCGTATTCGCGGGCCGGGTCGCCGAGCCGCCCGGTGGCCCTCCCCCAGGTCGGGGTCTCGCCGCGGACGAAGCCGACGAGGTCGGTGTGCATCCGGGCGGCCAGTTCCGCGGGCGGGTTCGGGCCGAGCGCCTCGGGGACGCCGGGCGCGTCGAGCACGTCGAAGAAGAACGGGAGGTCGACGCAGTGCACGGCGCCGCCGAGGGCCGGGGAGGGCCATTCGAAGGAGTACAGCCAGGTACCGGCGGGGGCCGCGCGGCGGGCGGCCGCGGTGCGGGGGCAGGCGGAGCGGAACAGGGTGTCCGTGATCCGGGTGCCGGCCGCGCGCGACCCGCGCTCGCTGTCGCCGTCGAACTCGTCGCCCGTGGCGCCGAGCAGCAGCGGGACGTCCTGTCCGTGCACGGCCAGCCCCTCGGCGAGCGGCAGCGGCAGCATGTCGTCGCCCACGACCGGGCCGAGCAGGAGCAGGTCGTCGTCCTTGCGCAGGTCGAGCACGCCCCGCTGGAGCGACTCCGGTGCGCACAGAGCGAATCCGGCCCGGGTGGGCGGCACGCCCAGGTGCTCGCCGAGCCGTGCGAGGAAGGCGCGAGCCGGGGTAGCTTCCACCTCGAACAGGCCGCCGGACAGACTGACCGCCCGCTGGAACCGGCCGCGCCCGGCGGGCGACGACAGCAGCGCGAGCACCATCGCTCCCCCGGCCGACTGGCCCGCGACGGTGACCCGCTCCGGGTCACCCCCGAACGCGGCGATGTTCTCCCGCACCCAGTCGAGCGCGAGGAGCACGTCCCGCAGCCCAAGGTTGGTGGGGACGTCGTCCAGTACGGCGAATCCGTCGACGCCGAGCCGGTAGCCGACGGTGACGGTGACGACCCCGTCGCGGGCGAAGGCGCGGCCGTCGTACCAGGGGCTGGCCGGGCTGCCCGCGAGAAAGCCGCCGCCGTGGATCCATACGAGCACCGGGCAGCCGTCTGCGTCGGGGGCCGTGACGGAGACGTTCAGAATGTCGTCGCCCGGCACCGACGGTTCCGGGATGGTGGTCATGGCGAACAGCGGCACGCGCTGCGCGGTGGCTCCGGGGCGGGAGGCGTCGTACGGCCGCGTGAAGCGCCCGCGTGGGAGCGGCGCGGCGAACCTCCGTGGGCCGGTGGGTGCTTCGCCATAGGGGATGCCCAGGAAGCGCCGCACGTCCCGGTGTCGACGGCCGACGACCGTGCCCGCCGGGGTCCGGACGGTGACCGGCGTGCTCATCGCAGCCCCGTTCCCGCGATGCCCTGTACGAAGTACCGCTGCAGGAAGAGGAAGAGCACGAGAACCGGCAGCATCACGACGATCGCTCCGGCGAGCAGCAGGCCGTAGTCGGTGACATGGGCCGCGGCCTGGCTGGTGGCGGCGAGGCCGACCGGGAGGGTGTAGGTGGACATGCTCTGGGCGACGACCAGCGGCCAGATGAAGTTGTTCCAGGAGTTGAGGAACGACATGATCGTGATCGTGGCGACGGCGGGACCGGCCAGCGGCAGGAAGATCCTGAAGAAGATCCGGAACTCGCCCGCGCCGTCGATACGGGCCGCTTCGAGGAGTTCGTCGGGGACCGACAGGGCGTACTGGCGCACGATGAACACCGACAGGGGAAGCGCCGCGCCGGGCAGGGCGATTCCGGCGAGGGTGTCCGCGAGGCCCAGGTCCACGGTGATCACGAACTGGGTGACGAACACCGCGGTGAAGGGCACCATCATCGCCGCCATGACCGCGCCGAACGCGAGCCGCCGGCCCGCGAAGTCGAGTTTGGCGAGGGCGTATCCGGCGGCCGACGCGGCCAGGATGTTCCCGGCCACCACGATCAGCGCGACGACGACGCTGTTGACCAGGAACCGGCCAAAGCCCTGGGTCTCGAACAGCCGGGTGAAGTTGCCGAAGGTGAGGTGGTGCGGGAACAGGGCCCCGGGGTCGGAGCGGATCTCGTCCAGGCTGCGCAGCGAGCCGCTCACACCCCACGCGAAGGGCAGTGTCGTGAGCAGGGCACACAGCACCAGGGCGGCGTACATCACGGGGCGGGCGGCACGGTTCATGTGCGGGACCTCAGCAGCCGGAACTGGACGACGCTCACCACGGTCACCAGCGCGAGCGTCACGAAGGACGCCGCCGAGGACATCCCGAACTCGCCCGCCCCGAACTGGCGGTAGGTGTACAGCGCGACCGACTCGGTGGAGCCGAGCGGGCCGCCGCCGGTGAGGAGGTAGGGCTCGTCGAAGACCTGGAGGTAGAAGACGGTCAGCAGGACGGAGACCATGAGCGTGGTGGGCAGCAGCAACGGCAGGGTGATGTGCCGGAGTTGGCGCCAACGGCCGGCCCCATCGAGTGCGGCGGCCTCGTACACGTCCCGCGGGACGGCCTGGAGGCCGGCGAGGAACAGCACCATCGCGATGCCGAAGTTGCGCCAGACGCCGAGCAGGATGACGACCGGCATCGCCAGGTTGGGGTCGTCCAGCCAGTTCGGTCCGGCGAATCCGACCGCGCCGAGGAGCTTGTTGACGGTGCCGTCGATGTGGAAGGCGTACTGCCAGATCAGCGCGACGGCGACGACGTTCGTGACGACGGGCGCGAAGAAGACGGTGCGCAGGACACCGCGCATTCGGCTGATGCCGGAGTTCAGCGCGAGGGCCAGGGTGAAACCGATGCCCATCGTCAGCGGTACGCCCACGGCCACGAAGAGGGCGGTGTTGAGGATGTCCCGTACGAAGGTGTCGTCCTGGAACAGCCGGAGGTAGTTGTCGATGCCGGTGAAGTCGACGGCGAACGGGGTGCGCAGGTCGGCGCCGCGGATGTCGGTGAGGCTCAGCGCGAGCGCGGCGACCGTGGGGATGGCCGTGTAGACCAGGAAGACGAGGCCGAAGGGGGCGAGGAAGAGCCAGGCGACGGCGGTGCGGCGGGCACGGGACGCCTTGGGTGCCGCGGTCTTCGGTAGGGCCCTGGCCTTCTTTGCGGCCGGTGCGAGAGTCGTGGTCATCACTGCGTGCCCGTGCCGACGCTCTCGGCGTACGCCTGGATGTTCGCGGCCGCCTTCGCCGCGGTCTGCTTGCCCTTGGCGACGGCCTCCACCTCCTTGCCCAGCCGGGTCGCGACCTGCTGCCATGTGCTGACCTGCGGGAACGCGCGGGTGTTCTTGAGCTGGGTGAAGAAGGCGGCCAGCAGCGGCTGGCCCTTGATCGCCGGGTCGTCCCAGGCGGAGATGACGGCCGGCAGCGAGCCGTACCCCTTGTACTGCGCGACCTGCGTGCTGGGCTCGGCCAGATATCGGACGAGCTTCCAGGCGGCGTCCGAGTTGCCGCTGTCGGCGAGGACGCCCCAGGTGCCGCCCGCGGAGAAGGAGACGCTGCTCGACGCTCCGGCGGGCAGGGGGGCGGTGGCGACGTGGGAGGCCGTCCAGCCGCTCTTCTTGGCGGCGGTGTCGAGCTGGCCGATGACCCAGGGTCCGGTGATCATGCTCGCCGTCTTGCCGGAGACGAAGTACGGCTGTGCGTCGAGGAAGGTCGGCCCGCTGGTGTCGGCGGTGCCGGCGGTGAAGAAGGACGCGTTGTAGTCGAGGGCGTCGACCATCTGGGGCGTGTTCAGGTTCCACTTGCCGGCGGAGGTGACGAGTGAGCCTCCGGCCTGCCAGGCGTACATGGCGACGTCCTGGCCGTTGAAGATGTCCCACCCGATGTCGGCCCCGAGCGCGTGGGCCGCGCCGGCGCCCTGAAGGGCCTTGAGGAAGGGTTCCATGCCGGCCCAGGTGGTCGGCGCCTGGACGCCCGCCTTCTTGGCCAGATCTGATCGGTAGACGAGCGCGTATGTGTACGCGTACCAGGGCACCGTGTAGGCCACGTCGTCCACGACGCCGGCGTCCCAGAGGCTCTTGAAGAAGCCGCCCGGATCCACCAGGCCGTCCGGCACGGGCATCAGGGTCGACGAGTCGAGGAACTGCGCCTGCGACTCGGGGAAGAACTGGGCGACGTCCGGTCCCTTGCCCGCCGCGATCGCCGCCTGGAGCTTGGTGTAGTACTCCGCGTTCGGGATCAGCGTGGTCTTCACGACCAGGTCGGGGTTGGCGGACTTGAACGGCTTGACGACCGTGCCGAGCACGTCGGCGTCGCCCTGGGCGGCCCAGACGTTCACGGTGCCGGTGGCCGGGGACGCGTCGACCTTCTTGGCGCCGGAAGCGGCGGCCGCGTCGTCTTCGCGCCCGCAGCCGGCCAGGGGAAGCGCGGCGCCGAGGGCCATTCCGGCGGTCAGCCGCAGGGCGGTGCGACGGGAGAGGTTGGGCACGGGGACTCCTGTGACACGAGATTCCTCACGAGTACTGAGGGCGGTGGCGTGGTGTGTCCCGACGCTATGAACCGCGTGTTTCGGCCACGTGGCGGTCCTCGCCCCGAATAATTTCGGAACTTGTAGCGAAATCGGTGTGGCGAGGGCCCGGTGCGCGGAGTGCGCACCGGGCCCTCGCCGCCCTGAGGCGTTCCGCTACTTGTGACCGCCGCTCGTGAACTGCTCGAAGGTGTGGCTGAAGGCCCAGGTGTCCTGGACGATGCCGGAGCAGGAGTTGGAGCCGCCGGTGCCCGGGCAGCCGCCGTTGTCGCGCTGGAGCGCCCAGAAGGAGAGGCTGTTGATCTTCTTGGCCTCGGCCCACTGCTCCACCGCGACCGCGTTCTCGACGGTGAAGGTCTCCTCGGGGCCGTAGTCGTCGATGCCGGGCATCTCGATGACCCCGATCATGCTCCACAGCTTCGCGGAGCTCTTGTGCGGGTAGAGCGCGGCGAGCTGGCCGTGCAGCCCCTCGGCGGCCGTCTTGGTGTCGGCCGCCATGTCGTGCGTGGCGCCGTCGTAGTAGTCGAACGTCATGAGGTTGACGACATCCACGCGTGCACCGTTGTCGACGGCGTTCTGGAGCACGGCGAGGCCGTTGGCCGCGAGGCCGGTCGTGGAGGTCGGGAGGGTGTAGGAGAACTGCACGGTGCGGCCGGTGCGTTCGGCCCAGCGCTGGACCTTGGCGATCGCCTTGTTGCGGCGGTCGATCCCGGCGGCGTTGTTGATGGAGTCGCCCTCGACATCGAGGTCGATGCGGCTGATGCCGTACGTCGTGACGAGGCTCTTGAACACGTCGGCGATGGCGTCGACGCTGGTGCAGCTGTCGGCCAGTTCGGTGCCGGTCGTGTCCGCGGACCAGCCGCCGAAGGACGGGATGACGTCGCCGCCGCGCGCCTGGATGGTGGCGATGTCACGGCCGAAGGACGCCTTCGAGATCGGCTGACCGCTCTCGCCGTTCCAGTAGGTGGTGCAGGAACCCGCCGTGGCCGTCTGAAGGAAGGCCATGGTGAGGTACTTGTTGCCCGAGGCGGCGGCGAGCGCGGCCGGGCTCTCGCCCGTCCACGTCTCGACGTAGGGGGCCGCCACCTGGGCGGGCAGGGGCTTGCCGAAGGCCGTGAGCGAGGGGGCGGACGGCGCCGCGAGCGCGCTCCCTCCCCCGAGTCCGACGAGCCCGGCGGACAGAGCGCTCACGCTCAGACAGGACAGCAACGCACGAAGGTGACCAGGTCGTCTCACTGACGCTCCCAGGGGAAAGGGCATGCGGGGACGCGGAAGGACAGAACCGCGGGGAAGAAGAACGGTGCCCATAATTGGACTAGACCATCTAACTGTCAAGGTTCTTTACAGTTAGATGGCCCAGTCCGCCCCAGCAGGTTGTCCGGCCTTCCCCTTCCGTGAGACGGAAGCGGTGTTGCCGTGCCCCTGCGAACGTTAAGACGATGCCACCACCACGACAGACGGGAGCCGCAACGATGCCGCACACGACCGCCTTCGCCAGGAACCAGTGGTACGTCGCCGCCTACAGCCATGAGGTCGGGCGCGAGGAGTTGCTCGGCCGGACGATCCTCGGTGAGCCGCTCGTGTTCTACCGGACCGAGGAGGACGGGACGCCCGTCGCGCTCGCCGACCGGTGTGTGCACCGCAGGTTCCCGCTGCACGAGAAGCCCAGTCGGCTCGACGGTGACAAGATCGTGTGCGGGTACCACGGGTTCACGTACGACACGACGGGCACCTGCGTGTACGTGCCGGGCCAGAAGCGCGTACCGCGCACCGCGCGGGTCGCCTCCTACCCCGTCGTCGAGCTGGACTCCCTGATCTGGGTCTGGATCGGCGACCCGGCCCTCGCCGATGCCGACACCATCCCGCGGGCCAGGCACCTCGACTCCGCCGGCTGGGTCACCGTCCGCGGCATGGAGCCGATCGACGCCGACTACGGCCTGCTGGTCGACAACCTCCTCGACCTCTCCCACGAGACCTATCTGCACGGCGGCTACATCGGCACCCCCGAGGTCGCCGAGACGCCGATCACCACGGAGGTCGACGAGGGCGCGGGCATCGTGCGGGTGAGCCGGCACATGGACGACGCCGAGTGCCCGCCCTTCTACGCCAAGTCCACCGGCATCAGGGGCAGGATCACGCGCTGGCAGGACATCGAGTACCACGCGCCCTGTCTGTATCTGCTGCACAGCCGCATCGCGCCGGTCGGCGTGCTGCCCGAGGCGGACGGCAGCGACCCGAACGGCTTCCACACCGAGATCACGTACGCCATCACCCCGTCGAGCGACGGTCACGTGTACGACTTCTGGATGGTCTCGCGCGACTGGGCTACCGAGGACGCCGAGGTGACCGAGTTCCTGCGGGGCAACAACCACACCGTCGTCATGCAGGACGTCGACGCGCTCAACCTGCTGCAGCGGACGCTCGGCACCGAGCGCACCGGCTACCAGGAGCTGAGCATCAACATCGACACCGGCGGTCTCGCCGCCCGCCGTATCCTCGCCCGGCTGGTCGAGGAGGGCGACAAGCCCGTGGAGAAGGTCCTGTGAGTGCCGGACCCACCGGGGAGATCTACCGCATCGACTGGCTGCCGGGCACCGATGTCCTGCACGGCACCTGTCACTGCGGCCGCGAGCACACCTCGCAGGACCCGATCGAGATGTGGGAGTGGATGCTCGCCCATCCGCAAGGACACGAGCCGCTCTCACACGAGCCGCAAGGAACCAGTTCATGAGTGACGCGTACGAAGCCGAACTCGTCGTCGACCGCAGGGACGCGGCGGCCGACGGCGTGCTCGCCCTCACCCTGCGCCACCCGCTGGGCGAACAGCTCCCGCAGTGGGAGCCCGGCGCCCACATCGACGTGGTGCTCGGCCCCGGTCTGGAGCGGCAGTACTCCCTGTGCGGCGACCCGGCCGACCGCACCGCCTGGCGGATCGCCGTGCTGCGCGAGCCCGCGGGGCGCGGCGGATCCGCCCATGTGCACGAGCAGTTGGGGCAGGGCGACAAGGTCAGGGTGCGCGGCCCGCGCAACCACTTCACCCTGCGGCCCGCACCCCGCTACCGCTTCATCGCGGGCGGCATCGGCATCACCCCGATCCTCCCGATGCTCGCGGCGGCGGAGGCCCAAGGCGTGGAGTGGACGCTGCTGTACGGCGGGCGAACGCGCGAATCCATGGCGTTCACCGAGGAGTTGCGCCGCTACGGCGATCGGGTCACCGTCGCTCCCCAGGACGAGACGGGCCTCCTGGACCTGGCGTCGGTGCTCGACGGCGTCCCCGAGGGAACCCTCGTCTACTGCTGCGGGCCCGGCCCGCTGCTCGACGCGGTGGAGGAGCGCTGCCCGGCCGGACTGCTGCACGTGGAGCGGTTCACGCCGAAGGAGCAACCGGCCTCGGAGAACACGGAGTTCGAGGTCGAGCTGGCACAGACCGGCACGACGGTCACCGTGGCCCCGGACGTCTCCGTGCTCGACGCGGTGCGCGCCTCGGGCGTGGAGGTGCTGTTCTCGTGCACCGAGGGCACCTGCGGCACCTGTGAGACCGATGTCCTCGACGGCACCCCGGACCACCGGGACTCGGTGCTCACGGACGAGGAGCGGGAGGCCGGGGAGACGATGATGATCTGTGTGTCCCGGTGCCGCGGGAAGAAGCTGGTACTGGACCTGTAGCCATACCGAGATCGGTCTCGATGCCCGCGACCGTCTCCAGCAGTGGCGGCAGCAGGTCCCGCCGCAACACGGCCAGCGTCGTACGCCCCGCCTGCACGGGGATGTTGACCGCCGCCACCACCTCGCCGCCCCGGCCCCGCACCGGGGCGGCGATCGAGCGCAGCCCCTCCTCCAGTTCCTGGTCGACGACGGCGTACCCCTGCCGGCGTACCCGGTCGAGTTCCGCCCGCAGAAGGTCGGCGGAGACGAGGGTGCGGGCGGTGAGGGGGATCAACTCGGCGTGTGCGAGGCGTACTTCGATGTCCTCCTGCGGCAGATGCGCGAGGATCACCCGCCCGACCGAGGTGACATGGGCCGGGAAACGGGTGCCGACGGTGATCGCCGCGGTCATGATGCGACGCGCGGGCACCCGGGCGACGTACACGATGTCGTCGCCGTCGAGTACGCACAGGGACGACGACTCCCTTGTGTTCTCCACGAGTTGCTCCAGATGCGGTTCGGCGATCTGGGCCAGCGAGAAACTCGACAGGTAGGAGTAGCCGAGCTCGAGGACGCGTGGCGTGAGCCGGTAGGTGCGGCCGTCGGCGCGGACGTATCCGAGGTCGGCCAGGGTCAGCAGGAAGCGGCGGGCGGCGGCGCGAGTCAGTCCGCAGGCGCGGGCGACCTCGCTGAGGGTGAGTTCCGGGTGGTCGGCGTCGAACGCGCGGATGACGGCGAGGCCGCGCTCCAGGGAACGTACGAAATGCGGGGCGCGGGCTGCCGGGGACATCGTCGCCTCCAGGGAGTTGTTTCCCATGAATGTCAACAATATTGTCAGCCAAAGGCATTGACCTCACCCCCGCGAGCCCCATACCTTTCGCGCTGAGCACCACTGTGCGGTCTGCGCACAGCCTGTCGGAACAACAAGTCTGCACAGGAGGAGCCATGCGTCGTCTGCTCGTCGCCCTCGCGGCCGGAGCATTACTGGTCACCGCGTCGGCCTGTGGTTCGTCCGGCGACTCGGGGGCCTCGGACTCGGGATCGTCGTCCGGCGGCACCACCACCGTCAAGCTCGGCCTCATTCCCATCGTCGATGTCGCGCCGGTCTATCTGGGCCAGAAGAAAGGCTTCTACGGCAAGCGCGGGCTGAAGCTCGAGATATCGACCGCGTCCGGCGGCGCGGCGATCGTGCCCGGAGTCGCCAGCGGGCAGTTCCAGTTCGGTTTCTCCAACGTCACCTCCCTGCTGATAGCCCAGTCGTCCGGGGTGCCGGTCAAGGCGGTCTCCAACGGCATCGCCTCAACGGGCTTGGCGGGCAAGGACTTTGCGGCGATCGCGGTGAAGAAGGGCAGCTCGATCAAGTCCGCGAAGGACCTGGAGGGCAAGAAGGTCGCCATCAACACGCTGAAGAACATCAACGAGTCCGCCGTGCGCGAGTCGGTCCGCAAGGACGGCGGCGACCCGGACAAGGTGAAGTTCGTGGAGCTGGCCTTCGACCAGATGCCGGCCGCTCTCGACAGCGGCCAGGTCGACGCGGCCTGCGCGGTCGAGCCCGCGCAGGCCACGATCAAGAGCCAGGGCGGCCAGGTGATCGCCTCGCCGTTGGTGGACGTGGCCAAGGACACCACGGTCGCCATGTACTTCACCTCGACGCGGTACCAGCAGCAGAACGCCGACGTGGTGAAGAAGTTCCAGGAGGCCACCGCCGAGTCCCTCGCCTACGCGGACGCCCACCCGGACGAGGCACGCCAGATCATCACGACGTACACCAAGATCCCGGCGTCGGTGCTGGCGCAGGTGACTCTCCCGAAGTGGCCGGCCGAGCCGAACAAGGAGTCCATCGAGGCACTGGCGAAGCTGGGCGAGGAGGACGGGTTCTTCAAGAAGACCCCCGACGTGGACGCGCTGCTTCCGTGAGGCTCCAGAACGCGGCGCTGGGCGCCGCAGGCCTCGCGGCCTTCCTCGCCCTGGGCGAGGCGGTGCCGCGACTCGGTCTGGTCAAGGAGGAGTACTTCCCGCCGACCAGCCGGATCGCGAGCGCCTTCGCCGACGAACTCTCCGACGGCGCCTTCTGGACGGCGCTCGGCGACACCCTCGCCGGCTGGGCCCTGGGCCTGGCCATCGCCGTCTCGGCGGGGATCGTCATCGGCGTGATCGTCTCCGTCGTGCCCTATCTGCGCGAGGCGACGGCCTCGACGATCGAGTTCCTGCGCCCGATCCCCTCGGTCGCCCTCATCCCGCTGGCGGTGCTGTTGTACGGCAGCGAACTGCGCTCGGTGCTGTTGCTCGTCGTGTACGCAAGCTTCTGGCAGGTCCTCATCCAGACGCTCTACGGCGTCCAGGACGTCGACCCCGTCGCCGAGGAGACGGCACGGTCGTACGGTCTCGGCACCTGGGCGCGGATCCGGCATGTTCTGTGGCCGACCGCGCTGCCGTATGTGATGACCGGTGTCCGACTGGCCGCGGCCGTCGCGCTGATCCTCGCCATCACCGGTGAACTCGTCATCGGCGCACCGGGGTTGGGCGCCAGGATCGCGGTCGCGCAGAACTCGCAGGCGGTCCCGGAGATGTACGCGCTGATCGTGGTGACCGGTCTTCTGGGGCTGCTCATCAACGTCGGCGCGCGTACCGTGGAGCGACGGTCGCTGGCCTGGCACCAGTCGGTGCGCGGGGAGGTGGCGGTGTGAAGCGGCTCGTTCTCCAGCTGGTCTTCGTGCTGGCGCTGCCCGCGTTGCTGGTCGCCGTGTGGTGGCTCGCGTCGGACGGCAGCACCAACGTCTTCTGGCCGCCGCTGCGCACGATCCTCCAGACCTTCCCGGACGTGTGGACCGCCGAGCGCCTGCGCGCCGACGTGCTGCCCAGCATCTGGCGACTGGCGGCCGGTTACGCCCTGGCGGCCGTCGCCGGGGTGGCGGTCGGCACGGTCATCGGCTCCTACCGGCGGGTGCGGGCGGTGTGCGAACCGGTCCTGGAGTTCCTGCGGGCGGTCCCGCCGCCGGTCCTGATCCCGGTCATCATGCTGTTCGCGGGCATCGGCGACACCATGAAGGTCACGGTGATCGCGAGCGGCTGTGTCTGGCCGATCCTGCTCAACACGGTCGAGGGCGTACGCGCGGTCGACCCGGTGATGCTGGAGACGGCCCGCTCCTACGGCATCACCGGCCCCTCGCGCCTGCGCGAGCTGGTGCTGCGCTCAGCGAGTCCGCAGATCTTCGCGGGTCTGCGCCAGGCCCTCTCGATCGGCATCATCCTGATGGTCATCAGCGAGATGTTCGCGGCCAGCAACGGCATTGGTTTCACCATCGTCCAGTTCCAGCGCAGTTTCGCGGTCCCCGACATGTGGACCGGGATCCTCGTCCTCGGTCTGCTCGGCTATCTGCTCTCCGTCGTCTTCCAGCTGGTCGAGCGGCGGGCCCTCGCCTGGTACCACGGCCTGCGCGCCTCGACCCGGCGGTCCCCGTGAATCACCCGAACCCGAAAGGGCGGTCCATGCGCGCGCATCTTGGCGTATCCGGCCTGCAGAAGGTCTACGAGGGTTCCGGCCGCCGTGTGGAGGCGGTCCGCGACCTCACCTTCACCGTCGAAGCGGGCGAACTCGTGTGTCTCGTCGGCCCGTCCGGCTGCGGCAAGACGACCCTGCTGAAGTGCATGGGCGGCCTGCTCACCCCGACCGCCGGCGAAGTCCACCTGGCGGGACGGAAGGTGAGCGGTCCCCCGCCCGGGATGGCCTTCGTCTTCCAGGAGTACGGGCGCAGCCTCTTTCCCTGGATGCGCGTTGCCGACAACGTCGAACTGCCGCTGAAACAGAAGGACTTGAGCAAGGCGAGGCGACGTGAACTGGTCGCCGACGCACTGGAGTCGGTGGACCTCACGGAGGCCGCCGGGGCGTATCCCTGGCAGCTCTCCGGCGGTATGCAGCAGCGCGTCGCGATCGCCCGCGCACTCGCGTACGAGCCCGAGGTCCTGCTGATGGACGAGCCGTTCGCGGCCGTGGACGCGCAGACCCGCGCCGACCTGGAGGATCTCGTACGACGGCTGTGGCGGGAGCGCGGCATCACGATCCTGTTCGTCACCCACGACATCGACGAGGCGGTCTACCTGGGCGAGCGGGTGATCGTGCTGTCCGCCTCGCCCACGGTCGTGCAGGAGCAGCTCAAGGTCGATCTGCCGGACGAGCGGGACCAGTTGCACACGCGTGTGGCCCCGCGCTTCGCCGAACTGCGCACCCATGTGTACGAGCAGATCCAGGCGGCGAAGCGCGGAGTCGTTCAGGACGCCGTCGTCACGAAGTCGGATACGCCTCCACTTCGCTGAACTGCCCTGCGGGCCAGCCGGTGTTGGCGCTGACGGAGAGGCGGAGGCAGCACAGGCCGGCACCGCTGGGCAGGGAGCGTCCACCTCGACGACTTGAGCACCGACCTGGTGGCCGACTGGCTGCGCGAGCGCCGCCGCTGGCCCGAGGCCACCAACCCGCACCTGCTCATCACCTCCCGGACCTATGGGCCGACCGCATCCTGGACGAGGCCCGGGGTGACCGCCGATCCGGTCCATCTCGTGCGCCTCTTCGGCATCCATCCCAGCATCGCCGTGAAGTACGTACACGCCGTGCACCCGGACAAGGCCCTGCCGCGGATCCGCTGACCGGGCGACACCGCCCCGCAGCCACGGCACGCGGTGGAAGACGTCCACCATCCCTTCGCCCTGGTCCCTGCCGGATCCGATGCGCGGCTGAGCCCAAGTGGGACGGCTACCGGGCATTCGTGGGCCGGTGGGCCGATGGCCGCGCGCTGATCCGCTCCCGCGGCGGCGGTGACCTGACCGGGGCCTTTCCCGAGATCCTTCTCGAACCGCCGGACCCGACCACTTGCCATCGACCGACGGACCCCCGTATGGTCGTACGAACGTAAGACATACGACCGTACGACATACGGACGTACTCTAAAACCAAGGGAGCTTTGTGATGGCGACGACTCAGCCGGTGGCACTCGTGACAGGTGCGTCCACCGGTATCGGAAAGGCGGCTGCCCTCGCGCTCGCCGCAGCGGGTTTCGAGACGGTGGGAACGAGCCGGAAGACGTCGGGAGCCGACCGTCGTGACGGCGTGACGTTCCTCGCCCTCGACGTGGGCAGCGACGATTCGGTCGCTGCCGCGGTCAAGCAGGTGATCGAGCGGTTCGGGCGGATCGACGTTCTCGTCAACAACGCGGGCGTCGGCTCCTCGGGCGCGTGGGAGGAAAACACTCTCGCGCAGGCCGAGCGCCTCTTCAACACCAACGTCTTCGGCGTGATGCGCATGACCAAGGCCGTTCTCCCGCACATGCGCGCCCAGGGAAGCGGGCGCATCATCAACATCTCATCCGTCCTCGGGTTCCTCCCCGCGCCCTACATGGCCAACTACTCGGCGTCCAAGCACGCGCTCGAGGGGTACACCGAGTCCCTGGACCACGAGATCCGCGAACAGGGGGTCCGGGCCCTCATCGTCCAGCCGGGCGGTACCAAATCCGCGTTCGAGGCGAACACCGTCGAGCCCGACATGCCCATGCAGATCTATGCGGAGCAGCGGCGTATCGCCGACAAGGTGGCGTTGGCGGTCAACGAGGAGGGCGACGACCCCGCCACCGTCGCGAAGGTGATCGTCGCGGCCGCCACCGACTCCAAGCCGAAGGTGCGGTACACCGCCGGCCGGCAAGCCCGGCTCGTCAGCGCGGCGCACCGTATCCTTCCCGCCGGGGTCTTCGACGGACAGATCCGCAAGAGCAACAAGCTCCCCGGCTGAGATCTGCAGACGGTGAACCGCTCCGATATCGGTGGAGGCTGCGGACTGCCCCGAGTTGGGCGGAGCCGAGTAGCCGTGGACGTCGCCACCAGGGACGGCATGGTCGGGCACTGTGCGGCTTCGTGCACATGGCGGCGGACGAGCGGATCGGCGCCCTGTGTCCGATGCTCGCGAAGAACTTCGACCAGGACCACCCCGAGCGGCCGGGGGCACCGAGTGCGAGGGCGTACTGCCCGGATCGGCCATGACCGTGGAGGACATGCGACGAGCGTGACTGATCCGGTCGGTCAGATCGATACCGATCAGTTCGGCGCTCGGCGCTCGGCGCCGGTCAGTAGTCGTAACCAGTAACCACTCGGTCCCTGTCCCTGTCTCGACGTCCCGACGTCTCGCTCTTCATCTCCAGCTTTGTCTCTCTGAACTTCTCTCATCGTTTTTCGCCCCGAAGTCCCGAAGTGGGTATCCCCATGTCTGAAACAGCTCAGGCCACCGCCAAGGCGGCAGCCGACTCCCATTCCAACCGCTGGAAAGCGCTCAGCTTCATCGCGCTCGCCCAGCTGATGGTCGTGCTGGACGCAACCATCGTGAACATCGCATTGCCGTCCGCCCAGCAGGACCTGGGCATATCCGACGGCAACCGCCAGTGGGTCATCACGGCGTACGCCCTGGCCTTCGGTGGTCTGCTGCTCTTCGGCGGCCGTATCGCGGACCTCTGGGGCCGCAAGCGCACCTTCGTCGCCGGTCTGATCGGCTTCGCCGTCGCGTCCGCCCTCGGCGGCGCGGCCACGAACGAGGCGACGATGCTCGGCGCCCGTGCCCTCCAGGGTGCGTTCGGCGCGCTGCTCGCGCCCGCCGCGCTCTCCCTGCTCGCTGTGATGTTCACGGAGGCCAAGGAGCGCGCCAAGGCGTTCGGCATCTACGGTGCGATCGCCGGTGGCGGCGGCGCCGTCGGCTTCATCCTCGGCGGCCTGCTCACCGAGTACCTCGACTGGCGCTGGACGTTCTTCGTGAACATCCCGTTCGCGGTCATCGCGGCCGTGGGCGCGTACTTCGTCATCCGTGAGCCGTCCGGCAGCCGCAACCGCTCGCCGCTCGACATCCCGGGCGTCGTCCTGTCCATCCTCGGTCTGGTCACGCTGGTCTACGCCTTCACCCGCGCCGAGTCCGAC
Organism: Streptomyces doebereineriae; assembly: GCF_031845645.1. Lineage (NCBI taxonomy): Bacteria > Bacillati > Actinomycetota > Actinomycetes > Kitasatosporales > Streptomycetaceae > Streptomyces > Streptomyces doebereineriae. Next base: position 436,712 of record NZ_JAVREZ010000008.1, read on the forward strand.
GGCTGGGGCGACTCCACGACGGTCGGCCTGTTCGTCGCCGCGGCGGTGCTGCTCGCCGCGTTCGTCTTCACCGAGTCCAAGGTCAAGGCCCCGCTGCTGCCGCTGCGCGTCATTACCGAGCGCAACCGCGGAGGCGTCTACCTCTCCCTCGGCCTCGCGATCATCGCGTTGTTCGGCCTGTTCCTCTTCCTGACCTACTACATGCAACTCGTGAAGGGCTACTCTCCGGTCAAGACCGGCCTCGCCTTCCTGCCGTTGATCGGCGGCCTGATGGTGGGCTCCACCCAGATCGGCACCCGCCTGATGACCCTGGTTCCCCCGCGCCTGCTGATGGCTCCGGGCTTCCTGGTCGCCGGGACCGGCATGTTCTTCCTCACCCGGCTGGAGATCGACACCTCGTACGCCAGTGTCATCCTGCCGGGGCTGGTGCTGCTCGGCCTCGGCATGGGTACGGCGTTCATGCCCGCCCTCTCCCTGTCCACGCACGGTGTCGAGCCGCGTGACTCCGGTGTCGCCTCCGCGATGGTCAACACCTCGCAGCAGGTGGGCGGCGCGATCGGTACCGCCCTGCTGAACACGATCGCCGCCTCCGCGACGACCTCGTACATCAAGGACCACATCGGCGGCGCCGGTTCCAAGGCCCAGCAGCAGCTGGTCCAGCTGGAGGGCCAGGTGCACGGGTACACCAACGCGATCTGGTTCGCCGTCGGCATCCTCGTGCTCGCCGCGACGATCGCCGCGACATTCATCAACACCGGCAAGCCGGAAGTCGGTCCGGGCTCCGGCGAGGGTGCCGAGGACGAGATGAAGATCCCGGTGATCGCCCACTGACGGCCCGTACACCGGGTACGCCCGGCACTTCGGGTACTGCGATCACTTCGGGCACTTCCCGTACTTCGTGTACGGCGCGGGGTGGGGACGCCTCGCCGTACACGATGCAGGGTCAGCCCCGGCTCCGAGAGCGACGGAGCCGGGGCTGACCCGTGTTCGGGCCTCCAGGGCCCGCCATGACATTTCCTGGATACAGACAGCCTGCGCGGAGCCGACGGCAGCTACGTCCTGACCAACGGCATGCCAGGTCGACCAACGACGAGCCGGAAGCGGCTCCTTGATGCGGGCATCGACCTCCGCGGTCCACTTCGCGGCCGCCGGCCAACAAGCCACCATGAACGCGGCCACCGCATCGCTGCCCTCACCCACAGTGACCGCGCAGCTCGGGAAGGCACCGCGATCTCCCACGACCCCCTCTCCGCGCACCCGGACATCCTGGCTCTCGTCCACTCCGACCACCGCGGCCGCCACGCCACCGTCCTCGCGCCCGACTGGCACCCGATCAGGCGACCACGTTCAACGGTGCGGTGCCGTCAGGCCCTGCCCGGGCTCCGCCGTCTGGGCCCCTGCGCCATGCATGCAGGACGTCAGCCGACGAATCCGACTCGTCGTCCGCTCATGGCCTCTCCCGTGCCACAACCCGCGTTTCCCGGATCCTTCTCGAATCACCGGGCGTAACCACTTGCCATCGATCGAGGATCCCCCTATGGTCGTACGAACGTAAGACATACGAACGTAAGGCATACGTGAGTACGTCGAAGTCTAGGGAGCTCGTGATGGCGACAACTCGGCCGGTGGTGCTGGTGACCGGTGCCTCTTCGGGGGCCGGCAAGGAGACGGCCCGTGCCTTCGCCGCGGCGGGCTTCGAGGTGATCGGGACCGCCCGCAACACCGCGCGGGTCAGTGCGCCCGCCGGGGTGACCTACCTCGACCTCGACGTGACCAGCGACGAATCGGTCGCCTCCGTGGTCAAGCAGGTGACCGACCGGTTCGGGCGTATCGACGTCCTGGTCAACAACGCCGGCGTCGGCGCCAACGGCGCCGGCGAGGAGTTCTCCGTCGCCCGGACGCAGGAGGTCTTCGACGTCAATGTCTACGGCATCATGCGGATGACCAGGGCGGTGCTGCCGCACATGCGCACGCAGCGCAGCGGACGCGTCATCAACGTCTCCTCCCTCAGCGGGTTCGTGCCCAGCCCGTTCATGTCCATCTACACCTCGACCAAGCACGCGGTCGAGGGCTACTCCGGGTCGCTGGACCACGAGGTCCGCGAGCACGGCGTGCGGATCCTGCTCGTCGAGCCCGGCCCGATCAACACCCCGTTCGGGGACCACAGCGTGCAGGGCGACACCCCCATGCCGCTCTACGCGTCGGGACGGCGCACCTTCGACGAGGTACTGGCCAAGAACCTCAGCGGCGGCGACGATCCCGCCACCGTGGCCAAGGTCATCGTCGCCGCGGCCACCGACCGCAACCCGAAACTGCGGCGCACCGCCGGCACGACGGCCGCCGGCATCAGCGTGTTCCACCGCGTCCTACCGGCCCGGATCTTCGACCGCATCGTCCGCAGGTTCAACCGGATGCCGAACTGACACTCGCCGCGGGTTGCCCCCGGTCCCAACGTCCCTTGCTCAGCCACTTGTTGATTTACCTAGGAGAGTCATGCAGCAGCACCACCAGCACACGGCCCGGCGCAGTGCACCCGGCGCGCGGCGTTTTGTGAAGAGGAACGTCGGCATAGCGCTGGCGGTCACCGCGGCGGCGGCCGTCCTGGCTTCGGCGCCGTCCGCGTCGGCATGGACGGGAGGCTCGTACAGCGGACCCATTGTCACCGATGTACGGACCGCGGCGAGGTTCGACTTCGCGGCCGGTGAGATCCCGGAGAACATCACCGCCAACCCCGACGGTTCGGTGACCCTGTCCATGCTCGGCAGCTGTGCGGTGTGCCAGCGCACCCACGGTCCGGAGCTGATGCGCATCTCCGCCTCCGGAGAGCGCACGGTGCTCGTCACCGGGCAGGTGGGCGAGGCGATCAGCGGCAACGCCCGTGGCAGTGACGGCACCGTCTACTACGCGCTGTGGGCCCCGGGCAACGCGGACCGCAACGGCGTGTACAAGCTGCTTGCGGACGGTAGCCCGCAGCGCGTCGCCGCGCTGCCCGCCGACTCGGGCCCCAACGGGCTGGCCGTCGATGCGGCCGGACGCACCCTCTACATCGCGGACAGCCTCAAGGGCACCATCTGGTCCGTCCCGGTCTCCGGCGGACCGGCGACGCCGTGGCTGACCGACGCCGCTCTCGCCCCGGTGCCGACCGAGGCCCTGCCCATCGGCGCCAACGGGCTCAGGTTCCACAACGGCGCCCTGTGGATCAGCAACTTCAACAAGGGCACCCTGCTGCGCGTACCGATCACCCCCGCCGGCGCGCCCGGCCCCATCCACCAGATCGCGGGCGGCCTGCCCAACATCGACGACCTCAGCTTCCTGACCCCGTACTCCGACGTGGTGTTCGCCGCGCAGAACGGCTCCTCCTCGAACAACGGCCCGGACAGGGTCGTGGTCATCTACCCGGGCGGCACCTACAAGCCCGTCCTGACCAGCACGGACGGCCTCGCCTCGCCCTCCGCGACCGCGGTCCGCGGCGACCGCCTGTACATCACCGACGGCGGGGTCCCCGACCCCCACGACCCGAAACTGCAGACCGCCAGGATCAACCTCCCCGCGCTCCTGGCCGGTGCGGCCCACTGACCCGACCACGGCGGCAGCCGGGGCACCCGCCCCGGCTGCCGCGACGGAGGAACACATCGTGCGGTACACGAAAGAACACAAGCAGGAGACAAGGCAGCGGATCATCACGACGGCCGGCCGCCGCCTCAAGCACAACGGCATCGACGGCTCCGGCGTCGCCACCCTCATGAAGGACGCGGGACTGACCAACGGCACCTTCTACGCCTACTTCGCCTCCAAGGACGACCTCGTCGCCACCGCCGTGGCCGACCAGATGCGCGCCCAGCACGAGAACATCGTCGCTCAAGCGGCACCCGGCCGCGCCGGCCTCGAACAGATCATCCGCTGGTACTTCTCCACCCAGCAGCGCGACACCATCGACGACGGCTGCCCCAACGCCGCCCTCCTCGACGAGATCGCACGCTCCACGGACACCACCCGGCAGGCCTACACCGACGGCGCCCTGGTCCTCATCGACGGCTTCGCCGCCCGCCTGGCACCCCACGACCCACCCTCAGCACGCCTGAAGGCACTCAGCCTCCTCGGCATGATGGCCGGCACCCTGCAACTCTCCCGCGCCCTCACCGACCGGCAACTCGCCGACCAACTCCTCGAACAAGGCATCCACAACGCCCTCGCCCTGATAGACGCCGAACAGCACAACTGAGACGCCATCCGCGTACCGATCAGAAGCTGGTCCGGTCGAACAAGGGCGGCGGCTCCCTCGACATCCGCACCCGCTTCGCCGTCGGGATCGCCACCGCCGTGGCAGACGAGACCGACCGATAATGACGGGTGTGGTCGGGGCCGATCCTCGTGCCGGTCGTGGTGGCGGACTCGGCCTCGACCGAGGTGAAGGGGAGGGTGGCGCCGCCGCCGCGTGGGCCCAGCCACCATGATAATTGGCATGCCCCTGACGGATCTGCGCATGTGCTGATCCCTTCGTGTGGGGGTGCTGCGGTCTCAGCTCCGGAGCCAGACCGCGGTGTCCGTGGGCAGTCGGCCCACTCCGTCCAAGGGGCCGCTGGCAAGCAGTTGTGCGGTGTGCTCGGGCAGGTCCACTGCGGCGTCGGCGAGATTCACCACGCACAGGGCACCGCCCGCACGGGCGAAGGCGAGAACACCCTCGGGCGCGGACAGCCAGGTGAGCGGGCCGTCGCCGAAGACCGGCCGGAGCCGGATGGCCTCGCGGTAGAGGCTGAGCATCGACCCGGGGTCCACGGCCTGCCGGTCGACGGCGTACGACGCCCAGTCGGCGGGCTGCGGCAGCCAGGGCTCGCCGCCGAACCCGGCGTGGGGCGCCCCGGCCGTCCATGGCAGCGGCACCCGGCATCCGTCGCGCCCGGGGTCCTTGCCGCCGGAGCGCATGTGCATGGGGTCCTCGATGCGGTCGCGCGGGATGTCCGCCTCGGGCAGGCCGAGTTCCTCGCCCTGGTAGACGTAGACGGCCCCGGGAAGGGCGAGCGAGAGCAGAGCCGCCGCTCGGGCACGCCGGGTGCCGAGGGCGAGGTCGGTCGGGGTGCCGAAGGCCTTGGCCGCGAAGTCGAAGCCGGTGTCCGTACGGCCGTAGCGGGTGACCGTGCGGGTGATGTCGTGGTTGCACAGCACCCAGGTGGCGGGGGCGCCGACCGGGGCGTGCTCGGCGAGGGTCGTGTCGATCGAGGTGCGCAGCCGCCCGGCGTCCCAAGGGCAGGACAGGAAGGAGAAGTTGAAGGCGGTGTGCAGCTCGTCGGGGCGCAGGTAGCGGGCGAAGCGTTCGGTGTCCGGGAGCCAGACCTCCCCGACGAAGACTCCGTCGTACTCGTCGGCGATCGCGCGCCAGGAGCGGTATATGTCGTGGAGTTCGTCGCGGTCGACGAAGGGGTGCGGGTCGGGTCCGCCGGCCAGGTCGGGCAGCGCGGGGTCCTTGGCGAGCAGGGCGGCCGAGTCGATGCGGACGCCCGCCACTCCCCGTTCGAACCAGAAGCGCAGGATGTCCTCATGCTCCTGGCGGACGGCCGGGTGGGCCCAGTCGAGGTCGGGCTGTTCCGGGGTGAACAGGTGCAGGTACCAGTCGCCGTCGGGCAGTCGCGTCCACACGGGCTCGGCGGAGCCGACGAACTGCGACGGCCAGTCGTTGGGCGGGAGTTCGCCGTGCTTGCCGCGTCCGCGCCGGAAGTGGAACAGCTCGCGTTCGGGACTGCCCGGTCCCGCCTTCAAAGCTGCCTGGAACCAGGGGTGTTGGTCGGATACATGGTTGGGCACGATGTCGACGACCGTGCGGATGCCCAGCTCCCGTGCCTCCGCGATCAGCTTCTCCGCCTCGGCGAGGGTGCCGAAGGCGGGGTCGATGGCGCGGTAGTCGGCGACGTCGTAGCCGCCGTCCTTCATCGGGGAGAGGTACCAGGGGTTGAACCACAGGGCGTCGACGCCGAGTTCGGCGAGATACGGCAGTCCGGCGCGGACTCCGGCGAGGTCGCCGGTGCCGTTGCCGTCGCCGTCGGCGAAGCTGCGGACGTAGACCTGGTAGATGACGGCGGACCGCCACCACTCGCTGGGCTGTCCCACTGGGGGTTCCCTTCTGTAGGCGGACGGGCGGTGTCAGCCCTTCGTGCTGCCCGCGCCGATGCCGGCGACGATGTGCCGCTGGAAGACGAGGAACAGGGCGACCATCGGGATGCTGGCGATCACCATCGCGGCGATGAGCACGGTCAGTTGGATGTTCTGCGACAGCTGGACGAGTGCCACGCTGATGGGCTGCTTGTCGGTGTCGGAGAAGACCATCAGCGGCCACAGGAAGTCCTGCCAGACGGCGACCAGCGCGAAGATCGAGACCACTCCGAGGACCGGCCTCGACATGGGCAGCACGATCGACCACAGGATGCGCAGCTTTCCGGCCCCGTCGATCTCGGCGGCCTCCAGCACATCGCGCGGGAGCTGGTCGAAGAACCGCTTGAGCAGGTACAGGTTGAAGGCGTTGGCGACGGCCGGCAGCCAGATGGCGAGGGGGTCGTTGAGCAGGCCCAGGTCGGCCACGGTCAGGTATTTCGGTACGACCAGGGCCTGGGCCGGGACCATCAGCGTGGCGAGGATCCCGCCGAGGACCACCTTGCCGAAGACGGGCCTGAGCCGGGACAGGGCGTAGGCGGCGGCCGTGCACAGGACGAGCTGGAACGCCCAGGCGCCGGCCGCCTGGACCGCCGTGTTCCACAGGTGCTGCGGGAGCTGCATGAGGTCCCAGGCGTCGGTGTAGCCGTCGAGGTGCCACTGCTCGGGGACGAGGGTGGGCGGCGTGCGCGTCACCTCGTCCGGTGACTTCATCGCCCCGGTGACCATCCAGTAGACGGGGAAGAGGAAGGCGAGCGCGAAGAGCACGACGACCGTGGTGAAGACGGTCCAGTAGACGGCCCTGCCGCGCGGGCGGGCGAGCGTCGCCGGGGAGATCAGGGTGCGGGTGCTCATTCGAGATCCCCCTCTCCGGACCGGGTCAGCCGTAGATACAGGGCGGAGAAGGCGCCCAGCAGCACCAGGAGCATGACGCTCAGCGCACACGCGCCGCCGAAGTCGTTGTAGAGGAACGCGTACTTGTAGATCAGGTAGAGAACGGTGACCGTGGCGTTCTCCGGACCGCCACCGGTGATCACGAACGGCTCCGTGAACACCTGCATGGTCGCGATGATCTGAAGGAGCATCAGCATCAGGACGACGAACCGGGTCTGAGGGAGCGTCACATGGCGGATGCGCTGGAGGAGGTTCGCCCCGTCCAGTTCGGCGGCCTCGTACAGCTCGCCGGGGATGGACTGCAGGGCGGCCAGGTAGATCAGGACGGTGCCGCCCAGGTTGGCCCAGGTCGCCACGATCACCAGGGAGACGAGCGCGGTGTCGGCGCCGTTGGACCAGTTCGAGGTGGGCAGGTGCAACAAGCGCAGCGCCTCGTTGGCGAGGCCGGCTCCGGGGTCGTAGAACCACTTCCAGAGCAGGGCGCTGACCACCGGCGGGATCATGACGGGCAGGTAGACCACCACCCGGAAGAACGCCTTCGCGTGCCTGAGCTCATTGAGCACCAGGGCCATGACGAAGGGGATCGCGAAGCCGATGAGCAGGGCCAGCAGGGTGAAGGCGAGGGTGTTGCGCCAGGCGGCGGTGAACTCCGGGTCGTGCCACACGCGGGTGAAGTTGGCGGTGCCGACCCATTCGGGCTCGGAACCCGGCGTGTACTTCTGGAAGGCGATCACGACGGCGCGGATCGCCGGGTACCAGGAGAAGAGGGCGAAGCAGAGCAGTCCGCCGAGGAGGAAGCCGTAGGCGCGGGTCTGGTCGGCGAGGCGGCGCCGCCTCCGGTCCCCTGCGGGAGGCGGCGCCTGGATCGGGGGTACGGCGATGGCCTCGTGGGGCGGGCTTTCCACCGTCTTCATGGGGGTCAGCTCCGGGCCAGGATGCCGTCGATCTTGCCGGAGGCGTCCTTGAGGAGCTGGTCGATGTCGGCGTCCTTCTTGGTGAGGACGGCGGAGACGGCTCCGTCGAGGACGGAGTAGATCTGCTGGGCGTTCGGCGGCTCGATCTTCATCCTCAGGGACTGGTTGCCGTCGAGGAAGGCCTGGTAGTTCTCCACCGGCACATTGGCGTTGGCCTTCTTGACCTGCTGGTCCTTGGTGTCGGCGGCGCCGGTGAACAGGCGTGGTTCGGGCAGGCCGACCGGGGCATCGGCCTTCTTGGCGCGGGCGTAGTCGCCGAGGAATCCCGCGCCGGGCCTGAGGAACATGTGGTCGAGCCACTTCAGGCCCGCCCTGATCTGGTCGGGGCTCGCCTTCTTGTTGACCATGTAGCCGTCGCCGCCGATGAGCGTGCCCTCGCCGCCGGGCATCGGGGCGAGCGCGAGGTCCTTGTAGTCGCCGCCCTTCTCCTTGACCAGGATCGGGATGTTGTCCGGGGCGGAGAGGTACATGCCGAGCTTGCCCGAACCCATCATCTGCTGGGCGTCGTTGATGACGAGGAGCTGCTTGCTGCCCATGGAGTCGTCGGTCCAGCGCATGTCGTGCAGGTTCTGCAGGACGGCCCGGCCCTCGGGGGTGTCGATGGTGGCCTTCTTGCCGTCCGCGCTCACGACGTCGCCGCCCTGGGAGTAGAGCTCGGCGGTGAAGTGCCAACCGCCCTGGTTCTGGGCGCTGTAGTCGGCGTAGCCGACGGTGCCGTCGCCCAGCGCGGCGATCTTCTTGGCGTCGGCGCGCAACTCCTGCCAGGTGGCCGGGGGTTGCTCGGGGTCGAGGCCGGCCTTAGCGAAGAGCTTCTTGTTGTAGATCAGGCCCATCGAGTAGCCGGTGCGCGGGATGCCGTAGATCTTCCCGTCGACGGTGTAGATGTCGCGCAGCTGCTGCTGGAGGGTGCCGTAACTCTTCAACTCCTTGACGTACGGGGTGAGATCGGCCGCCTGGTTGATGTCCACGACGTGCTTGGCGTCGGTGAAGTACGTGTAGAAGACGTCCTCCATCTGCCCGCCGGCGAGCTTGGCGTCGAAGGTCTTGGGGTCCTGGCAGGGGAAGGCGTCGTGCGCGACGACGTCGATGTCCGGGTTCTGCTTCTCGAAGGACGCGATGTCCTGCTCGAAGAACCGACGGTCGACCTTGGCGCTCTTGGGCGGCATGCAGTTGACCGTGATGCGGGTCTTGCCGCTCGCCGTGTCGTCGCCCGATCCACAGGCGGAGGCGGCGAGGGCAAGGGAACAGACACTGAGCTTGTTCTTTATCTACCAAGATCTTCCAGGCTTGCCGATGGCCGTGAGGGTCTCGGGGCGTTTGACGGTCTTGCCGACGTCGTAGCGGGGGGCCCGGTGTTTGTTCTTGGCGCCGGGTGGCC